>CAZYQQ010000095.1:0-20779 GCA_964650265.1 uncultured Planctomycetaceae bacterium
AAGTTGGTGCCAGGGGATGCGGTTAGCGAATCGCCTCACGACGGAGACCGTCGTGCTACTTTCACTCCTCACGACGGAGACCGTCGTGCTACGATGGGTGGCCCTGCCCACGTTCGACGAGCCGTTGTGGCAGTTGTCTGTCTCCGGATCCTAGTCTTCGGCCAGAGGAAGGAGCGCTTCATACTCCTCCGGAGTGTTGCAGTGTCGGAAACTCACGAGTTCCGCATCGACTTGCTGCAATTCGGCTGCACCCAGCTCTCGTACGGCAATCGCTTCGAGCAGGTCGGTCATCCGGCGTCTCCCTTGCTGGAGTAGCTCGTTAGCGCGCCGTAGCAGCCGCGTGCGATAGATGGCCGTCAGCGGTTGCCAGCGCTCGTCGACTCGTGGGATTACCCCCTCGCAAGCGGGATTCGAATCGGATTGCCGGGCAGTTTCGATGAGAAGCTGCAAGACTTCCGGCTTGAGGAGGGGAAGGTCACAGCAGCAAACCAGGGTCCAGTTTTTTTCCGGGGAAAGCGCTGTTAACCCTGTCGCCAGCCCGACCAGTGGCCCCTCGTCTGGCCAGCGGTCGGTGACGACCCGCACTTCGCTCGGGAGCTTGGGGAGCGACTGCTCGGCCCCGCCGACCACGACAATGGCCGACGGCTCGACCACCCCACCTGCCAGCCGGACCATCCGCTCGAGCAGGGTGGTGTCCTGGCCGAACGGGAGCCACGCCTTGTCGCGCCCCATCCGGCGGCTCCCGCCACCGCATAAAATGATCGCACCGATGTCGGTGCTCGGTGATAATGGCGCCATGGTGCTTGCGAGTCCCGCGGGAGTGGCCTGATTTTCGTCAATTGCTGATTTTATCGGTAAGCTTCGGGGACCCTCGCGCATCTAATCACGCGATGGTCCAAAACACGATCCGCCACACGGCACAAAACAGCAAGGGGAGCCCAGTTGCAGCCGTGCATGCACCCACCGCGGGCCCCCTTGCCACCAGAGAGCGACGAGGCCGAGCTTGCCGCGCGGTTTGCGGCCGGAGACCCCAGCGCACTGACCGAAATGGTGAACCATTATCAGCACACCCTCGCCCATTTGGCCAGCCGCCTGCTCGGTTGGCCGGGAGACGACCGCTCTGCCGACCTGGTTCAGGAAGTGTTTGTCCGCGCCCTGATGACCCGCCGGCGGTTTCAGGCTCGATCGTCACTGCGAACATGGCTGACGCGGATCACGATCAACGAGTGCCGGGCTCACCTGAGAAAGGAGCGGCGGCGAAGCTTGCTGTTGCGGCTCTGGGCGCTGGGGGCCCAGCCAGACGAAGTCGTCCTCCAGCCACATCCCCTCGAGACCGACGAACGGAACAAGCATGTGCGTCAGGCCATCCAGTCACTGCCCCCCGCGAGCCGCGAGGTGGTGGTGCTCCATTACCTCGAACAGATGCCGGTTGCCGGAGTGGCCGAGGTTCTGGGAATCTCGCCCGGCGCCGTTTCGACGCGACTGACTCGCGCCAGGCAGCAGTTGACACAAATCCTACCCGACAACCTGCTCGATAGCCAAACCACATGACCCCTAATCCACTCCATCCCGACACCACTCCTTTGGCTCGGGTGCTTCACAGCGCCGACGCCGCGGTGTCGTCGACAGTCATCGCACTCGATCCGCAGCGGATCGATCGGATTGCCCGAAAGCGATTCCGGCAGCGCCGGCTAGCCGCCGGCGCAATAACCACTGGATGCCTGTTGATCGCCGGATATGTCGTCGCCACTCGACTCGGTCCCGAAAGGAAGGGGGAGAGCGTGGCCACGATAGAGGAACCAACCGCAGCCGAGCTACTCGCCGAACTCAACAAGCTCAACCAGCAGTTCGATTCCGCCATCGCTACCGCCGAGCAGCTACTGGCCAGTACCGAAACCCAAGCCCCGTCAAGTGACCAGCACTTCTTCGAGACGTTGGCCCAGCAAACACGACTCGCACGGCTTCAGGAAGAACTGGCGCGGCTCGAGGCAGCGAGCTACCGGCAGCCCGCCGACGACTGGCAACTTGCCTGGCTCCGCACGGGTGCGAAACGGCTGGCCCTGGCAGGTCTCGATGCCGAGTCGAATCCCGGTATCGCGGCGGAAAGCTACCGCAGACTCGCCGCTAACTATGCCGGCAGCCCGATCAGCGACGCGGCCCAACAGGCCCTCAACGAGATGGTACATCCATAAGCGGATTATGGTTGAAGTGGATAAAAAACACAGAGACACAGAGACACGGAGATGTTATTGGCGGGGCGGCGCGTCCCTTGAGGTTGGGCTATTTCAATAACCTAGGAGTACGATTCGATCCAAACCCCGCTCGTTGGCCTCCGTGTTGAAATCCTTAGGACAGACTTTTTCGCCGTCAGTTGACTGAATCGATACAATTGTTCACATCACCCCCCGATCCTGAAACGAGGTGTTTGATGCCCACTCGCAACATCCTGCTTCCCCTGCTTCTTGCTTTGCTTATCGCCGCTCCCTCGCGCGGCCAAGAAGGTAGCCAAGAAGCCCAAATGCATAGCACGGTCACCTACCTGGTAAAAATGCAAATCAATTCCCCACTAATGTCCTCCAACGCAGCAATCGAAAAGAGCGTTACAAAGCTGCTCCGACAGCAAATCGGCGAGCGACTAGCTCAAGACCTTGGGCGCAAGGACCTGGATGCGAAGGCTTTGACCCCTTATTCACTAGCTTTCTCTTATTCGGGCGCGGATGTCACGGGGATGACGCATGCTACACTCCAACTGAATTTCGGCCTGATTTCCATCACGGAAGGGGATTTTGAGACTCTTTGGGAGCAGCTCGACGAAGCGGCCCCCCCCGCGGTCGTCGAAATCTTTTCGCAGCATCTGAATGATTTGTTCGAACAGAAACACCGTGCTGATCTCGATCGCATGGTGAGGGCCATCGATGAACAAAAAAGGGAGCTTACCCGACTCGATAGCCGAATTTCCGAATTGTCGAACGAGCAATTGAAAGCGGAGGGCGGTCCCATCGAGTCGTCGACGACCTTACAGAAACATCTTCAGCAGCTTGCGACCCGGCTCCGAGAAGACGCAATTCGACGGGTCGAACTCGAAGCGCAGCGGGCGGCCATCGAGGAACGAATCGATGAACTACACACTCACGCGACCGAACAACAGCAGGCCGATCCCCTGCTGGCTGCCCTCGAGGCCGAAGTGGGGCGTCATCAACATGGGCTTGCCGAGTTCCGTGCCAATCTTGAAAAGGACTCTCCAGTGGAAGCGGCCAGGCAGATCCACGCGGCTCAGGATAGTCTGGTAAAGAAACTCTTGGCGGCCCATCAGGTGGGAAATGTGACACCAAGTGACCTCGATGCGGCCCGAGCCAAACTTGCCGAAGCCCACATGCGAGTCGTGCAGACACAAGCCGACTTACGAAATCAACAGGCCTTGCTCGAGGAAAAACTGGCTCAAGCCAAAATCGCCTACCTCAAGCAGATGCAAGCAACTGGCCGGGGGCGATTCAGCGGTCAGATGAACAAGCTGAGCGAGCTGCTCGACGAGCTGGTGATCGAGATCGAATCGATCAATGGTCGCCACAAGGGGATAACGGGACTAGTCGACAAGCTGACAAGCGATCTCATGGAGCAGCGCCAGCGCGAAGCCAATCAGCAGCAACTTGCCCGGGACCTCCACGGGCTCGAGAACCAAAGGGCGCAAGCTGAGCAGGAACTTATGGAACTTGAGAAATTGCTGGCCGAACTTTCGTTCGAGAAAATCGAAATCGTGCCGGTGATCCCGTAGTGCGGCAACAACGCTTCAACGTTCCGCAACCAACAGTTCACCCCGTCCCCCTTCGTTGAGATCCCCATTGTAGAAGGCCATCATCATCGTGGGATCGAGGGGAAGCTCGATCCCCAGCGTCCTGAGTTCTCGCGTCAGCACTCCGAGGACGATCGGTCGACCGTGGCAGGCATAGCGGAACGTCGGCAGGAGCGGCGGCGGGCTGCCGGCCAGGAGGATCGTCCCGCGGCGCAGCTCGGCCCCTGGTCGCTCGCCACAAGTGCCTCCCACGATCAAGGTCCCGCCCCGCATCCGGTAGGCGGGCCAATCGCCGCAGTTTCCCTTGACGATGAGGCTTCCGCGCCGCATCGCGTACCCGGCATGAGTCCCCACGTTTCCCTCGATGACGATCGTCCCAGCCCGCATGCCCGATTTCGATCCAATATAAGCCGCCCCTACATGGTCGCCCGCATTGCCCGCAACATTGATGAAGCCCCCGCGCATCTCGGCCCCCAGGTGATCTCCCACGTCCTGCTCCGCGATGATTTGCCCCCCCTTCATCCGGCTCCCGAGATGGCGACCCACGGGGCCGATGGCATGGATCTTGCCCGACGTCATCCCAGCGCCGACGTAGTGGACCGAGCGAAAATCCCCCTCCAGTCGCCACTGGCAGTCGCTCGTACTCCCCGAGAAGACAAAGAGTTCTCCCATGGGGATCTGGCGGTTGCCGTGGGAGATCGGTATCCGCGCAAGCTCGGTCAAGCTCTGGCCGGCGAGGCTCGACGGCGTGAGGCCGCGCCAGATGATGGGGATCCGATCGGTCGTGCGGCTGGTAATCGTGAGGGGCATGAATCAGTTGGTCGCGGAACTTGGCATCACCTCACCACGGAGGCCTTCGCCATGAAACTCACCAGTTGGACCACGCGGTCGCACGCTTGCCAGGCGGCCGTTTGGAGCTGCCACGCCCGCTTGAGCTCCTTCGGCTGTCGCCACGCGAGCCCGGCGAACGTCCCCGTCCTCCGCGCGAGGGTCGACGAGGGGCGAAGCAGTTCCGCACCGGGCGTCTCCCGCGTGGCGCATGGTTTGGTGATGGCGCTCAGCGCCACCAGCGGCACGCCGACCGACTGGCAAGCTGCCGCATTCTGCCAACTCCACGCATCGATGGCTAGCGGCTCGCCAGGGTGCCCGCTGCTTGCGTCGATCCTGCCGCGATGAACCCACTCGGCACCTGGGCTCGCACCATCGAGTTCAAGCCGCTGGCCCGCTGGTCCGACAAGCTCTGTCGCCACGACGACATGCCCCTCGAGGACCTGCTCCCCGCCACTCACCCCTTCGCCCACGGAGACGATGAACCGTGGGTGATGGCCATCCACCAGCGCGGTGAGCACGCGGGTTAAACTCGACGAAGTCTCGTGCGGCAGAACGACCACCACCGGCGCCCCGGCCAGCAGTCCACTAGCCACGCGAAACTGGCTCGCCTCGATCGTACGTTTCCTCGTCAGGGCTTCAGCAAAACCATCGAACAATCGGCGCGAACGGCATACGACCCCTAACACGCATCCTTGTTCGATCGCCGTTGAGGATCCAGGGGCAGCATCGGTAACTCCCGGTTGATCGGGACGATGGTCGCTAGTCGCCGAAGAGGGCCGCTGCCGCACACCTTCACGGACCCCACGCCATACCTGGGACGTAAGCCACCGCCCACCGAGTTGCAGGAGCCATCGCACGAGAAGTGTCCTTGATCCAATCCATCAACGTGGCCTCCTGAAGGGAGGACTCACTCGCATTCTACACCGTGGGGGTAACCAAAGGGAAACAGAGGCGAAACGCCGTCGAAAAACCCGCCTCGTCGGCCAACTCGATCGATCCCCCATGATCGGTGACGATTCGCCACGCTTTTGCCAGGCCAAAGCCAAGGCCGCGCCCCGCTTCACGCCCGCTGAAAAAGGGGTCAAACATCCGCGAGTGAATCTCTGCGGGAATGCCTCGCCCAGTGTCGGCGATCGTCAACTCGATGCGATCCCGTGCGTCAGCCGCTCGAATCGTGACGACGATGCGCCCGTCGACCCCAATCGCTTCGATGGAATTCTGAATCACCCCTTTGACGGCCATGTGAAGCTGATCGCTATCGGCGAATATCATGTCGCACGACCCACGCTTGTCGATCTCGCAGGCGATTCGCCGCTCGACGAGTTCTGATTCCAACTCGGCGACAATCTGCTCGATGAGTGCTGCAACACATAGGTTTTGTCGTTCAAGCCGTGGAGGTCGCGCAAAATGCATCAAGTCGGAAATCATCTCGTGAGCCCTAAGCGCCTGTGAGTCGATGGCCGCGAGCATGCGGCGGCGATGGGGATCCCCCTCCCTTTTCAGGAGCATCTGGGCCCGTCCGGAGATGTTAGCCAGTGGGTTATTGATTTCGTGGCTCGCCCCGTAAGCCAGTTCCTTCATGGCCTCGAGACGCTCCCGCAGGACCCGCTGCCCAAGCTCTTCGGCAGCCACCGTCCCTTCGCGAAGCCGAACAATCAAGCGAGGCAATCGCCACGCCATGCCGGGATCGAGTTGGATGTAATGGCGAAACTCCTCATCCCCATCGTCGGGCCAGGCGCAGGGGCTGTCGCGGAGCGCCTCAGTGAGCCGGGCAACGTAGTCGGGAGAAGTTGAACGCCAATGGCGGCTATCCGCCGGATCGATCCGGCGCGGAGCGGCCATCGCGCCGGCGGCGAGTCCCCGCCCATCCCAATCGGACAAGTGCTGCCAGTGGCCATTTCCCTTCTCTGGCAACTGCGCGACGACGCGGAAGATATTCGCAGCCAACCACTCAGCCAGTTCGAGGATCGACCTCGCGGGGCCTCCGTGAAGCTGCCGCACCCACGTCACCAGCCAGCCATCCGCCAGCATCCGCTCGGCGAGCTCTCCGGCCACAGGCTCGGGCGATTCGGATAGCAGCACCCGCTCGAGCACCATCGCCGAGTGATCGGAGACCGCCACGCGCGATGGGTGTGCCACTGGGGTCGGCAGCCACAGCATGGCACCTACTCGACAGCAAAGGGTGAAGCCAGACGACGATCCCGACCACTAGGGAGTACGGCATGTCTAAGTCGACGTGGCGGGCTCCATCTCCAGCAACTGGCAAGCCCGTGCTGCTAGGGCGTCGATATCGAACGGCTTCTTCATAAAGTCGTTCGCCCCGGCGTCACGAAGCTGCTGAATCTTGTCCGATTCCACCATCCCCGAAATACAGATGATGCGGACCTCGTCGGTCGACTTGTCGGTCCGCACCCGCTGGCAGACTTCGAGGCCATTGATGTCGGGAAGCATCACGTCGAGGATGATCAAATCGGGCTGAAACTCCCGGATCAGCATCCCGGCGCCGAAACCATTGTTGACACTTCGGACATCAAATCGACCGTCGCGCTCGAAATGGTCGACCATCAGGTCGACGAGGTCCTGGTCGTCGTCGACGATCAGGATTTTGCGTTTTCCGCTATCAAGAGCATCGGTCGGGATGCCGTTGTCGCGCATGAACGCATAGAGTTGATCGCGGGGAATACGTCGGAAACGGCTACCGGGAACGCGAAAACCCTTAAGTTGTCCAGAGTCGAAGCAACGGATAATCGTCTGCTGGCTAACTTTACAGATTTTGGCGGCCTCGCCGGTCGTAAAGACGGTTTTCATACGCTCTACCACCTCTCTCCTTAGTTGCGTGGACGAAGTATGCCGACTCAGCGGCGGTCCTCGAGCGTTGCTCAGCCAGTTTCATTACGCTACGGAAAACCCCTGTAGCTCCCGGCTGCCGCAAAGTGCAAAAAGGACTCCGTTTGCACAGTTGTACGGGCCTATGTAATCAACAGCGTCCGCCAGAGCTTCCGATGTTGCCTCATTTGCCAGATGTGAGGGGATTATAGCTTGCTGGGCAGGTACGTCAATATCGGCGAAAACGACCTAAGTATCAACCAATTATCGACTTATGAACTTTTGCCTACTTCGGCGCGAGAATTTCTGCCCGCAGCCCACGTCACTGCTGTTTATCCAGTCGTCCTATTTTCCAACTTGACAGACGTCTTTGCCAATCGTCCCATTCTCAGCCTGGGCTAGATGTGTGCCTTGCCTCTGATCCGGGGCTTCACCCTAGGCAGTTTCGGCTGTGCTATCATCACGGCTGGCGGCTTCCCATCCTCGCGGGTACACTCTTGTGCTTATCTGGTAACCAATTCTGCACTGCGGGCGCGGGGAAAAGTTGATGGCCGAGGGAGCTGACAAGAATTCCTTCGCGCCCCCACAGCCGGCGGACAAGGCCCCCTATTACCCCGCCGACCACCGCTGGCCGGGCGAGAACCAGATGGCCTGGTCCATCTGGATGGCGTACGGGGCGTTCTATTTCTGCCGCACCAATCTCTCGGCGGCCAACCCGGGAATGACCGACACCCTGTCCAACGGGGGCCTAGGGCTTACCGATGGCGAAGTGGGGCAAATCCTGGGGGCTTTCAAGCTGACCTACGCCGCCGGACAGCTCCTCAATGGCCAGCTCGCAGAGTTCATCTCTCCCAAACGGTTGCTGGCGATTGGCATTTTCGGTTCCGCCCTGCTTAATATCGCTTTCGGGTTCGGCACGGCATTCTATTTTCTGCTCTTCATCTGGGCGATGAACGGCTATGCCCAATCGCTTGGATGGACCCCCTGCATGCGCATCGTCGCCAACTGGGTCTCCCCTATCCATCGCGGCAGAGTGGTTGGCCTGATCGGCACCGGCTATCAAATTACCGGTGTCTTGACCTTTATCGTGGCGGGCTTCGCCGCCGAGCACTTCGGCTGGCAGGGAGCGCTGTGGGTGCCGGCCGGCATCCTGGCTCTGGCCGGGGTGGCCATGCTGCTGCTCCTCGAGGAGCACCCCTCCAGTGCCGAGGCACGAAAGTCTCGCCAGCAGAGCGGTACGGCTGGTCGATCGGCCTCGCTCGGCAGAAACCTGGCGATCACTTTTGCCAACCCCGCGTTATGGCTGTTGGGGATCGCGCTGGGAATGCTCAACGCCAATCGCTACGGCTACATCGACTGGGGAATCAAGCACTTGTCCGAAATACATGCCGATGTAGGCCTCGGAGCCAACGCGCTCAAATACGCTGTTCTTCCGGCAGGAGGCATCCTCGGTTCCTATATGGCGGGCTGGGCCACCGACCGCTTTTTCGGCAGCCGGCGGGCGCCCGTGGCTTTCTTCTTGCTCACTCTTTTGGGGGTCATGACACTGGTGTACCATAGAGTGGCGGAAGTGAGTGTTCCTGCGACAGTCGTTTTGCTGGGGTTTATTGGATTTTGCTTGTTCGGCCCCCAAGTGCTACTGGTGGGAACGGCGCCGAGTGACTTGGCCCGCAAGGGGACTTCCGCGGCCGCTGTCGGGTTTGTCAACGCCTTGGGCTACCTGGGTGCGGCGGTGGGGGATATCGTGACCGGCTGGTTGAGGGACCGCTCGCCGGACGATTGGCAAACAGTAATATACGTTTGGGCCGGTTGGGCGTTCGGCGCCGCCATTGCCTCCGGTGTTTTGTGGAATGTCGCGGCCCGGCGCGACGACGACTAGCAGGAACCAACCATCGTGAGAGCTATCATCATCGGGGCAGGGCGGGGGAGTCGGTTGATGCCGACTACGGCCGACTCTCCCAAGTGTTTTGCCGAAGTCGGTGGACGCCGGCTGCTCGACTGGGCCGTCGCCGCCTTTCGCGAGAATGGCATCGACGACATCGCCTTTATTGGTGGCTACCAGATCGACAAGGTGCGGGCAGACTACCCGGAATTCACCTTTCGCCACAACCACGAGTGGGAGTCGAACAACATTCTCGCCTCTCTGTTCTTTGCCGAAGATCTGATGGACCAGCCGTTCATCTCAACCTATTCCGACTGTCTCTTTCGACCCTCCGTGATCGCCGGACTGGTCGAAAGCGATCACGACATGTCACTGTCGGTCGACACCGAGTGGCTCCGGCGCTATGCCGACCGCACCGATCATCCTCCCGACGACGCCGAGAAGGTGACGGTGGAAAACGGTCTGGTGACTCGCGTCCATCGTGGCATCGAAGAGCGGGAGGCCCACGGGGAGTTCACTGGGGTCGCACGATTCTCTGCCGCCGGTGCCGCCCGGCTCCGCGAGCACTTCCACCTCAATCGCCAGCAGCATAGCGCTGGGGAGTTCAGTGATGGTCGCACTTTCCAAAAGGCCTACCTCATTCAACTCTTTCAGAAGATGATCGAGGCAGGTGAGGATTTTGCCCATGTCGACTCCCCCGGTGGCTACATCGAAGTCGATACCCAACAAGACTTCGACTACGCACGCCGCCATTGGGCCGCCGAATCGGCCGCCAGCCGTACCTAAGGAGAGAAATCCATGGCCAGTTCCAAGCTCCTCTTCCCCACGTCGGTGGTCGGTTCGATGCCGCGCCCCGACTATGTGAAGGATCTGGTGAGTGACGACTTTAGCGGTTCCGACGAAGAGTACGATCGCCTGATGCGGCTGGCGATCCACTCGGTGGTCGCCATGCAGGAGATGGCCGGCCTCGATGTGGTGACCGACGGCGAATGGTGGCGGAAGAGCTACATTGGCGTGATTGCCGAGTTGGCCCATGGGTTCGAACTGAGCCGCAACCCGGCCGACGGCCGCCCCTGGACCATCGTGGTCGACAAACTCGCGCCGAAGCATCCCGGGTTCATTGCCCGTGAGGTAGAAATCCTCAAGCAGATCACGAACCGCCAGATCAAGGCGACTTTGCCCGCCCCAGCCCTGCTGGGTGAGCGGATGTGGGACGCGGGGCTTTCGAGCAAGGCGTATCCCAATCGGGACGACTTTGTCCGCGACTGCGTCCCGATTCTCCGCCGCGAGGTGGAAATCTTGCGCGAGCAAGGAGTTTCGGTCGTGCAGATCGACGACCCCCACCTCTGCCTGTTCGTCGACCCCGATGTGCGTGCGAAGTACGACGATCCCGACCGTGCCGCCGACTTTGCCGTCGATATGATCAACCAGGTGGTCGAGGGTTTCGACGACATTCGTTTGGCCGTTCACCTTTGTCGTCGCGCTGGGGCGCGCGGTCGGGGTGAACTGCAACATCGGGGTGGCTACGAGGCCATTCTCTCGCAGCTTAACAGGCTCAAGGTCCACCACCTGACGATGGAGTTCACTCATCCCGAGGCGGGGGACATGGAGGTATTCAAGACACTTCGCGAAGACTTCGAAATCGGCCTGGGCTGCATCAGTTGTCAGCCAGGCGAGATCGACTCGGCCGATACGATCGTCAGCCGGGTGGAGACAGCCATCAAGTATCTCGACCCGCACCGCATCACCCTCAACCCGGATTGCGGCTTTGCCCCTGGTTCGGCCGCCGTCGTGAGTGGTGATGAAGTTTACACCAAGCTCAAGAATGAAGTCGCCGCGGCGCATCGACTGCGGGAAAAATACGCCTGACGGCCGCCCCTCGACGAGTCGACAGCAGCGCCCCAATCGTCGCAACACCAACCAGCAGATATCCTTTCGGCTCGGGCACGGAACCTCCTGGGGTCGCAATGCTACCCATGGTTCCGAGCAGTCCTCTGGGAGATTCCATGTGGTTGCGCCAGAGAATGTAGTCGGCGGCATCCACCACGCCGTCCCGATTGCCATCGGCGTAACCATTGGTAAGTGGAAAGGGCCCCGACGATCCATATTGGCTTTGCCATACGGAATAGTCTTGTGCATCGACCACGCCGTCGAAGTTGAAGTCCCCTGCGAGAATCAAGGAATCGATCCGCGATTCGACCCACGGCAAGGCTAGATCGTCGAGGAGATTGGCCAACACGCCGCTAGTGGCCGACACGACATAGAATGGTTCGCTTGCCGAGTATCCCGCCGCCCGTAATTGCATCGCGATCAGATAGATTCCCTCGTGTACTGAGCTGGCCGATTCCACGAAGAACCAGCGGTGGGCATGCAAGGCAAGGTTATCACCTGTAATCGTTCCCAGCTTCTTGCCGGCGACCATGGACTCCGTCGCGGTGACTTCGGCTTTGTCGGTGAAGCCTTGTGTCCACAATTGAAACGAAATGTCGCTCTGCGATGGGGCACCGAACGCGACATCGTCGGGAGTGGTGCCGCTGGCATCCCAGTACATCAGATTCGACGTGACCCCGCCGATATGCATGGGCAGGAAGTCCCAGAAAAGCTCCGTCCCCGCCGGTAGCGGTTCGCTGCCAGCAGGTGCCGTACGAAATGACAAGAACGACGGCACGTCGTTGGCCAGCGATGAGGGGAACAGCAGCGAAAAGGCACGGTCTCCAATTGTTTGAACGCCGCTAGATTCGTCATCGAAACCGGTCACCAACCGGCCATTGTGCGCCTGGACGATAATACCCCCCTTATGGGCACCGACGGGCGGGGCCGACACCCAAGCCATCGTCAAGACGAACAACATCACGAGTGCGCGAAAACCGTGCATGGAGTCTGCTCCTGGTGCGGAATGCCCATCCCTGAAGCGAAATGATCCCGCTCCAGGGATGGGAAAACACAAAGTTGAGGGATGACTAGTCACGCCGTCGCCGAACGACTACGGCGGCCGTGACGATGCCCCCCAGCAAGGCGAGCGAGGCCGGCTCGGGTACGGCGGCAATGTTTCGCACATGGGCGACCGCGTTGGCGTAGTAGGTGTAGTCCACTCCATCGTAAATGGGGAGCGCGCTGCCCAACGGATCGGCAGCGTAGTTGCGCACCAGCTCGCCAATCGCCTCGGCTGCCTCGATTCTCTCATTGTCATCGGCGATGGAGGTCACCGCATCGGCAATGAGCGACACCATATAGTACGGATCCGAATCGGTAAGCCCCGCGACACTCACCGTGAGCTTGCCGACATAAACACCATTGGCTGGAGTCCCACCGGGATCCGCGACGCCAAAGAGCGGATGCGAGTGGAATCCTCCACTGGGAAATGATTGCATGGGTTGAGGGGCGACACCTCCGTTGAGCCCAGTCGCGGGAGCGAAGGCGACGGGCCCCGTGCCATCCCAGTACAACAGCTCCACTATGTTAATGGTGATTTCCGCACTCGCGGGGAGGGCTCCTTCATTCGCATCGAATCCAGGCTCGGGTGAACCAAAACTCCACGGGACAAGCGGATTGGGGGCCTGCGGCAACAGCACCGACAGGAACACGCTTTCATGCGGATTGAAAACTAGCTGCTCTTCGTCGTCGTCATCGAGAATAGCGAAGCCGACGTCGGCCTGCCCGTTGGTCGAGAAGAGGGCAATATCCCCTCCTCCGCCATGCCCCCAGACGACTTGCGGAGTCATCAGAATGGCGGTCAAGAGAAACAATGTCGGCAAAGCGGGATTGTCGGATCTCATCGTTGATATTCCTGTGTTAAAAATGTGTGTACTCATGCTATTGCCCTGGGGGCACGGCGAAATTGTGACCTTGCCTGCACCACTCGATAATTTGCTCGGAGGAAATGGCGGAGACGTGCCCGTCGGCGTAGAGGTAGTTGGCCACGCCGCCCGTATGCCGGTCGATCGAGACCTCGCTCCGCACCGCGTCCGCGACCAGATCGTTACGGACGTTCTCTTCGCTAAACCACAAGTAGCTGTGGACATGATCGTGATGCACCCCCAGTCGAGCCGCCACCCCTTCGAACATCACCAGAGTGGCGTGTGTTTCCGTAAGGTCGTACAGTTTCGGCACCAGGCCCTCGTTTCTTGCGCGCACGGCGGCGGCAAGGGGCGGAGGAAGTGCGGAAGTGTCGACATGCTCCTTTTCGCGGAGATACCCGTTCATCGCGTAGCTTGTCGCAGTGGCGTGAAGCCCTTCGATCCGCTCACGATCGTCGGGGCAAAGCCGGATGTCGTCGACGTTCTCCAAATAAGGAGCCAGGCCCACAATCCACGATTTCTCTTCTTCGGTAAGGAGCGATTCGACCGTGTTGTGATAGGCCATCAGCGGAAAACGCCCTTTGTGGGTTCCGGCGTATTGATGGATCGCGAGTCCCAGTTGCCGCATACTGTTCGCACACTGCGATCGCCTGGCGGCCCCGCGGGCCGCTTGAACGGCAGGCAACAGCAGTGCGATGAGCATGGCCAGGATGGCCAGCACCACCAACACCTCAATCAAGGTCATGGCGCGACGGGGCATTCCTACGTGCGATCTTTCTATCGACGGCGAACGAAGAGACACGGCGAGCGCAAGGTTGCGACTTGGCACCCACCGTTTTCGACGACTATGCTACGCAGCAGTAGAGAGGAGGGCCGCGCGCCAGGTGCCAATGAGCCACCCACGCAATATGTCTTTCAACAGAAGTAGGCCGAAGCGTCTGGCAGGGTCGGTCCCACGGCATGGGTGCAAGGGATGGTGCAAACCCCAGCTTGAGCGCCGAGACCATCGACAATAACGGACAAGCGTGCGAATGGTGCTCCGCACGTACGGAAATGGTCCCCGACACGCGATTGATACCGGCCGGCTTGTCTCGGACTCGCTCAGATTCAGCCGCCGGCGGCTCATCACTGCGATGCGAGTGGTAGTGCCAGTGGTAGTCGGGGCCATGGCAATGGTAGTAGCCATGGGAATGCCCATGCTCGGCGGCTTCCTCGTCGCTTGTCGATGCTGCCGAGAGTCGCTCGAGCCCGTAATGGGCCGATTCGCCGGTCAAACCCACCATCAGGTAGAGGAGGGTGAGTACCGCGGCGGTGGCTCGATGGATGCTGGGACGGAGCATGCGTGGCGGCGGGAGAGAGGGGGGACAACGGGCCTACCACTATGACCGATCCTGGGGTTCGGGACCAGCATGTCCCCCAAAAGACTTTTTTGGGCTCTCACGCGCGGGTTCCCGGCCGCTATCTCTCCCATGCCGTCGCAGGAATCAGGATGGTGACCGCACACGGGTTCCGACATCGTAATGCCCGCTGGCACTTCTACCAGTTCACATCAAATCGGGTCGCGATGAGATCGGAGGTCGACGAGCCCCAGGGGGTCGAGGCCCCGCTAGTCACCGGGTGAATCCAGTCGCACATGATCCGAATCCGGTCGCTCCAATACCAGTTGCAGCCAATGGTGAGATCGTTGTACTGACCCGCGTCGAGTTCCCCCAAATCCAGATGCGAGTAGCGGACTTTCAACTCCCAGGCTCCTGGGCCGGAACAGTCCTGACACATCTCGAAGTTATGGCGAGGGACGGTGCGGGCGAACTGCGCCCCGTGTTGACCGAACCGCTCGTAGATGCGATTCTCCCCCGTAAGAAAATAACTCATGTAGATGTAGGCACCATAGAGATTCGCATGGGGAGCGTCGATGGTGTCGACGCTGGTGTAGAACAACTCGCTCTGGAAGGAAAGCGGGCCGCTGACGGTCGCAAGCTCCACGTTGGCCGAAGTGTAGTCGGTCGCTGGGACATTCCCGGTGTCAATCAGTCGCGGGCCTTCGTGAATCTGCGGCCGGGCGCTAAATCGCACGAGATCGTCCTGGTCGTCGGTGTGGAGAATCCCCATTCCCGTATGGATAAGATAACGTCCCTTGGATGCCTCGTCGTAATAGGGGAGCCACGTGAGGCGACCGCTGAGACGATGCCCTTGATTGTCGTCGATTCGCTCTTTGGTCGCCTCGCTGATCGAGTCGATGAAGATACCGACCGTCCAGGTAAAATCCTGACAGTCGTTCACACCATAGAGGGCGGTGCCCACTTCGCGATCAGCGGCAAAAATCCCTTGCGTGGGAATCGACCGCTCCATGAAGAGATTGTTGGTGTCGTTGGTGACCTGTTCGAGACTGAAGGGGACGAAAAAGTTGCCGATCCGCCATCGATCGGCCCCACGCAGCTCGTTCGCCGAAAAGTAGGCGTCCTTCACCACGACAACTGGACTCGTGATGTGGTCCTCCCCTTCGGGCTCGATGTCGATCTGCAACCGGAAATCGTAGTGGCCATAGCCAGTGCCGTCGGCCAGAAGTCGCAAGCGACGGAATTCGAAATAGTCGTGCGAGGGTATTGCCGGATTGTCGGTTCTCGCCCAGTGGATGAAATCCATCTGGATGTGCCCCCCGAGTTTGACATCCCACTTCTTGTGGGCATCGTCGACCTTGGGAGCGACTTCACTGGTGCTGTCCTCACGAGGTTTCTTCCCGGGCTGTTCCGCTCCCGCTTCGAGTGCTTCGATGCGTTTGCGGAGGGCAGCAGCTTCCAGCTCCCAGTTACTGATAGCAGTGGCCTCAGCGGCCGGCCCGAAGTCCGGTCCTGGCTGCTGCGAGCGTACGGACTTTCCACCTAGAATAAGCAGGAAAATTAGTCCGACCTTGATCGCGGCACGCCGCATGAAACCACCCGGTCTTGCAGAAGCAATTGTTGGGGCCCCAGGTTGTCCCGTAAGCCAGCGTCATCCATATAACCGATAGAAATCGGCACCAAAGCCGTCCGACAATAACGATTTCGCAAGGTGACGGGGTTGGCCCGCGGCTGCTGTCTGCTTGCCAGCATGAGGAGGCTCGCTCTGTCGCGGGATGCCACCAACATAAAATCCCACTGCACAAAGGAAACTTCCTTTGTGCAGTGGGATTGGACGCAACTGTCCAAAATGCTGGGTCGAACCTGCCGCAAGCAAGCTTTAGCAGGTGCCGCAGCAGACGGGCGTGTTGTTGAACGAAATGTAGCAGCAGCAACCCGACTGGCAGCAAGTCTCCAGGCAATCGCAGCAGGCTTGCAGCATGGCACAGCACTTCGCGTCGCCACTGACGCACTGAATGCAAACGCCGTCTTTGGTGTACTCGCAAGTGCAAAGACCCATCGTCAGATTGCACTGGCAAACCTGGATGCCATTGCAGGTGCAGCAACAACTGCACAAGCCATCGCAGAGCATCTTGCACAAGTTCTGCAGAGTTCCGCAAGAGACTTCGTCGTCGCAGCGGCAGTAGATCTTAAAACCGCCGGTACACTTCTCGAAAGTCACCTCGCAGCGAGGCAAAACGCACCAATTCGCCGAAGCGGGGGCCCCAGCGGGGATGCCGCCAGTCTGGCCGAAGGGAGCGACGGCGGGGGTGGAACGTTCCAGCAACACAGAAGCAGACATACACGACTCCTTTCACTCGTCCACACCCGGGAACAACTTGCCCGCGAAGCAGGATGATGCTCCTTAACCAGCAGGCACTCCAGGCGAGTGGCCGAACTTAGCGATGCCTCTGGTCGACCCAGCCAGCAACGCTAGCACAACTTGAGATAGAGACCTCCCGGGCCTCGGGTCGGCAATGCTATCAGGCGATTGTAAGGATTCGATCGATTTGGTCAATAGTGTCGATCAAGTGAGATGAACAGGTCCCGTTTCGCGGCCCGCCAATTGGCAAAATATACTGGTCACGGCAGAACGGTAGTTGACGGAAGTTGCATCGACATCGGCGCCTGTAAGCGACGAGCAAGAAAAACTTGCTTGAGATTCGCATTCGACTCGATGACAAGTTAGTTCATCGCGATAATTACCTTTCGCGCCGCTCACGCCCCCCAAGTGCAGCCATGTTCGAAAACCGCCTCCACCGTTACTTTTCACGGACATCCCGGTTGGCAACCACCCTGACCCCCGGTGACACGCCGAAGGCTACAAACAGCTTTCCCTGTCAACCGATCGGGGCAGCCGACATTTATCAGGCCGCGTTCGAACGTGCCCGGCAGGACTATGAACTCAACCGATTGTTCAATCCAGAGTTTTACAAGGATGGGAGCGGGATTTAGCGGAGCAGGGCCGCAAGGCGGTAGGCTATTTCAAGCCAAATTCTAAATAGTTCCTCCGTCAGCCGTGTGGCGCGAGACTTCTCTTTGCAGGTGGCTCAAATCGATCACTCCCGCTGGTCGTGGGAGGGGGGAAGTGCGCGCCGCTTGGCTGCCAGAAGCCGCGAAGTGTAGTCTCCTTCCTCGGCCTCGGAATCCTTGTGGAGATTTGTAGTAGCGGGCTTCGTCGCGGAAGGCGAGGCGGTCGGTGGCTGCGTGAGTTCGGCGAGGGGGGAGCCGCCGTCGGGTGCTTCGGTTGTCGCCGTGTATCGCTCCTGAGCGATGGCAAATTGCTCGCGAAGGTCCTCCTTCCGCGATTTGAGTCGATCGAGCGTTGGCATCTCCGCCGCTGTCGATTTGCGCCTCGTCCATGCGGTCAAGCGGGTCATCAGCCAGCCCCAGTCGATATGCACCCGGCGCAGGAAGACGTCGCTTGCAAATAGGCAACTCGCCGCGAAGATCAGCAGCGGCCACGCCGCACGGGAGGAGATCGGCATCGGTTGGTCGCGGCGATAAGGATTGTGCTCCATGGCCGCCAGTCGCCCTTCATCGGTCGCAAACGGTGAGGAGTCTTCCACGCGAACGAGCTCTCCTGCAACTCCCCCGGGTGGGGTGACTCCGGCAATCGACTCGAGCAAGGGGAGGTTGACGTCGGTACTCTCGTACTCGCGAGAGTTCGAGATGTTGACCCCGGCGCGGAGCACGCTCCCACCCGCCGAAGGGGCAACCGTGACAAAATAGGTCCCCTGCTGGAGAGTGGGGAAGGTGCCGACGTAACGACCGGGAGCAGTTTGGCGGATGGTCATGGGGACGGGCTGGAGGTCGGGCCCGACGACCTGGCCCATCATTCCAAGAGCATTGAGGTACGCCTCTTCGTCGATGGCGTCGATCACCACCTGGGTCGTTTCCCCATCGCTCGATGTCGAAAGGGCAAACCTCTGATCCTCCCCCGAAGGACGCATCGACCAGCGGACGAGCTGCTCGAAGAAGCGGTCGTACTGGTCCCAGCCGAGCCAGTCGTGGGCCCAGTTGTGTCCTGCGTCGGTGGTGAGGGCCGTGACCTTTCCCAGTCCATAGGTCCATGTCGCAAGCACGGTGGCGTTGTCCTTGTACTGTGGAACCGGCGATTGAAGCAGCACCTCCACCAAAGAATTTTGCTTGAGGGTCGTTTGCACATAGGCCGTTAGTGGCGGGAATTCCATTCCTACCCCGCGGAGTATTTCGTGTTCGCCGACGAGCATCGGCGAGCGAGGAGGCTCAAGATCGCGAACGACCGGCATCGCCACTTGCCGGACCTCGTGCATGAAAATGCGGGGAACGGCGGCAGGATTGGTGACCGCATAGAACTTGCCCCCGCCACGCGAGGCGATTTGCGAGAGCAGTTGCCGATCGGCGTCGGGCCCCACGGCGATGGCGCTGACCGTGATGCTCTCGGATCGCATTTGGGAGGCCAGATTGGCAAATTGATTGGGGGGCGTTTGACCGTCGGTAAGGACGATCATGTGCTTGACCGACGCGTTGGCGCGCTTCAGCGAAGCGTAGGCCTTCTCCATACCGGGGTAGAGATCGGTCCCCCCACCAGCGCCGATTCGGCCAACGCGTGCGATCGCGTTCTTGCCCGTGCCAACCATTGTCAGGGGGACGACTTCGTAAGGTGCGCTATCGAAGGCCACGACGGTAATCATGTCGCGGGGTCCGAGTTTGCTGATGGCCCCTTTGGCTGCCGCGACGCCAAGTCTGATTTTCTGTCCTTCCATCGAGCCCGATTTGTCGAGCACAATCGCCAGCGCCCCGGTCGGGACGACCTTGGCGTTCTTGATCCGCATTTCGACTGGCAACGCCTTTTCGAGTTCGGTCCCTTCCCATCCCCCCGCGCCGAAGCTGCGGTCTCCCCCGAGCACAACCAGCCCCGCTCCCATCTCTTGTGTGTTGCGTACGAGCATCGAGAGCTGGCTCTCGGAAAAGGTCGTGTAGCCCGCGGCCGCGTCGTCGGTGGTGTAGGGAACGTTGGCGAGGACCAGGACGTCGTAGCGCTGCAATTCGGCCAGAGTCGAGAATGTCCGCGTGGTTTGCTGGACGTCGATTTCGAGTCCCCGCTCGCGCAAGCGCTCGACGAGTGGGTCGAACTCTCCCGGGTGTTGGACATCTTCGATCAGGAGCACACGGCCCCGGCCCCGGACGTCGACATAGCCAGAGGCGACGTTATTCCGTCCATGACGGTCGCTCTCTCCTTCGCCGGGAAAAAATCTCGCCTCGTAAACGTAAAAGTCCGATGCGGCCGAGGTGTCGCGAAAGCTGTAGATCGACTTCCCTGGCGGGATGGTAATCGACTGCTCGACGAGCGTCTCCTCGCGCCCGCCAGTGCGCCGGGTGACGCGCAGCTTGCCAGCGACGGGACGTGGCGACTTGCCACGATTCGACATGGCGACCCGGACTTCGTAGGGCTGGTCGCGTGTAACGGCGGCTGGGGCGGCGACATTGTCGACGGCGACGTCGCTCGACGTGTCGATCGGCACCGGGATGACGTCGATGCTGGTGCCGCGCT
The DNA here is from genome assembly GCA_964650265.1 of uncultured Planctomycetaceae bacterium. Classification (GTDB taxonomy): domain Bacteria; phylum Planctomycetota; class Planctomycetia; order Pirellulales; family Lacipirellulaceae; genus CAZYQQ01. The sequence goes on from CAZYQQ010000095.1 coordinate 20,039, forward strand.
CGGCGAGGGCCCCGGCTTGTTCGAGGGCGCGGCCAATGTTCTCGTTGCCATCGGTGACGACCACCAGCCGCCGCGCCCCGCCAGCCGGCAGAATCGACGAGGCGACCTGCATGGCGGCGGCCAGGTTGGTGGCCGTGCCATCGACCACGGTTTCAAGCCCGCGGAGTTCGGGAGTATAGTCGAGCGCCGGCTGCTCGACCGACGCCTCGCGACCGAAGGCGACCACCGCCACCCGGTCGTTCTCGTCGGCCTGCCGGTGACGTTCGACATTCGCTCTGACGAATTCGAGCATTTCGGCGCGGTGTTCGGCGGGAATGCTATCCGACTGGTCGAGCAGGTAGGTGACCGAGACGCTCGTGCCGCGGCGGTTGAGGTTGATGCCCGCCAGGGCCAGTACGAGGGCGACGACGACAAGCATCCTCAGAGCCATCAGTCCCCATGCCCTCAGGCGGCTCAGCCCTGCCAGCGAATGCCGGCCCAACCAGACAACGGCCGCCAACAGCGGGACGAGCAACAACAGCCACAACGGCTCGTCGAACGTGGGAAGGGCCAGCCAGGAGTCGGGCATATCGCGGCTCATTTCAAGGACGTTCAGGCTACATCTTTCCGCCTATCTGTCATTAGACGAACCTAAGACAGGGAAGGCAAGTTGGCCTTTAACGATCTGGCTTGTCCCCCGGGCGAGCATGCGATTTGCCGATTTGGGAAACCCATCGTAGCACGACGGTCTCCGTCGTGAGG
>CAZYQQ010000096.1:0-20673 GCA_964650265.1 uncultured Planctomycetaceae bacterium
CAGGGGGCGGGACTTTTTCTTTTTTTCGAAAAACACGATTTTCGTCGAAAAAGTCGGCTCTTTTTTCGACGACTCGATGATCGCTCACGCTGTGAATCAGGGGATATTCGCGCGGCCATGGGTAAAAAACGTTTCGCTTTTGACTTTTGCGCCCCCAGACTTTGGTTGTCGAAATCGATCTTGAGTGGCTCTGAACTCTGTCCGCGTGGGGGACATCGTGGCGACGGAAAAGGACGTCGCCTCGCCCCTCACCCTCTCCATCCAGGGCCAGCAAAAATTCCACTGCCAACCGGGTGCATTCAAGGGACGCAAGGCCATCGAAGTCGGCGATCCCATTGAAGAGAAGCACATCCTGATCGAACCGCTCCCGGCGGCGAGGGATGAAGTGGCGTGAGTTGGAAGTTGGGGCTGAAAATGGGGCAGAACGATTTTCGAAAATCATAGATGCCCGCGCTGGGGTCGTCGTTCACTGTTTCGTATTGACGCCAAAAGTTCCGCAGCGGTAGGATGCAAAGTGTTGAGCGCCTTGGATCGTCGTCCCCTTGGATCGTCGTCCGGCTTCGTCGTGGAATTTATCGATTTGAACCAGCCCCCCTCGCTCGCGGGCGACCTACCCGTGGCGGGCAACTCGCGGAGAAGCTAGGCGCATGCCCGGACTGCTCGAACAGCGTCTTCCCGACCTGGATGCTGAGTTGATTAGGGTGGCGAAGCCGATCCTGGTGCTCAAGCACCTCAACTGGCCCGATTCCGTCGAGGAGAAGTTTCTGAGCGACTGGCGGTCTGGGTGTCCGAAATTGCCAGAGGTCGAGATTCGTGTTCCTGATTGGGAAGGCGAGATTGCCGCGCTCGAGGGATTGGCGGCGCGCTGCAGCGGTGACGATCCTATTCTGCTGTTCCTGCGGCGAACGGCGGCAAGTTATGCCGCAGCGGCCCGGATGCTTTTGGCCGCTGGCACACCCGAGTTTACTCGGCGCTCGATCCATCTCTACGGCCGCCCCGACGATATCTACAAGACTCAATTGTTTACGGGCGTCGACGCCGCGGCATTTTTGCTTGCGAAAACCGATCATCTCGGCCGTAGCTCTTATGTTGCTCCAACGACTCCCGACATGCCCGCGGGCGAGTTTGCCGCGCGGCTGCGTCAAGCCATCGATGAGTATTTCACTGACGACAAAGTGGAAGTGGTCGTAGACAACATGCTTTCATCCAAGGCAATCGCGGGGACCACCAAGCTGCGAATTCGTGGCACGGCGTTTTTTTCGGAGCTCGACTTCGATCAACTCTACCACCACGAGGCCCTGGTCCACATGGCCACGGCCATCAACGGCAATCGTCAGACAAATCTCAAGAGCCTGGGACTGGGGGCGCCGCGAACCACGCGAACTCAGGAGGGGCTCGCCGTTTTTGCCGAACTAGCCACACGGGCGATCGACATCAGTCGATTGCGTCGGCTGGCACTCAGAGTCCTGGCTATTAAGCACGTTTTAGATGGCGCGGACTTTATCGAGTGCTTCAAGTGGTTCCTCGAAGGTGGCCAGGACGAGCGCGAATCCTACAAGTCGGCTCAGCGGATCTTTAGGGGAGGCGACGTCCGCGGGAGCATCGCCTTCACCAAGGATAGCACCTATCTCAAAGGGCTGATGGAAGCGCACGTCATGATGAACGTCGCGATCCGCGACAATCGTCCAGAAATCATTGAGCGACTCTTCGTCGGTCGATTGACAATGAGCGACGTGCTTACCCTGGAACCCTATTTCCAGTCAGGATTCCTACAGCGACCGCACTATGTTCCCCCATGGGCGCGTGATACCCGTCGCCTCGCCGCTTCACTCGCCTATTCCTCATTCATGATGAATGTCAAGCTCGATGCCGTGACTCTCGATCGTTTCGCTGAAACGGCGACTCACGCCGAGGTGACGTGAAGGGAACTCCGACGATCAACCCACCAAGCGTCGAACTTGCCCCCCTCCTTCCTTGGAACGCAAGGCCAAGGGAGGGGTTGGTCGGAGGACAATGCTATCTGGTAGGTGTCGATTTGATAGAAAGATGGGGTGGTGAAGGTAGCGTGACTAGTTCAGGATCACGAAAGCACGAAAGAGAGTGCTGAGTGTGGGACGATTTTCCAAATCGTCCGCAGCGCGGACGCGATTGGCCATTTCGGGCGTACTTGCAGGGAAAGTTGGTTAGCACCCCCCACGACGCTAATTCTTGACGGAGGGAGCGGTCTTCGTCGCGGTGGAAAGCATGTTTTTGTTGACCGGTGGGGCGTGAGCGGTAGGATGTGGAAGTTGAGTGGCTGGGTTTTTCATCGTCTCGGTTTGTCCGGTTTTAAGGTCGAGTGTCTTGCTCTGCGTCTTCTTGCTCTGCGTCTCTGGCTTGATCTTGTTAGATTGCCACCGTTCCGAATCCACCCTCATGCGAATCTAGGAGAGTCAATGCCGGCATGATCACGTCGAGGCAATCGGGGCAATACGCAGTGGGATCGTACTGGGAGGGCTTCGTTAGAGTTTGTTGGCAGACTGGGCAGGTCTTTCGCTCAAACGGTGGATCGCATTGAGCTACCTGGCGTGTTGCGAGGCCGCCAAGAGCGGACTGCAAGTCAGCAATTCGTTGGCGAGTGACTGGATCGTTGTCGAAGTGGTTTTCATTCAACCAGTGCAATGCCGCAAAGCACGGAGCCACCACGTTGTTCATGAACTGGCGGCCGCGGCCATCATCAGTCGTAATGCGCTTCGCATAATCGAGAATCAGATCGATCTGCTTTGCCGCGGCAATTCTGTGAGCGCTCTGGGGATGATCCAAATCAAGCATGATGTCTTCTCCGTCAGCTATGCCAGCGATTACCTAGCGGTGGGAAATGGTATTGTTTTCAAAAACGCGTGACGGCCCTGCTACCGCGCCGTCTCACATACCCCCCCGCGGCCCCACCAACCCCGCCACCCACAGCAAGTAGGCCACCGGCGCCGCCAACAGGATCGAGTCCAAGAGGTCGAGGAAGCCGCCGAACCCGGGCATCCAGGTGCTTGAATCCTTGACCCCTGCGTCCCGTTTGAGGAGCGAGATCGCCAGGTCGCCAGCGACCCCGGCCAGGGCGACCAGGAGGGAGAAGGGGACGACGCCGATCCACCACTCGAGTCCTTCGGCTTGGGTGTCGCAGCCCATCCAGCGGGCGATGGGGCCGAGGAACAGCACCCCGGCGAACACGCCCCCGGCCATGCCGCCGGCGAAGCCCTCCCAGGTTTTCCCAGGGCTGAGCTTCGGCGTCATCTTGTGGCGGCCGATGGCGTGGCCGGTGAAGTAGGCTCCCGAGTCGCTCGATTTGACGATCGCCACTGTCGTCAGCATGGCCAGCATTCCCCAGCGTGCTGGGTGGGTCGCATGAGGGCCCTCGAGAATTCGCAGCCCGATCAGGAAGCCGACCGCGATGCCGAGATAGGTGACGACGAGCATTGCCCGGGCGATGCGGATGGCGATCGCCCCATCGGGTCGGACGACTCCTGGAAAGTGGCGCATCTCGCGGAACAGCACCAGCAGGAGCGCGAGCGCGAGCCCCAGGCTCATCCAACCGCCGAAGCCGAGGCGACCTCCATCGGGATAGGCGAACGTCACCGGTGCCGTGCTGGCGACCACCACCAGTAGCGTGCCGGCGAAGACCACCCATGGCGCTGGTTGGAGCGAAGCGGAGGCCGACAGGCCATTCCTTCCCGCGCTGGCGAACAGGCCGAGGAATTCGCCCACGCACATCACCACCCCGACCAGGGCGAGCGGCAGCAGGACCAGTCCGGGTCGTGGGGCATACTCGTCTAGCCATGCCGCGCCGAGGAGTAGCGCAAGTGCGATCAAGGTCTGTAGGATTCGCCAGGAGAGCACGGCTGATTGACTCGAATGAAGGAATTGCCAGTTGGAATCGCGCGTTTGAGGTCCGGCGAGCGCGATTCGGTTAACTCGGCGCGGTGATCGGGGGCAGAGGGTCGATGTTGGAGAGTCCGCCGAAACGGCGATCGCGGGTGGCGTAAGCCTCGAAGGCCTCGTGCAACGTGGCGGCCTCGAACTCGGGCCAGCAGCGCTCGGTGACCCAGATTTCGGCGTAGCTGATTTGCCACAGCAGGAAATTGCTGACCCGCAGTTCGCCCGCCGTGCGGATCAAGAGGTCGGGATCGGCGAGGCCCGACGTGTAGAGGTGGCTCGAGACGGTCTCCTCGGTGATGTCGTCGGGGTCGAGTTCCCCCTGCTGAACCTTGTGGGCGATGTGCCGCAGGGCGTCGACGATTTCGCCCCGACCGCCGTAGTTGATCGCCAGGTTGAGCCACATCCCCGTGTTGTCGCGGGCAAGTTCGACCGTGTGATCGAGGTCCTGGAGGACATGCGCGGGAATCGCCTCGCGGCGGCCGAGCATCCGCAAGCGGAGGTTGTTCCGCATGATCGAGTCGCGTTCGCCAATGATATATTGTTGCAGCAGGTACATCAGGAAGGCGATCTCGTCGGCGGGGCGCTTCCAGTTTTCGCTCGACAGGCAGTAGAGCGTGAGCTGCTTGACGCCGAGGTTCGAGCAGATTTCGGTCATCTCGCGGACGACCATCGCCCCCCGCTCGTGCCCCGCGACGCGCACGAGCCCCTGCCGCTGCGCCCAACGGCCGTTGCCGTCCATGATGATGGCGATGTGCTGCGGCCGCCGCTCGGGAGGGATGTCACGGAAAAGGTTGGCGTCGCTTGACATCGGAATCCATTGGTCGTCGCGTGGACCGAGTTCTCCCCTCCACCGGCGAAGGGGGTGTGTTACACTCCGAGTAGCGACTGGTTGAGGACGATCGTCTGTTCGCGTTTCGGACCGACCGAGACGACCTCCACGGGGCACCCCACCAGTTCGGCGATGCGGTCGAGGTAGTCGCGCGCGGCCTGGGGGAGCCCCGCATAGGAGCGAATGCCGTCGATCTCTTCCTGCCAGCCCGGCACCGATTCGTATACCGGCTTGACCCGCCGCAGGTCGTCGACGTGGCTGGGGTAGGTCGTGGTCCGTTTGCCGTCGATCTCATACTGCGTGCAGATCAGCAGCTCGTCGAGCCCGCTCAGCACGTCCATCAGCATCACGCAGAGGCCATCGACGCCACCGAGCCGGGCCGTGTAGCGAATCGCCACCGTGTCGAGCCACCCGCACCGCCGTGGCCGCCGAGTCACCGTGCCATACTCGTTCCCCCGATCGCGGAGGTACTGCCCCGTCGCGTCGTCGAGCTCGCTGGGGAAGGGGCCGCCACCGACCCGCGTGCTGTAGGCCTTCACCACTCCCAGCACTTTATTGATGTACTTGGCCGGGACCCCCGAGCCGTTTGAGATGCCCACGCCCGAGCTGTTGCTGCTGGTGACGTAGGGATAGGTCCCATGGTCGACATCAAGCAGCGATCCCTGTGCCCCCTCGAAGAGGACCCGCTCCCCTTGCTCGAGCGAGGTGAGGAGCATCTCGGTGGTGTCGCAGACGTACGGCGCGAGCCGTTTGGCAAAGCTAGCATACTGGTTGTAAATGGCATCAGGGTCGAGGGGCTCGAACGCCTCGTCGCTGATCGCGGCGAGCACCCGGTTCTTCGCCTCGGTGATATGCTCGATCCGCTGGCGGAAGTCGCCACGGTACATATCCCCCATCCGGATGGCGTGCGAGCGGGCGACCTTGTCGCGATAGCAGGGGCCGATCCCCCGCTGGGTCGTGCCGATGCTTTCGCCGCCGGTGCTGGTGTCGAGAATCCGGTCCTCGGCGAAATGCCACGGCAGGATCACGTGGGTCCGGTCGCTGATCTTGAGGTTCGACCCGTCGAGCGGTACCCCGCGACCGGCCAGCTCGTCGATCTCCTCGAGCACCTTCGCCGGATTGAGCACCACCCCGCCGGTGATGACGCAGGTCACCCCCTGGGTGAGGACTCCGCTGGGGAGGAGCGAGAGCTTGTAGACTTCGTCCCCCACGCAGACGGTATGCCCGGCATTGGCCCCTCCCTGGTAGCGGACGACGTAGCGCGCGTCGGCCGTCAGCAGGTCGACGATCTTACCCTTCGCTTCGTCCCCCCATTGGAGACCGATGACGCATGTACCCGGCACCCTGAAATCCTTGTTTTGCGAGCCCGACACCGACCGCAGCGCCACCAGGGCCGCGAACTTCAAACCCAGGATTCTAAAGGGTTTAACGCAATCTGGTCAAGCTAGGTAAGCCGCCGCTCCGCCCTCTCGTCGCACGCCCGCTCGTAGCATGGGCACATTTGCCCGTGCGGGCGTCAGCCAGTGGGTTTGCCCGGGGGTGCCAGGGTGTACGGGGTTGGCTCGTTCCCCCGGCCACGAGCCTATGTGGTCAGGGAAATGGAGACATGGGGCCTGATCGACTCTAACGGATGGGCAATTGGCACATGCTGTAGTGCTTGGAACCACTCTTGGTGGCCTCACGATCCGAAAAAACCGGTAGAGGCATGCCGTGCTCCTTCGTTTCCAAGCGTCATTCAAGCGGGCCCCACCGTGTTACGTCTCCATTCTCGCTCCATTACGCTCACCGCCATCGTGGTGGTTGGTCTTAGCAGCCAGGTGTTTGGGCAAGACCCTACGACGCTTGATCGGCCTGTGGAACTATTCGAAGAGGCTTCAGTCGATCCAACATTTGATGAAGGGACTATGGTTTACGACGGCGATATTGCGCCGTGCGCGTGCCGTTGCGAATCGAGTGCAAACCAGGGCCCTTGCGGCTGTGCCAAATGCAAGGCGGCCGCGAAGCCCGACCCGTGCGCCACCAGCCACAAAGGGGTCTTCTATGCGAACGACTTCAGCTACTTGAACGACCCAGCCTACGACGGCTGCTGCCTGGGGGACTGCCTCAAGCTGATGCCGGTCGACCCGTGCGGGTACTGGGGGACCGTGGATGTCGGCGGGCAGTTGCGATTGCGCTACCACCACGAATCGGGTATGGGGCGGCAGCCGGGGGTGTCGGGGTTCAACGACACGGAGAACGATTTTCTCCTCACTCGGCTGCGGCTCTATACGAATTGGCAAGCCAACGAATCGCTCCGCGTCTACGCCGAGGGGATCACGGCGGACGCCTTGGCGAACGACCTGTACGAGCCGCGCCCGATCGACCGCAATTCCGCCGACTTCTTGAACTTGTTCGCCGATATCCGCCTCACCGATTCGGTCGCTGTACGGGTCGGACGGCAAGAGTTGCTGTATAGCGGCGAGCGGCACATCTCCCCCCTCGACTGGGCCAATACGCGCCGGACGTTCGAGGGGGTGAAGGTGATGGTCAAGGAAGACGACTGGAACATCGACGGTTTCTACACCAACTTTGTCCCCGTCACGGCGGACGACTTCGACCAGGCCGACTACGATCAATCCTTCTACGGTGTCTACGCCACGCGTGCGAGCGACTCCGGGCCAACTCTCGACTTGTTCTATCTTGGCTACGACAACCAGTCGCCGTACGCGGCAGCGCCCACTCTAGTCACCGCCGGGACAGCCGACTTTTCCGTCCACACCTTCGGCAGCCGTGTTTACGGCGGCCAGGGTTCCTGGTTGTACGACTTCGAGGGGGCGCTGCAGACGGGAAGACAGAGCGGTCTCGGCCTCGACCATCGCGCCGCCATGGCCACCTGTGGGCTCGGTCGCACGCTCGACATGAACTGGAAGCCGACAGTCTGGTTTTACTACGACTACGCCTCGGGTGACGACCAGAGTGGCGCGTTCAATCGGTACAACCAACTCTTCCCGCTGGCTCACAAGTACCTCGGCTTTATCGACGCCGTCCAGCGATCGAATATCAGTTCGCCCAACTTCCTGGTGACGATGACTCCCAACAAGAAGCTGTCGCTCCTCTGCTGGTACTATTACTTGGGGGCCGACGAGGCCACGGACATAATTCCCTCGGTAGCGACGCCGTCGGTCCAGACAACCAATAGCAAATACTTTGGCCACGAACTCGATCTGACCGCAAAGTACCAGTTCGACCCCCGCTCGAATCTCCTGCTCGGTTACTCGAACCTCTGGCGAGGGAGCAAAATCGTCGGCACCGACGATGCGCACTTCTTTTATTCCCAGTGGGAGCTCAATTTCTAATTGACGCCCCTCTCCGGGCAAGCATGCCCGGGCGGGCGTCGAGCGGCGCGGGATTGCCGGGGGGTGCCACACCCTGAGTGTGCCGGATTGGCCAGATTCGTCACGCCTCCAAGAGTGAAGTCTTGTGGCGGCGGCCACCCCTAGCATGTTATATTGAGTCTCAACGACACTCCGCGCCGCCTGACGCTGCCGTTCCGCCCTATCGATCCGACCTTGGAGACATCGATGCAAACTCTTCACCACAGTAATTATGTCCTGGTGTGCGCGGCGCTAATGGCCTTCCTCGCGCTCTCACCAGCTAGTCAAGCTGACGAGCAAGCGGACCAAACCTGGGACCCCAGGCTCAACGGCATCTGGAAAGTCACCAGCGTCATTCAGGATGGCATTCCGAGTGAGGATAAGTCAGATTTCAAATACGCAATCCTCGATGGAGTCATTGTCACGGCTTATCCAAGGGGCGCTTCGTTCATGCCCGAGCCGGCAGATGGCGATGGCTCCCCTGAGCGAAAGCCCTTAGGCAAAGCGGACAGCGAAGATGACGACTCCCTATTTCCACCCCCAGTTTCGGTCATGCCGAGCGTCCCGAGCAGTTCGAAAGTGCCGGTAGTCGAATTCTTTGTGAGCAAGGCGACCATCAAACAAAGGAAGCCATATTCCTGGATCGATCTCGAGCCTCAATGGGAAAAGGGAGAACGTTGGCCGGGTATTTACCACATCGAGGGTAATACATTGACAATCGCTTCTGGCGAAGTGCGCCCGACGAAACTTGAGTCGCCCAAAGTAAAATCAGATGGATTCACCCCCCCAGCACCCGTCTCGATGTTGATCACGCTGGTGCGGAAGCCGGGGACCGGATCAGATGAAGCAGTGGCTGCTCAAGAGGAGGCCGGGTCTGAGAAATGAGGGGGAGCGGGAGAGAGTTGTCCGTGAAGTTTCAGTGTCTGGGGCCGCAGGCTTGGAAGATTAGAAGGTAAGGCTAGTGTACTCGGTAGTGCGATTTTCGCCCATAGATGACGACGGGTTGCGAATCCTTAAGCAACTGGCGTCGGACGTCATGCCGGAAGTTTGTGTGGAGCTTGATAGAGGAGTTCCAGACCGAGTATCCCTTCCACTCGCCGAAGGCGACGAGTGGGATAGTCGTGTCGCTCGAGACAAACCTCAAGCTCTTCGACGGCTTTTTGGCTCTTGTGGAAGAAAAACGGATTCGAATGGCGTTGGATATCGCACTCGAACCGGAAGACCACGCAAACATCCTCACGATATTCGCATTCAGTCCCCAGCTATTGTCATCGCTCGCCTCACGAGGGATTGAGTTGCAGGTCTCCCTCGATGGAAAGTGAAACAGTTCCACCCGAATAAGAGAATCCTTTCGCCACCGCTGGTCCCATTCCATCTGATCCTCTTCAATCCGATCAAATCCTGCCAATCCGCGTCCCATTCTTCGCACCCACCAATTCTCCACGAGATCAACACATTCCGGATCCGTGAGCATCCGCTCCAACCCGTGAAAATCCGTGTCCCATCGTCGTCGTGCGATTATTCGCATAGTCCGCAAACGGGGACAGGCAACTTTTGGGGAGCGGCGTTTATTCGAACCGCCGAATCACTGGCCCCAAAAGTAGCCAGTCCCCGTTTGCTCACCTTCTCCTACTGCGCGTGAAGAAAAAAATGCGCAAAACATCCACCCGGCCCGCTCGCCCCCCACTATAATCGTGGGCGACACACCACCGACGCGGTGCGATTCCCTTCGCGGCCTACGGGAGAACCAAAGCCGATGTCTGAATCCAGCAAAGCGGGCTTGCCACGGCGTGAGTTTGTTCGTGCGGCGGCGACCGGCGCCGCGGCGATGGCCTGGTTGGGGGCCGGTGTGAGTCCCATGGTCTTCGCCGCCGGGCCTGACCAGCCGGCCATGCTGGGAGGGACACCGGTTCATCAGGGGAGGTGGCCCGAATGGCCGCAGTGGGACCAGGCATGGGAACCGAAAATCGTTGAGGTGCTGCGTAGCGGACGGTGGTCGACCGGCGGCGGGGATCGTTCGGGGCCCGTGGGGGACTTCGAGAAGGCCTACGCGGGTCTCCTTGGCGCGACCGATTGTGTCGCCACGTCGAGCGGGACGACGGCGCTGCTGACAGCCCTGAGCGCCGTGGGAGTCGACGCCGGTGACGAAGTGATCGTCTCCCCCTACACCTTCATCGCCACGTACAACGCGGTGCTCGCCCACAAGGCGCTCCCCGTGTTCGCCGACACCGACCCGGCGACCTTGACGATGGACCCTGCGTCGATCGCAAGCCGCATCACCGAGCGGACCCGGGCGATTCTGCCGGTGCATATCTACGGCATGCCGTGCGACATGGACCCGATCAATGCGATCGCCAAGAAGCACAATCTGGCCGTCGTCGAGGACGCGTGTCAGGCATGGCTGGCGGAGTACAAGGGGCAGAGGTGCGGCACGCTCGGCGACTTGGGTTGTTTCAGTTTCCAGAACTCGAAGCATATTCCCTCGGGCGAGGGTGGCGCCATCAGCGGCCTCAGCCAGGAATTCTTGGATCGTGCCCGGTCGTACCACGACTGCGGCCGAGCGTTCGGAACCTTCGCGGGGCAGGGCAACTTCAGCCGTGGTCTCAATTACCGCTTGACCCACTACCAGGGGATGATGCTGCTCGAGCAGCTCGACCGGCTGGTGACGGACACCGAGCGGCGGCGCCAGAACGCCGACCGACTGACGGCCGGTTTAAAAGAGATTCCAGGCATCGAGCCGGCGCGTCTCCCGGAGAACAGCCGGGCGGTGTGGCATCTCTACCCTTTCCGGTACAACCCTGAAGAGTTCCACGGTCTGGGGCGTCTTGACTTCCAACGGGCACTCAACCGAGAGGGAGTCCCCTGCGGCGGCGGCTACACGGAGCAATACTACGATGGCCTGCTCGATCAGGCGATCACGTCGCGAGGTTTCCAGCGTCTCTTCCCCGCCGAGCGACTCCAGGCCTACCGCGCCAGTTGGGATGAACTCCGAGGGAACAAGCAGGTCTGCGAGCAAACGGTGACCCTGTCGCAGCGACTGTTGTTGGCCGAGGAGCAAGACATCGACGACATCATCGCGGCCGTCAAGCGGATTCACGACCACAGCGCCGCGCTGGCCCAAAAGAGTTGACGGCACACAAATGGGAGAATCGATGGCCAAACAGATATCGCGGCGTGAGATGCTGAGTCGGGCCGCCGCGCTCACGGTCGCAGGGGCAACTCTCCCTGCGTGGCTCGAAGAGTCGGCCATGGCGGCGCAGGCCCCGGAGGCCCGGCGCGTCAGTCCCAACGACGAAATCGGCGTCGGCATCATCGGTTGCGGCCGCCGCAACAGCCAACTCGCGACCGGCGTGGGAGGGCAGGGGACACCACCCCCCGAAGCTCGCATCGTCGCGGTCGCCGACCTCAACTTGCGACGCGCTAGCGCTTGGGGGGCCCATCACAAGTGTGACTTCTTCGATGATTACCGCCGGCTGCTCGACAACAAGGATGTCGACGTCGTCGTGTACGCGACCCCCGAGCATTGGCACTACCTCCCTTGCATCCATGCCGCTCAGGCGGGCAAGGACATCTACGGCGAGCAGCCCCTCTCGCACACGATCCGGGAGGGGCAGAAGATGGTCGAGGCGGTGCGGAAATACAATGTCGTCTTCCAGACAGGGGAGCAGCAGCGATCGAACGCCAGGGCGCGCAAGGCGGCCGAATTGATCCTCAACGGCCGGATCGGCAAGATCGAGCGGGTGATCGCCTACAACTACCCGAGTCCCTTCGAGAGCAACTTTCCGGCGCAGCCGATCCCCGAGTCGCTCGACTGGGACCGCTGGTGTGGCCCCAACGAGGTCGTCCCCTACAATGTGAATCTCTACGTATCGCGCGTCCCCTACGAGCCCGACCCCATCTTTCCGCCGGAGCCGGCGGAGCAAACGGCAGTCGGCCCGGGTTGGATGTCGTTCCGGCCCTATTCCGGTGGCGAACTCTTGAACTGGGGGTGCCATGGGCTCAGTATGGTCCAGTGGGCCCTCGGGATGGACGGCACCGGCCCCGTCGAAATCTGGCTCGAGCCTGCCGAGAAAATGGAGACGTTCGTCCAGGACCTCCCCGGCAAGCGCGACCGGGGGGACGCCATTAGCAGTCGACCCGTCATCAACTACCGGTACAAAAACGGCGTCGTGCTCACCCTCAGTTCGCTCAACCCGCGGGTTGGAGGTGGGGCGACCTTCATTGGTGATAAGGGGGAAATCACCATCATCCGCGGCAGCTACGAGTGCAACCCGAAGGGGCTCGACCGTGACCCGCTGCCACCAGGCGCCATCCGGCTCACCGAGAGCGATAGCCACATGCAAAACTTCTACGATTGCGTAAGGTCGCGCAAGGACCCTATTATGACTATCGAGAGCGGGCACCGGGTGGCCACATTGTGCCATCTCGGGAACATCGCTCGCTGGACCGGCAGGTCGCTCCGCTGGGACCCGGAGCAAGAGGTCTTCCCCGGCGACGACGAGGCCAACGGCTACCTCGATATCCCCCGGCGTAAGGGTTACGAACTGCCGGAGCAGGTGTAGTGTACAATTGCAACACTTCAGCCAAATGAAGCCGAATAGACCCGTCACGGATGTCATTTCCGCACAACCCTATGCCAGTGCTACTACTGCGAGGCGCAAGGATTTCAACACAGAGGAACAGAGACACGGAGGCCAATGAGCGGGGTTTGAATCGAATCGTACCCCTTCCCTTGGGTATTGAAATAACTCAACTTCAAGGCTCGCGCCGCCCTGCCAATAACATCTCCGTGTCTCCGTGTCTCCGTGTTTTTTCCGTGTTTCTTTTACACTTCGGCCAACTTCAGATGGCTGAAGTGCTATACCCGATAGAAGATTAGTCATGACGCGCCGATCTCGTATTGCCATATCGCTAGTCGGCTGTCTGGCGATCTGCGCCTGGTGCATGGCGTTCCCCTCGACGGCTCAAGGCCAGGAGACAGGAACGCCTTCGATCGAATACATCCCCCTTGATGCTCCCACCGGAACATCCCGGGCCGTGGTCGTCGAGGGGCACGCGCTCGCCCACACGCGGCAACTGCTTCCCCTCGACGCCGAAGGGAAACTAGTCGGCAAGGAATCGGTCGACAAGCAGATCGAACAAGTTCTCGATATTCTCGAAGTCGTACTCGAATCCTCTGGATCAGGGCTCGACGGACTTGTCCGCCTCAACGTCTACGCACTTGAACCCTCGACGGTCGACAATGTCCGTGAAGCTCTAAGTAAACGACTCGATGCGTCCGTGCGTCCAGCGCTCATGGCGGTGCTCACGCCCCTTCCGCACCGCGACGCGCTAGTGGCCGTCGATGCTGTCGCCGTCGCCAACGAGGCTGGCGAAGAGGTCTTGCTGCAACGGAGTGAAGGTCTGTATGGCGATCACGGCAATGCCGACGTGGCGGTGCTCCCGCCGGGGGGCGTCGCCTATCTCTCCGGCGTGCCAGCCGAGGGGGGGCTCACCACCTCCGCCGTCGACGCCTCGATGACCCAGTTGTGGCGAATGCTCGAGGAGTTAAAGCTTTCGCCCGAACAGGTCGTCCAACTCAAGGTCTTCCTCCGCCCCGCCTCGTCGGCGGACGAGGTGCGCGCGAAGCTGAAGGAGTATTTCCCCGGTCAGATGACACCCCCCGTCGTGTTCGTCGAGTGGCTTGCTCCCCCCCCGGTGGAGATTGAAATGATCGTCCAGCTACAGGCCGACCCGTCGGCCCCCAGTGTCGAGTACTACAACCCGCCCGAAGCCCCCTTGCTGCAAGTCTTCAGCCGCGCGGCCCTGGTCCACACCCCCCGGCAGATTTACGTCGGAGGACTTTTTTCACGCAAAGCGAGCCCCGATCAGGAGCAAGCGCTCGATGTCTTCGAACAACTCGAAACGATCCTCGCCGCTGCTGGGAGCGACCTTCGCCACATGGCCAAAGGGACCTACTACGTCAGCGACGACGGCTCCGCCCGGGCAATGGACCGAGCCCGCCTCTGGCTCTACGATCAGGATCGCCCGCCGGCGGCGTCGAAGTGTATGGTGCACGGGGTGGGGCAGGTGGATCGGAAGCTGACTTTGGATATGATCGCCGTCGGTGCCGAGAAGTAGTGCGGGGCCGGGACCCTTCACTCGGCTTTAGCCGGCGCGTGAAACTCCTCCGCCATCTGCCGCTTCACCTCCCCCACAATCTTGTCCTCGAGCCCCCCCTGCAAAGTGTTCGGCAAAGCAAAATAGACCACCTCGGCCCCGCCCCCGTAACCTCCCTCGCGCACCAATCGCTCCGACGGAACATAGCAGCCGAAGTCGTTCGAGTACCCGTGCAGCCAAACCCGCTCGGCGTCGAGCTCCTCGCGCAGCCGCAGGGCGTAGTCGACACAGATTTCGCCTCCCAGAAACGCCATCGTCAGCGAGTCGCCGAAGCGGAATGTCTGGATCGGGTAGCGAACCGCCGTCTGCAATCGTTCACCCCGATCGAGCTTCGCGAGCTGAAATGTCGCGTTGTAACCCGCCGAGCCCACCGCGGCGACGAGCTTTTCGAGTTCCTCCCGGGTGGGGACCGGGTTGAGGGGGAGATCAATATGGTTAAGGGTCGCGGTAATCTCGCCGGTCACCGGTTTGAGGGGCATCTTGAGGAGTCGCTCGACCTCGTCCGCGATCTCTCCCCCGAACTCCGAGGGAGCGGTCACGTCGTCCCCCTCGGCGCGCCGCTCGGGGTTGGAGTCCGATCCGCAGCCGATCGAGACCATGGCGATCGCCCCAGGGTGGTTGCGCTCGATCCCCTGCTGGGCGAACCCGGCCCAATCGCCACCGATCTTGTTGTTCGTCATCGACGTACAGTGACAGGCGTAGGTGACGTAGATCGCCCGGATTTCATCTCCCTCCGCGGAGCGCACGACCAGCATCGGCAAACCATGATCGACCGGTCCCCCTTTGGTCCGCCGATTCACGGCGAATCCCACCTTGCCGACCGACCAGTCGAGCCGCGCGGGTCGCCGATCGGCAAGCGCCGCGCGGACGACTTCCTCGATCGCGTCGGTCAGGTCGCTACTGTACCGGTCGATGTTTGCCTGGTGATCCTCGGGGATCGGAGTGCTAAAAATGGTATCGCAGGCACCACTGACCTTGGGGGCGGTGTGGGTGTGCGTGAAAGTGAGGGCGATCCGCTCCCGTGCGATGCCGGTCGATTCCTTGAGCCGTGCGACCACTTCGTCGACCATCGATTCTCGCACGCCCAAGTTGTCGAGGGTGACGAGCACGTGCGGAGGCCCTTCGCCAGCCGAAATCGCCATCGCCTTCACCCAAATCCGCTGACCGACCCCCTCGGACTCATCGCGACGAAACCCAAACCCATTAAGCCGCACCGGGTAACTCGGCGTGATGTCGACTTTCGCCACGCCGACCGAGTAGGGCGTTTCGCTGGCAATCGAGGTGACGGATATCAGAAGCGCGACCGCGAGCGGAAAAGCGATCCGGCAAAGAGCGAGCGGGCCATCGATGCAGTGCATACTTCTCATGGCGATGCAATCCGTCAGTGTGGTTTGGATAGGCCCCTGGAAATATCATCAGGTTAGCCTTTATGGCCGCGTCTCGCCAGTTTGCTGAAGAGAAAAACCAAGCCCCACGACCAACCCGGCTGATTTATCCGCTTGACAAAGCGAAGCGGAGATTCCTTCCCGATTGCGACCTTTCCTGATGGCATGGTTTTCGGGTGCTGGCTGAAGTGTTACGGGGATTTTTATTGACGGGCGTGGCGAAGGAAGGATAGGATACGGAAGTTGAGTGACTGGCAGCTACCACGACGTCCATTCCCAACAATCGCCAATGATTCGCAAGGCAGTCTTCATGTTCGCATCATCTCGGCGTGAAACGTCCCGCCAGCCGCAGCGCCGGTGGTCGGTGGTCGCTTGGGCCGCCGGGTTGTTGCTAGGCTCGGCTTCGTTGGTTGCGGCTGAGGAGACTCTGTGGACGATTCCGGTTGGAGGGAACGCGTATGTCACCGCCGGGGAAATGCCGCAGCGGCGTCGCGGCGAGTCACGCTGGGATCGTGCTGATGTGGTCCAGTCGATTTACTTTCGGGTCGACCGGGCGGCAGATTTGCAGATCGCACTGCGTGCCTCGGTCCCCGAAGGCGAATCGCGCGTTCGGGCCACGATCGACGGCCAGTCATTTACCGTCGACTTACAGGGGGATCAGCCTGCCGCGTTTCCGCTAGGCACTGTCCGTGTGGAGCAGGCCGGCTACGTGCGAGTCGACCTGCAGGGACTAACGAAAACCGGAGCGGTGTTTGCGAAGCCGATCGCGCTGGACGTCAGCTCAGCCGCTGCCGGTCTGATGCTCGCCTACGTGAAAGAGAATGAAGGGAATCGTTTCTATTGGGGACGTCGGGGGCCGTCGGTACATCTGGGATTCACGCTCCCCCAGGAGAGGACCATCGAGTGGTTTTACAGCGAATTGACCGTTCCCGAAGGGCTGGATCCGATCGGTTCCTACTTCATGGCCAACGGTTTTGGTGAGGGTTACTTTGGCATGCAGGTCAACAGCGAAGACGCCAGCGAACGACGCATCCTATTCTCTGTTTGGAGCCCGTTCGCTACCGATAATCCCCGCGATATTCCCGAGGACCAGCGGATTGTGGTGCTGGCCAAGGGCGAAACGGTCCACACCGGCGAGTTCGGAAATGAAGGCGCCGGGGGGCAAAGCTACCTACGATTTCCATGGCAAGCCGGGACGACCTACCGGTTCCTCAATCGCGCCATTCCCGATGGCCAGGGAAACACGATCTACAGCGCATGGTTTTACGCGCCGGAAACCGGACGATGGCAGCTCATCGCCAGCTTCCTGCGCCCCCATACGGACAAGCACTTGACCAGGATCCACTCGTTTCTCGAGAATTTTTCCGACCGCAACGGCTGGCTGGAGCGCGTTGGCCATTACGGCAACCAGTGGGCGTGCGACACCGAGGGGAACTGGATTGCGGTGGAGCAAGCTCGTTTTACCGGCGACGACATCGCGCGGCGCGGCTATCGGCTCGACTTCGCGGGGGGCGTGGTGGATCAGCAGTTCTTCTTAAGGAACGGTGGTTTCTTCGCCGATACCGTCCCGCTCGACAGCCGCTTCACTCGGCCCGCCAACGAACGGTCGGCACCGGAGATTGACCTGGAACAACTCGAAGGGGTCTCCGCCGGCCTGCCGTAGCAGGAGGGGTGGTGCCCGCAAAACTCGTTGTCCAACGGCTCTGGAATCCATCGCAGGCAGGTAGGCAGCATTTGAACATGCACGAAGGGGCCCCCGATTCGACCTGAACAGCGTACGGCTATTCACCAGATAAAAACCCAGCCGATAGAAACCCAGCCACTCAACTTCCACATCGATCGTTCACTCACCCCCCGGTCAATAAAAACAGTCCTTCCACCGCGACGAGGACTGCTCTCACCGTCAAGAACGGGCGTAAAGAGCGCCAACGAGGGACGCCAGCGCGCTGGAGTAACGCAAGAAGCCGAATTCGATCACCAAGTTGGTAATCAGCCGGCTGCACTCTCTTTCGTGCTTTCGAGCTTTCGTGATCCTGAATAACCATCATATCGCTTCGTCGTCCGAGGGGTGTACCTTGGTGGGGACCACGAAAGCGCGAAAGGACGAAAGTCGGATGGTAAAGAATCTTGGGCACGGCCCTGTCAGCCGGTCGGCGGGCCTGAATTGTCTGGCGAGATTTTTTGACTTATCGAGACTTCTTGGTCGAGATCCTCTCCTCTGCGGGGATCCACTCACCCCTGGCTACCGTCGATTTTCACGCCGATAATGGAGAGATGGGTGTTCGTCCCTGCGTCACCAACGGGACCGGGCAGGTGCCGGTCCTGCATGCGGCGATGGGGATCATCAATCAGAATCACAAACAAGGATGGTGCGAAAGATGGCCGCTCCGATTCAGAGGCAACTGCTGGAAGCACTGAAAACGGTCGATCGTCCAGGGACCTTCTGCACGAGCGGAAGTTTGCCGCTCATCCTACCCGGACTGGAAGTGACGAGCGTGGGGGAGATCGCACTGCCGCTGGAGAAGCGTCAGGCGGCCGCGCTCAAGAAGCAGGCCCGGCAGGCACCCTACGGCAAGGGAACCAAGACGTTGGTCGACACCGACGTGCGGCGTGTGTGGGAGCTCGACGCCGAGCAGGTGACGCTGGCCAATCCGCAGTGGCCGAACGTTGTGGAGCAAGCTGTTCGTAGCGTGCAAACCGAGTTGGGACTGGAGGAGCAGGAACTCGTCCCCCATCTCTATAAGCTGTTGCTCTACGAGCCGGGCAGTTTCTTTCTGGCCCATCGCGACGGCGAAAAGCTCGACCGCATGGTTGCCACGCTGGTGATTGCCTTGCCGTCGGCCCATGCGGGAGGGGAACTGATCGTCCGCCATGAAGGGCGAGAGGTGCAGGTCGACTTCGGCGCCGAAGGTCGCTTTGCGATGCAATACGCGGCCTTCTATGCCGACTGCGAGCACGAGGTGCGGCCAGTCACGAGCGGGTTTCGGCTCGCGCTGGTATACAACCTGACGCTGGCGAAATCGAAGCAAGCCATCTCGGCCCCCACCAGCCGCGAGCCGGTCGAAGCGGTCGCGCGGCTGCTCGAGGAATGGAGACCGCAAAAGAAGAAGACGAAGAAAAGTGTCACGGCGACGAGCCCTGAAGAAGTGCGACCGCTGACCAAGCTGGCGGTGGTGCTCGATCACAAGTACAGCCCAGCGGGGCTAACCCGCGATACCTTGAAGGGGATCGATCGGGCGAGGGCCGATGTCTTGTTTGCGGCGGCCGGCCAGACCGGCTACAACGCCTCGCTGGCGCTCGTGACAAAGTGGGTCAGCGGTTCCGCCGAACCCGCTGGCGTTTACGGATACGGATATGGCTACAGCCGTTCGCGCCGGTATGGCCGACGCCGATACGAAGAGGAGTATGAGGAGGACAACGATAGTGAGTACGAAATGGGAGAGGTGATCGACGAATCCCTCTCGGCCGAGCATTTCAGCGATGCCGACGGCCATCACCTCGATTTCGGCACTCTTCCGCTCGACGACGGCGAGATCGTGGCGGAGGGGCCGCTGGACGAGGGGGAACCCGACCAAGAGGACTTTGAAGGCTTCACCGGCAATGCCGGCATGACTCTGGATCGCTGGTACCATCGCGCCGCGATCATGCTCTGGCCGGCGGAGTCTCATTTCGGCGTGCTCTGCGAGGCTGGCATCGATGCGGCTGTCGGCGGTCTCGAACAGATGATCCGAAATTGGAAACAGGGTAAGAAAAGCGAACGGGAGGCGCTCGGAAAGCCATGCCTCGAGTTCGCCCGCCAGATCATCGCCCATTGGCCGCAGCGAGAATTCTCCCATGGCTATCGCGCTGGTTCCGACCCCTGGGGCGACGACGAAGACTACGACGTTGAGTTCGACGACGATGATATTGTCGACAACTACAAAGTGGAAACCCTCCACGAAGAAGCGGACGATCTCGCCGAGGAGACTACCGGACCAGACTCCCCCGCCACGCAACGCCCACCCCGCCCTTCCCTGCTCTCGCTGTTGGCGGAGTTGCAAGACGCCTCGCTAATCGCCGCCTGGCTCCGCGGCGTACTCGCCAGGGACGTGGCGGTCGATCCGGGCAGGACGCTTGGCGACCTCTGCCAGCAACATGGCTGGGCCACGTTCGAGGGCGAACTGAAAAAGCTGTTCGAGAACACGTCGAGTGAAACGCTGGAACGCCATGCCCGGCTGCTGGCCGATTGGGCACTGCGGAAGGACAAGAACGCGGGCCGCCAGCAACTTTGCGCCCAACTGGCACGGCAGCTCGTATCGGCTGTGGAACGTTGGGATCCGAGCAAGGCGAAACGCGATTGGCGGGCCAGGTCGGTCGACCGTGGGAAACTGTTGCCGCCGCTGGTGCAGGCATTCCTCGTCTTGGAAGAACCAGAGTTGCTCGAGCGGCTGGTGACGTTCGTCGTCGACCGCCCGCGGGAATTCGACCTGACAAAGGTCCAGGTTCCCGCGCTGCTGCATTTGAAGACGCCACTGAAGCGGAGTGTCAAACGTCGTTCTCTGCCGCTGCATCGTTGGCTGGCGGCAGTCCAAGCGGAACTGGAGTCGCGCGCGTCGCAGCCTCCCCAGGCACCTGCCGACTGGCGGCGTGAATCGGCCACCGGTTGCAAATGCGCCGACTGCAAGGACCTCAGCCGTTTCCTCAAGGACCCGCATACAAAGACTCTCCGTCTTCCGCTGGCGGAACAACGGCGTCGGCATCTCCATGGCGTGATCGACGACAAGCGGCTCGACACGACTCACGAGACCGTGCGCCGTGGCCGGCCCTACGTACTGGTTTGCACGAAGACCCAGGCCTCGTACGAACGGGCTTTGAAGGCCCACCATGTCGATCTCGACCACCTGAAACAGATTGGCGAACTGCAAAAGTGGCACGAGGGACTTCCCGCCAAGCCCGAGCGATCCGCGAGCGGCAAGCGGAAGGCGAAAACCGCGAAGGCAAAATCCGCGAAGTTAACACCCGCGAAGCCGAAGAAACGAAAATAGCGCGGCGAGCAGCC
>CAZYQQ010000097.1:0-20209 GCA_964650265.1 uncultured Planctomycetaceae bacterium
GCCGACGCAAGGAGCGCCGTCACGTAGAACAAGGTGGTCAGGCGAAATGTCATGCAATCAATTAAACCACAGAGACGCAGAGGCACGGAGACCAACGAGCAGGTTGGTGCGAGTTCCAATGGCGGGCGATATCAATAGGTAATAGGTTCGGAAGAGACATCACCCCTCTGGTTGGCCTCCGTGACTCCGTGTCTCAGTGTTGAACTCCTTCGGTACGATCCTCTTCCTCGTTGCGGGATGGACTGACATCGCCGCCAGTCCGAGGAACATGACGAGCCCCATGACTTTTCGCATGTTGAGCCTTGGCTTATTTCCCGCGTCGATGGCGTCCCAATCGATCCTTTCTCCCCCATTAGCCGTGAGCATCGCGGCCGCGGTCTCTCGGTCCAAGGGGGCATTCAAAAACAAGATGTCGCCGCTGCACATCAGAATCATGCGATAACGCTGCTTGTGGTGGAAATAACCATGGTCCTTTTCGTGCCAATCTCGCGAGGTCGCAGTGGGTGGGGTGGTGAGAAGCTCGACGACTTCGTCAAACGTGAGGTCGCGCGGCTCGGTCCACAGGATCTCCATGTCGATCGAATCGATCAGGCAAATGGTGTTCTCAGGTCCATCCCCGATGGCCTCACGATCGAGCAGACCTTCCGGCGGCCACGCCGTCCGTGGGTCGCTGACGGCCAATGTTGTGACGGGTGGCCCATGGTAGCGATCCAAGGGATAGCCTGGGTACCGCCGCCCGATCTGAAGGTTGTGGGGGCTGTCCCAGGGTTCCTCATGGCGATACTGGTCGACTTCGAAGAGGTCCATGTAAGCCGCGGTCGCCACTCGCCAACTCTGAGAATGCTGGTTCCTCTCCGGCACGAACGTGGCCTGCGGACGCTGGCCATCGTTTCGCATTTCTTGCAGTACCACCGACATATTCCACAGTTGCATTGCGTGGCCGGGACCAAGACTCCGGTAAACGTTGGGCACTGTCATCGGATAGACAAACACCCAAAGCAAGAAGCCGATCCCCAAGATCGCGATCACCGCGACGGGATGGCGCCGAATCCAGAGACAGAAACCCCGCAATAGTGGCACCCCCGCCACGGCCAACAGCCCCCACCAACCAAACGCCGCCAGCGCCGCTGCAAGGAGCGCCGTCACGTAGAACAAGGTGGTCAGGCGAAATGTCATGCGATCACTTAAAACAAGACGTGGAGACACGGAGGCCAGCCAGTGGGTTGACGCGAGTTCCAATGGCAAGGACTCTCAATTCACAACAAGTTCAAAATCAACGCAACCCAAGTGGTTGGCCTCCGTGTCTCTGCGTCTCTGTGTTTTCTACTCGTTCGCCTTACTCCACGCCGCTATCGTCCGGATGCGACTGCTGTTGCACACTGAACCAGTGCGGCGCAATCCGCCGCCACATCGCGACGACGATCGGCAAGATAGCAAGCACCGCGAAGACTGCTAGCGATCCTATCTTGGCGTAGTCGAGCTGCAGGTCCGACCAGGGACTTACCTTATCCCAATCGACGTATTCGCCACCGTTGGCGGTTAACAAAGCCACGGCGGTCTCGCGTTCGAGAGGAATCCTCAAGTCGATGGCGGGACCGTCGGCCGTAGCCCCCTTGCGAAACTTTTGGTCCCGATAGAAGAATCCGCTTTCGAGAATGTGCCAATCACGCGACTCTGGAGTAGGCTCCGTTGTAAGCAGGGTCAGCGCTTCGTCGAAGGTCAGATCGCGCGGTTCATTCCACGCGATGTCGAACGACGTTGTTTGAATCAGCAATAATGTCTTCTCGGCCCCGTCGGATATCTCCTCTGGAGGCAGAATCCCCCCGGCGTGGTACGCACATCGAGGGTCGACAATGGTAAGATAATGGGCCCTTTCGCCGCCGACGTGGAGGGGTCGTTGATACAACGGCGCGAGTTGCGATGTAACATCGGCACGATTGTGCGGACTGTCCCAAGGTTCGGCGAAGCGATAATTGCTCGCGACGAACTGGGTCCAAGTGGAATTCTTTGCCAATAGATAAGCGCGCCAACTGTGGGGTGGGGACGCGCTCGGCTGTTGCAAATCTTGCAATCCCACGGCGAGTTCCGATAGCTGGTGATCCGATTTCATGAAGTCGCCGTAGAACTTATCAAGTGCCTCACTAAGACCTCTGAGGAACAAAAAAACAGTGGCCCCCACAAGCACAAGGGTCATCGCAATCGTAAATGAGAATAATACTACGCCCCCTCTACCACGGAGGAGCCGCAGGCAGCACCCTCCGACGCCGACCATGCCCGCGATCACGAGCCCCCACACCCCAAACGCCGCCAGCGCCGACGCCAACAGCGCCGTCAGGTAAAACAGTGACGTCAGCCGAAATGCCATCGTACCCTTTCCATCAACCTTCTCCATTCTAACACTTGAGGCGGGGCATAAAATTTGCTCCCCTCTCTTTGCTGATTCCATTCTGTCCCCCAAATCCCAAGCTTTCCATGACTTCGCACATCGCCCCCCACGATCTCGCCTCCCCTCCCGCCGCCCAGCCCCCCAAAACGCCCGCCTGGGTCAAAAATGCCATCTTCTACCAGATCTTCCCCGACCGATTCGCCCGCAGTTCGCGAATCACCCACCTCCCTGGCCTGCACTTCAAGCCGTGGGGGGCCGACCCGGTGGAGCAAGGTTATCAAGGGGGAGACCTGCTGGGGATTGTCGACAAGCTCGACTATCTTTCCGACTTGGGTGTCACCGCCCTCTACCTGACCCCCATTTTTACCTCGGCGTCCAACCACCGCTATCACACCTATGACTATTTCAACGTCGACCCGCTATTGGGTGGGAACGAGGCCCTCCGCGAACTGATCGACGCCGCCCACGTCAAGCAAATGCGGGTTGTGCTCGACGGGGTGTTCAATCACACCGGTCGAGGGTTCTGGCAGTTCAACCATATTCTGGAGAATGGCGGCGACAGTCCCTACATCGATTGGTTCACGGTCCACGACTGGCCCCTCAATCCCTACCCCAAGGACAAGCACGATCCCTGCAACTACTCGGCATGGTTCAGTCTGCCGGCCCTCCCCAAGCTCAACACCAAAACCCCCGCCGTGCGGCAGTTTCTCTACGACGTGGCGGTCCACTGGATCCGCTTCGGCATCGACGGCTGGCGGCTCGACGTGCCGGGCGAGATCGACGACGACGATTTTTGGCGGACCTTTCGCCAGGTGGTCAAACAGGAAAATCCCGACGCCTATATCTGTGGCGAAATCTGGCACGAGGCGCGGCGGTGGCTGCAAGGGGATCAGTTCGACGCGGTGATGAACTACGTCTTCACCGGCCCGGTGATCAGCTACTGCGCGGCGAAGACATTCCGCAACGATTACATCCACCCCCACCTGCCATTCGCCCCCTTCAACGCGGAACAACTGGCAACGCAAATCGACAAAATGTATGGATACTACGACTGGGAGATCAACTATGCCCAGATGAACATGCTCGACAGCCACGACATGGCCCGAATCGCCTGGATCGTCCAGGACGAATCAGCGCAGCGGATGTGCGTGTTGTTTCAGATGACGATGCCCGGCGCGCCGTGCGTTTACTACGGCAACGAAGTCGGGCTGGCTGGAGGACCCGACCCCGATTGCCGGCGCGCGTTCCCCTGGCACGACGAGACCTTGTGGAACCACGACCTCCACACGTTCTATCGCCGCGCCATCGCACTGCGGCGCGGCCACCCGGCGCTGCGGACCGGCGCGTTCCGCACCCTCTACGCCAAGGGGGACATTTATGCCTTCGTGCGGGAACTTGATGGCGAGGAAATTCTCGTCGCGTTCAATTCGGGCGAGGAGCCGGCTCGTCCGACGCTCGATCTTGCGGTAGGCCCGCAGCACGAGTTTCGCCAGGTCTGGCCCCTCGAAGCCCCTCCCTCTCATCAGGTAAGCGAGGGAGCGCTCAAGCTGGTTCTCCCACCGCGCGATGCCGTGGTGCTAGTGAAGAACTGAGGCCCCCCATTTTCTGATTTTCCTGCCCCTTGCCGCGGAAAGCCGCCGGCGGCGGAAATTTTCCTGATCTCCATACCAATCTGTGCCAACTCGGGGTCTTGTAATGTGTAAGCCCTCCTGTGTGGAGAGGTTGCCGGGATGTCCCCCCCGAGAGACGCGATGTCTGTCGTCAAAGATCCCAATCAGTTCGTGCTGCAACTGGTGGCTCACCAGTTCAAGCTCTACTCCTACATCTTGTCGGCGGTTCCTCACAGTTCCGACGCCGACGACGTGATGCAGGAGACCTGCATCGCGCTGTGGGAAATGTTCGACCAGTACCAACCCGGCACCGATTTTGGTGCCTGGGCCCGCAGCGTGGCGCGTTACCGCGTGCTGAAGTTCCGCGAGCGGAGTCGCCGCACGCCACTGCTGGCCGACGACAACCTGCTCGAACAGGTGTCGACGGTCGTGTTCACCCAGAACGAGCAACTCGAAGCGCGCCGCAAGGCCCTCGAAGGTTGTGTCCGCAAGCTCCCGGTCCGCGACCGCCAACTGCTGGCCTCCACCTACGACTCGCGATATCGCACGTTGCGCCAAGTCGCCGAAGCACTCGGGCGACCCGTCAACACCGTCTACAAGGCGGTGAGCCGAATTCATCGTGTCCTTTCCTCTTGTGCCCAACGAACGTTGAGGGTCGAACATCATGGCGGATGACCCCTCCCTCCTTTCCGCGGCCCAAATCCGCGAACTCGTCCATTCCCTGTACGATGCCTATCAACAGGACGAGTGGTCCCCCGAGCAGGCCGAGCAGTTCACCCGTTTGATTGGCAGTTCCGACGTGGCCCGCCAGGCCTACGTCGATTTGGTCCACCAGCGCGCCTCGTTGCGGATGATGCTCGGCCCGGCCATCCCGCTCCAGCCGGGTGCCTCCGCCACTTCGCTGGCAGGAGAAACCCTGGCGAGCGACATTCCCTTGCTCCATTTGGGGAGTGATGACACGCTGGGGACACTAGGTAATGGATTTGCGTGGGCTCCCTACGTGCCGTTGCTGGGCCTGATGCTCGCCACGAGCGTGGCGCTGGCTGGTTTCGGCATTTGGTGGGGCGGGCCATGGAGGGGAGCACCTCAGCCGGTGGCTCAAGTCCTCGAAGACCCGACGATCAACGAGGTTCGCGACGCGCCGGTCATGGAAATCGGCACGATGAACATCGAGTCGGGGACCGTGCGGATCAAGCTCCCCCGCGTCGGCTACATGGTGGTCGAGGGACCGTCGAAGCTCGCGCTCGTTTCGCCGATGCGGCTGGAACTCGAACAGGGCCGGATCAAGCTTCACGTCACCGAGCCTTCGGGCCACGGCTTCGTGGTCGCCACGCCGCACGGGGAAATCACCGACTTGGGGACCGAGTTTGGTGTCGATGCCTCGCGCGAAGGGGCTTCGGACCTGATCGTGTTCGATGGAGCGGTCGACCTTCGCGTCCCTGGTGCCGAGGACGCACCAGCACGATTCACGCGCGGCGAGGGAGTCCGCTTCGATGGCCGCGGCCAATTCGACCGCATCATGTCGATCGCCACCGGCAATGTGGCGACCTTCTCCCACCCCTCGGGAGCCGCCCCCCCGATCCATCCCGAGTCCGCCGAACGACCGGTGATTCTCGATGTCGAGGACAATCGTCGCGCCCGGCAGACGCATCGTTTCTACGAGATCGTCCACGAAGGCCTCGCCGAAGGGGCCGACGCCTATGTCGATCGCCATTACAACTGGAGCGGGGCGGGCACGTCGGACCTGCCTGACTTCCTCCGTGGGGCCGACTACATCAAGACGTTCAACGACGACAAGATTGTCGACGTGAAGATCAAAGTCACCCTCTCGACCCCCGCTGATCTCTACCTGTTTTGGGACGACCGTGTCCCCCCCACGGCGTGGCTGGAAGACGACTTCCGCCGCCTCGATCAGAGGCTCGAACTCGAGGAACGCCAAGTTCAGGACCTGGGGACCGAGGAACGGCGCGACGTCATTCGCACGTTCTCCATCTGGCATCGGCACGTCGATGCCGAGGGAATCGTCGAGCTCGGCTCGATCCAGATGGTCGAAGCCCAGACATCGATGTATGGCATCGCCGCCAGTCGTGTCGCCCCGCCGGAACCTCCACCCACGACCCCGTGAACGCAACTGGCCGATCGCGGCATCTTCAAGATTACGACCTGCTACCTGGTATTACCCCTTTTGAACCTTGCATCTTGGGAGCTTGTTAATGAACCACACCTTCGCATTCACCCGCTGCCTGCTGGCGTTGGCACTCGCCTGGTCCCTCGCGACCTGCCAGCACGCCCATGCCGCCGACGTCACGTTCAAGGACCTCGACGGCCCGAACGACCTGACCCTCGATTCCAACTGGAATGGAGAATTCGCCCCCACGTCGAGTGATCGTGCCTTCATCAACACCAGCACCAATGTGGGGGACTTCGCCTATCTGGCGACCGACTTCGAAGTGCTCAACCTCACCCTCGCCAACCTGGTGGGTGAAGCCGGCCGGGTCGATCTGCGGAGCGGCGGCAACCTCACCCTCACCGGTGTCGCCAACGGCGCCGATCGCGTCGCCAGCCTGGGGCGCAACGGCTTGGGAACCGTCAACTTGCTCACCGGTTCGAGCCTGGCCCTCACCAGTGGCGATGTCCGGCTCGGTGAAAACAATGGCGCCACCGGCAACCTTGTTCAACAGGCCGGCACCAGTTTCGACATTGGCGGTTCGCTCGCCATCGGCATGTTCGCCGGTGGAACTGGTACCTACACGATGGAAGGGGGAACGCTCGACGTCGCTACCTTCATGATCGTCGGTCGCCAAGGCACGGGCAACTTCCTCCAATCAGGGGGAGACATCACCGTCAATCGCAACGACAACGTCACGCAACCGGCCCTGTTCCTCGGCTCCCACGCCGGGAGCACCAGCCTTTATGAAATCTCCGGCGGGTCGCTCAGCATCGTCGAAGCGACAAACGCTGGACTCCAAATCGGCATCGCCGCCGGCACGGTCGACGCAACTCTGCGGGTCATCGGTGGCGACGCTTCCATCGATATCGCCACCAACCTCACCCACAACGTGGGGGGTACGCTCAACTACGTTATCGACTCGTCGATTTCGTCGATCGATGTCGTGGGGAATGTCACCCTCGCCGGACTGCTCCAGATCGATTTCGCTTCGCAGCCCCAGGTTGGAGACCAGTTCACCTTGATTAACTACGAGGGGAATCTCGCGGGCCAATTCGAGACGAATCTGCTGGCGAATAGCCCCTTGGGCCCGGTTTCCTACCGGCTCGACTATGGCTCGGGGGTTGGTGGTGCGGTCGTCCTGACCGTGATTCCCGAACCGGCCTCCGTGGTCCTGCTGGGTGGTCTGCTCGGCGGGTGCCTCCTCTGGCGGCGGTCGTGCCGGCGTTAGACCCCGCGTTCCCTTCCTTCGAATCCTGCCTGTCAAACCCGCCCGCTCCCTCAGCTCCCCCTGGGGGGCGGGTTCCTCCTGTTAGCGAGATCCCTGCCCCATGTCACGTTTCCCCTTCCGCATCGCCACGACGGCGATTGGCTTGGCCTGCTGCCTGAGCTTGCTCAGTCCATTTGCCCGTGCCGCCGACATCTTCGATCAGTACACGTTCGGCACGACGTCGCTCGTCGATCCCAGCATGTGGGGTGGTGGGGTCACTCCAGGCGAAGGGGACCGGGGACTCATCATCTTCACCTACGAGCCTGGCGACTACGCCTGGCTCGACCAGGCCCACACGATGCAAAGTCTCAACCTGGGCCACGGGTTTGGCGACGTGGGTAACCTGCAAATCCGCAATGGTGGCGCTCTCACCTTGCTTGGGGCACCCAGTGGCGCAGCGCGCGTCGTCAGCATCGGTTTCGAAGGGGAAGGCTCGCTCGAACTTCAATCGGGGGCCAGCTACGAACTGGTCGATGGCGATCTCCGCGTGGGGAGCCAGGGGGGCTCCACCGGCAGTGTCACGCACGCCGCCGGGGCAACGCTCACCTCCGGCGGGGCCCTGATCCTGGGAACACTGCCTGCCAGCAGCGGCACCTACAGCCTCCAAGGGGGCACCCTCAACGTCGGTGGCTTCTTGATCGTTGGCCGCCAAGGGATCGGAACATTCACTCAAACCGCGGGGGACATTCTCATCACTCGTGGCACTCCGGAAGCCCCCGCCGTCGACCCTGGGCTCTACATCGGCTCGCATGCCAATGCGACCGGCAGTTACACGATGTCGGGGGGGACCCTCACGATCGCCGAAAACAATGGGGGCTTTCGCATCGGCGTCCCCACGGCGGACAATGCGGCCACCTTCCGCATCGAAGGTTCGGCCCCCACAATCACCATCGCCACTCACTTCGAACACTACCCCACCGCCAATCTCCAGTTCGCCGCCGATGCCTCGGGGGTCAGTACGATCGACGTGGCGGGCAATGTCTTCCTCGCCGGGAATCTCAATCTCTCCTTCCCTGGCACCCCCACCCTGGGTGACGAGTTCACCCTGATCAACTATGGCGGCAGCCTCGCGGGAACTTTCGCCGGAATGGAGCAGTTCACCAACATTCAGGGAATCCCGTTCGTCGTGAGCTACGGCAGCGGGCACGACAGTGCGGTGGTCGCCGCGGTGGTTCCGGGGTCGTTTGTCCTGGGAGACTTCGACTCCTCGGGCACCGTCACCGCCAACGACTACGACATTTTTCTCGCCAACCTCAATGCGGGTGTGCTCGAGAGTGGCGTCTGGGGCAACTATCTGCTCGGCGACATGAACTTCGATTCGGTGGTCGACTACGCCGATGGCCAGTTGTTTCGTAGCGCGTTCGACGCGATGAATGGGGCTGGCGCGTTCGCCGCCATGATCGGATCGACTCAAGTCCCCGAGCCGGCGACCTGGCTGCTCCTAGGCGCCGTCGGAATCGGTGTCGTCGCGCGGCGCCGAATGCGAATCGTCGGTGGCGGCCTGTTCGCGTTGCTGCTGGTGCTATCAGTTGTCTCGGCCCCGTCGGCTCGGGCGCAAATCACCTATGTCGATGCCGTTCACGACGTCAACACCTTCTTGCTCGATGGCACGTCGGTCCCCTTGGATGCGATGACAACGGACGATTTGTGGAACTTTCGTAGCGGGCTCGGCATTGATGGCAATGCCTGGGAATCGTTCTATAGCGAGAACGCCACCCCGCTGAAGGTCACCACGCCGGCGGTCAACACGGCGTTTGGGTACAACATTCACGCCTTCTTCTGGAGCAACGCCTCGCAAAACTGGCGAATCGAAGGGACTGTCAACCGTGAGGACTTCAACGACAACGGCACCCCCGACGACGTGACCGACGACTTCCTGCCCGGCGAGGCCCCCTACTCCTACAACGCCAAAGGCGCCGCCGACGGCACCCTCACCGGCACCGTGGCCATCGCGAGCGACTTCACCGCCGCCCCAATCCTCACCGAAGGGGATCGCACGCTCTACCGCGGGCTCATCGGCACCACCTTTCCCGCCCAGGATGGCACCCTCACGGCCTACATCGACAACTTTCAAACCGGCGCCTTCACCAACGGCCGCAACCTCTTCGATGGCATCGGCTACGAGATCGCCGCGGTGAATCTGACTCTCACAGTCGACCCCACGACCGGAGCGGCCTCGATCGTCAACCAGAGTGGCATGTCCCTGGCGATCGACTACTACGAAATCCGCAGTGCCAGCGGCGCTCTCGACGACACCAACTGGCACTCGCTCGACGAGCAACTGGTGGGGGCCATCGATGGCGGCGATGCTGGAAATATCCCCGGCGATAGTTCCACCGAGCGGTGGGGCAAGGCGGGTGGGAGCCTCGGCAACCCCCACATGCTCTCGGAGTTCTATCTCCCCGGCTATATGACGGTCGCCAATGGGGCAACGCTCGACCTCGGCACCCCCTTCGACTTTAGCAGCGCCACGACCGACGGGATCACTTTTACCGTGGGGGTCGAAGGCTACGGACTGTTGACGGCGGTCGTCGCTCTGCTCCCAGGGGCGGAACTCAACGCCGACTTCAATGGCGACGGCATCGTCGACGCAGCCGACTACCTCGTCTGGCGCAACCACCTCGGCAGCACTGGCGCCGGAGTGCTGGGCGACGCCAACGGCGATGGCACCGTGAACAGCCAGGATTACCTTGTGTGGAAGTCACAGTATGGCACGAATCCCAATCTGGGTGCTGCCGTGGCGACCGCCACCACCACGGTTCCCGAACCGGCCAGCAGCACACTTGCGCTCGTCATGTTCGTGCTCGCACTGCTGACTCGCTGGCGGCTGGTTCAACTCCAGCCCGTCCGTGCCTGATCCCCCCAGCCGTAGCCCCAGCTCCCCACCCTCTGGCAGCGAGTGGTGGGGAGCTGGGCTACTGGCGAGGATCGCCCCCGACACCGCTCGGCTGCCACTCTCACACCGATTCCTTCCCCACCGTCGAGTGTTCTCCCACGCATGGAAACGCAACTCTCTCCACCTCGCTCCCGGCCCCACCATGGTTTCACCCTGGTGGAACTGTTGGTCGTGATCGCCATCATTGGCGTTCTCGTGGCACTCTTGCTGCCTGCCGTGCAGGCGGCCCGCGAAGCGGCACGGCGGAGCCAGTGTACCAACCACGTCAAGCAACTCGCCCTGGCGATGCACAACTACCACACCACCCACCGCGAACTCCCCCCTGGGGCCGATTGCGAAGGGGTGGGAGTCATCTGGCACTGTCACACCTGGCTCGAGTACCTGATGCCCTATATCGAACTCGACCCGCTCCATAGCCAGATCAACTTCAAGGTGCAGAACGACGACCCCGTGAACCAGCAGGTGCTCAACAATTTCACCTCCCCCGCGCTGATGTGCCCCTCCGACGAGGACGCCGGACTGTTCGACAACAGCCGCGAGCCGGTCTACCTTCCCGGCCCCGCCGGCACGTTCTCCCTCGGCATGTCGTACATCCCTAGTGGCGGGCCACTCAAGATGAATTTCTGCTTTTCCCCACCGGTCCGTGTCAACCATACCGTCGTCAACTGCCAGCGCGATCGTGGCGGAGCGATCGGCATCGGCACCGCCAGGCCGTACGGCGCCCCCGGCATGTTCTCAGGCGGCCCCAATCGCTACAAGTTCAAGCAATGCACCGACGGGCTCACCAATACGCTACTGATCGGCGAAACGATGCCCGCCTACAATAGCTTCCACATGTACTTCGCCAGTCATATGAATGTCGCGAGCACCCATGCGCCGATCAACTACCACTTGCTCGACCTCCAGTGTACCAAGACCCTCGACGTCCGCGCTCCCGGCGACTGTTACGCCAAGATGGCCGGGTTCAAAAGCCCCCACTCTGGCGGGGTCGTCATGGCCATGGCCGATGGCAGTGTCGACCTGATGCGCGACGACATCGATTACACAATCCTCCAACTGCTGGGAGACAAGGCGGATGGTGAACCGATCAATCTACGCGACTGACCATGCATCGCGACGGGCCGCCGGAACCCTCCGCTGGCCATGCCTCCTCGTGTTCTCGCTGGCAATCGCCGGCTGCGGCGACAAGGGGCCGCAACTGGTGGAGGTCTCGGGCAAGGTCTCCTACCAAGGATCCCCGGTCACGCAAGGGACCATCCACCTCGGCCCCGCCGAAGGGAGCCCCGGCACCCGTCCAGGGGTCGGCAACATCGACTCCACCGGCCACTACACCATCCGCAGCCTCCCCGGCCGCGATGGCATCGCCCCAGGCAACTACCTGGTGACGATCCAGTCCTACACCGGCTCCCACTTGGAAGGGAACGTGAAGTACCTCGTCCCCCAAAAGTACACCGACGCCGAAAAGAGCGGGTTGGTGCTAGAAGTGCCGGCCGACAGCAAGCGGCTCAAGCAGGACTTTCCGCTCGAGTAGTTCTCCGTGGAACCACTCGATCTCGCACGGGAATCACATCCCCAAACCACTTCAGAACCGACCCAACCAGTCACTTCGTGGTCGCTCCGATATGGACCGCGGCATCATGGCCAATGCGGAGAACAAACGACTTTCTTGTCGGGTACGCCGATTTTGCCGCCATCGCGGCTGCGATGAATGTCGGTGCAACGAACGACTCACGGCTCTCTGGCTCGATGGCGACGAATTCGCCAAAGTGCTCGGCTTCCAGGCTCTCGCGGTAGTCCGACTCGTAAACGTTTATGGCTTGCTTGGCGATGGACACTTGCATTCTCCTTTGTCTCGGATAAGAAAATTCGTATCCGAAAATGGCAAATTGGGCAATATCTCACGATTTGAGTCGGAATGCGATCCAACCAGTCCAAAATGGAAAATGGGGCAGAACGATTCTTCGCCAAGGTGAGTATGATAGCGAGATAGCGGGTCCAGCGAAAAATCGTGCCAACTCATTATTCTGACACCAACGGCCCCCCGATCCCGTGCCCTTCGTTTCCTTCATCGTCCCCGCCCACAACGAGCAGGGCGGCCTTGCCGCCACCCTTGAGGCGATCCACGCAGCAGCCCGTGAGCTCGAACTCGCTTACGAAGTGATCGTTGTCGACGATGCTTCCACCGATCGCACTCCCGACATCGCCCGCGACCATGGCGCGGCTGTCGTCTCGGTCAGTCACCGGCAAATCGCCGCTACGCGCAACGCCGGCGCCAAGGTCGCACAGGGAGACCGGCTTTTCTTTATCGACGCCGACACCCTCGCGTCAACGAAGGCCGTGGCCGCCGCCCTCCGTCAGCTCGACCGCGGCGCGGTCGGTGGCGCCGCCCTCGTCCGCTTCGACCGCGAGGCCCCCCTCTACGCCCGGGTGGCCCTCTGGTGGCTCAACTGGGTGGCCCGGCTGGCGAATCTTTCGGGGGGTGCCTTCATGTTCGCGACCAGGGAGGCGTACGAACAGACCGGCGGTTTCGACGAGCGGCTCTACGGCGCCGAGGATGCCGTCTTCGCCTGGGCCCTGGGGCGCGAAGGACGCTTTGCCCTCGTCTGGCCCCGGGTCGTCACCTCCAGCCGCCGGGTCCGTGGCCTGGGGGGGGTCCGCATGACGGCGGCCCTGGTGCGCATGGCGTTCCAGCCCCGGATGCTCACCCGGCGCTCGTCGGTCGAGAAAGTTTGGTACGACTCCGACCGCGATCGCGACCACCAACCCGGCACAGCTTGGTGGACGCGGGTGACGAACGGGTTGATGCTCCTGTTCGTGCTCGCCGCGCTCCCCGTCTGGGCCTTCCTCCCCCGCAGCCTCACCCCCGCCGGTACGACACTCGGCGCGATCCGCTGGGTGGTCGACCTGGCCGGCTGCCACTTCGCGCTCGTGCTCTGGCCTTGCCTCTTCTTTCTGGTGCAAAGTCTGGTTCGCCAACGATCGTGGAGCGGCAGGATCACGTTCGCGCTGTTGGTTGCGGCGAGCCTCTTCGTGGCGGTGAGTGCGACGCGCGAGGTGATCGGGTTTTGGGCAGGTGTCGTGCGTTAGAACAATCGTAACGCATTAGCCAACTGATGCCCGCCCCAACAAGGATTTCAACACTGAGGCACGGAGACCAACGAACGGGTCTTGCATCGAATCGTACCCCTTGGCTATTGGCATAACTCAACTTCAGGTCACACATCGCCCCGCCAGTAACATCTCCGTGCCTCCGCGTCTCCGTGTTTTTCTACCTTAGTGTCGCCACCAACTCTTGGGTGCGGAGCGACCCCAGCGGATCATAAAGATCCCTGTACCAAGCCAGACTGCACCCATCATCAGGCCAGACAGGATTCCCCAATAGCCGTCGATGCCGACATCGAGTGCGACGAGAAATAGGAAAGGCGACGCGACAACGAGTAGCCATCCATTCCAGCGGGCGACCTTACGAGCGTTGGCACCCCCTGGACGATTCGCGGCGAGTTTTTTCTCTGTCTCGATGGGGTCGCTTCGCGGATTCAGTAGAAAGAACTGATTGTAGAATGCACGTAGAAGCATAAAAGGGGCCAGCCACAGGCAGACATGGAGCCATGACGCTTCGCCAGCCCACCACCACCCACCTACGCCAAGCAGCACCATGCCAATGGCAAGGCTCCCCAAGCCCCACGTCGACAGCCGCCGCAATTGCGCCTGGCTTTCGGCGAGTCGCTGGCGTTTTTCGGTGGCCTCGAAATCTTGTTGGGTCATTGAGTGACTGATCCTTAGGGCCGCGGCGCGCGGAGCAAATGCAGCGCGATCCTGTTCGTATCTTTGCTGAACGACGAGAACTCCTTACTGTAGTCGTAGTCGGACACAAGGTAATAAAAATCCCCGTCCCGTTCCGGCCGACCGGCCCAAACTCGCCCGACCCTCTTAAGGGATCCGGTCGCATCGAAATCCGACGACATTCCCCCATAGGCTAACTTGCCTGTCATCTTACCATCCTGTTCGATCATCGCGATCTGAACCAAAGGCTTTTCACCGGTGTCAAGAAGTTCTATGCCCCCAATCCAGCCGCTCACCTGTTCGAATTTCCCTCCTTCCCCTACCACAACAATCGACACTCCATAGATGCGCCCGACATCCGTCAGGTCGATCTTCCAGATATGCTGGTCAGTCGCCCAAAGAATATCATCGGAGGTCACTTCAAGGCTGGGGCGCATCGCCTCGCGGCGGTAAACATAGGCCCCAAGCCCCACCGCCACCAGCGTAATGAGCACCAGCAAGGTGCGCAGCCCGAAACGGAATCGGCGAAGTTGCGGTTGATCTGGTTGGGCTGTTGTGGTCATGATAGGAAACTACTGGAGCCGCACGGATTTCAACACTGAGGCACGGAGACACGGAGATCAACGAGCGGATTTTGCATTGAATCGTCCCCCTTGGTTATTGAAACAACTCAACCTCAGGTCACACATCGCCCCGCCAATCACATCTCCGTGCCTCTGCGTCTCTGTGTTTTTTATCCACTTCAGCCAACTTCAGATGACCGAAGTGTTAGGTTTACTTTAATTCGGCAGTCCCATGATTTCCATCCCGCCCGACCTCGAAGCCTTCACCCAATTCGACGGTGTCGTCTCCCACACGGGCGCCATTGCCACTAAAGCCGGCGAGCTGATCGCCCCCCACTCGACCGACATCGCGCGGGCAAAAGCCTTGTTCGAATGGGTCCGCGACCGCATTCCCCACACCAAGGACATCGATGGCCAGATCGTCACCTGCACGGCGGCCGAGGTCCTCGCCGTCGGTGACTGGTGAGCGCGTTCGGTAAGACACGACTCCCCCTTAGAGTTCGCTCGCGCCGCGAAATCAAGCTTGCCGCTGACGCCTGTGCCGATCACAATGCCTTTCATCCCCGGCGGCATTGGGGTTGTGCTTGTCCAACTCTTCCCTGGCAAATTGAGAGGCCCCCACATGTCCGACAATCCTTTCCAATCTCCACAATCAAACGACACCGCCGTCGGCGTCCTCAGCGGCAGCATGGAGGACCTGCGGGCCGTGGCCTTCTATCAGCGCGGGGTCATCTTCTGCATTCTTGGCTATTTCGTCGCCATAGCCGCCCAGTTTGCACTCCCTGCCGAGTTGGTCTTTCTGTTGGGTCTCGGCGTCCTCGCGGTGGTGCTGGCCGGGGCGGTCTTTGTCTTCTTACTGGCGATCAAGGTCTACGGCGTGGGACTTGGTATCTTGTTCGGGATTCTCACACTGATCCCCCTTATTGGTCTGGTCGTCCTGCTCATCATCAACGGGAAGGCTACCAAAGTCCTCCGCCAGAATGGGATCAAGGTCGGGCTGCTAGGGGCAAAAGTGTAAAACTGCGTCGCCCGTGGCAATCTTTCTGGTGGCACCCTCCCGCGACGATACGGCATAATAGAACCTCCGTCGTATCCACGTCCCTTGGCCCCGCCCCACGGCATGTCGCATCCGGTCCTCCAACTCGCTTGGCTAGCGCGGCTGGTGTTTGTCGCCCTCGCCCTCGTTCCGGCTGGAACGTCGCCCGGCGCCGAACCCGCCGACGAATTCTTCGCCACGCAAATCGCCCCCCTCCTCCAGCGTCGCTGCTACCATTGCCACAACAACCACCGCGCCGAAGGGGGCTTCTCGTGGCAAACGGCCGAGCGGGCTTTCGCCGATGGCTACCTCGTGCCGGGTGATGCCGCCGCAAGTCATGTGATCCAGCTCGTCGCCCCCGCCACGGGCTCGCCGCGGATGCCCAAGGAGGCCGACCCGCTGACCAGCGAAGAAGTCGACCTCCTTACAAAATGGATCGACGCCGGCGCCCACTGGCCGGAGGGGCACGAACTGACCGAGCCGGTCGTCACCAGTTTCGACTGGTGGTCGTACCGGCCCCTCGCGCGTCCAGACATTCCCGCGCACACGAGCGACTGGATCCGCACGCCGATCGATGCCTTTATTCAAGCGGAACATCGCGCGCGTGGACTCACTCACGCCCCCGAAGCCGACCGGCGAACTCTTATCCGCCGGCTCAGTTACGATCTCACGGGGCTCCCTCCGACGCCCGACGAGGTCGCCGCCTTCATTGCCGACTCGCGGCCCGATGCCTACGAGCGGCTGGTCGATCGGCTCCTTGCTTCGCCCCACTACGGGGAGCGGTGGGGCCGGCACTGGCTCGACGTCGTGAAATATGCCGACACCTGCGGCTACGACAAGGACAAACTCCGCCCCAATGCCTGGCCCTACCGCGATTACGTCATCCGCTCGTTCAACACCGACAAGCCCTACAGCCAGTTCGCCCAAGAGCAAGTCGCGGGCGATGTCCTCTATCCCGACACGGAAGACGGAATCGTGGCCCTCGGCTTTCTTGCCGCCGGGCCGTGGGACTTTCTGGGGCATGTCGAACTCCCTGAGACCAAGATCGACGGCATGGTCGCCAAGAACCTCGACCGCGACGATATCGTGGCGAGCGTGATGAACACCTTCACCAGCACGACCGTCCAGTGCGCCCGCTGCCACCATCACAAGTTCGACCCGATCACTCAAGCACACTACTACGGCCTGCAAGCGGTGTTCGCCTCGGTGGACCGGGCCGATCGCCCCTACGGCACGGAAGGGAAGCTCGTCTACGCCGCGGCGACCGACTTCCCACCGCAAATGAATTTCCAGCCGACTAAGGGGAAGCCCCGCGCGGTGCATATCCTCAGCCGCGGCGAAGTGACCCAGCCCCTCGAGTCGGCGACTC
This sequence comes from uncultured Planctomycetaceae bacterium, assembly GCA_964650265.1. GTDB lineage: Bacteria > Planctomycetota > Planctomycetia > Pirellulales > Lacipirellulaceae > CAZYQQ01. Next base: position 17,081 of record CAZYQQ010000097.1, read on the forward strand.
CGGGCACGATCCCGCTCGCCGCCGGCGACACAGCCGAGTTCGCCCAAACTGACAACCAAGGCCAGGACAACGAAGGCCAGCGCCGCGCGGCTCTCGCCCGGTGGCTCACCCAGCGCGATAACCCGCTCGTCTGGCGGTCGATCGCGAATCGCATCTGGCTCTATCACTTTGGCGAGGGACTGGTCGCGACCCCCAACGACTTTGGCCGCATGGGGGCGCTGCCGACTCACCCCGAGCTGCTCGACTGGCTCGCTATCGAGTTCCGCGACGGTGGGGAGTCGATGAAGTCGCTCCACCGGCTGATCGTTATCAGCAGCGTCTATCGCCAGGCCGCAACCCACAACGACGCCAACGACGCAAGCGACGCGGGGAACCAGTACCTGTGGCGAATGAATCGTCGCCGGCTCGAAGCGGAGGAAATCCGCGACACGATCCTCGCCGCCAGTGGCCAACTCGACACCCGCATGGGAGGCCCCGGCTATTATCTGTTCCAACTCGAAAAGGAAGAGCATTCGCCCCACTACGTCTACCACAGTTTCGAACATCGCGATCCGGCCAGCTATCGCCGCAGCGTCTACCAGTTCGTCGTCCGCTCGCAGCCGAATCCCTGGATGAGCGTCCTCGACTGTGCCGACTCGTCGCAAAGCACCCCCCAGCGCGACGAGACCCTCACCTCGCTCCAAGCACTCGCCATGCTCAACAACCAGTTCACCCTGGTGATGGCCGAGCATTTTGCGAGCCGACTTCGTGGCGAGGCCGATAATCTGCCGGACCAGATCGACCGCGCGACACAGCTTCTGGTCCAACGCGCCCCGACTGACGACGAGCGCGCCGCGATGATCGCCTACGCCCAGGAGCATGGCCTCGAAAACCTCTGCCGCCTCCTCTTCAACCTCAGTGAAATGGTCTTTGTCGACTGATGCCGATCGCGCGCCGCCAATTCCTGCACCAACTCGCCACCGGCACCGCCGGGTTCAGCGGCCTTGCGCTCGCGGCGATGCTTGACACCGAAAGCCGCGCGGCGGGACTGTCTCACACCGAGATCACTCACCACCCACCTCGCGCCAAACGGGTCGTCCAGCTCTTCATGGCGGGTGCCGCCAGCCACATCGACCTGTGGGACCATAAGCCGCTGCTCGACAAACTCCATGGCCAGCCCTCCGACTTCGGCGAGCATGTCGAGGCGTTTCAGGATGGGCTCGGACCATGGATGAAGAGTCCTTTCCGATTCGCACCCCATGGTGAGTCGGGCAAACTCCTCGGCGAGCCGGTCGCCCCGCTGGGCGCATGCGTCGACGACATCGCCTTCGTCCACAACATGGTCGGCAAGACGGGGGTCCACTCTCAGGGGACCTACCTACAAGCGACCGGGTTCGATCGTCCCGGCTTCCCCGGCATGGGCTCGTGGATCAGCTACGCGCTGGGGGCGATGAACGACAACCTGCCGACCTTTGTCGTCCTGCCCGACCATCGCGGGTACGCCAGCAACGGCCCCAAAAACTGGGGCTCGGCCTTCCTTCCCGCAAGCGCCCAGGGGACCGCCATCTTCCCGCAGCGGCCGCAGCCGATCGAGGACCTCACCGCCAGCACCCCCTACCTCACACCCGGCGCCCACAGCCACGGGCTCGATCTCTTAAGCCAGCTCAATCGCCAGCACCAGGCGGAGCGTGCGGCCGACTCGCGCCTCGAGGCCCGCATCCGCTCGTACGAACTCGCCGCGCGGATGCAGCTTTCCGCCCCCGAGGCCCTCGACATCTCGCGCGAGCCCGAGCACATCCTCAAACTCTACGGCCTCGACCGCCGTGGCGCCACCTACCCGGCAGAGATCAACGCGGCCGAAGAGACGGAGTATTTTGGCCTCAAGTGCCTCGTCGCGCGGCGGCTGCTGGAGCGCGGCGTGCGGTTCATTCAAATCTGGTCGGGCAACGACAACGGCTTCCCCCGCCGCAACTGGGACAGCCACGAGAACCTCGCCCGCGACCACGCCCCGCTCGCTCGCGGCATGGCGGTCGGCACGGCGGCCCTGCTGATCGACCTCAAGCAGCGCGGCCTGCTCGACGACACGATCATCCTCTGGACCACCGAGTTCGGCCGCATGCCTAGCACTCAAGGGAGCCTCGGCCGCGACCACAATCCCTACGTCTTCACCAACTGGCTCGCGGGTGGGGGCATCCGCGGCGGCATCAGCCATGGCCCCTCCGACGAATGGGGCTACAAACCCCTCGACCGCGCGAACCCGACACAGGTTTACGACATCCATGCGACTATCCTGCACCTCTTAGGAATCGACCACACCCGGCTCACGGTGCGAAATAGCGGGATCGATCGGCGGCTGACCGATGTTCATGGGCGGGTGATTGAGGAGCTGCTGGCGTAGAACCAATGGACCGGATTCCAAATGCTATTCTACCGAAGTGCTGTCCTTTTTTGCTGGCGTCAACTGCAACCGTAAATTGCTATAGTCGACACGCAACTCAAGGCCGATCAGCAATCCTACGCCCAGCAGAGGACATGCGCCGTCGTTCGCGATGATCTCAAGCGTCTTGGACTCGCCAAACCACTCGATTGCACAAGTGTACGTGCTTAGCGCGATCTGCGATCCATCTGCAAGTATTGCATCAACACTTCCCGAAAGCTCCAACCCAAGACGCTCGATCGATGTGATCGGCATGACAAGATCGCCCGTGAATCCAGTATCGATCCAGACCTCGATCAGTGTCGGCTCCGACTCAACCGACTTACGTAACTCAACCTTGATCAACGCACGTCCGGCAGAGTCAACCAAGCCTCTCATTGGATCGACAGCCCAAAATGCACAGCGGCCTTGTGGCCCACACGGATCGCATGGGCAAGACGGTCCGGGTATCTTTGTCTCGATTTTCCGATGGCCTCGCTGAGCGTCGCCCCAAGGAAATACTCGCCCGAGTCGGGTTCGATGGCCACAAAGCTGTCCGGATCCGACACTTCCAGATGCGCCTTGAGACGCTCGTTGTAGATTTTCTTCGCTCGATCGGCGATGTTTGGATCGGCTTTACGTATCATTCTCGGGTCTCCTCGGTAGCTTGCATTTTATTGTAACCGTTCACGCCTTTATGCGAGAAGCAGGCTGGGTGCTGGTTGACGGTTCTG
>CAZYQQ010000098.1:0-20049 GCA_964650265.1 uncultured Planctomycetaceae bacterium
CACCCCTCGTCGAGTCGAGAAGGGGCTTGGTGGGAAAAATTCACAGGCTCTCAGGCCCTCAGCCTACTCTCTCCCGGCGATCCCATCGTCGCCATCGACCTCACCGTAGCAACCGGCAGTTCGACGCCGCCAGCCGAAGGTGTGGATAAAATTCTCGATGGCAACCCCGCGACCAAGTATTTGAACTTTGGCAAGACCCGGACTGGGTTTATTGTCACCCCGTCCTCGGCCGGGGCTCTGCAGAGTTTTGTGATCACCACGGCCAACGATAATCCAGGTCGCGATCCCGCTAACTATGAGCTGTACGGAACCTATGACCCACTTTCGAGTGCTCCCCACCTACAAGGGAATGACGAAACTTGGATTCCTATTCAACAAGCTGGATTGTCGCTTCCCGCGGAACGTATGACCGCCGGGGTTCCAGTCGATGTCACTAACATCGAAGCCTACACCTCCTACAAGATGATCTTTCCGGATGTGAAGGATCCGCTGGGGGTGAATGTTAACAGTATGCAGATTGCCGACGTCGCCTTCTTCTCCTCGCCAGGAGGAGCGGGCGCCAACATGCTGGCAGAGGGTGACAGCATCATTCCCATTCGCGATGGCCCCTTCATCCCCACGAGCAACCACCCCGCTGGGGAGCCTGCTTCGGCTGCGATCGATGGAAGTCCACTTTCAAATGCGAAGTATCTCAATTTCTCGAAGGAGGATTCAGGTTTGATTGTCACCCCTTCGATCGGAGGGTCACGTCCCACGGGCATTCGCTTCATGACGGCGAACGACGCTCCTGCACGCGATCCCGCCAGTTTCATAATCTGGGGAACCAATGAGGAAATTACCACGCCAAACAATGGCATTGGGGATGAGCAGGAGTGGACCTTGATTGCCCAGGGATCACTCGATTTGCCGGAGGATCGGGGCGCCAAATCCGACATTATTCCGATCGACGACTTCGTGGGCTATTTCACCTCCTATCGGCTCGTCTTCCCAACTCTTCGGGATGGGCCTGCCACCAATTCGATGCAAATAGCGGAAGTCGAACTGTTTGGTGCGATTCCCGAGCCCTCCACCATCGCCCTCATCGGCCTTGGCCTCGTGGGAGTTGTCGCCGGACGGCGATTCGCCCGCCGCTAGCAGGTTTCCCCGACTTGGGGACGCTAGCGCGGTAATTTGATTTTCCTCACACCCCGTCACTCCTCCGAGTGACGGGGTGTTTTCTTACTCTTGGGCCACAGGTACTGGGAGCGAAATGGGCCCGTGACTCCCGATCTTACCCAGTCGCTCCAATCGGCCTGATGTGTGCTTGCAGGTCGACCTCTTTTCACGCCTGTTCCGAACCCTCCTCGACTCCTCGGCGTAGTTCCAGGCGAGGGGCAAGGGTGACACCGCCACAGGATTACCGCGGATGTGTCGTTACAGTCTTCGCGAGTGGAGCAGCTTCACCACAGGGCACGACATGACGACGATTTTCAGGAACCGTGGGTGTTGCCCCTCTCTGGTTTGATCGCCAAGCTAAGAGATGTCGATAGTTGTTCAATGGAGCTGCGCCCGCAGGAGTTAGCGGCGCGGCAGTCGGTTCACGGATGATGCGAACGTAGAAGCCTCGCTTCGAGGGCCCGCGCGGAACGGCCGCGCGCCTTCGGCAAGTCGAGGAGTACTGCCAAGGATCTTCCGTGTCTCAACTCGTAAAGTTCACTGCGGCGGCTGTTCTGGTACTGACTGGTTTCTTCTCGGCCTCCTTGCTAGGCCCCCCCGAGCATCTCGCGTCGCTCCGCGAGGCGCCCGACCCGGCGGGTCAGCTTGTGCCGCTGGAAGCCTTCCCCCCCACCTCCCCCGGTACACCCTCGGTCAGTAGTGATAGCGAGGGAGTGACTCCGGCCGGCTTCACCAATCCCACAAACCAAGACTTTGCGACCTCGGTGCGGGCCGCTCACTACCCCGAATCGCCAACGTCCGACGGCGGCTGGGGAAGGGCGACTGCCCCAATCAGTTCGTCTGGTTTCAGCCTTCCCGAAGTCCGTCGTGCCGATGCCTGGAATCAGCCCCCCGCCCCGAGCGACCGGGGACTCGCCAACCTTGCCCCTGCCCCTCAGCTAGGCGCTTTCGATCAACCGGCAACCTCCGCACCTCAGCCAAGTATGGGATCTGCCAACGCCCCGCTCGCCCCCCCGACGACGGCCCCACAACCCACTTTCGCCCATCAGCCGGCTGACGAATCGTCGCCATGGACCGACCGCGCCCAGGCCGGGCAGCCGGCGGCCCCTGTCCCCTGGTCGACAGCAGGTCCTGTTGGCGCTTCACACCGTGCCCCGACGGCGCTCCACACCCCTTCGGCCGGGACCACGGGAGCGTGGGATGAGCCTCGCGAGTCGCGCCCCATCCGCTGGCATGTGGTTTCCGATGGCGACAGCCTCCCCCGGTTAGCCCAGCGTTATCTCAACGATCCCAATCGCAGCGCCGAGATCTTCGAGGAGAATCGCAATGTCCTGCAAAGCCCCGAAATCTTGCCGATTGGGGTGCAGTTGCGAATTCCCGAGGCCGCGCCAGCCTCTCCGTCGGTCCAGGTTTATGATGCGCAAGGCGCGGCCTACAATGGCATCCACGCGCGCCGGTTGGTCGAACTGCCCGAAGTCTCCCCTTCGGCAGCCGCCCCCCCCGTGGCGCGGCTGGGAGTTCCGCAACACCCCGGCTTCAGCAACTGAGGCAAGTTGACCAATCGTAACCCGCGGCGTCAGCGAGGCCGGCCGTTTGACTGCCGGTCCTCGCTGACGCCGCGGGTTACGAGTTCAAATCCGGTTACAACCGCTTGCGTTCGGTCCAATCGAAGTCCTTCGACTGGACATGGTCGGCGAGGAATCGGATGATCGTTGCTTCGGCCTCGCGGCCCCCCTCCTTGAGAAGCTTGGTCCCCTGCAGCCCCGTGGGGGCGCCCTTGGCGACCAGGTCGTGTGGGTCGTCGGGACTGGGGCTCTTGGGGGCGGGGTGATAGCGCTCGAGTTGCTTCTCGATCCGCTTCACGTCGGCCTGGACCTGACGGTCTTTATCGCCGTAGAGCATGCAGAAGGCAATCTCCTGCCGGACACCTGGTTGTCGCAAGGCGTTCTGGAGCGTGAGTCCCTTGTTCTTCCAGAGCGGCGAGAGGAGCACCAGCGCCTTGACGTCCTGGCCTTGTTTGCCGACGGCCAGAGGCGGAGCGCTCCAATCGACCGCGGCCCAATTGACCGCGACGCTCGCTCCGAGCCCGGCCCCGACAATCGAGAGCCGGTTGATGTTGAGCTGTCCCTCGTCGTTGCGATCGACCAGGAATTTACGCACGGCCTCCATGTCGTACTGGACCATCGCCATCAGGTCTTCACGCGAGAGCTTGGCGGCATCCACGGTGCGACGTTCGCCTCCCAGGACTTGCTTGGTACTGTCGCCATGCCCGCGCAGATCGACGGCCAACACGGCAAACGAACTGTGGGTGTCCTTGAGATTCTTGTCGGGCGTTTGCAGCCGCAGAGCGAGGGATTCGACGACGCTCCGCGAGTCCATGAGATCGGGGAGCAGCACCACCGGGGTGGCGTTCTTCCCTTCGGTGCTCGCGTAGTAGGTCACCTTGAGCTCCACCCCATCCTTGGTGGTCAAGCTTTCGATTTTTGCCCCTTTGCGGTCTTGCCCATGCGCCGGTGAGGTGCCAACCAAGACCGCGGCAATCGCCATCGCCAACAACAGGCCACGTGTTCGAAGACTGCCTTTCATTGCTCCCTTTCCGATGAGTGATGGATCAACAAGCGGCGGGGGGAACGCTCCTCTCCCTTACCCTGAGGGGAGAATATGCCCACCGGCCTCATTTCCCTAGGGCATTATAGGCGAAAACGGGGGGCGCCGAGCAATTTTTCGGGGGATCGTGCCGAGTCTTCTTAGGAACCTGCCGGGGGAGTTGGCGGGGCGGCCCCATGATTTTCGCCTGGTGGGGCCACTCAGAAGTTGCCAATCCTGGCAATTTAGCCGACAATAACCAAGTGAAAGCTCTGTGGCGGTCCCCCTCTCCCAAGGTGGGGGGCTGCGGTCTTATTCTTCAGGTGAGTTTCGCCATGTGGCTCGTCCAACGTGTTCGGAATTGGTGGGAAGCGGCCACGGGATCGGACCAGCTTCCCCTCGATCGTGAATCGGGGGCATGGCTGGCGAGTCTCGGCGTCCACCTGGTCGTCCTGGTGGCACTGGCAACCGCCTACTTCCTGCTGCCGAACAAGCAGACGATCGAGCTCTCCGCCCTGCCGGTCGACTACGAGGAAATGCTCGAGCCCGAGGAATTCCAGTTCTCTGACGACATGCACCTCGAGATTGGGGCCCTCAGCACGGCAGGCACCGCCAACGCCGAAGCGGCGGCTCCGGAAATAGCCGAAACTTCCGAGGTGCTGCAGGAACTGCCCATCTCGATGCTGGAAGCCGAAGTCGAATCCAACGAGATCGAACAGCCGGTGATTCACGCGCCCAACTTTAGCGAGAATCTCACGGTCAAGGGGACCGGCTATGTCGGCACCACCGGTGCGATTGGGGCCATCGACCGTATCACCAGCGAGATCATGCTCTCGCTCGAACAACGGCCGACGCTGGTGGTGTGGTTGTTCGATCAATCGGGGAGCCTCCGATCGCAACGCTCGCAGATCGCCAAGCGATTCGACCGCGTTTACGAGGAACTCGGCGTGATCGAATCCGCTGGCAAGCAGGCCTTCAAGAAACACGACGACAAACCCCTGCTCACTTCGGTCGCCTCGTTCGGCAAGAGCGTGACGATGCTGACGACCGAGCCGACCGATAATCTCGACGAGATCAAAGGGGCGGTTCGCGCCGTGAGAGACGACAAATCGGGGGAAGAAAATGTCTTTTCCGCCGTGACTTCGCTCGCCAACCAGTTTCGCATGTTCCGCCTCAAGCAGCCGCAGCGGAATGTGATGTTCGTGATCTTCACCGACGAGTGTGGCAACGACTACCACCAGGTCGACGCGGCGGTGGCCACATGCCGCAAGTTTGCCATGCCGGTCTACGTTGTCGGCGTGCCCGCCCCCTTCGGGCGCAAGGAGGGGCTGGTGAAATATGTCGATCCCGATCCCGAGTACGATCAGACCCCCCGGTTCGTGCCCGTCGATCAAGGTCCTGAGTCGATCATGCCCGAGCGGATCAAGCTCCGCTTCTTTGGTCAAAACGATCGCGACGATCCGATCGAATCGGGTTTTGGCCCCTTCGCCCTCACTCGGCTGACCGTGGAAACGGGTGGAATCTACTTCGCGGTTCATCCGAATCGCGAGCTAGGTGCCTACGTCGACCGCGATCGCACCGACGCGATGACGTCGCACATTGCCTTCTTCTTCGATCCGCTGGTGATGAGGAACTATCGTCCCGACTATGTCACCCTCGACGAATACCGCAAGAAGCTGGCCCAGAATGCGGCCAAATCGGCGCTCGTTCAGGCGGCCACCCAGTCGTGGACCGAACAAATGGACGAAATCCGTCTGCGCTTCCCCAAGGTCGACGAAGGACAGCTCGCGCAGGACCTGTCGCAAGCGCAGCGGGCGGCGGCCAAGCTCGAGCCAAAAATTGGCCAGCTCGTCGCGATTCTCAAGCAGGGGGAAAAGGATCGCGAGAGCATCGTCGAGCCACGTTGGCGGGCCGGTTACGACCTCGCCCTGGGACGCGCCCTGGCCTCGAAAGTCCGCACCGAAGGTTACAATGCCATGCTGGCCATGGCCAAACAGGGGATGAAATTCAAAGACCCCAAGAACGACACCTGGCTCCTCAAGCCCTCGAGCCAAATCTCCACCGGCAGCGCGACAGAGAAGGAAGCCGCCCAGGCCGTCACTTACCTCAAGCGTGTGGTCGACGAACACCCGGGCACGCCTTGGGCGCTACTGGCGGCCAAGGAACTGGAAACCCCCTTCGGTTGGGAATGGGACGAGGAGTTCTCCAATGTGGCCGGTCGCATGGCCAACCAGGGAAATGCCCCCCCACGGCCAGCGATGGAAAACGTCCCGCCGCGCAAAGTGCTGAGACCGGTCCCCGCGCTATGACCTGGCGACTTGTCTCCTTGGGGACCTAGCTCCTTTGGGGACTTGTCTCCTTAGGCTCTCTCTTTGGACTAGCGATTGGCGAGCGCGTCGGTCGCAAAGTGGGCATTCGGGTCGTGCTTATAGAAGTAGACCGCGATACGGCTCGCCAGAATTCCCACGAACTCGCGTTGGAACTGATCCTGCGACTTGTCGGCCGCCGGGATGGGGGCATTGTGGGGGAACAGGATCTGACCGACCTGGCGATCCCAAACGAGTTCGCCATCCTTCTCCATGTCGTACACCAACAGATTGATGTCGGCGTTGCCCTGGTAGAGCGTCTTTCCCTTGTAGAGATCGAACTGTTCCATGTCGACCACCACCACGATGTCGGCCTTCACGGCGCGCCCCAGGTCGAGGTAGTCGTCGGTGTGACTTTCGTCGAGCCACGTGTCGACCTCGCGGGGATTGACCACATCGATTTTCTTGACGTTCTGCCGCAGCAGCCCGCTAATGCCCCGATTGAGCTGGCGCGAAGCGCCGGCGTGGCTGAAATCGCTGGAAGCTGGGGGACGGCAAACGACGACGACTCGTTTCTCCACGAGCGCGTCGCATTCGGCGGGAACGACATTCCCTCCTTGCCAGAGATAGATACTCGAGGCGATCAACAGGTGAAGACATCCCGTCGAGGGAACGAGGGTAAGCACCACGAGCATCAGGCTCAGGCTGGTGACCATCGGGCGGCGCAGGGCCGGAGCACGATCCATCGTTACTCCTAACACAGAAAAGATTGGGACAAGGACGAGGGGAGGCCAGGTGGCCGGCGCTTTTTAGCTGAGCGGACTCATGCCGTCGAGAGCTAACTCCAGGCCCCAACGACGACACCAATCGCAAACGGCTATGGCCATTACCATCACCAGCAGGGTCAATAACAAACTCGCCCGCGGACGTAAATAGCACCACCTGCCACGCACGGCGCTCGCTAGCAGCCACGGAATGGAGGCCAGCGCCAGCAGTGCCAGCACCAGGCCCGCCACGTTCGCCCCGGCCGCCGCGCGGAGATCGCCATTCATTACGTGCGACCACGAGGTCGTCATGCCACACGAGGGGCAGCCGATACCCCACAGCCGTACGAACGTGCAACTCGACAACCCCAGTTGCTCATGGGTCCCCATCCCCCGCGGGTCGGGTTCGAGCTGGCTGGCGATGCCCAGCAGCAGGGCGAAACCGCTGGCGACGATCGCGGCGGCCCAACGCGCCTCACGCGACAACTCCATGGGTTCCTGGCCACACTCGTCAACCTGGTTCATCCGCTTAGCCCTTCGTCAGCGCTTGGACTGTCGTCTCGGTCACCATCAAGCGGCGGATCCCAGTGGCGAGGCCGGTGGCGGGGTCGATGTCGACGATCGTCCCCGACAGTCGCGCATCGTTCGTTGCGACGTCGAACGGCAACGGGAGCGATGTGAGCGTGCTTTCGAGGACCCGATCGATACGGCGGCCAATGATGCTGTCGTAGGGACCCGTCATTCCGACGTCGCACTGAAATGCGGTCCCCTTGGGCAGGATGCACTCGTCGGCGGTCGGCACATGGGTGTGAGTCCCCAGGACGGCGGCGACGCGGCCATCGAGATAGCGTCCCATGATTTGCATCTCACTGGTCGCCTCGGCATGGAAATCGACGAGACGAATCTTCACGTCGGAGGGAATCTCCTCGAGCACCTCGTCGGCGCAATGCCAGGGGCAGTCGATGGGCTTCATAAAGAGCCGACCTAGCAAGGCGCAGAACGCCACGCGCTCGCCATTTCGCGCCGTCACCACGGCCCACCGTCGCCCCACCGAGTCGCGGGGCAGATTGGCCGGCTTGACGATATTGGTCGCCTCCTCGAGCGTCCGCAGGATCTCGCGGCGGCGATAGACGTGGTCGCCCAGGGTGATGCCATCGATCCCCACCTGGGTCAGTTCGAAATAATTCGCAGGGGTCAGGCCAGAGCCCCCCGCGCAGTTCTCGGCATTGGCAATCACAAGATCGAGAGATTCCGACTCGATCAAGGCCGGCACGGCGCGGCGGACAATCGACCTCCCCGGCTTACCGACGATATCACCAATGAAGAGTACACGCACGCCGAGTTTCTCCCACGTTTGCCACCCATTCCAGCGTAAACCGCCGCGCGTCCGACTGCAACCAACACGCCAAACTACTTGGCCATTTCCGTAAACCGGCTCTCCCGGATCATGGTGACCTTGATTTCACCAGGGTAGGTCAATTGATCCTCGAACGCTTTGGCGATGTCGCGGCAGATTTTGGCCGCCGACTCGTCGGTGGTCAGGTTCGTGTTGGCGATCACCCGTACCTCGCGGCCCGCCTGAATGGCGAACGCCTGGTTGACCCCGTCGAAACCGGTGGCAATCGTCTCGAGTTCCTGCATCCGTTTGATGTAGCGGTCGAGGGTTTCGCGCCGCGCACCTGGCCGCGAGGCACTACAGGCATCGGCCGCCGCGCAGATCACCGTGTAGGGCATGTCGACCCGGATGTCGTCGTGGTGGCCGAGCGCGGCGTGGACCACGACCTCGTTTTCGCCATACCGCTTGAGCAAATCGGCCCCGATCTTCGGATGCCCCCCCTCGGCGTCATGGTCGGCCGCCTTGCCGATGTCGTGCAGCAATCCGGCGCGACGGGCCAGGTCGCCGTCGAAGCCCATCTCCTCGGCCATCAATCCCGAAACAAAGGCGACTTCAATCGAATGCCGCAGCACATTCTGGCTATAGCTGGTGCGATAGCGCAGCCGGCCTAGCAGGTGAATCAGCTTCGGGTTGAGCCCATGGACCCCGACTTCTTGTGCCGCTTCCTCGCCGTAGCGTTTGATGAGCTTGTCGATCTCCTGCTCCGTCTCGGCCACCAGTTCCTCGATCCTGGTGGGATGGATGCGGCCATCGGCGATCAATTTGCTGAGCGAGAGTCGCGCGACCTCGCGCCTCACGGGGTCGAACGCACTGACGATCACCACGCCGGGGGTGTCGTCGATAATCACGTCGACCCCAGTCGCCTTCTCGAAGGCGCGGATGTTGCGTCCCTCGCGGCCGATGATCCGCCCCTTCATTTCGTCGCTGGGGATGTCGACCGTGCTGGTGGTCGCTTCGGCCGTGTGGGCCGCAGCAAAACGCTGGATCGAGGTGATGAGCATCTCGCGGGCCCGCTCGTCGACCGCTTCGGCCACGGCCCGTTCGGCCTTCATGATGAGGGTCCCTTGCTCGTTGGCGAGTTCCTTGTCGAGCCGGGCGAGGAGCTGGTTCTTCGCCTCTTCGGGGCTGAGGCTGCTGAGCTGGTGAAGCGTCTGCCGCTGGATGTCGAGCACCTTGTCGAGTTCCGCCTGGCGCCGGGTCACGTCGTCGATTCGCTCGGCCAGCTTCCGCTGATTGCTCTCAACCATCTTCTCCTGCTTTTGCAGATGCTCGGCCCGCTGACCGAGGCTGTCCTCGATCTTGTCGATCGCCCGTTCTCGTTCGTGCAGGTCCTTGCGAACGTCGGCGAGCGACTCCTCGATGCGTGTCTTTTCCTTGAGCGCCATCTCCTTGGCTTCGATTTCGGCTTCCCGGAGGCGGGTCGCGGCGTCCTTGTCGGCATTGTCGAGGCGTTGTTTCGCATCTTTTTCGACATCACGGCGGCGCAAGTAGTCGAGCAGCTTGACAGCTCCCACCCCCGCCAATGCGGCGACCAGGAGCGCAAGGGCATTGACCACGGTCGGATTCAGTCCTAAAGGCAACAACTGATGAGCCATAGGTCACCTTCCCTTCTGGCAACGGTTATTCAAATGATCGCCTCCCCATGGGGACAATCGTGGTTCGTCGCGTCGGCCTCCGTCGCGAGGCGAGAAGTCCCGGCGGCAAGTCTTGCCTAAGAGAGGCATCGCTTGCAGCAAGGCCGCCATTCTGCGAATGGCGCAATCCACCCCGAAGCGGGGCAATCCAGAAGGCCCCTCCCCTGGTGAAGCCGCGCGGGTCCCTCCCTCGCGTCGAGGAAGGCCGCAGCTAATCGAGTGGGCGATGGGATACGGAGATTTACCAGCGGACTTGTGACACTACGGCCGTAGCGCCACGGCCCGAACTCGCCAGCCAGAAGGCAGGCTCGGGCCAGGGACATCAACGGCGGACATGGCCGGCGACCGGACAAAAACCGGCCACCACGAAGGCTGCCTCGTCGGCAGCAGCGCGCACACCCAGCCCCCCAGGTGGTTAAGCAGCCATTCGGCGGGTTGGCATGCCATGCTGGCATCCTCCCGCTCGGCCGACCACAGTTGGACTGCACGTCGCCAATTGTTCGATCGGGGATGTTCGGCCTCGGCTGGACTCGCGGCGCGCGTCAGCCAGGACCAGGCCAGGATGACGAGCATCCAGGCCGCCCCCCATCGAGTCGCGATGGTAAGATCTTTCGTACTCAAAGTATCCACTCAATAAGTTCACCAAGCGATTGCGTTCAACCACATCGATGCCATCGCCTCGTGCGGAGTCGCTAAAGCCCATTGGATCGCTAAGCCACAGCGGTTGGCCCCACCCGAGCGTTCGCATCGGGTTCCGCCAATTCGCTGTAACTCGTATGCTACCAAATACTTGAAAAATGGCAACACGAGATGACCAACCCTGGCGCTAGGGGCTTTGGGCTAACCTTCACGCCCCCCAAGGCCTTCAATTCGGGGGCTTAGCCAAAATGGACAAACCACCACCCCATCGCCTCGTGGACCAACTTCGCGCGGCGTGGCCTCCGGACGATTGGGACGACTGCCATGTTGTCGTTGCCCTCTCGGGTGGAGCCGACAGCGTGGCCCTCTTAGGGGGACTTCGCCAACTAAGGCGTGAGGGATCGGGCCGTGGCGAACTGTGGGCTGCCCATTACAATCACCGCCTCCGAGGGACCGAATCGGACCTCGACCAGCAGTGGGTCGTCGACCTCTGCAACCGCCTCGGCATTCGGTGGATCACCGAATCGGCCCCCGAGGCGGGGGAACTTGCCAGCGAAGAGCTGGCCCGCAACGCTCGCTACGAGTTTTTGCAGCGCGCCGCCGAGCAAGTTGGTGCCCGCTACGTGGCAACCGCCCACACTGCCGACGATCAAATCGAAACCGTGCTGCTACGCCTCTTTCGTGGAAGCGGTTTGGGGGGCCTGGCCGGGATCCCTCCATTCCGTCCCCTCGGCCAGGTCGCGACCCTCGTCCGGCCAATGCTGGCAATCGGGCGGACCGACGTGGAAGAGTATCTCCAGGCCCTTGGGCAAGACTTCCGCCACGATGCCAGCAATTGGAATGTCGCCTACACGCGCAACTGGATTCGCAACGAACTCTTGCCCCTCGTCCGCCAGCAGCTTCCCTATCCTGTCGACGCTTCGCTCCTCCGCCTTGCGGACCAGGCGGCCGAGTGGCAAGCGGCCATTGGCGAACTCGCCCGGCGGTTCACCGGTGAGGCGATCGTCGCCGAGCGATTCCCCCCACTTCTCCGCATCCACGCGACTTCCCTAAACTCGCTCCCCTCCATTCTGGTGCAGGAAGGATGCCGGCAACGCTGGCGCGAACTCGGCTGGCCCGAAAAGCAAATGGCCCACTCCGACTGGCAACGTCTCGCTTCGGCAGTCGCCACGACGGGGCCCGTGCCGATGTTACCTGGGGGGTTCTCTGTCGAGCGGGATGGAGAGTGGCTCGTCGTCATCCCCTCGCAGGCTGCTAGCAATCGGTAAGCGGGACTCGCCTTGACCCCCAGCGCCGGGCGTCACTACTATCCCGCCTCGGCGTTTCTGGTCGTAACTGCTTGCCGCTGCGCGATTTGCAAACGACCTGGCGGCCGAATCCTGCCAATCGCGTGCGACCTGTTCCCACCATCGCCGACGAGGATCGACTCCCCATCTTCACCAAGTTCGTCAACTCTTGTTGGTTCTGCTTCAAGTGGAGCATCGCACTGGTGTTCGTCACGGTGCTGGTGGTGGGGGGATATTTGTACTTGCGGCTCGACGACGAGATCCGGCGCTACGCCGAATCGACCTTGGCCGATCACTACCAGGGGCATGTCGTCACGCTCGGCGATGCCCGGTTCGAGGCCGGACGTGGAGTAATCTTCCACAACCTCTCGATCTTCGACACCAATGGCGGCAAACAACTTCGCCAGGTCGTGCATATCGACGAACTGCACCTGCTCGGCAATTTCGACGCCGAGTCGCTCGTCGCGGGGCGATCGCAAATCGAACGGGTGATCGTCAAGCAGCCCCGTATCGATGCCGTCCGTACGATCGACGGCCAGTGGAACGTGGCCCAGCTCTTGCCGCTTCCTGAAAGTGGCGGTCGGCATCCCGATGTCGACATCACCGATGCCGTAATCAGCTTGACCGACGCGAGCCGGCCCGAGATGAAGCCGCTTGTGGTTCGCGAGATCCGGCTCCGCCTCACCAGCGACAAGACACTTCCCGCAAGTGGCGATCCCACCCTCCCCACGCCACGCTGGCAATACGAGGGAAGCATCGGCGGGGCTTTGGCTCAAAGTATTAAGGTGGCCGGTTGGTACGACCCGCAAAATGAGGCGCTCGCTGCCGACGTCGACATCGTCGATCTCGCGCTGACAGGCCCCCTGCTCCGCTCGTGGCCGCTACCCGGCGCGCCTTGGCTCGCACGGGCCGACCTCAACGGCAAGCTCGACTGCGATATCACGATCGCCCGGGCCGCCACACCACAGGCCACCATCGAGTGGCACAGCACATTCGAATTGACCGAGGGACGCCTCTCGATCGACGGACTTCCCCGGCAGATGACCGAGCTTGTGGCGCGCGGAGCGATGAGCCAAGGGGGACTTCGCATCGAGTCGGCCGGCGGCCGTTATGGCAAAGCGGCCATGTCGCTGGTTGGTGTCCGCGATGGGTGGGGCTCGGGCGCTCCGCTGCATGCCCTCGGGCGAATCGAAGGACTGGTGCTCGACGACACGGTCACCGAGTCGCTGCCCGCCAGCGTCGCCGCGCTTTGGAATCGTTTCCGTCCCGCGGGGGAAGTGAATGCCGATTTCAATATAGGTTTCAACGGCCAACGGTGGCTGCCCGATGTGAGTGTCGTCTGCCAGAACGCCGCGTTCGAGGATGCCCACCACTTTCCCTACCGTGTCCGTGGCGGATCGGGCACGTTGCGCTATCACGACGTGGGGCCTGAGCCAGGGGGCCAACTGGAGGTCCATCTCACGGCCCACGCCGGCAACCAACCGATTCACATCGACGGAACGTTGGCGAACCTGTCGCCCCCCGACGACGATCGCTACGTCCCCTCCGACGACGATGGCCCCTCACCCACGGGCAGACTGGTGATCCATGGCGAGCAAATCACCATCAGCACGGCGCTTGTCGATGCCCTGGGGGAGAACCAGCAAAAAGTGATCCGCCAGCTCGAGCCCCAAGGGAACTTTTCCTTCCGCTGGACGTACGAGCATCCCAGCCTCGAGGTACCAGAGACGACCTCCACCGACCTGGAATTTCACGACTGCCAGATTCGTTTCGACCGGTTCCCCTACCCCCTGACCAATATCAGCGGCCGGATCACCGAACGAAACGGCTTCTGGCAATTCACCGACCTGGTGAGCCACACCGGTGGCGACAACCACGTCGGCCAGCGCGTTGTTCGCTGCGATGGGACATGCCAACCCGTCCATGGGGAGCATCTCCTGCAACTCACGTTTCGCGGGGAGCAGATTCCCCTCGACGACACACTGCGTCAGGCCCTTCCCATTTATCTTCAGCCTCACTGGATCAGCCTCAACCCCTCCGGCCGCGCCGGGTTCACGGCCCAGGTCCGCTACGAGACCAGCGAGACCGCTCCCAGGGTGGAACTGGTTGCCTGGCCCGAAGACAAGAGCGTGGCCGTGCTCCCCAATTTCTTCCGTTACCGGCTCGAAGGAATCGATGGCGAATTCCGCTTTCAAAATGGGCAGGTTGTGATGACCAATGTCAGTGCCCACCATGGGGGCCGGACTCGGGTGGCGGCCCAACGTCTCCACTGGCTTCCCAGCGCCCGCGGAGGGTGGCAATGCGATGTCCTCGACCTCAATGTCGACCGGCTCCAACTCCTCGGCAACTACGAACTCCTGCTCGATGCCCCGGTGGCCATTCGCAAGCTGGTCGACCAACTCCAGCCGACAGGAAGCTTTTCCATTCACAACGGCCAGGTCCGTGTGACCAAAGCCTCCGAGGGGGCTCCCAACGCGTGCGATTGGAATCTCCGCGTGGGGCTTCAACAGAACGATTTCGAGCTCGGGGTTCCGTTGCGCAATGTGTCGGGGATGGTCGCCCTCGCCGGTCGCTATCACGACGGCCACAGTTACTCCGCCGGAAACCTCGAACTCGAGTCGCTCTTCTGGCAAGGGCTTCAATTCACTCAGGTTCGAGGCCCGTTCTGGTTCGACAATCGCGAGTGCCATTTTGGAGAGCAAGCCGCCCAGCGGCACGAGCAAATGGGGCTGACTCCTCCCACGCTTCGCCATCTCCGGACCAATTTCTATGGTGGCGAACTTGCCCTCAACGGCGTCGTGCTTCACGAACTCATGCGCTACTCAGTCGAGGGCCGACTGCGCAACACCAGTCTCGAACAAATGTCGACCGAGTATCTCAACAGCTCCGTCGCCCTGACAGGAACCATGGGGGGCAATTTCAACGTCAGCGGCATGGGCCAGTCCCTCGACTTGCTCTCCGGCGGTGGGAATGTCCAGGTCCGCGATGCGACCATGGGGGAGCTGCCGATCATGGTCAGCATGCTCAAGGTGCTCCGCAACCGGGCCCCCGACACGACCGCCTTCAACGGAGTCGACGCCCAGTTCCGCCTGGTCGGCAAAAAGGTCCACTTCGAGCAGCTCGACATCCTGGGGGATGCCATCAGCCTCAAGGGAAAAGGAACCGTCGGCTTCGACCGCCAGGCCAACCTCGACTTCTACTCCTACATGGGACGCCACGAAATCAATATCCCCGTCGTCCGCCAGATGCTCGGTCAGGCGAGTGCCAACCTGCTGCAAATCAGCGTCACTGGGCCAATCGACAACGCCCGGGTGACTCGCGAGGCCCTCCCCGCGGTCGGGTCGATCATCGACCAGTTCAACGAACGAGGGGAAACAGCCTCCCCGAGCTCCCCGACCGGCTCGTGGTGGAGATAACGCGATGTTCCTTTCCCAACCCCTTCACCCGACGGAGCGAATGGGATGAGTATCGGACCGATGTCAGCCGTCCCGGCCAGCGCCGCCGGGGTGCCTCTGTCGCAAACCAAGGGGGCCGAGACGGAACGGGCCCAGCAGCAGGCGACCGCTGCCGAGCGGAAGGCCAACGCCGACCTCAAGGCGGAAGCGGCCAGCGGAATCGGCCAAACCGAGGGGGACCAGGAAACCTCGGAACGCGACGCCGACGGACGGCGGTTGTGGGAAGAGACCCCGATCCCGCAAAATGCCCTCGCAGCGGAGGAGAGTGCGGAGGCCGAGCCTCCACGCAGCAAGGATGTCACCGGACAGGCAGGTCACCAACTCGACCTCTTGGGTTAGAATAGCAAGAGCATGAGCCCCGACAGAAAGGGGCCGAACGAAACGTCGGAGTTGATAGCGTGGCGATGCGATTCACAAAAATGCATGGAGCGGGCAACGACTACATCTATGTCGATTGCTTTGCCAACCCCATTCCCGACAATGTCGAGGAGTTGGCTCGCTCGATCTCCGATCGGCACTTCGGGGTCGGCGGGGATGGGCTAATCCTGATTTGCCCCAGCGAAAAGGCCGACGCCGAGATGCGGATGTTCAATGCCGACGGCTCGTACAGCGAGATGTGCGGCAACGGCATCCGTTGCGTCGCCAAGTACCTTTACGATCATGGGATCGCCCCCAAGCCGCAACTCGCCATCGAGTCGGGAGGCCGCACTCTAACGCTCGACCTCACCACCAGTGGCGGCAAGGTCGACAAGGTGCGCGTCGACATGGGGATTCCCACCCTCAAGGGGCCTGACATCCCGACTCTGCTGCCGGGAGACCCGGTGATCAATGCCCCGCTCGAAATCGATGGCTATCTCTACGCGGCCACCTGCGTCTCGATGGGAAATCCCCATTGCGTCCTCTTCGTCAACCACGCCGACGACGAGCTCGTGCTCCGCGTCGGCCCGCGCATCGAGCACGACCCGGCCTTTCCCCGCCGCGTGAATGTCGAATTTGTCGAGGTCCTTTCGACCTCTCGCCTCCGGCAACGCACCTGGGAACGGGGTTCGGGGGAAACCCTCGCCTGCGGCACTGGGGCCAGCGCCGTTTGTGTCGCCGGAGTGCTCGTCGGCCGAACCGAGCGGCGGGTCACCATTGAGTTGCTCGGTGGCGAGTTGGAACTCGAGTGGAGCGAAGCCGATAACCACGTCTATATGACAGGGGGAGCGACCGAAGTTTTTTCTGGCGAGTGGCCTGCGTGAAAACCGGGCTCGACAAGCCACGCACAACCTTAGAGGATTTGCGGCAATCTGGTCATGAAGACACCCTATCTCAATGGACTATATGGGCTCCTGGCCGCCAAAGGCATTCACCGCTGGATGTCGACGCTCGATTACCGTGGCTACTACTACGAGCCCGGTGTCGATCCTATCGATGGACCTGGAGTCCCACGGATTTACATCTTTTGGCACGAGCAGATTCTGTTTCCCCTCCACCTCCGTGGGCGCTGCCATCTCTCGATGCTACTGAGCCAGCACGGCGATGCCGACATTCTCGCCCACATCGCCTTCCTGCTCGGCTTTGGCACCGTGCGTGGTTCGACCTATCGGGGGGGGGCGACCGCGCTCCTGCAACTGATGCGTGAAAGCGAGCGGCATCATCTCACTCTCACTCCCGACGGGCCCCGCGGGCCCCGTCGTCGGATGGCTCAAGGGCCCCTCTATCTCGCTTCGAAGCTCGGCCTGCAGTTGGTTCCCATGGGCTTCGGTTACGACCGCGCATGGCGCCTCAAAAGCTGGGACCGGTTCGCCATCCCCAAGCCCTTCGCTCGAGCCCGCTTTGTCGCCGGACCCGCGATCACCATTCCCAAAGGCCTCTCGCGGGAGGAACTCGAACGGGTTCGCCTCGAGATCGAGCAGCTCATGAACCGGCTCACCGACGAGGCCGAAGATTGGGCTCTGTCGGGTAGCCGCCGCGAGGGAGAGCGACCGATGCGCCCGCAGTACGCCCCTCGTCCGCTGCGGGTCCTCCCCGCTCACGAGCCAGTCGCCCAACATTCACGCGAGGCCGCTTGAGGTTGACCCGCGCGGCACATGCACCTCCCGGCAGGTGCTCTTGGGGGCTAAAATGTCCTGTTTGCCCCCTCTCCCGCTCGCAGCCGCGCATGGCCACTCTGCAGTTCGTCTTGATCTGCCTGATGTTCGGTTCCAATTTCATGCTGATGGACCGCACGCTGACGGTCCTTGAGCCTGGGACAGTGGCGGTGAGTCGGTTGTGGGGCGGTGCCGCACTCCTCGCGTGCGTCTGGTGGCTTTCAGGGCGACGGCTCGAACTCAGCCGTCGGCAGTGGATCGTCCTGGTGGGGGTCAGCCTGCTCGCCAACTCGTTTCCCTTTCTGATGCAGCCATGGCTCATGGACCGTGGGGCCGACCATAGCTTTCTGGCAATGTTCGTCCCACTCACCCCGCTAATGACGATCCTCGCGTCGGTGCCGCTGTTGGGTATCCGACCCAATTGGCAACAACTCGTTGGCGTGATCGTTGGGCTGGCACTCGTCATGTGGATGGCGGCCGATGGCGCACATCATGGTGTCCCCTGGCACTTGATGCCGGTGGTGGTCGCCATCCCGCTGCTCTACGCCGTGGGGAACACCTACCTCCGCCGCGACCTGCACGAGATCCCCGCCGTCCCACTGACGACACTGCTGCTTGGCATCGCGGGCGCGAGTTTGCTCCCGTGGGCGATTGGCGAACTGGCGACCACCTGGCCCCGAGTTTCGGCCACCGAGTGGTGGCGTGTCGCATTTTTTCTCTTCCTGCTTGGCCCACTCGGTTCTGGTCTTTGCATTGTGATGCTCGTCCGCCTGGTCCAGGACCGCGGGCCGCTGTTCGCCGGCATGGTGACTTATGTCGTGCCGATGGTTGCCCTGTTTTGGGGTTGGCAAACCAACGAGACGATTACGCTGGTGCAGGTCCTTGCCATGGCCGGTGTCCTGGCGATGGTCGCCCTCGTCCAGTCGTCAACCCTTCCCCCTCCCGTGGCAATTTCCCATGAGGAAGCCGCCGCGCTGGCGCACTCTCCCGCTGGCGGCGACTAGTCCCCCTTTCATTACGATTCCTCACAACGCGAAAGTTCCTTCCCATGAAATCGTGGCTCGCCGAGCGAACCGCTCACGTCGATAGTTCCGGCATCCGCAAGGTCTTCGACCTCGCGGCGAAACTCCCCAATCCCATCAACCTCTCGATCGGCCAGCCCGACTTCCCGGTCCCCGACGAGATCAAGCAGGCTGCCATCGAGGCGATCCGTGCCGACAAGAACGGCTACGGCCTCACTCAGGGACTCCCCGCGCTCCGCGAGCGGCTGCAAGCCGAAGTCGACGAGCGCTGGGGCCATTCCGACCGCCGCCTGCTGGTAACCTCCGGCACGTCGGGGGGACTCAACCTCGCCCTGATGACCCTCGTCGACCCAGGTGACGAAGTCATCATGTTCGATCCCTACTTTGTCATGTACCCGGCGCTGACGAAGCTGGTCGGTGGCGTGCCGGTCGTCATCAACACTTATCCCGACTTCGCGATCGACCTGGCGAAAGTCGAGCAGGCCATCACCCCACGGACGAAGCTCATCCTGCTCAATTCCCCCGGCAACCCGACCGGCCGGGTTGCTACGGCCGAGGAGGCCAAGGGTCTGGCGGAACTCGCCGCGCGGCACAACATCCCCCTCATTTCCGACGAAATCTACAGCCGCTTCAGCTACGACGCCCCCCTGGCGAGCCCCGCCGAGTGGAACGACCGCACGATCGTGATCGACGGCTTCAGCAAGTCGCACGCCGTGACCGGCTGGCGGATCGGCTACATCCATGGCCCGAGTGAGGTGATCGACAAGATGACAATGCTCCAGCAGTACACGTTCGTGTGCGCCCCCCACCCGCTCCAGTGGGGGATGCTTGCGGCGCTCGAACTCGATATGCAGGATCAGGTGGCAACCTACCGTTCACGTCGCGACCGCATGGTTGATGGACTACAGAACGCGGGCTACGAAGTCGAAACCCCCGGCGGCGCCTTTTACGTCTTCCCAAAGCTCCCGTGGGGTACGGGGCAAGAGTTCGTCACCAAGGCGATCGAAAAGGAACTACTCGTCATCCCCGGCAGCATTTTCAGCCAGGAGGATACCCACTTCCGGATCTCTTACGCGGCGAGCGAGGAAACCATTGAACGGGGGATTAAAGTGCTCGCCGAACTGTCCCATGGATAAAAAACCACAGAGCTCACAGAGCGACACAGAGAAGCTGTCGCAGGGTTCAATTGGCGAAACGATGGATACCGTCCTTGATCAGTTTGACGTGGAAGTTTATCAGCAGTCCAACGGGGCAGTTGCTGAGTTTTAGATAGGAAATGATTTGGGCATTGTCGATGGGAGTCAGCTCGCGCACGGCCTTGCATTCGACGACGACACAGTTCTCGACAAGCAAATCGATTCGGTATCCCACATCAAGTCGAATGCCTTCGTACTGGATAGGCATCTCGACCTGGCGAGCTACTGCATAGCCTCGTTTCACCAGTTCGAATTGAAGGCAGGCCTCGTAAGCCGATTCCAGCAAGCCGGGTCCCAATGCCCTATGGACCTTCAGAGCCGCATCGATAACACTTCCCGTCACCTGATTGATCTTATCATCAACCATCCCATCTTCCCCCGTGAATTCAGCGAATGAGTTCCCATTACTTCTGTCATAATCACGGATCGCAGGAGATGCAATTAAATCCTTATTCCCTTCTCCTTACCTCTGTGTCGCTCTGTGTGCTCTTGTATGTTCCTAGGCATGTATCCAGACAGTAGAGTTTCGGCTTTAATT
>CAZYQQ010000099.1:0-19868 GCA_964650265.1 uncultured Planctomycetaceae bacterium
TTGCGGCCGCTTCTCAGGACACTGTGGCGGAACAAAAAATTCACAGGCTCTGAGGCCTACGTGGTGGGGTCCGCCCCTGGCGTGTTGCCAGAGATTGACCAAAATAGGCGAATTGCCTCTCTGATCCTGCCACTCCGGACATCGCCATGAAATTTCGTTCGACCACCATCCTGACCGTACGGCGCGGGGAGAGTGTCGCCATGGGGGGGGATGGCCAGGTGACGCTCGGGCAGACCGTCATGAAGGCGGATGCCCGCAAGGTGCGATGGCTGGGCGAGGGGAAAGTTCTCGCCGGGTTTGCCGGCGCGGCGGCCGATGCGTTCGCCCTGCTCGAGCGATTTGAAGAAAAGCTGCGCGACTACCCCGGCAACATGCCCCGCGCGGCCACCGAATTGGCGAAGGAATGGCGGATGGACCGCGCCCTGCGACGGCTCGAGGCGTTGATCGCCGTGGCCGATGCGCGCGACACCCTGCTCGTCTCTGGCACCGGCGATGTCATCCAGCCCAGCGATGGCATTCTGGGCATCGGTTCGGGGGGCAACTACGCGTTGTCGGCCGCCAGGGCCTTGGCGGCCAACACCCAGATGTCGGCCCCCGACATCGTCCGCAGGTCGCTCGAGATCGCGGGCAACATTTGTGTCTACTCCAATCAGCAAATCATCGTCGAGGAACTAACGTGCGCGACCTGACTCCTCGGCAAATTGTCGAAGAACTCGACCGGTATATCGTCGGCCAAGGGGATGCCAAGCGAGCGGTGGCGATTGCCATTCGCAACCGGTGGCGTCGGCAACGGCTCTCGGACGACCTTCGCAAGGAGGTCGCGCCCAAGAACATCCTCATGATGGGCCCCACCGGTGTCGGCAAGACCGAGATTGCCCGCCGCCTGGCGACCCTCACCGGGGCTCCCTTCATTAAGGTCGAAGCGACCAAGTACACCGAAGTCGGCTATTACGGGCGCGACGTGGAGAGCATGGTCCGCGAGTTGGTGGAGAATGCCATCGGCATTGTGCGCGAACAGGAACGCGAAAAGGTCGAGGAAGAAGCGCGACGACGTGTCGACGACCGTCTGGTGGAGCTGCTGGTTCCCTCCCCTTCGAGCTACGACGTGGGGGTCGATTCGCCCGACTCGGCGGAGCGGTACGAACGGACGCGCGAGAAAATGCGTGCCATGCTGGTCGCCGGCGAACTCGAGAATCGCACCGTCGAAATAAAAATCGAGCAAAAGGCTCAAGCCATGATGATCCCTGGCATGGGAGGGCCAGGGGGCGACATGGATATCGATTTTCAGGGAATGCTCGAAAAGTTTCTCCCCAAATCGGTTTCGCGGCGGGAGATGTCGGTCGCCGAAGCCCGCAAGGTGATGTTCGAGCAGGAGTGCGAGGCGCTCATCAATCAGGACAAGGTGAACGCCCAAGCGGTCGAGCTCGCCGAGAATGTGGGCATTATCTTTCTCGATGAGATCGACAAGGTGGTTGCCAGCGAAGGGGGACGCGGTGCCGATGTCTCGCGGCAAGGGGTGCAACGCGACCTGTTGCCGATTGTCGAAGGCACCACCGTCCAAACTCGGTACGGATACGTCCGCACCGACCACATCCTGTTCGTCGCCGCGGGGGCCTTTCATCGGGCCAAGCCGAGCGATTTGATGCCGGAGCTTCAGGGCCGTTTCCCGATTCGGGTGGAACTCAACGACCTGACGAAAGACGACTTCGTTCGCATCCTCACCGAGCCTCGCAGCGCGCTGACCAAGCAGTACACAGCGCTCATGAAAACCGAGGGGGTGGAACTCGAGTTCCTGCCCGACGCCCTCGACTCCTTGGCGACTTATGCCTTTCAGGTGAACCAATCGACCCAGAATATCGGGGCCCGCCGGCTCTACACCATTATGGAACGTCTGCTCGAGGAACTGAGCTTCGACGCCCCCGATATGGGCTCCGGGCGTGTCGAGATCGGTGCCCCCTACGTCAAGGAGCGGCTCGAAAAAATCACCTCGAACGAGGACCTCAGTCGCTACATTCTGTAGTGGGCGGCGACGTTTCGAGACGCGTGGCCAGCGGCCCGGTGATGCGAATCGTCCGCTCGTCGGTTCCCAGGACCTCGATCGCCACGCGGCTGGCCCGCGAAGGGAGCAAGTGGCCAACGCGGTCTCCCCATTCGAGCAGGCAAACCCCGTCGCCGGCGAAGTACTCCTCCGGTCCCAGTTCGTGGAATTCGTCTTCGTCGCGCAGACGGTAGACATCGAAATGGTAGAGCGGAAGCCGGCCCGCACGATATTCGTTCAAGAGGACGAAGGTCGGGCTGGTCACCTGATCGCGTGCGATCCCCAATCCGCCCGCGATCGCCTGGACGAGTCGGGTTTTGCCCGCGCCCAACGGACCCGATAGAGAGATGACATCGCCCGGGCAAAGCGCCGCGGAAATGATCGTTCCCAGTCGGTCGGTGTCGTCGAGGTGGCGACTGGTGAATTCGACCGTCGCGTTCTCTCGTTCCTCGGGGAGAGAGGTCATTGGTGCAGGTATCCCACAATGGGCAAGGGGTTCAATTGGCCGTCGGCCGTCCGGCAGACGAGCGTGGTCGCGAGGGTGAACTCCCCAATGTCGGTGAGCGGGCAGGTCAAGGGATTGCGCGCGACAAGTTCGTTCGCCACCTCGGGTGGAACCGCCAGCAGGAGCTCGAAGTCCTCACCATCGCCGAGTGCCCGCTCCAGAGGAGATTTTTCTGGGGCGACTTGCGACATTGCGACGGCATCGCGGGCGATCGGCACTCGGTCCAGATCGAGAATCGCCCCCACGCCGCTCCGTCGGGCCATGCGGCTCAGGTCGAGGGCCAGGCCATCGCTGATGTCCATGGCGGCGTGGATCTCGTAGCGATCCACAAGCAACCATGCCTCGGCCAATCGGGGCGTGAACTCAAGGTGCTTCCGCCGCAGGCTCCCTCCCAACTCTCCGGTTACCAGCAGCCGGTCTCCCGGCCTTGCCCCGGAACGTAGCAGAGCGCCTTTGGGATGGGCCATGCCGAAGCAGGTGACAGCCAGGGTGAGCGGACCACGAGTGACGTTCGTGTCCCCCCCCACGATCGGCGAGCCCCACTCCTCAGCCAGTGGTCGTATCCCTTCGAGCAGCGCCCGGGCCAGCTCACCACTCGTCGGGCCCTGGGGAACTGCCATCGCGACCACGGCTGCCAGGGGCCGAGCCGCCATGGCGGCCAGATCGCTCAGATTGACCCCCAGGGCCTTGCGGCCAATCTGTTGAGGCGAATGCTCGGCGGTCAGGAAGTGAACCCCGTCGAGCAGCAAATCGGTTGTGACAACCAGCGGCCCATTTTCGGGAAGGTCGAGCACGGCCGCATCGTCGCCAATCCCGACGCGCACGCCGGGGGCCCCTTGCCAATGCTCTTCTAGCCAAAGCAGAAATTCGCGTTCCACGGCGGTCGCTCCCGCAAGTCACTGTAACCAGAGCTTGGGGCGGCGCACAGGGAACGAGTTGAGCTTTTGCGGAGAAGTTAGGAGTTCGCGCCAAGGGCTTAGCGCGACGATGGGACACGGATGAACACGGGGCCGGCGGATCACCACGGATCAGAAGGGTGCCGATCGTGAATCGCTGTCTGCCAGGCGCTTTCTGATCCGTACAATCCGTCTTAATCCGTGGCCTATTCCGCTACGTTGGCACTCCGGGGACTCGCGCCACCCGGCTCAGAACGGAGTATTTGCTTAGCGCCGTACCTGGTCCGCCGTGCTCCGAGCCGTCGCATTGGCGACATTGATGTCGCCGTAGAGAGTCTCGCTGCCGCGCATAATGTAGAACCGCACTTCGCCCATGCGAGAGAGATTGGTGCGATTGATGACGTAATCGACATCCTGGAGCGAGGCGGTTTGCCAGCGATGCATTCCGACGAGGATGTCCCCCGTGATAATCCCTTCGCGTGCTGCGGGGCTGTCGCTACGGACCTCGACCACGCGGAGACCACCGCGGTACTTGGTGCCGGCGAACGATTCACTCGGTTCGGTTTCCAGCATCACCCCGATCAGGTCCCACGCCCGGTCGTCACCGGTCGAGGCCGGTTTTTCAACAGATTGCGTGGCGGAGGCGTAGGTCGTCGTCCCCCGGTGCTTATCGAGCGCCAGTTCGATGGCGACCTCGGCTCCATTGCGACGGACGACGACGGGAGCCATGGGCGAGCGAAGCCCGACGAGCGCCCGCTCGACATCGAGTCGCCGTTCGGGCACGATCCCGGCGACATTCACCAATTCGTCCCCTGGGCGAATCCCGCTGGCCGCGGCGGGACTATTCGGTGCGACTCGTTCGACAACCATCTTGCCTGTATCCGACGCCTGCCGGACGGTCAGCCCATGTTGCTTTTGCTCGAGTCGTTCGATCGACAGCAGCGAGGCGGCAATGTCCATGGCGGAGTCGACGGGAATCGCGAAACCAATCCCCTGGGCACCGGCGCGAACGGCGACGTTCAAGCCGATCATCTTGCCATCGATATTCAGTAGCGGGCCCCCAGAGTTGCCGGGATTGATGCTGGCGTCGGTCTGAATCAAATCGTCGTATGACTGAGTCTCGCTGACTTGGACATTGCGATGCAGCGCGGAGATGATCCCCACGGTCACGGTGTTCTCGTAGCCAAACGCGTTGCCGACGGCAATCACGGTTTCCGCTGGCATCAAATCCTGCGACGTCCCGACCTCGATCACCGGCAGGGTATTGCCCGTGTTGACCTTGATGACGGCCAGGTCACTGCGTCGATCGAAGGCAATGATTTGCGCGATATAGCTCCGGCGATCGGCGAAGGTGACATTGATCTGCTTCACTCCGTCGACCACGTGGTGGTTGGTGAGAATATATCCCCGGGGATCGATCACCACCCCTGTCCCCATCCCATTGACTTGGCGCTGTGCCGCGGGGCGGCCAGCAGGCGAATCGTTGACGGTCTTCTGACCTTGGATGTTGACGATCGACGGGCTGGCTTGCTGCACGGCCCGGACGATCGGCGTGATGCGGCTCTCGCGAGATCCGGAACTCTGCCCCTCGGCCGCGTGCATGCCAAGCGACGCGGTAAGGAGACATAACGCAGCAACGCCGCACCAGCGGCGGATGGCGGACGGATCGAGCATGGCGGGCCGATTGGGTCGAAGGAGCGGCAAACCCCACGCCAGCGTGCGGTCACCTGCGGATGCAATATCGACGGGGAACAGAACCCAGTTTCCCGGGGTCTGCTACCGGATGATCGACCCGGTGTTACGACCTGCTTAAAAGCACCAATTGGCGGGCGTCACACTCGGCCTAGATTTCCACCTGCTAGCATCGTCTTCGCGGAAAAGAAGATCGCCCGCCGACGATTAGTCCTTCGTCGCGTTTGATTCGAGCGAATTCGCGGGTACGACGACCTCGCCAAACCGATCCTCGAGGGCTTTTCGGGCCGCTGAGGGATCGAAGGAGGCGTCGTCTACCGCCATCACCACGCGTTTGCTCACCGGGCTGGCGTGGACGTCGACCACACCCGGGACCTTGGCTAGCGCTTCGCATGCCCCCTGGCAACACCCCTCGCAATGAATTGCGGGGACCTGAAATACCGTCGTGGGGTTCCCTTCGACGTTGAAGCTGGCCGGAATGGCATCGCCCCCCCCCGTTTCGCTTGCCGACTGAGGGGGTGCTCCCTCCTGGCAGCCGACCAAAAGGAAACACCCGAGTGTGGCAGTCAGTAGCGTTCGGAACATCGATAGTTTCTCCTGTCGCGGCAGCAAGCGACTCAACGTGCTTGCTCCATTCGATACGTCAGTCGGAGGGAGCGAGTTCAACGAGCGAAACCCCTTCGGCTGCCTCTTGCTCGGCCAGCTTCCGAATATCCTGCGTGATCTTCATCGAGCAATACTTCGGGCCGCACATGCTGCAGAAGTGCGCACTCTTGAATGTGTCTTGCGGCAAGGTTTGATCGTGGTAGGCGCGGGCTGTTTCCGGATCGAGCGCCAGGCGGAATTGCTCGTTCCAGTCGAACTCGAACCGCGCCTTCGATAGGGCATCGTCCCAGTCGCGGGCACCCGGCCGGTGGCGGGCCACATCGGCTGCGTGAGCCGCAATGCGATAGGCGATCATCCCCTGCTTGACGTCTTCCGGCTCGGGTAGCCCCAGGTGCTCCTTGGGCGTGACGTAGCAAAGCATCGCCGCCCCATACCAGCCCGCCAGGGCGGCACCGATGCCGCTGGTGATGTGGTCGTAGCCGGGGGCGATGTCGGTGACGAGTGGCCCAAGCACATAAAACGGGGCGCCATCGCAAACCTCCATTTGACGCTCGATGTTCATCTGAATCTGATCCATCGGCACGTGACCCGGTCCTTCGACCATCACCTGCGTCCCACGGGTGCGGCCGCGGTGGGTCAGTTCACCCAGCACGTCGAGTTCGGCAAACTGCGCCTGGTCGCTTGCGTCGGCCACGCTACCTGGCCGCAGGCCGTCGCCGAGACTCCACGTGACATCGTATTGACGCATGATGTCGCAGAGATCGTCGAACGACTCGTACAGCGGGTTCTGCTTGCGATGGGCCATCATCCATTTGGCAATCAGCGAACCACCGCGGCTCACGATCCCTGTCACGCGGTTCATGGTGTAGGTGAGATGCTCCAGCAGCACCCCGCAATGGACCGTCATGTAGTCGACCCCTTGCTTGGCCTGATGTTCCACCATGTCGAGAAAGTGTTGCGGGCGCATCTCTTCGATGTTGCCCCCCAACTCCTCAAGCATCTGGTAAATCGGGACAGTGCCGATCGGAACCGGCGAGGCGGCGATGATCGCCTTGCGGATTTCATCGATTCCTTTACCGGTCGAGAGGTCCATCACGGTGTCGGCACCAAAGTGGACTGCCATGTGGAGCTTTTCAAGCTCCCCCTCGATGTGGCTGGTGACTGCCGAATTGCCAATGTTGGCATTCACCTTGCACCTGGCCGCAATGCCGATCCCCATCGGCTCGAGGCGTCCGGCGAGATGGACACGGTTGGCCGGGATCACCATCCGCCCGGCCGCCACCTCGCTACGAATCGTTTCAGCTTCGAGCCGCTCGCGCTGGGCGACAAATTCCATTTCGGGGGTAATGGTTCCCGCGCGGGCCAATTCGAGTTGAGTGATCGGTTCGGGCATGGGTCTGGCTAGGCTCTCGGTCGATGGAGGAATCGACGCGCGGGGGGCGTGTCGGCTGCATTTGCCGCAGATTGTGCAAACAAACGAACTGCGTATCATCCTACCGCTATGACGCGGGGGGGTCAAAGCTGGGACGTCGTTCGACGGCCCCCCTCGGCCCGGTGGGAGGTAGGCTTGGGGGCGGCAGGCAAGTTGTGCGACTTCGCACGAAATTGAGCCCTGGCCGGGCCATTGCTGTTGCCGCGCTCTAGCCGGTCAGAGACAATCAATCGTTGACCTGGCGACCGTTTTCGGCGGCATTCCCTCTCCCACGCACCGCGACTCCCCCACATGGCCAATCGAGTCATCGCCATCGGCGACGTCCACGGATGTTCCCGCGCGCTCACCACGTTGATCGGGGAAGTCCGTCCCACCCGCTCCGACACGTTTGTCTTTCTCGGCGACTGCGTCGATCGGGGGCCCAACTCCAAGGGCGTGATTGAGCAATTGGTTGCCTTGAGCGACCTCTGCCGGGTGATCCCGCTCTTGGGAAACCATGAGGAAATGGTGCTTGCCGCGGTCGACCGCCCGGGGACGGCCACCGAGTGGCTGCGGCATGGGGGGCGTGAGATGCTCGCCTCCTACGGGGTCGAAACGGCACGTGATCTCCCGCGCGACCACTTGCTCTATATCCGCACCTGGCGCGACTACTGGGAAACGCCGCGCCACTTTTTTGCCCACGGCTGCTATGATCCGGCGACCCCCTTAGCCGAGCAGGAATGGGGCTACCAGCGGTGGCAGGCGGTGCATCGTGCCATTCCAGAGCCTCACCAGTCGGGCAAAATAGCCGTGGTTGGCCACTCGGCTCAAAAGACAGGACGAGTTTTGGATGCGGGGCACCTCCTCTGCATCGACACCTATTGTCATGGCGGAGGATGGCTTACCGCACTCGACGTGACCTCTGGCACCTGCTGGCAAGCCAGTGAGGATGGCCGCCTGGCTGATCGCTGAACCGGGTTGTGCCGGCTGTGACGGTATTACTGGCCGGTCGTCCGCACCATCACTTGCCTTTCTCGGGTGCATATTCCTTGAGTCGATTCCCCCAGGCTTCCTATAATGGAATTGGCTCTGCAATAATCTCTCTTCCTTTGATTCCACCCCCTGCTTGGGCTGGGCACTTCGATCGTTACTCCTCAATTCTTTTCGGTCCGTCACCCTGTTGGCGGCATCGCTCGCGGCTGGGTTATCGTAATCACGCTGGCCGCCGCGTGGGGCACTTGCGCGTCCTCGACTGCCGCGGCCTGGACCGACTTGCGGGCAACGGTGCGGCTCGGATCGGGTCAAATCCATTGGCAGAATACTGGCAGCGAAGACATCGAAATCACCGCCTACACGCTCTCTTCTCTCTCAAGTTCGTTGCGACCCGGCCAATGGCAGCCGATCACAGGCCGGCTCGACAGTAATGGCGATGGAACGTTTGACGGCGATAACTCGTGGGTGATACTATCCCCCCTCCAGCCCTTTCCCTCCTCGGCAAACGACTTGAGCGAGGGAGTTCTGTTGGGGGATGGCGGTTTGCTTGCTCCTGGTGCTTCCATCACCCTGGGGGCGGCGTGGAATCCCTTGGGTGCGACCGACATCCAATTATTTGTTTCAGGGCCCCTTTCCTCGATTGTGTCGATCGAAGTCTACTACCTGCCGGCGGGAGATTTCAACCTCGATGGCGTTGTCGATGCGGCCGACTACATCGTGTGGCGCAACTCCGTGGGCCAAACGGGGAGTGGCCTGCTCGCCGACGCCAATGGGGATGGCGTCGTCAATGGCGCCGACTACACCAGGTGGAAAGCCGATTTCGGCCAGACCCAATTCCTCGCGCCGGCGGCCCTCGGGTTCGCTCGCGTGGGGGCCGTGGTTCCCGAACCTGGGACCATTGGCATCGCTCTGGGGGCAGCCGTCATGGCGTTGATGGCATGTTTTGTTCGCCGAGTTCGGCGGAAACTCACTTGCCTGGCGTGATTTCAACGACGATCAAACACGTTCGTTGTACAAACCAGTTACGCATCGAGGCTACAGACCCTTCTCCGATAGCCATTGCCGTCCTTCAGGGGAGGTGACGAATTCGGCATACTCCTCCTGCTGGCGGATATCGTGCCAGGTGATTTCAAATTGCGAATCAATCCGCTTGAGGTAATCGTAGGTCAACGCGTGGTCGCGCGTCTCCAAGCCAAGGGCCACCATTTGCCAATAGTTGTCGATCAAGTCAGGTTCATCGGCGATGGCCTGTTCTACAACCTGCTTCGCCTCGTCGAACCTCTTGGCTGCGATCAGAATTCCCCCCTTCATTCCTGCCAACATGGGATCGCCTCCCACGACGACGGCGACACGGTCGATGCACTCAAGAGCTTCGTCGTACTTCTCCTGGAGCACATAAGTGTCGATCATCAGCAGATCGAGGCAGGGATCGTCGGGGTAATTTTCCTTCATCGCGGTCGCCGCCGTTATGACTTCGTCGAAGTCGCCCAATTGGCTCGCCGCCTGGTAGCGAAAATTCAGCATGTTCTTCTCTGTCTTGACTCCTTCCGGGAGCCGCCGGTAAGCGGCGAGTGCCCCCTGTGGGTCTCCTCGCTGCATCGACGCAATGACCTGCTCGACGGTCCGGAAGTTCTTGACATATTCCGACTCGGCCGAGGTGAGCTTTTCCAGCCAGTTTTTCGACGTCTCGCTGATAACTGGCAGCATGGCGCGCCGACTGGTCTCCGACGAAAACTCACCGCTCATCAGCACATAGATGTCAATCGCCCGGATCCTTCCCCCTTGGTTCACCACGAGAAAGTCGTGGTAATTGACTCCACCTTCGCCAGACATGCGAAACCACACGCGCAACCGGTCGTCCCCCTTGGTCGTGCGCAAGTAGTCGTAAGCAGCGCTTTCTCCTCCGGCGCGGCGGATATTGGAAAAGAACCCGTTTGCGCCTTGGAGGGTGCTCAGCATGCCAGTCACGATCTCGCGCTGCATCTCCGCCGAGCCCAATCCCCGAGCCGAACGCTTCGCGAGACTTTCCCAGTCGATAAGTTCATCGAGTTCGGCAAAGTTGTTCGCGGCAAACGCCGCTTCCAACCTTTGGCCAAACTCGGCCGCCTCTGCCTCCGTGGCGGGAGTCGAACTCGAGGGGGCCTTCGAACCGCTTCCCCCTCCGCCGCCATTGACGTCGGGGAGAGGCTCCGTTTTGCCGCAACCGATGGATAGGGACAGGATCACCAGCCAAATAACAAGAACATGGGCAGGTCGCAGCATTGGGAACTCGCCTTTCGTCACCCAGAATGTGATGGAGGGACATCGCGGATGCCCACAGTCTATCCGCACCGCTGGCGGGTTGCCACCCAAATTCTCGCCACGCGGCGATGGCGATCAAACTCCCCGCTTCGGCTTCGGCACCCGCCCCGAACCGCGGCGTGACCGCCCCTCCCCATCCTCGACGTTGCGCTGGGCACGTCCCTTGCGACCTCGCTTCGCCTTGCCCGAGCGGGGTTGCACGCTGCTCAGTGGCTGTCCGAGACTTTCTCGCAGTTGACCAATCCGGTCGCGAATGATCGCCGCGCGCTCGAATTCCATGGATTGAGCCGCTTCGATCATTTCGTTTTCGAGTTCGGCGATGTATTCCTCGGTGATGTACTGGGTCTCGTCGGTGCGCCCGACGGCCGCGTTGGCGGCGGCATGGGCCTGCTGTTCGGCGACAATGCCGGCCCGAATGGCCTTCTTCACCGTTTGCGGCGTGATGCCATGTTTGGTGTTATAGGCTTCTTGAAGCTGCCGGCGACGCTCGGTCTCGTCGATCGCCCGCTGCATGCTGTTGGTGACTTTGTCGGCGTAGAGAATCACCTTCGAGTTGACGTTTCTCGCCGCGCGTCCGATGGTTTGCATCAGCGAGGTCTCGCTTCGCAGAAAACCTTCCTTGTCGGCGTCGAGGATCGCCACCAGCGAGACTTCGGGCAGGTCGAGACCTTCCCGCAACAGGTTGACCCCCACCAGCGCCTCGAATCGTCCCTGGCGCAGGTCGCGCAGCAGTTCGACCCGTTCGAAGGCGTCGAGTTCGCTGTGGAGCCATTTGCAGAGCACCCCTTGATCGGCGAGGTAAGTCGCGAGATCCTCGGCCAGCCGCTTGGTGAGGGTGGTCACCAGGACCCGTTCGCCCGCCGCGGCCCGCTCGCGAATCTGTTCGAGCAAATGGGGGACCTGGCCACGCGCTGGGGAAAGTTCGATGACCGGGTCGAGCAGCCCCGTGGGGCGGACCACTTGCTCGACGACTTCCCCCTCGGTCCGCTCCAGTTCCCAAGGTCCAGGGGTCGCCGAAACGTAAACCGCACGTTGCGCCTTCTGATGCCACTCCTCGAATTTCAGCGGCCGGTTGTCGAGCGCGCTTGGCAGCCGAAAACCATGCTCCACGAGCGTCGTTTTCCGTGCCCGGTCGCCATTGTACATCGCTCCAATCTGGGGAATCGTGGCGTGCGACTCGTCGATGAATAGCAGATAATCGTCGGGAAAAAAGTCGAACAGCGTGTTGGGGGGCGACCCGGGGGGGCGGCCGCTCAGGGGTTGGCTGTAGTTTTCGACTCCGGGGCAATAGCCCATTTCCAGCAGCATCTCGATGTCGTACCGCGTGCGGGCATTGAGCCGCTGCGCCTCGAGCAACTTCCCTTGCTCCTTGAACACTTGCAGCCTGCCGGAAAGTTCCTTGCGGATCGAATCGACCGCTTGCTCGATCCGTTCCTCGGGGAGGACGAAGTGTTTGGCCGGATAAATGTAGATCTGCTGGAGCTTGTCGATCACCGTCCCGCTGGTGGGATCGATGATCGAGAGCGCCTCGATGTCGTCCCCCCAGAACTCGATGCGATAGGCGAACTCCTCGTAGCTCGGCCAGATTTCCACCGAGTCGCCGCGGACGCGGAACTTGCCGCGCGAGGGATCGTAATCGTTGCGCTCGTATTGGATATCGATCAGCCGGGCGAGGACATCGTCGCGTTCGAGTACGTCCCCCACCGCGAGACCGATCATCATCTGCTTGTAGTCTTCGGGCGAACCGAGTCCATAGATGCAGGAAACACTCGCCACGACAATCACATCGCGACGGCTGACGAGCGAGCTGGTGGTGGCCAGTCGCATGCGGTCGATCTCTTCGTTGATCGACGCGTCCTTCTCGATGTAGATGTCGCGTTGCGGTATATAGGCCTCGGGCTGATAGTAGTCGTAGTAGCTGACAAAATAGCTGACGGCGTTGTGGGGGAAAAACTCCTTGAATTCGGAGTAGAGTTGGGCGGCGAGTGTCTTGTTGTGCGAGAGGACCAGGGTCGGACGCTGGAGTTGCTGAATGACGTTCGCCATGGTGAACGTCTTGCCCGAGCCCGTGACCCCCATCAGGACCTGCTCGCGACGACCTTGGCGGAGTCCCTCCACGAGCAGCCGGATCGCTTCGGGCTGATCGCCGGCAGGTTGGAATTCGCTGGCAAGTCGGAATTCGGGCATGGGGGGGATTTTGCGTCGTGGGGGGATGGAATCTCTTGATCCGGTCGTTTCATCCTATCGGGATCGGTTGAAAGGGTAAGTGTCGAGGGCGAGGCTTTCGCGCCGCTGTAGACCGCAAATCCGGCGGTTGACGACCCATATTTCAAGGGATAGGATACTAGATTCCAATTAAAACTTGCCTTCCGGCATGCTAGCGATGGCCTGTCGCCAACATCCCGGGATCCTGACAATCCGACAACTCGAATTGCCTCGCGCGGTAGGCGAATCGGCCGCGGGAAACGAGCCTCCATGAATGCCCAAGAGATCCTCAGAATCGTCGATGCCATCCACCGCGACAAGAACATCGACAAGGAGATCGTGTTCGAGGGCATAGAGGCTGCCTTTGTCTCCGCCGCCAAGAAGCAATATGGCGAAGAGGCCGACATCCAGGTCAAGATCGATCGCCAGGATGGGTCCATCAGCGCCAGCGTCGATGAGCAGATGCTCGACTGGGAAGAAACCGTTGGACGCATCGGCGCCCAAACCGCCAAGCAGGTGATGATCCAAAAGATCCGCGAGGCCGAGCGGGACGCCCTGTACGACGAGTACGACGACCTCATCGGCCACATGGTCAGCGGTATCGTTCAGCGGTACGAAGGGGGGGCCGCCACCGTCGCCCTCACGAATGTCGAGGCCATTCTTCCGCGCAGCGAGCAGATCCCGGGTGAAACCCACCACGCCAACGAGCGAGTTCGCGCCACCGTCTACGAAGTCCGAAAAGCGGGAAGCCGCATAAAAGTCATCCTCAGCCGCCGCTCCCCTGCCCTGGTCCAAAGGCTCTTC
Source organism: uncultured Planctomycetaceae bacterium (assembly GCA_964650265.1). Classification (GTDB taxonomy): domain Bacteria; phylum Planctomycetota; class Planctomycetia; order Pirellulales; family Lacipirellulaceae; genus CAZYQQ01. The sequence continues at coordinate 13,452 of CAZYQQ010000099.1, forward strand.
GAGCAGGAGATTCCCGAGATCGCCGACGGGGTGATCGAAGTTCGTGGCATTGCCCGCGAGCCGGGCTACCGATCGAAGGTTGCCGTGTCGAGCAGCGATACCCGCGTCGATTGCGTCGGTGCCTGTGTCGGGGTCCGCGGCAACCGCATCAAGAACATCGTCGACGAACTGGCTGGCGAGCGGATCGACATCGTCCGCTGGGACGAGGACCTGGAGGTGCTCATCCCCAATTCCCTGTCGCCGGCGTCGGTCGAACAAGTGATTCTCTGCCGAATCCTGGGGCGTGCCATCGTGCTGGTGAGCGAGGACCAATTGTCGCTGGCCATCGGGCGGCGGGGCCAGAATGTCCGCCTGGCGAGCAAGCTTTCCGGCTGGGACATCGAAATCATGACCCAGGAGGAGCTTGCCGAGTCGATCGACCGTGCCGTCGAGGGCTTCAGCGGCATCGAAGGGGTGACCATCGAATTGGCCGAAAAACTGGTCGAAGAAGGGTTTTTGAGCTACGACGACCTCTCCATCATCGAGCCCGAGGACCTCATGCAAATGGGGGGGCTGACGGAGGAGCAGGTCGAGCATGTCGTCGAGCAGGCCGAAAGCCGGGCTGCCGATGCCGAGGCGGCCGCAGCCGAGGCCCGCCGCGCGAAGCGAGAGCAGGAGCGCGTTGACTCGGAGGCCCAGGAACAGGAAGCGGTCGAAGAATTGCCGGAAACCGACCCCTTGGCCGACGAAGGCCTAGGCGAACTAGAGGAAATGGCGGAAGAACCCCAGGACGATCTGGAGAAGATCATCGAGGGCGAAAGTGGCCAGCAAGCGGCCACTGACGCTGGACAGGAGCCGACTGCGTAGTCATAACACGTAGGGTTTAGGGCCTCTCCTCCTGGGTGCCAACCAGGGGTTTATCGAAATCCTCCCCCCTCTCTCCTTCGCGGCCAACGCGGCGTTTGCCGCCTGGTTCTTAGGGGTGTCGAGGGAAAGAATTAAATATTTACAGGAGATGCGGTCATGATTGGGTAACCGAAGCAAGGCTCACGCGCCCCATCGGCGGCGAGCGATTCGACTAGCCACCATTTCATGGTTGCGTGACCATTTGGAGACGTAGTTTTGGCGGTTCGCATTTACGCGCTCGCGAAAGAGTTAAATCTCGATACCAAGGATCTGGTCGATATCTGCACCCGCGCCGGTATCCCTGGGAAGGGCTCTGCGCTGGCAAGCCTCACCGAGGACGAGGCCGAGAAGATCAAGGGCTTCCTCAACGCCGATAAGGGACCCAAGCCTGGTCCGGGGGCCAAGCCAGGTCCGGGGGCCAAGGCGCCCCCCTCCGCCATGGAACGCCCCCAGCAGGGGGCGCGCGAACAACGCATCAAGGTGGTGGTGACCCCTAAGCCCCCAACTCCCCTTGAAGCTGTCAAGGCGGCACGGCAGGCGGAGGTCGAAGCCCGGGCTGTCTCCGAGACCCCAGAAGAATCCGTCGAAGCGACACCACCCGCCACCGACGAGGAGACCTCCAGCGGCGAAGCTCCCTCCGCCGCGACCACGCCGCCGGCAGCCACCACCGAGGCCCCCGGTCCGCTTGCCAGGATGGTTCGCCGTGAGGACTACATCGGCCCGGGAGGGGCAACCGGGCGAATGCCGACCGTGGGGGGGGAACGAAAGCCCGCCGGCCAGCGGCCGAAGCGAACCGAAGGGGGAGCGACCCGTGCCCGGCCCGCTGTGAAGCTGGCCCCTCTGCCGCCACCGGTCGAACCACCAGCTCATCCGAAGAAGGGGGACGAGACCCCCACTCAAAAGCCCGACATGAAGCTTCCCGCCGAAGCGTTCGGTATTGGAAAGCTGGGAAGCAAGCCGCTGGCTGCCCATTTGCGGCGGGCGGAACGAACACTGGAAGAAGAGCGCGCCAAACGCGCCCAGCCAACCCCTACCACCACGGATGCGACCCGTTCCGGATGGACCAAGAAGGGCAAAGGAGGCCAACCCGAAGTTGGCGAAGACGGCAAGCCAATGCTCGGTGGGCGCGAGCAACGCCAGCTCAATCGCCGCCGGAGCGGCCAGCGTCGCGGTGACGACGATTCGGGGGGCGGCCCCCGCAAGACGATCCACCGCACCAGACGTGGAGTCGCCGGTATCACCGCGCCGCGCAAGGAGCGGGTGAGCCTCCAGTTGCCCTGCACGGTCCGCGATCTGTCGGAAGCCGCCGGTATCCCGGCCGCCCAGATTCAGCGGATCCTGATGGCCGAAGGGGTGATGGCGAAGATCAACGACGTGATGGATGCCGAGCTGACGGAAGTCGTTGCCGCCGAACTTGGCGTCAACGTCGACTTCATCCAGGCGCAGACGCTCGAGGACGAAGTCCTGGCCGAAATCCGCGATCGACAGGATCCCCCGGAGTCGCTGGTGCCGCGTCCTCCGGTGGTGACCTTCCTGGGACATGTCGACCATGGCAAGACTTCGCTGCTCGATCGTCTGATTGGGATCAATGTGGCGAAGGGAGAGAGTGGCGGGATCACCCAACATATCCGTGCCTATCAGATCGAGAAGGATGGTGCCGGAATCTCGTTCGTCGATACCCCAGGCCACGAAGCGTTCACCGAAATGCGTGCGCGTGGTGCCAACGTGACCGACATCGCCGTCGTGGTGGTGGCGGCCGACGACGGGGTGATGCCGCAGACCGAAGAAGCCATCAGCCATGCTCGTGCCGCTGAGGTGCCGATCATTGTGGCACTCAACAAAATGGACCTGCCGGGAGTCGACGTCACCAAGGTGATGGCCGGTCTGGCGAGCGCTGGTCTGCAGCCGAGCGAGTGGGGTGGCGACACCGAAGTCGTCCGCACCAGCGCCCTCACCGGCGAAGGGCTCGACGACTTGCTCGAAACGATTCTCACGGTGGCCGACCTTCACGAGTACAAAGCCAATCCCGACCGTCCCGCCATGGGGACCGCGCTCGAGGCCCAACAGGAGTCGGGCTATGGGGTTGTCGCCAAGGTCATGGTCCAAACCGGCACGCTCCGCGTGGGGGACACGGTGGTTTGCGGCGATGCCTACGGGCGCGTCAAAGCCATGTTCGACACCCTGAATCCGGATGTCCGCTACGAGGAAGCAGGGCCCAGCACACCCGTTAATCTGCTAGGGCTCAATGTGGCGCCGAGTGCGGGAGAGCACTTCTATGTGCTCGACGACATCGCCCTGGCTCGGGAAATCGCCGAGGAGCGTGCCGATCAGCAGCGCCGCGACTTGCTCGGCAGCAATGCCCCCGTTCACGTGACCCTCGAGAATCTGTTCGACCGCCTTGACGGAGCCGAAGAGGTCCAGACCCTCAATCTCATTCTCCGCAGCGATGTCCGCGGCACGATCGAGGCGATTCGCAAGGAACTCACCAAGCTTGAGCACCCCGAGGTGAAACTTCGCATTCTGCTCGCCACGGTGGGGGGGGTGACCGAGGGAGATATCCAGCTTGCCCACGCCTCCGATGCGGTGGTGATTGCCTTTAACGTGGTTCCCGACGACCGGGCTCGTAGTCTGGCCGAGCAGTTGGGCGTGCAGGTCCGCCGTTACGACGTGATCTACAAGATCGCCGACGACCTCCGCGCGGCCATGGAAGGCATGCTCAAGCCGATCGCGCGCGAGGTGGAACTTGGCCGGGCGCTCGTGCAGCAAATCTTCAAGATCAGTCGCCTCGGCAGTATTGCCGGATGCCGAGTGCTCGCCGGGACCATCGAGCGCAACGCTCGGGCCCGTATCGTGCGCGACACCAGCGTGATCGGCGACTACGCCATCGACACGCTTCGCCGCGAGAAAGACGACGTGAAGGAGGTCCGCGAAGGCTACGAATGTGGTATCAAACTCGCGGGCTTCAACGACCTGAAGGAAGGAGACCTGTTCGATGTCTACAAGATCGAGCAGGTGGGGAGGTCGTTTGACGACTAGCCGCTGCCCTCAGCGCCACCCCATGTACCGAGTCCTTACTCCCGCTCAATAGTCCTTAGATTCATGTCGTCCCGTCGCACTCTCAAGGCCGCCGAAGCTATCCGAGAAGTCGTCAGCATGGCGATTTTGACGGAATTGCGCGATCCCCGGATTGAAGGGGTGACGGTTACACAGGTCGAGGTGACCCCCGACATGCGGGGGGCCAAGGTCTTTGTCTCCGTCATGGGGAACGAGGCGAAACAAAAACTATGCTTGCGAGGACTGCAGAACTCGGCAGGGTTTCTCCAGTCCAAGGTGGCCGAGCGGATCGACACCCGTTACACCCCTCGCCTGCGTTTCGAACTGGATGAAGGGGTGAAGAAGTCGATCGCCATCGCCAAGATGCTGAGTGAAGTGCTGCCCAATTCCGAGTCGGGGGAGCCCCCGGACGACGACTCAGCCGGCCAGATGGAAGACATGGCCGCGGACAACTCTGTCGCCGACGACCCATCCCCAGGGGAGGCGGACGAAGGCGATGCCGGAGCTCGCGAGCCATAGTCCGGCCTCGCCTCGCGGACACCTGCGAAACCCTATCCCGAACCTTACGATCGTCCCGTATCGAATCGAAGAAGCACCGATGGCCACTCAGAATCGCGGAACCCGGATCGCCAAAATCATCACCCAGGTGAAAAAGGCCTTCAAGCCGGTCGCTCCCCCCAAGAATCGCACGCTCATCGAACACCTGTTGTTCGCCTGTCTGCTCGAGAATTCGCCCCACGAGGCCGCCGAGCAAGCCTTCGAGACGCTCCAGACCGAATACTTCGACTGGAATGAAGTCCGCGTCAGCACCAAGCGCGAACTCGCCGAAACTCTCAAGGGTTTGGTCGATCCGCCACAGGCGGCTGAGCGTCTTAAACGGACGCTCCATAGCGTGTTCGAATCGGTTTATGCGTTCGATTTGGAGCCGCTCAAGAAGCAGAACCTGGGGCAGGCCACCAAACAGATCGAGAAATACACGGGCACGACCTCCTTCGCCGTGGCCTACGTCACGCAGAATGCTCTCGGAGGGCATGCCATTCCGGCCAATAGCGGCCTGTTGATCTCCTTTATCGCGTTCGACTTGCTGACGCCGGCGGAAGCCAGTAAGGGGATCATCCCTGGGCTCGAGCGAGCCATTTCCAAGTCGAAGGGTTACGAGGTGGGCACGATCCTCCACCAGTTGGGGGTCGAAGTCGGTCGCAGCCCCTACGGGGCGAATGCGCGGAAGTTGTTGGTGACCATCGACCCGGCATCCAAGGATCGGCTTCCCAAGCGGCCCGAGCCCCCGACTCCGACTCCCGAACCAGTCAAGCCGAACGAACCCGCCAAGCAGAAGCCGAAGCCAGCCACAACGCCCAAGGAAGCCACAGTGGCCAAGGAAGCCGCACCGCCGAAGTCCGCACCTGCCAAGGCCGCCCCGAAGTCCGCCGCGAAAACGGCACCCAAGGTCGAAGCCAAACCGGTCACCAAGAAGAAGGCCGCTCCCCCTGCCGACGTTCCCGCAAAGAAGACACCCGCCAAGCCGGTAAAGCCCCCTGCCGACAATAAGGCCCCCAAGAAGACGAGTAAGGGAAGTGGGACTCCCGCCAAGAAAAAAACCACAGCGAAAACCGCTACCAAGAAGATCACCAAGAGCAAGCCTCGCTGAACGACATGTCGCGAAGTGCCGGTAGCACGCTGACTTCAGCGACTTATCTCTCGCCCCCTTTTTTCAATCGAAACCATTATGGCAGGTCATTCCCACTGGGCGGGCATCAAGCATAAGAAGGCCCTGATCGACAACCGGCGGGGCAAGCTCTGGAGCAAGCTTTCCAAGGCCATCATCGTCGCCGCCAAACTCGGGGGAGGTGATCCCGACGCGAACATTCGGCTTCGTTACGCCATCAACGACGCCAAAGCCGTCTCGATGCCGAAGGACAACATCGACCGGGCCATCAAGAAGGGGACCGGCGAACTCGACGGTGGAAACCTCGACGAGGTCCTGTACGAAGGCATTGGCCCCGCCGGCGTCGCCATCATGTGCGACATCCTCACCGACAACCGCAATCGCACTGCACCGGAAGTCCGCAAACTGTTCGAGGTCTGCGGCGGCAAGCTTGGCGCCACTGGTTGTGCCGCCTGGATGTTCGACCGCAAGGGAGTGATCCGCATCGCGAGCGACAAGGCCAGCGAAGACGCGCTGATGGAACTGGCGCTCGAAGCTGGGGCCGAGGATGTCCGTACCGAAGAGGATGCCTTCGAAGTCATCTGCAGCCCCGACACCTTCTCGCCGGTGGGGGCGGCGATCGACGCGGCCGGTATCGAAACCGAATCACGAGAGTTGACCTGGCTGCCGCGCGACTGGGTGGAAGTCGCCGACATCGACGATGCCCGCAAACTCCTCAAGCTGATGAGCGGACTCGACGACCACGACGATGTCCAGAGCGTGTCGGCGAATTTCGATATCTCGGATGAGATGATGGCGCAGCTCGAGGCGGA
>CAZYQQ010000100.1:0-19710 GCA_964650265.1 uncultured Planctomycetaceae bacterium
GATCAGAAGGGCGCCAAATCGTGAGCCGCTTTGTGCGAGGCGTTTTCTGATCCGTGGTGATCTGGACGATCCGCTACAATCCGTGGCCTATTTCGTTACACGCTTGCACTCCAGGAGCTCACGCCGCCCAACTTAGAAGGGGCAAGAAAGCCGGCACGGGTCGTTCCGTTAGGCAGGTCGTGGGAAGAGCTGAATTGGTCTAGCAGCTCCGATCGCGTGGAGTTGGCCTCCCGCTTGATCCGCCAATATGGGTAAACTCGTGGGTATTGGACTACCCAGTGTTTGGGTGGCCGCTTCCCGTCCACCTCGATCCCTTGGCCCCCTCAACCTGGCATGACACCTGATCGCTATTCCTTCGGGGGGCGACTCGCCCTGTTTCTCGTCGTCGTGGCGATCGGTACGGCCCTCGACCTGGGGACGAAGTCGTGGATGTTTGCGCAGCCGGAGCTGCGCGACTTGGAAACCTGGTGGGTCGTCCCGGAGTTCGCGGGCTTTCAGCTCACGTTCAACGAGGGTGCCATCTGGGGGATTGGCCAGGGAAAAGTCTGGCTGTTTGCCACACTTAGCGTGGTCTTCGCCGTGGCGATCCCCGTGTGGCTGTTCTGCTTGGGAGCCGCGGCCGATCGGTCGCTCACGGTGCTGCTTGGCTGCGTGATGGCGGGAGTACTCGGCAATCTCTACGACCGCCTTGGCCTCCACGGCGATATCTGGCTCTACCCCCCGGAGCGCATTGGCGAGCCGGCCTACGCCGTGCGCGATTGGATATTGTTGCAGTGGAACGCACAGTATCGCTGGCCTAACTTCAATATTGCCGACGCACTGCTCGTGGTGTCGGCTATCATTCTCGCCTTTAAGACGCTCTTCGAGAAGCCAGAAAAGCAATCGGACGATACCTCGATTGAGGCATCGTCCGCTGCGGTTGAGCAATCAGCCGGCAAAAGCGGCAAGCAGGTCGATTAGCCGACGCTTGCCCGGCGACGGACATCGTCGAGGCGGATGACATCCCACGCCAGGCCAACTTTTTCCATGGCGAGGATCATCCAGTAGGTGATGTCGACTTCCCACCAGCGATGTCCCTGCGAGGCGACGCGCTGGAAGGCGTGATGGTTGTTGTGCCAACCCTCGCCGAAGGCGAGCAGGCCAACCCACCAGAGATTGCGGCTGTCGTCGGTGGTTTCATAGTTGCGATAGCCCCACATGTGAGTGGCCGAATTGACAAACCAGGTGACATGCATCACGTAGAGCATTCGCACGCCGGTGCCCCAACAGAGCATCGACAGGCCATTGAAGACGTTCCCCCCAGGCATCCCGAGCGACTGACCCGCAAAGTGCCCCACCAGGTAGAGGGCGACTCCCAGGATGATATGGCTGGGAAGGAACAGGGTGTGAAGAATCTGCATGCCTCGGTCCTTGAGCATGTCGCTCGCGTACCGTTCGAGGAGGTCGCGGTTGAGTTTTTGGCCAAAATGAGGGGTGAACCACAGCATGTGGCTCCACCAACGACCGTCGCGGGGCGAATGGGGATCGCCATGTTTGTCGCTGTACTTGTGGTGCTTGCGATGATTGGCCACCCACGTGAGAGCCGAGCCTTCGCCCGATAGCCCCCCCATGAGCGCCAAAAACCAGCGGACCGGGCGGAACGTCTTGAAGCTGCCGTGGGTCAGCAGGCGATGGTAACCCATGCAAACCCCAAGCGAGCCGGTCATGAGAATCAGAATCGCGCAGACCACGAGCGCTTGCCACGAAAAGAAGAAGGGGGCGGCCAGAGCTAACACATGGGCAGCGCCGATCCAGATGACGGTAGGCCAATCGATGCCCATCTTCCACATTTCCGGCGAATTCTCGCGCGGCCGACCGTCGATCAATTTCGGCTCGGGCTTGGTCAAATCGGCTTGGCCCTGCAGGCCGATCCCCGAGGGGGAGGGGCCAGCGGGCGTGGGCCCGTCCAAAGTGGGCTCTGCGGCCGGGGCAGGGGGCAGAGACACGGCCGTCGTCAGCGGAGTGGCCGAGTTGGGATTCTGCGAAAGGGAACTCACGTCTTTGATTCTCCAGGAACTTCGGCGAAGAGTCGCCGCGTGAAATCGAGGGGGACTTGTTGTCCGCTACTGCTTGTCAAGCGACGGTGGAATGAGGGTTCGCCGCGGAGGGAATATGCTCACTGCAAGCAAAAAGGATAGGGGGAAATTGCACCGCCCGCTAGCCCAACCTCGCTGGGAGGATTGTCGATAGGGCTCGGTACTAATGCAGTCAGTACGCTGGCAGCGGTACTTTGGTTTCGAATACTTGCGCGACGTTTTGTCGCACCGGCAAGACCCCAACTCGACCGACCGTCGTGCCGAATCAGTCATCTCAAAGCGTCATTTGGCTGGCGAGAGTCCCCTAAGTACTTACCCACACACAGGTTGAAGCGAGTCATCGCTGGGTGGGAATAGCGAGTCGCGTGGAGTCGGGCAGGTTGAGATCGCCTTCCAGAAAACGGAAAATAACGGCCCCTCGCTCCCCAGTGGCAAACACCTTCGAGCCACTCGATCGGTAAGTCGCAGCCACGGTGGGGTCGCTAAACTCGGGGGCGCCGCTGATGACGACCCACTCCGGAGTGCTCCATGCGGCAAACCCTGGGGGGTCGCTGCGGTTACTTCCATGGTGGGGTGCGAGCAGGATGTGGCAATCGTAAGGGGTATCGGCAAGCACGGCCTTCATACCAAATCCTTCGATGTCCCCCGGAAGCAGGACACGCAGGCCCTGGTGTTCCAATCCGATCACCAGGCTGTTGGCATTGTCTCCATCGACATTGCCAAGCTCATCGGGATAAAGGACCTCAGCCACGGTCGAGGTGTCGATGGTCAGGCGATCCCCCATCATGACCACTTCGATCGGGATTTGATGTTCGATCAGGGCCCTACGGAGCATGGCTGGAGCCGAATCGTCCTCGGGGTCTGCCGTCGCGGGAAACATTTGGGGAGAGACAAAGACGCGACCAATGGGGAATCGCTCGAGCAGTCCGGGCAGGCCACTGAAGTGGTCGACATCGGCATGCGAGAGGATGACCCCATCGATCTTGCGAATGCCTCGCGACCAAAGGTAGTTGGAAATGGAGTTGGTGGCTTGCCGAGGCGATCCAAGTCCTCCCGCGTCGTAGAGGAGAGTCACCCCTTCGGGCGTGGTGACGACGACACTTGTGCCATGCCCGACATCCAGGAAGGCTATTTCTAGTTCCCGTGGCCAACAGCGCGCGATCATGGGGACCGCTGCCCCCACAAGCACCCAGGCTGCCATCACCCGGGCCAACCGTGGCCAACCGCCGCGGATGCCTCCCTGTTTGAGCAGCAGCGCCAATAAGACGTAATATCCGGCCACCCACCATGCCGCGGGTCCGGCCGTCCAGGCATGCGAGAGCGGCCACGTACTGAACCAATGGATGGCCCCGTCGAGCGACTCGAAGACCCCGACGCAGATGGGAGCGATCCACGATTCGCACCAGGGGATGAGGCTGGCGACCAACAAATAGAGCATCCCTACCATCAAGGAGAGGGAGGCCAGGGGTAACACGAGCAGGCTGGCCGGGACGCTGACGAGAGAGTAGATGTGGAACTGCATCGCCACCAGTGGCAGTGTGACTAGCCAGATAAATCCGCTGGTGAGCAGACTCATGCCAAGGTAACGTCTCACGAGACGACTCGCTTGCCACATCCATGGTTCCGATAGGTGTGCAAGTTGGTCGGCGGGCGTATCCGTCCGGGGCCATGCGCGCACGACGGAAGCAATCCAGAGCAGAGTCGCTGTGCATAAGAAACTGAGCTGGGTACCCGTAAGGAACAACTCGCAAGGGTTCAGCGCGAGCACCACGAGCCCCGCGGCGGCAAGCGAGTTGAACGAGATGGCCGCGCGGCCCATCCAGAGTCCCACGCACATGATTTCCGCCACGACCGCGGCCCGGACCACGGGGGGATTCGCCCCTGTGAGGAGCGTGTAGACGACAATCAGCAACATGGCAATGAGCAATGAGGTGCGGCGCGGGAGGAATCCCCCTCGCAGGAGCAACAACACCCCGGAGACGAGAATGCTGGCGTGCAGTCCCGAGACGACCAGCACATGCGTCGCGCCGGTCGCCAGGTAGTGCGTTCTGCGTTCGGTTGGCAGGGCATGATCGGCTCCCAAAATAATGGCGCAGGCCACCGGCCCTACGCGGGGGCCCAGGCGGCTCCAGAGTCGATCTTGCCCCGTGCCGTTCCATCGAGCGACGATTGCCCTCGGCTCCCAATCACTCCCACGTTGGACGACACTGACGCATTCGGGAGAACTGCAATAGAGGCTGCACAGTTGCCGATCGGCCCGGGCATACAGGCGATAATCGAAGTCGCCAGGGTTGCTGGCGGGCTGCGTGGCCTGGATCTGGCAATGGACGCGGAGCAGGTCGCGAGGTCCGACACCGAGCAGGTGCCCGTCAATCCAGAGCTGGCATTTGCCACTGGCCGCCTGCCACTGCCGACCATTGCGGAGGCGCACGACTTCGACTTCAACATGACTCTTCTCGCCCGTAGGAATCGCGCGGTAGGGTGAACGAGGGACACTGGCGACCCGTTCGACGTGCGACGTGGTGATCACCTCGAGGCAGCAGGGCTCCGATTCCTTGGGGGCATAGCGGCTGATCTCGTCGGCAGCGTAAGCCTTCCAGCAGTAGGTGTGCCATGCACCAGCCAGACCTACGCAACCGATCATGAGTACGATCGATGAGGTAAACAGCCATCCGCGTCGCTGAGCAATCCACCACGCCATCGTGGCCAGGCTTGCGAGTCCCCCCCAGATGACGACGCGCCATCCCACTTCAATCGGCCACGCGGACGTCCACCGATCGAAGCTGATGCCAATCGACACCGCGACCAGCACCCAGAGCAATGTCGGGCGTGGAGGTGGGGTCCCGACGGGGATGCCCCACTGGGCAGGTGTATCGTGCGAAGAGGTTGGCATCCGCAAGCCGGGCAGGTCGACGCCAGCGACCCGTGCTCCCCCAACCTAAGAAGTGGGAATCGCGCGGTCGAAGTGCAACCTGCAATCCAAAATTGAAACGCGACAAAACTGAAACGCCACTTGGGAAGCCAGCCATGGCGCGGAGCGGGGGGAAGTCGGGCGGCGGGTAAAGTCACCCCTGCCGCTGACTGGTACCGCGGTTTCCGTCGGTTCTCCAGGCCCCAAGTCTAACCTTTTCGAGGTCGCTGCCAAGGAGAGCCAGCCCCCCGTTTGGGGGCAATTTCCAGACTTGTGGTCAAGACCTGGGGAATATGGAGAGTGAGGCTACGGATTGACCGGGACCGTTCGTTTGGCGTCAAGAATTCGGCTGAGAAGTGCGTCATCCGCCGTGCTGGAAGGCTAAATGGGGAGTGCGGAGGTTTGCGTTTATCCACATCGACTTCACGAGGTCCTGGGGCGAAATTTCCAAATTGAGAATATTGGCCTTTTGACGGGCAAGGGACAGGTGTGATAAAAACCCCGCTCTCTATTGTGCTTTGGGCAACAACCGTTACGATCATCGAAAGTGACAGCCTTGTGCGGATTGGCTGGCTTTTACGATGCGATGGTTGAGGTCGCATGATTACGATTCAGCGGAGGACTTAGTGATGAAGGTATCGCGGACAATGGCCTATGCCGTGCAGGCGATGCTGCATCTGGCAATATTGGATTCGGACGACCCCGTCTCGTGCAATAAGCTCGCGAAGAAGGGCAAAATGCCTGAACGTTTTTTGCTTCAGGTGTTGCGCAATTTGGTGAACCATGGGTTGCTTCATTCCACTCGCGGGGTCGAAGGAGGGTATTATCTAGCCCGCCCTGCCAAGCAGATTACGTTGTTGGATGTCTTTGAGGCATTCGATCAGACGCTGGTGCCAAGTATCGCCCCCCTCAAGGGTTTGCCGGTGACTACCCGACAGATACTGAATAACGCACTCGAATCAGGGGCCTCGGCGGCCGAACGTGAGTTGGCCCGCGTCAGCCTTGCCGACCTGGTTGGCAAATCGAAGCCGGCCGCGCGAAAGAAGGCGAAAAAGAAAAAGAAGTAACCGGGCACGCGGCACTGTCACGTCGCGCGGAAGCTCTGAGCTCTATTGGGCACGCGTCTTGCGTCCCCATGGGGAGAACTGGATGTAGCGTCCCTCGGGGAGAGGACGGATGGCCGTGCTGAACCCGAGATTGGCCGCGAGTTCACGCAGGCGACCTACATCCTCGAAACCCGTACCAGGGGTCCAGAAGGTGACCGCCGTGGTGGCGGGTCGATGTCTGGCGAGCGTTTCGTGGAATGCCGAGTTCGGTTGACATGCCTGGTCGATCGGCCAGCCCTTGTGGTGGTCGGTGGGTCTGATTTCGCCGACGACACCCCTCATGCGCGCGGCTCCCCCCGAGGAGGTGGGTATCGACTTGCTCACCAGGGCGTATTGCAGCAGGAAGCCGTTTACTGGTCCCACGGTCGAGATTCCGCTCGGCACATGGTTGCGGCGCGAGATGTCCCGTTCGGCCAAATCGAGCAGTTCGTCCTTGGGAACAATCGAGACGCGTCCCTGGTGGACCCAAAGGGTCACCTCGTCCTGTGTCACTGTGCGGGCAATGGGGGTGGCGACGTTGCGCAGCGTCGTCGTGTGTTCCACGCCGCTGTCGAAAGCCAAGAGCTGGCGGGCAAGCTCGTCGTGCTCTTTCTCCGCATGGGCGATGGCCACGCGGATGTCGAATTCCTCTTTTTCTGTTGCCCCGAGTTGATCGCGCTGGCGAAGGAGTTCGCGCTCGACTTCGTCGACGTAGCCCATGAGAGCGACTCGATCGCGATCGAGTTGGTTGGCCTGATGTTCCAGCCGCTGGGCTTTGTCGTGTAACTGCCGATGTTCTGAAGCGGCAACACGTAAGAATTTTAGCGATTCTTCGACCTGAGTTTGTGAGACGGCTGCGGGGTTTGGAGTGACGATGGCCACCTCGGCAGGCACCGAACTGCCGGCGCGGATCCCCACGATCACGACCAACAGGATCATGATCCCCACGATGTTGGCGATCAGGTCGAGGAACGAATCCTGTGCAGGAAGTTCTTCAATCTGGTCGATTTCCCTTGTTCGTGCCATGTTGCAAACTCCGCCGTCTAACGTCGCACAGTGTCGGGAACGCGGACTTCGATGCCACTCTCGCGGAGGGCAGTTGCCAGTTGGCTGGCAAGGGCCTCGCTACCAGGTTCGACATAGAGCATCAGCACCGGCTTCCACTGTGAATCGGATCCGGCGATGCCCCAATCGCTGATGTGCTGACGCACGGCGCGGCTGAATGCTTCGGAAGTTTCCCGTGGGCCTTCGTTAAGCATCACGGTTCTCCCAGCGTCTCTGTCGCGATGGCCTCGAGCGTTGGGATTTCTTCCCACGATGATCCGATCGCTTAAGAGTTCGATCCGCACGGGACGTTCGACCACCAACCCTTTGCCTTGGGGTTGCGTGTTGGGGGCCGTGCCGGCGGGCGCTCCCTCGACCCCAGGGTCGGGTAAAATCGTGCTTTGGTTGACCACCACTGTCGGAACCGGCGGAGCGGCAGTCTGCTGGTCGTTGCCTACGGCTGTCGGCGGAGCAGGTGTACCTCCTGAGTTCATCGCTGTGGCGCTGGTGCCACCCACCGCACCTGATTGGCCCGGAGCGCCAGGATCGCTGCCGGGTGGGCCGGCAGGGCCTCCCTCCGAAGCGATACTGTCGACCGTCCCCCCTGCTTCTCCCTTGGCCGCAAGTCCGCGCCCCGCTCCCGGTGTTTCGGACGCGATGCCGGTGATGCCATTGGGGGAGGTCGCACCGCGAGGCCCTTCGGTGCCGAGATTTGCTTCCCCCCCGCGCGCAGCTCCACCACCCTCGCCGGGGGGACCGCTGGACGCTCCATTGGATTGGGCAAGTGCGGCCGCCACGCGCGTCGTGTCGATGGCGCCCGTGCGGGTTCTGCCGGAGGCCATGGTGGTGACCAGATCGTCGTAATCGACAATTCCACTCTTGGTTGGGGGGGCGGATTGGAGCGAATCGAGCAAGCTGGGGGCCGTGGCAAACGAATCGAGACTCCCTTCGCGGAAGGCGATCGGCGCGCGTGAGGCCTGCGCCAGCGCTGCGGTCCGGGCGTTGGCGATGGCCAGTTGAAGTTCCTGGCTAAGCTGCGGATTGGCGGCCCCGCATTCGAGCTTCCAGTTCGCGGCAACCATTTCGTAGCCGTAGTCCGACTCCCACAGATCGAGAGTCGCCATGACCGCGAGATAGCTACCGACTCCCTCGGGTCGGACGAGGATCAGAGGGTACGCCTGCTCGCGACTTTGAGCATCCGTCCGGGAGTAATAATCGCGCGCCGCGCGTAGGGCAGCGGCGAGTGGCATTCCCTGGCCAAGCTGCATATTGAAGTCGGCGGGACCAAGTACGATTCCCTCGGGGTGGATCAATACTCGATCTTCCAGGCATTCGATGTAAACTGGCCGCCGCTTGGTGCCGTTGGGGCCGTCGTAGGGAAGGATCGCATACGACTGAGACTTTTGAGAGGGTTCTGCCTGGCGCCGCTCGAGCTCGCTACGCCGCTCGGCCAACCGCTCCTCAAGGATCGCAAGCCGCTGCCTGGCTTCCTCCATTTCCGTGTGATGTTCACGGTCGAGGGCGGCAAGTTCGTCGATGCTGGTCCGCAGCTTATCGAGCCGGAGTTGCTGCTCGCGGAGGCTTTGCTCAACCCGGCTGAGCCGCCCCGAGGCAAGCTCGACGCGGCGCTCCCCTGTTTCCCTGGCGGCCAGAAAGCGCTCCGTTTGGCGATTCGCCGCGTCGAGTTGGGCTTTGAGCCTCACTTGCTCGGCAGTGAGTTCAGGTGCGGGCAGGATGACCGTCTTTTGCTTCTTGCGTGCCGTCTCGACTTGAACGCTCGCCATGGCGGTGAGCAACAGCACGAGCACCCCCAGCGTGCAGAGGAGCACGGCCAGGAACGGGAACAACGGTGGCGTGTCCGTTGTATTGCGAACACGTGACCGGCTCATGCGGCGTGACTGCCACTGGATTCATTCGAGCGAAACGCCGGAGCCGGCACCGATTCCCGCCCCATGCGGGCACTCAGCAATTGGATGGCCGCCGAGAGGCTAAGGAGGGTCTCTTCGAAGTTGTGCGTCTGCCCCAACGTGGAGAGGTTCTGGCTCAACACTTCTTCGAGTCGCTGGACCTGGCCCGTCGCACCGACCACCTGCATCAGGACGTCTCCCTGCTTTACCAGATGTTCTTGCTGCGCGACCGCGGTTTCCGCGGCTTCTATCAGTGATTTTTGCATTTCGCTCAACATCCGCTCGCTTTGGCGAATCAACTTCTCCTGGCGATCGGCTGCCACGACCATCGCCTCGCCAAGCGCGGCTTCGACCTCGCTCAGGTGACGGCGGTTTTCGGCCGCCAGCTCCTCCTCGCTACGAGTGAGGGTTTCGCCATGCTTTTGCAATGCCTCCACCAGCAGTTCGGCAAGTCGCTCGAGCCCATCGCGAAGACGCTGCACCAAGTCGCTCGTCCCTGCGGTCAAATGCTCGGCTTGCGACTCGATTGCGGTCCCCAGGATGTCGACTTGCCGGGTCACCAACGAATCGAGTTCGCTCACCTGGCGGCTAAAGACATCGTCAATCGTCGTGAGGCGATTGACCACTCCGTTTTCGATGGCGTTGATGTTGTGCTGGATGCCGCGATTCATCAGGTCGATTTGCCGCTCGATGGCGACGTTGATGGCATCGATTTGCGTTTCGAGGGCTTGTTGGAGCATCTCCACTTGGCGCTCTGAGCTTCCCGAGAGCGTGAGCGCATGTCGCTCGAGCGTCGTGTTCAGCGTCGAATGCAAGGTCTCGTCAAACACGCGGCTGGTGGCCGATGTGATATCGATCCAGTGGCGGTGGCTGTTGTCGAGTGTCTCATGCAGCACCTGCGCCTGGCGGGCCGCCATGGCTTCGACGGTACGAACGACCTGCTCCGACATTCGGCGGACGGAAGCCACGTTCGGATCGTTCGTCGACCCATACTGAAAGAAGCGACCGATCATTTCGCGTTCGGTCCGTTTGTCGACTTCCGACAGCAAGCTCGCTTCGACCCTTTCAACCACATATTTGCCAAACATGACTGGGATCGACAAAATAAGCGAGAGCGCTGTCGTGTCGAAGGCATAGGTCAGCGGCGAGATGACGAGTTGAAGTGAGTCAACCAGCGTCTCGCCGTCGAGGTGCCCAATCGCCGCCGCAATACCGATCACGGTCCCCAGGAAGCCCAGGCTGGGAATGGCCCAAATCAACACCCGGACAAATGCGTAGCCATCGGCCATGCGATCGAGATCGACCTGTTCGAGGTGATGGAGCTGCTTTTCGAGCGATTCGGAACTGTCCTTGCGCCGTACATACTCGATGGCCGCCCGCAGGCGTTCGAAAAAGTAGGTGTGTTGGTAGAGGCTGGGGAGTCGATCGAGTTGCTCCAGCAGGCGCGGGCAATCTTCCACCGGCTGCCCACCCGCGGGCGGAATCTCGAGCGGTTCGTATTTGAGTGCCATCCACTCGGGGGCGAACCGCATCAGACGAATGCAGAGTGCGGCCATCGCCATGCAGAAGAGCCAGGCGGTGGCGATCTCGATGGGATGCCCCAAGACGTAACGTTCGATAAGGGTGCCGTCGAACATGGGCAGGGTGAGCACCGTCCAGATCATCACCCAGGCGAGTCCCCCCCAAATGATGGGAGAACGCAACAGCCACTCGGAAAATGACGCTATCTTCGACACGGCACGTGTCCTTTCGCTCGACACCACGCTTCGGGGGACCGGGGGACGACGAGTTACGCTCCGAGCGCAGGTCACCCCAGCTTCCTTACCGGTAGAATCGTCATAACCGGCAAAGTTGATGAAGTTTTCTAGGAGAATTCGTGCCGCGAGGTCAATCGAAAATCGTCCGAGCGGGTTGGATCGCCCGCGATGCTAGCGGCGATAGGTGGCGTAGCACTTGGGGGTTTCCCACAGCCGGGCTTCGATGATGGGAAACCCAGATTCCAGCGTTTTGTCGAAAATCAGTTTGGCTATGGCTTCCGCTGTGGGGTTTTCGTCCAGAAGATAGAGAGGCTCGTCTTGAGCCTGCAACAGAGGCACCACGGGATCGCGACGGCAAAGAATCATGCGATGATCGAGGTTTTCGTCGATCCAATTGGCAACGACCCGCTTGATATCGCCGAAATCGAGCACCATCCCCCGCTGGTCGAGAGAATCTGCCCCGATTGTGATCACCACCTTGCCATTGTGGCCATGCAGGTAGCGGCATTTGCCCTCGTAGTTGAGCAGCCGATGGCCATAGCAAAACTCGATCTCCCGGGTCACCAGGTACATAGTGCAAGCTGCCTAAATGAATGAAGGAGGGGTGTGGAAGGCTAGTGGCGAGTGTATCATTCCAACAGGCCGCCGTGAGAGGGTGGCTGCCTGCGATGCTTTCGCGAACACAGCCGATGGCTCCCCAAGTTCCGCGGACAGCCGCAAGCCGGGTCCGATTGGCTGAGCGACAAAATGCTAGCCGTTTTGACTGGTGAGTTTATAATAGACAGCATTCGGCGGACGAGGTGATTGGGGGTACCACTTGCCACTTTTCTGGAACAGGTCATGGCGTTATCGCGGCTTAGCGCGGAATTGAGGGAATCGAGTCGCGCGGGCTCGCGCGGGCTCCGGCATTGGCGTCGTTGCCTGGCTGTAGGGGTGACGCTGCTCTGCCTGGCGACGGGTCGCGATGCCCTGGGGCTCATCGTCATGAACATCGACCCCACCCCCAACTACTCTGCCCCTACAGCGGCGACATCTGGTTTTGCCACGAATCCCGATCCAGGGTGGGGGAACATCACCGGGCGCGGAGTTTACTTGGGCAATCAATGGGTGATAGCCACCTACCACACAACCAATGGAGCAATTCCACTAACCGAGTCGATCGGGGAAGTGACTTACAACGTGATCCCAGGGAGCGTCGTGTACTTGCAAAACTCGATCGTCGACAACAACGGCGATGGCAAGGATGACAGCACCGGTCTGACCCTGGGGACCGACCTCATCATGTACCGTATTGACACCAACTCGCGATACGTCGGCACGCCTGACGAGCAGCTTGGCGAGAATGCGATCAAGCCAATCACGATCTCGAGCGCCAGCGCCCCGAACAATGCCCAGTTGATGGTGATGGGGGTGGGAC
The DNA here is from genome assembly GCA_964650265.1 of uncultured Planctomycetaceae bacterium. Taxonomy (GTDB): domain Bacteria; phylum Planctomycetota; class Planctomycetia; order Pirellulales; family Lacipirellulaceae; genus CAZYQQ01. The sequence goes on from CAZYQQ010000100.1 coordinate 12,197, forward strand.
GGTTGAGGGTCAATCACACGCTTTACCATTGGGATGCCACCGTTTCAAATGGGAAGGCGACTTGGACAGGGGGCGGCCCCTGTGTCGACTGTTTTCATAACGCCGCAAACGGCGGCCTGCACGCTGTCGGATTTCATAATCCCCAATCGGGTGACCCCGAGGGGAAGGCCTGGGGCACTAATAATGTCGAGCCGATTTCGAGCTCCAATTTTCCCGACGATCCCAACGATGCAACCGATGTGCTGGTGATTCCTGGTAGTGCATCGCGGGCGGTGAAGGGGGGGGCCGGCTACACAATGATGCAGATCATGGACTTCGACACGTATTCTCCGTTCACCATGGATGCCATGGGGAACGTCATCGGTGGCGGGGGGAACGAAGCCCAAGGGACCGGCGGCGATTCTGGTTCGGCGGTCTTTCGACGTGTGGGAACGTCCTGGGAACTTACGGGCCTGGTCCACAGTATCGCCAATTATATTCACACTTCGCGAAGCGTGGCGATCCGCCGCGACAACGGCAGTCAACCCGATACTCCTCTAGGTGACGTTACTCTTTTCTCCGACTTGTCGAAGTATCGTAGTCAGATAATGGGACTCCTCAACGACACCAACTATTCGATCATGGGGGACATCAATCTCGATGGCCAGGTCTCTGGCGATGGCACCGGTAGTTGGGAAACCGACGACGTGACGGCTCTCATCCAGGGTTGGGGTTATCAGCATTCCGGCGCTGCCGACATCGTCTCCTGGAAATACGGCGACCTGAATCGAGATGGAGTAACCAATATTGGTGATTTTGTCGTGTTAAGGGCGGCAATGGGCGAGAGTGGGGCAGGGCTGGATCTAGGCAGCTTCTTTAGCCTTTACCCGCCAGCTATGGTTCCCGAACCTGCGACATGGTCCGTGATTGGCGGGCTCGCGTTGGGAATGCTCGCCACCCAAGTCAGACGCCGTCGGGGGCGGTCGCGACACTAGCGGCTGGAAACCCCGGATTGTTAGGACGACGGTCTCCGTCGTCGGCAGTGGCCGGGGCGATCGCGACACTGGAGGCTGGAAAAGCCGGAAGTCGAGAACGATCCCTCGGGGGGAGTGGTTTCCCCATCTTGCCAAAAGAGGGATTGGGGCCGATATTGTGGCATCGCCGTACCTCGGTCGACTCCCCCGAGCCGCGCGACCCGCCTCGAACTCTTTGCCCTCAGGTGCCCCACAACCATGGCCAATAGCGCGGCTCGGCTTAAGAAGCTTCGTTCCTCCCTGCGCCGCACCAAGGCCGATGGCTTGCTGGTGACCAATTTTGTTAACGTCACCTATCTCACCGGGTTCACCGGAGACGACAGCTACCTCCTCGTGACCCAGGATGACGCGGTCATCATCAGCGACATGCGTTACACCACGCAACTCGAGCAGGAATGTCCCGGCTTGAAGCGGGTGATACGTGCCCCTGGTCAGCACATGTTGCCGACCACGGTCAACGTCATCACGAAGCATCGCATCGACCGGCTGGCGGTCGAGTCGGCTAGCATGACCCTTGGACTTCACGACGCGCTCGACGCAGAACTCAAGAAGACCGCACTCGTCAGATCGGATCGGTTGGTGGAGATGCTGCGTGTTGTCAAGGACAAAGAAGAGATCGAGGAGACTCGGCTTGCCGGGTATCAGGCGGCCAAGGCGTTCCAAGTCGCCCGCGCAATGATCACTCCTCAGTCGACCGAGCGTGACATCGCCGCCGAACTGGAATATCAGGCGCGAAAATTTGGAGGAAAAGGGCTCAGCTTCGAACCGATCGTTGCGGTCGGCGAACGGTCGGCCTTGCCTCACGCCCGGCCAACGGCCAAGCGGGTCGAGGAGAGCGATTTCCTGCTGATTGATTGGGGAGTGCGTGCGGATACTTATGTAAGCGACTTGACTCGGATGGTGGTCACCGGTAAACTCTCGCCAAAATTTGCCAAGCTTTACCAGATTGTCCTCGACGCGCAGCTTGCCGGTATTGCGGCGATCAAGCCCGGCGTCTCTTGCGAAGCGGTCGACGATGCCGCCCGCAAGGTCATTACCAAGGCGGGTTATGGGGACAAATTCGGGCATGGCTTGGGACATGGCACCGGCCTTGAGGTCCACGAAGCCCCGCGCCTCGCCCAAGGGCAGAAGGAAGTGCTGCTCGAGCCGGGAATGATTGTCACCGTGGAACCGGGGATCTACTTTCCTGAATGGGGCGGCATACGGATTGAGGACGATGTGCTCGTGACGAAGACGGGTCACGAGGTGCTGACTAGCGTTCCCAAACAACTGGAAGATTGTCAGCTCAACTAGGACGCTCGCGGCGGAGCGAATCGAAGTGGCCTGGTGCCATCCACCACACCCTACCAGTTGAGCGATAGGAGCAACCAAGATATGGCGAAGGATCCGGCGGCATCCTCGGGCGATGTGTTCGACGTGCGCAAGGTGCGTCGGCTTGTCGAATTGATGCATGAATACGATCTGGCAGAGATCGATCTGCGCCAAGCCGATCAGCGCATCTGTCTCAAGAAGGGGGGCGAACCAGAGGTGGTGGGCGTGCCGACCTATGCTCCAGCCCCGACGGCGACTCAAGCCCCTACCGCTTCCCCAGCGGCAACACCACCGGCCGCCGAAGCAAGCGATGCCAATGCCAAGTTCATCCGCAGCCCAATTGTTGGCACTTTCTACTCCTCGCCGAGCCCCGACTCGGCCTCCTTCGTCAAAGTAGGGGATCAAGTTGGCCCCGAGACCACTGTTTGCATTGTCGAAGCGATGAAGGTGTTCAACGAAGTACCTGCCGAGTGCAGCGGTAAAATCGTGGCGGTGATGGTCCAAAGCGGCGATCCCGTCGAGTTCGGACAACCCCTCTTTAAAGTCGAGTAGGGGTGCGCGGGCCCTCGTGCGAAGCGTTTCGACGGGGTGGACCGACCCGATGGTGTGTGCCAGAAGTTTGCGTGATTCCTCTCCCCTGGTATGGCGATGTATTCGAGAATCCTGATTGCCAATCGCGGTGAAATTGCGTTGCGCGTCATCCGCGCGTGCCGCGAGTTGGGGATCGAGTCGGTGGCCGTCTTCAGCGAGGCCGATCGCGGCTCTCACTACCTCGATCTCGCCGACCAGGCGATTTGTATTGGACCTGCTCGGGCCTCCGATAGTTATCTCAAAATTGCCAGCGTCATCAGCGCCGCCGAAGTCGGCAATGTCCAGGCGATTCATCCCGGCTATGGCTTTCTCGCCGAGAATGCCCACTTCAATGAAGTTTGCCGCAGTTGCAATATCGACTTCATTGGCCCTCAGCCTGAAGCGATGGCGCGATTGGGGGACAAGAATGCCGCTCGCGAGATGGCCCGCCAGGCGGGAGTGCCGGTCGTTCCCGGGAGCGAAGGGGTGATCACCGAAGAAGCCGAAGCGCTGCGCTTCGCCCACGAGGTTGGCTTCCCCGTGCTCATCAAGGCAGTGGCCGGCGGCGGTGGACGAGGGATGCGCGTCGCAGGCAACGACCTCGCCCTTAAGTCGTCTCTGCAGCAGGCCCAACAAGAAGCCCAAGCGGCGTTTGGCAATGGGGCCGTCTATCTCGAGAAGTACATCGACCACCCACGGCATGTCGAAGTCCAAGTGGTGGCCGACCACCATGGCCATGCCGTCCATCTGTGGGAGCGGGACTGCTCGGTTCAGCGGCGTCATCAGAAACTCATCGAGGAGAGTCCCAGCACCTGCATCTCTCCCGATACCCAGCGTCAGATGTGCGAATCCGCCGTCCGGCTGATCCAACATGCCAACTACACAAACGCCGCCACGGTCGAATTCATTGTCGACGACGAAGGGAACTTCTACTTCATTGAGGTGAACGCACGGATTCAGGTGGAACACCCCGTCACCGAACTTGTGACCGGCATCGACCTGATCAAGACGCAAATCTTGATTTCGTCGGGCGAGCCGCTGCCCTTCTCGCAAAGCGACGTCAAGCAGAATGGGGCATCGATCGAGTGCCGCATCAACGCCGAGGACCCCGATCGCAACTTCCAGCCCTCGCCAGGAAAGATCACCCAATTGATTCCCCCCGGCGGCTTCGGCGTCCGCTGGGATTCCCACGCGCACGCAGGCTACGTCGTCCCCCCCCACTACGATTCGATGATCGGCAAGTTGCTGGTCCATCAGCCGACGCGCCAGCAGGCTATTAGCTGCATGCTGCGGGCGCTCGCCGAACTCAAGATCGAAGGGATCAAGACCACCGCCAGGCTGCACCAGGAAATCCTCAGTCATTCGGCTTTTGTCGAAGGGCGGATCGATACGACCTTTGTCGAACGCACCTTCATGAATAGCTGACATCTCCCCTGGCTCCCCAGATTGGGGCCTATCTGCCGGCGGTGTCGTCTCGTTACAATGCCCCCGGGCGGGCATCCTTCGTACTCTTGTGTACTCAATCAGTCGACATTCACTTTCCATTGCCTGTTACCATGAACGATTCGCTGAGCCGTCCCTTTACCAACGAAAACAAGTTCAAACGCGTCGCCATCCTGTTCGCCGGCGGCCCAGCCCCCGCGGCCAATGCCGTGATTTCCGCGGCCGCCGTTTCCTTCCTGCGCAACGGAGCGGAGGTGATTGGCGTCAAGCATGGCTACTCGAGCCTTGCCAACTTCGATCCCCAGAAACCGCTCGTCGAGGGAACCGACTACGTCAAGATCGACCACCCCATGCTTGGCCGCACCCGCAGCAAGCAGGGGATCATGATCGGCACCGCCCGGACAAACCCCGGCAAAATGGTCTCCCATCCCTCGCACCTCCACGATCTCGAGCGGGCAGCACCCCTCAAGGCGACCTACGAGGCCCTCCGCTCGATTGGGGTCGAGGCCCTCATCTCGATCGGTGGCGACGATACTCTGAAGACCGCCAACAAGTTCAAGCTTTATCAGGATACCCTCCCTGATGACGCGCCGCGGATCCCGGTGGTTCACCTTCCCAAGACCATCGACAACGACTATCGTGGCATCGATTTCACCTTTGGCTACTTCACCGCGGTCGACTTCCTGGCCCGCGAAGTGCGGAACCTGCTCGCCGACTCCGAGGCCAACAAGAGCTACTTCCTGGTCGAGTCGATGGGCCGCAGTGCCGGCTGGCTCGCCTATGGCGTGGCGATCGCGGGCGAGGCGAGCCTGGTCATCAGCGTCGAGGACATTCGCGGCAAATACCGGACGACCGAGGAGTTCACTGACCCCGAAGGGAACGTCCAGACCCGCGACGTGATGAACCTCGAGGCGGTCATCAAGCGGATCGTCGCCACGATGACGACCCGCGAACGCGAGGGGAAGCAGTACGGCATCATCGTCATTGCCGAAGGGCTTGCCGAGCTGCTCCCCTACAAGTACCTCGAAGGGATCGGCCGCGACGAGCACAATCATATCAATATCTCGGCCGTGAGCTTGCACACGCTGTTCGGAAACCTGATCGCCGACGCCTACGAGAAGAAGACCGGCAAGAAGCGCAAGGTCACCCCGCTGCAGCTTGGCTACGAGGCCCGCTGTGCGGTGCCGCATGCCTTCGACGTCATGCTCGGCAGCCAGCTTGGCGTCGGGGCCTTCCGGGCTTTGGTGGAGTACGGCCTCAACGGCGTGATGGTCTCCATCTCGGGGCAACTCCACCTCGAGTATGTCTCGTTCGAGGAGCTGGTCGATCCCGAAACGCTGGTCACCGTGGTCCGCTACATCGAGCCCGACAGCGACTTCCAAAAGCTCACCCGGTTCCTCGAAACCTACGTGAACGAAGAAGACAGCGTCTGACCTCCGCACCCAAGGATGACCCGAGCGATGGCATTTCCCTCTCCCTTCTATCGTTGGCGGCCCCATCCCTGGCATGGGCTCGAGGTCGGACCCGATCCGCCTCATCTGGTCCACGCCTATATCGAACTCACCCCGTTCGACCGGGTGAAGTACGAGCTCGACAAGAAGACCGGCTACCTCCACGTCGATCGTCCCAACCGCACTTCCTCCTTCTGCCCTACGCTCTACGGCTTTGTCCCTGGGACCTACTGCGGCAAGCGGGTGCAGGCGTTGATGCCCGAGGCCCACGCCGGCGATGGTGACCCACTCGACATCTGCGTGATCAGCGAGCGCCCCATCTCGATGGCCGAGATCATCCTCAAGGTCCGGGTTGTCGGAGGCCTGCCGATGGTCGACAACGGCGAGGCCGACGACAAGATCATCGCGGTCCTCGACGCCGATGGCATGTGGTCCGACGTGCAGGATGTCTCCGAACTTCCCACCGTTCTCGTCGACCGGCTCCGCCACTACTTCAGTACCTATAAAATGCTCTCTCCCGACGAGCATCGTGTGAAGATCGATGCCCCCTACAACCGCGCCCACGCCGAGCGGGTGGTCCTGGCCGCGATGGCTGACTACAGCGACGAGTTCGGCGAAGGACCCTAAATCACCCCCTTCGTGCTGGGAATTCCACTATTCCGCGGGTCGAGTTCCACCGCCATTCGCAGCGCCCGGGCGGCGCCCTTGAACAGCGCCTCGGCAATGTGGTGGCTGTTGCGGCCGTGGTGCAATAGCATGTGGAGATTGCAGAGTGCGTTCGAGGCGACCCCTTGCCAGAAGTCTTCTAGCAATTCCGTATCGAAGTCACCAATCTTGGCCGCCGGCGTCGGGGCGCTATACACCAGGTGATATCGCCCACTGAGGTCGATCGCCACCGTCACCAGCGTCTCGTCCATCGGCAGGGTGAAGTGCCCGTAGCGGCGAATCCCCCGCTTGTCTCCCACCGCCTCGCGGATCGCCTGCCCCAGGCAAATCCCCACATCCTCCACCGTGTGGTGCTGGTCGACCTCCAGGTCCCCCTTCGCCCGCACCGTCAGGTCGACCAGCGAGTGCCCGGCGAACAGCTCGAGCATGTGGTCGAGGAAGCCCACCCCCGTCTCGATGTCGGCCTTGCCGGTTCCGTCGAGGTCGAGCGTTAGCTCGATCTGGGTCTCGCGTGTCTGGCGGGTGACGGAACCGGTGCGGGGCATGGCATCTGGCTTTCGGGACGGAAGGCTTCGGAACAGGCTCGAATTCTAGGACAGCTCAATCGTAGCAGGGGTGCGCGGGGCGGGGCAGGTTCGGCGGGCCGTAGCCGGGCCAATCCCCCCACCAGGCCCCCGCAAATCCGGTTTTTCCTCTATAATACCTCCAGGCTCAGGCCCCCTTGTCCCCACCGGGAGATCCCCATGGCCCCCATGCGAACCCCCCCACCCCAGCAGCAGGACGACTGGCGATCGACCCAGTCGATCGACGCCTTCGCCCGCGAGCGAGGCCTCACCCGCGCCGAAGTGAAGCAACTCCTGGCGTCGGGCCAGCTCCCATTCATCGAGCTTGCCGGGCAGATCCGCATTCCGCGAAGGGAAGTTGGAAGCCGGAAGGATGAAGGATGAAGGATGAAGTGTTGAGTTTTCATACTTCATCCTTTCGTTAGTGGCAGCACTTTCGCGATTTCGAGGGGGGGGTCGTGCCACGAGTGTGACATTTGTCGGCCTCAAACTCTGTG
>CAZYQQ010000101.1:0-19349 GCA_964650265.1 uncultured Planctomycetaceae bacterium
GATCGCGCATCCGATGGTGACCGACGTGACGCCATGTGTCGAGAGTGGGGCCCATGCCGAAGACTGTCAGCAACATCAAGGAGATCACCACTCCAGCGATGACAGGTGGGGAGACTTGCATCGCCAACATGAGTGAGGGGATGGCCACCCCGATGGCCAAGGTCACGAGCGGCGCAAGGAAGACAACATCAAACCCCGGGACGATCAACCGGGCTAACTTGAATCGGGCGAGTAATCCAAAGGGCCAGGTTCCAACCGACCAATAGATGAGGAATCTCCACAGCGCGAACATTCCTCCCATCCAGATCAACCCGACGCAAGTGGAATTCCGCGCTTGGACAACCACCTCAGGTGGCAAGTCGATGTCAAGAAGTGACATGACGAGCGGATAGAAATTTGTCCAACTCCAGGTAACCCACCCTCCAACAGCGGCGATCAGCAGAACATGCCCCAGTGGAACCAAAGGACTCTTTGTCACTTCCAGCAAATCATCGTATGGCCAGACGCCTGGGGCCGAAAACAAACCTCGACTTGCGACATTCAGCGACCTTTTCCGCTGCCTTTCCACATAGACATCGAGTTGCACCAGCATGCGACTATAACTCACATGGGCCAAAACGACCACCGCAAGAAAATACGCACCAATGAGATAAGGTGAGATCCACACGACGGCAATCGCGCCGAGTAAGAATGCAAGCGAATACGCTCCCACCGGTTCGCGCAAAAAAGTCGCTTTGAGCAGCACGAGGGAGGCGTAGCTAATGATAAAAGTCGTCACCGCGATGCCGAGTGGGAGTAGCAGAGTCGCAATCGTGAGCTCGCCGATAGGGGTAATGAAAAGCCTGGTCGCCGCGGTCGCAACTGCCATCAGGCATGCCAAGCATGTGAGGTAAATGCCGTCTTGCCACACAAAGTGCCAGGGTCCCAGAGGTAGTGCCTGCTTTGGGGTCCAAGGCTGGGTCAGTAGCCACTCACCGTAAGAACGATGGACGAGCGGATGATAATAGGTCGATCGAAAGATTCCATATCCGCACGAGAGGACGAATGAGACGAAGAGCGCTAACATGATGGCCGTATCGTGCATCTCGTTTGCGCTGGGATTGAACAGCGACAAGACGAAAACCCCGATCACCATGAGACAACAGACGATGAGCGTCCCCAAACACCACCACCCGAGCATCGTCTGCCCGCACCACATCCGCCATCGTGTCGAGAAGTGTGGCATCGAGATCATCTGGTTGGTCCATCCTCGAAGTAGTGACGCAGCCTCTCCCCAGATTCCGGAAACACCAGTTTCTGTAACGCCTCGGCGAGCGAGACTCCGCTACCCGCCGCATGCCTCAGTCCCTCCGGCGTGTCGTACGCCGAAAGCTCGCCGTGCGAGATAATCGCCACCCGATCCGCCAACTGATCCACCAGCTCCGGCACCGGAGTCGTCATCACGATCGTCGTCCCCCCCTCCCCTTTCAGCCGCGTCAGGATCGTCGACAGCGCCAGAATTCCCGCCGGGTCGAGTCCTCCCGAAAAGGGTTCGTCGAGTAGCAGATAGGGCGCCTTGGTAATCAGCGCCGAGCCGAGGGCGATCTTCTTGCGCTGCCCGGCCGAATAGCTGCCGATGGTCGAGTCCCCCTGCTCGGTCAGGTCGAACACGGCCAGCAGCCGGTCGGCATGGTCGAACAGGTCGAGGTCGTCGTGGCCATAGAGCCGGCCCACCGACAGGATGAACTCCCGCCCGGTCCGGGCCGACGGCATCCAGGTGGTGTCGGGCAAATAGGCGATCCGGCGGCGGAGGTCCTTTTCCTCCTCCACCGTTTGGCGACGTGGCACGCCGTCGAACGCCACATACCCCCGCGCGGGCCAAAGCACCCCCGCCATGCACCCCAGCAACGTTGTTTTCCCCATGCCATTGGGGCCCAACAGCACCACCAGCTCGCCGGTGGCAATCTCCATGCTGACATCCCGCAGCACGGGACGGAGGCCATAGTGGTGGGTGAGATTGTGGACCTGGATCATAGGCAGTGTGGAGGGGTCGGGGGCCAGGGGCGAGAGGTCAGGGGCCGGAGGTCGGAGGTCAGGGTTGAAGGCTATTCGCCGGCGAAGGGGCATTATTGCCCACGGGAATGAGTGGGGGGAATCCCAATGTAGGATGCCGTCAAGCGGGCGCAATCACGTTTAGCCCTTTTTAGAGGTTTAACCGCCCGCGCCGACGCATCGGAAACGGTTTCAACCCCAACCGATGCGTCGGCGCGAGCGGGGCAACGACCAGTTACACTCGCTTGACATCCTACCCCTAACCAGGACAAGAACATGGATCGAACGGGAACTGATGGAGTTTGCCCCATTCCGATGAGAACCCGCCCCCCGCGACGCCTTCAATTGCGGCGCGTATTTACGCCTCTTCCTCACTGAAAAAATCTTGCGATACTTCCTTGACGCGGTAGACTTTAGTGGTCGTGACACCGACGTCATAATCAAGCATTAGCGCTGTCAGCTTCTGTCCGTCGATGAGGACGACTTTTTTCCCTTCGATCTTCTCGACGAAATCAATCGCATCACGAGAGAATGTCGATGTTGTGATAATCACCCCTTTTTTGGCTCGAATGTAGTCCATGCTTCCAACAAATGCCTGTACAACAGGCCGCCCAACTGAGTTCTCCCACCGCTTAGCCTGAATGGATACGACGTCAAGGCCAAGCCGATCTTCTTTGATGACACCATCGATCCCTCCGTCCCCCGACTTGCCTGTAGCAAGGCCTTCGCCGGTCGTTCCTCCATAGCCCATGGCAAGCAATAGTCTGACGACGGCCCGCTCAAAGAATGTTGGGCTCGCCGCCTTAAGCCGATCGAGTAATTCGTCCGCCGTCGCTGTCTCAAGAGATCCAAGTGATTCTTCAATGAGTTCGAGCGGCGTTTGTCGCTCTGTTGTATCAGAAACAGGCGTTGCTGGAGTATCTATCAACCCACGGCGCGTGCGATTCTTGAATTCCAAGAATGAGGGATACCTCTCAAGAGCTTTGGCATTGAGTACGGTTGGATTTTCCCGTAACAACTGAAGACCTTCGGCCGTTATGCGAACATGCCCTCGCGAAGGCTGTTCAACCAGCCCTGCCATTTTCAGGTAGGTCTTAGCCCATCCGACACGACTTGCAACGACCGTCACCTGATCACTTGGAAGGCGCGTTGTCCGCTCTTCTTCGCTGAGGCGAAAGTAATCGGCAAGCGCCTCTCGAAGTGACGACATCCGGCGTTCCTGCCCATCAGCAAGAGTATTGAGGAGTGGGAGCATTACTGTTTCGTAATCCGGAATCGACATGGGGCTCTATACTCAAATCCAGGCAGATGGTCTCCAAATCGCTTATCTCTCTCCAGGTGTGATGCCATTCTTGACGGTCACATCACTTCGTGCAACCTCTATAAGGCTGGGCGGGAACCAAATGCAGACAGTCAACCTTTCCATCCCGCGCCACGGCGGCGTGCAAGAGTAGTTCGGACAACGCAATCTTAATTGATATATCGATTTACGTCGATCCGACACGAGCGCCGCAACCTGTCCCCAGGGCAGTTGCCCGTGGGCTTTCGTCGTTCGCCCCTTCGGGGCTGTTGTGCTGGCAGCGCTGCCTTTTTCCTTTGCTGAACGAGGTGCCGCCCCCCGCCGATTTCTCACTTGGGTATTTGGCGTTTTAACGCCATTCGCGATATACTCGCAGGCAGAACCGCCGCGTGGTGAGGCAGGGGCTTGTCGAGTCTTGGAGGCAATGATGCGAACTGCATGCTTGACGTCACTCGTTGCGTACGGCGTGGTCTGGGCCGCTGCGGAAACAGCACAAGCTCAGCCGTTGTTCGCGCATGCCGAGAGCATCGAGAGTACGGTGGTCAATGCCGATCTGGTTGTCATCGCGAAGCTCGTCAAGCTCGGCGACGTAAGGCAAGTCGAGGGACGCGAGGTCGGGGCCGCCACGATCGCCATCGAACAGACCTTGAAGTCCGATAGAACGACGGACGAACCTTACGAGAAGCTGCAAATCCCTATCCCCCGCGACACGGCGGTGCTCACGGATTGGATCGAGCGGTCGAGCCGCCTGCTGGTGGTTTATGATGACTATGCACCCGACGCGACGACGGTAATCGAACTCGTGCCCGGCAAGATGGAAGTCCTGACGGCCGAGTTTACGCTGCTACGCGATCCGGAAGCCGTGATTGGCGCGGCCGAGGAAGCGCTACGACGGATGTCGCCACGGGTCAAACGACTCCACACCTTTGGCGTTCGTGTTCCCCTCGACCTGGTCAAGAAGACGCAGTGGGACAAGTATCACGGGCTCGTCCTCGACGTCCCCGTCGACGACCGGTTGGAGAAACGGGCGATCGAATACGTTCAGTCGGAAAGCTATCTGGAACGAGAAGAGGCCGCCAGGGCCTTACGCTACTTCAAATCGGACGAGAATATCGCACGACTCGAGCCGCTGCTGGCCGACCCGGGTTGGGCCTATTTGCACCACCCGCGGGAAAACAAGGGGGTCGAGGTGCGGCTTTACGGCGTCCGGCAGGAGGCGTATAAGACTCTGAAGTCGTGGGGAGTGGATGTCGAGGAGCCACTGATTCGCGAAGAAGCCGCGAGGTCAGGGGATTGAAATCCTGCTCCTTGAAAACTGGCTAACTTTGCGGTCAATGGGAGCCTGCGACGCCTGACTGAGCTCAATCTAAGGCGGTTTATCAAACACCTGGAGGGCGCACACATGGAATCGATACCACACAGGGAGCAGGTGCCATTTATTAGAACCGATTTTTCCAATGATGCGGTCTGGAAGTCTGTTTGCGACGAAGTCCGCCAACCTAACGCCGAATTGCAAGAAGCATTCGACATGATGATGGCCATGAATGCGCACTTGAGCCCTGATACAGACGATGCCGCTGGTTGTATTGCACTGGTTGACATACTGGACAGCCAACAGTTTGCTAATCTTGGTCTTGAACAACTTCTGCACCTGGTTCCGCCAGATTTTCCCCACATGTTCCTATTCGTCTTCGATGACCTTACCGCTTCGCACGCCGATCCTCCAATTCTTGTGGTCGATTTGTACCAGGAACGCGGACGGAGCTTTCGGTCCACGCCGGATCAGATTCAAGCGATCGAAAACAATCTCTCCATTTCGAACATGGATTGGGAAGATTTCACTGACAGCCTCGACCAAGACGGTATTTTTCGCGGTTTCGAAAGCACCGCCTGACAAACTGTAAGAGGGATGCAAATGGACGACTTGCTACGGCAGATGCTGTCCGATCCGGACCGCGAAGAGGCGCAATCCTGGCTCCAGGGGGGAGCGGAGCGGTTTGTTTTCGAGTTCGGACATGATGAATCATTGGCTATGGTGCAGGAGCTTTACGCTCTCGGCGCACGCGAGGTGTTGGCTGTCGAGATCGACAAAGAGCCCGAGGGGGAAAGCACCAATACGCTGGTCGTGGCATTGCCGACGGATGCCGATGAGCGAGCAGCCGCCTTTCGCTGGGTCAACGATCAGATGCAAGAGTGTGGATTCGACCCGACACCGGACGAAGGCCAGTCGCATTTGATGGCTTACTTTACTTGAGCGGATTGTTAGGCCGCCCTTTCAGGGCTCCATGATTTACCGTCGACCCCATCCCCAGGGCGTTGCCCTGGGCTTTCGTGGTTCGCCCCTTCGGGGCTGTTGTGCTGGGCAAAAGGTTTAGACACATCGAGTTTTGTATGACGAAGTCCCGTAAGCCGCTGCTCCTCTTGGCCCTGTACCTCGCGGCGTGTCTGGTGGTCGATCTGTGGCCACAGTTTGGGCCACCTCATTTTCGCTACACGGGAAGCGACCCGGCCGTCTTTGTCTGGAACTTCGGTTGGCCGTTGGCCACGTTCATTTACGATCCACGCAGCGGTGTTCATGTCGGTCCCGTTGCGTACTTCCTACTCGCCGCCCAGTTGGGACTGTTGATGGTGGCCGGGGCGTGTTTGTATGTGCTGCAGAGATTCCGCAGGGCAAATCTCGACACTCACTATTCGCCCTCGGGGGCGCGTCCCGGATAAAGAATCACCGCAATCGCTGCCTCCAATAATCGGGATGTCGGCTTGTGTGGTAGCAGGCAACGATCAATAGGTGATCGTCGTATTCGCGATAGACCACGACGAAGTTTTGACCTCGGGCAGAAACACAAGGCGCTTAGCCATTGTCGCTAGAAGCCGCACGCCAAGGCTTGCCGGCAATCGCGGGCCAAACCTGTTCAACGGGAATCGCCGTCGACTCACCGCTTTCCAGTCGGGCCACCCGGCGGTCGATCTCTTGCGTCCAGGCGTGCTTAATGTCCTGGGCGTCGGCAGGCTCGAGGCTCCCCATCAGACGAACGGCGAGGTCCTCGCGCGAGTCGGCTGGGAGTTTGAGGGCCTCGACAAAGAGGTGCTGGGCTTGGGTTTCCATGGGAGATTTCCTGGCGGCTTGGGGTACCGGCTGACATCTCTATCGTACTTGATCGGGGCGTGCTGGGCAAAGTCGTTCAGATTGAGAGGGAGGTGCATGGCAAGCGGGGTTGCCCAACCCCCCCACGCGCCGTACGCTGCTGGGAGCAGAAAAAGGGGTCAGAACGATTTTTGCCGAGTGCCGTCGGCTTCCCGTTCCCCCTTCGAAGTCCGAGTCCGCTCGGTTCGGTGACTTACCCCTCGGCAAAAATCGTTCTGACCCCTTTTTCGCATGAGTGACGCGGTTGACATGATACGCCGGCCGCCCCTTCGCAAGCTTACCGGCGTGCGGATTGCCGGTACGGGCAGCTTTCTCCCCCCCCAGGTCGTCACCAACGACGACCTTGCTCGGCTGGGGTGCGATAGCGACTGGATCGTCCAGCGGACTGGGATTCGCGAACGGCGGCATGCCCCCGCTGACATGGCGACCAGCGACATGGCGATCGCGGCAGCGGAGCAAGCGATTGCGGCCGCGGGGATCGCCCGCGAGGAGATCGACCTGGTGGTGCTGGGGACCTTTACCCCCGACCAGCTTTGCCCCCAAACCGCCTCGACCGTGCAGCACCGGCTGGGGCTCAACTGCCCGGCCATGGACGTGGCCGCGGCGTGTGCCGGGTTCATGTATGCGCTGGTGACTGCCAGCCAGTTCGTCGCCACCGGGTGCAGCAAGTACGCGCTGGCGATTGGGGCCGACCTCAACACCCGGGTGCTCGACCCGTACGACGTGCGGACTTACCCGCTGTTTGGCGACGGGGCAGGGGCGGTGGTGGTGACCAAGGGGAGCCCCGAGCAGGGGCTGGTGGCCTACACCTTGGGGGCCGACGGGGCGGGTTCGTGCCTCTTGGAGCGGCCAATGGGGGGAGTGAAGGAGCCGTTCCGCCTCGACGCCAACCCGGAGGAGAGCCGCTGGCTCTTAAAGATGGAGGGGCGGGCGGTCTTCAAATGGGCGGTCAAGCTGCTGGAGGATTCGTTTGCCCAGGTGCTCGAGGGGGCGGGGCAGACGCACGCCGACGTGTCGCTCTGGCTGCTTCATCAGGCCAACCGACGCATCATCGACGCGGCGGCCGAGGCGTGCGGCATCGACCCGGAACGGCTGGTGGTCCACCTCGACCGGTATGGGAACACGTCGGCGGCAAGCATTCCGATCGCGCTCGACGAGTCGTTCCGCGCGGGTCGGATTCGCGGAGGGGACGAACTGATGCTGTGCGGCTACGGCGCTGGATTGTCGTGGGGCACGGCGCTGTGGCGGTGGTAACGTGAGTTACGAAATTAACCACAGAGAAAGGATGAAGGCGGAAGGATGAAGGATGAAACGCGGAGGATCGATAGCAGTACAGAGTCTTATAAATGGCAGTCATTATATAGAAATAATTAGCTGTCCCTGCTAACCACTTTCACCCCGCTCACAAATCTCTGCGTCTCTGCGCCTCCGCGTTTTAAACTTCCTCTCTGTGTCGCTCTGTGAACTCTGTGGTTTTTTGCGAGTTGGCGGTATTGAAACTTTAACCCTGGTTTGATGGATATGGCCACCAAGAAGCTGCTTCCCCGATCGAAAGTTAAGGCCCAAGACTGTTGGGACCTCGGTAGTCTGTTCACCAGCGATGCCGAGTGGGAACTGGCGTTCGACAAGTGGCAGAAGCAGATCAAGAAGTACGCGAAGTTCAAGGGAACGCTCGGCGATGGGCCCGAGGCGGTTGCCAAATTGTTGGCGTTCGACAACAAGTTCGACGAAGAAGGGGAGCGGATCGGCACCTACGCCTATTTGAAAGGGGCCGAGGACACGGCCAATAGCGACGCTCAGCGGATGATCGGCCGTTACATGAACGCCGCCAGTCAGGCATCGCAGGAGGCGAGCTACATCCGGCCCGAGATTCTGGCCCTCTCCGATGCGAAGCTCAAGAAGTACCTGGGAGACAAATCGCTCGCCAACCATAAGCTATCGCTCGAGCGGCTGATTCGCTACAAGCCCCACACCTTGAGCGATCGGGAGGAGATGCTGTTGGCGATGCAGACCGAGATGGCCCAGGCGGCGAGCCAGGCGTTTCGGCAACTCAACGACGCCGATCTCAAGTTCGGCGAACTGGAGAACGAGAAGGGAGAGCGGATCGAGCTCGGGCACTCGTCGTTTTCGGCGTTTCTCAATTCCCCCCAGCGCGACGTACGGAAAAAGGCATTCCACCAATACTACGCCGAATTCGCCGACCACGAGAACACCTTGGCCGCGACTCTGAGCGGGTCGGTGCAGCAGGACGTTTACTACGCCAAGGTCCGCGGGTTCAACTCGGCGCGGGAGGCTTCGCTGTTTGCCGATAACGTGCCGGTCGCCGTCTACGACAACCTGATCAAGGCGGTGCATGGTAGGCTCCCGGCGGTCCACCGATATCTCGACGTCCGCCGCCGGAAGATGAAGCTGAAGGAGATCCACCACTACGACACCTACGTCCCCATTTTGAGCGAGCTCAACAAGCGGCATACCTGGGACCAAGGGGTGAAGGTGGTGATCGACGCGCTCGAACCGTTGGGCACCGAGTACTGCGCCGCGCTCGCCGAAGGGCTCAAGGGCCGCTGGTGCGACCGCTTTCCCAACAAGGGGAAACGGAGCGGGGCGTTCAGTAGCGGCTCGTACAAGGGGGACCCCTACATCCTGATGAACTACCAGCCCGATGTGCTGAACCATGTCTTCACGTTGGCTCACGAGGCGGGGCACTCGATGCACACCTGGTACTCCGCCCGGCACCAGCCTTACCAGTACTACAACTACACGATCTTCGTGGCCGAGGTGGCGAGCACTTTTAACGAGGAGCTACTCGGCAAGTACCTGATCGACCGCGCCGAGAACACCAAGGAGCGGGCCTACCTGGTCAACCGGGCAATCGACGACATCCGCGGCACGATCATCCGCCAGACGATGTTCGCCGAGTTCGAAAAGATCATCCACGCCCTGGCCGAGGCAGGGGAGCCGCTGACCGTCCAATGCTTCAAGCACGAGTATCGCCAGTTGCTCGAAAAGTATTTCGGCCCGGAGTTCGCGATCGACAAGGAACTGGAACTCGAGTGCTTCCGCATCCCCCACTTCTACTCGGCCTTCTACGTCTACAAGTACGCCACCGGCATGTCGGCGGCGATCGCCCTCTCGGAGCGAGTGTTGAACGGAGGACAGAAAGAACTCGATGCCTACCTTGGGTTCCTCAAAGGAGGCTGCTCAAAATGGCCGCTTGACCTCTTGAAGGACGCCGGGGTCGATATGACCAAGCCGGCGCCCGTGGAGACGGCGCTCACGCATTTTGAGTCGCTGGTCGAAGAACTGGATGAGTTGTTGTAGTGCTTTCGGCGTTGTGAGCACGAAGAATGGGACGCGGATCTTCAGGATTTGGCAGGATCCGCAGGATCAAAAGAGTTTCCGAGCCGGGGGCGTTAGCCCCCGGAGTACGAACGATGGGACACGGATGAACACTGGTTTATTCGGATCACCACGGATCAGAAGGTGCCTGTTGCAATCGATGTTCCGCGAGGCGCTTTCTGATCCGTGGTGACCAGTACCAATCCGCTTTGATCCGTGGCCTATTCTTTATATCTATCCTGCTCCGGGAGCTAACGCTGCCCGGCTCAGATTGTATTCCGATCCTGACAATCTTGCCCGATCCTGAAGATCCGCGTCCTATTCTTCGTGCTCATAAGGTCCGGTTCAGCGAACACGGACCTACTTTGACAGAGGTCCGGTTCTGAGAACACGGACCTACTTTGACAGAAACTCGCGAAACTCGGCGTCGAGATCGGGGTAAGTCGCGTTCATCAGGCTCGACAGGGTCGTCGGCTCGGTGCGGCCGGTGTAGAACGCTTTGAGATAGTCCACGAACACCCGTTGCCGCTCGGGTGTGGCCATCAGCCAGGTGGCGATTCCGGTCGCCTGGCCGTAGAGTCGGGAGAGGTCGTCGCGCTGCTGGAAGTCGCGCTGGCCCATGGCAGCCAGGGTCGCCAGCGGAACGTAGTAGCCATCCTTGGTGAGTCGCTCAATCGCCACAGGGAGCCGTCCCGCGTCGCGCTCGCCGATGGTGAAGTGGATTCCTTGCTCGGGGTCCTCGTGGCGGCGCAAGGTTTCGAAGTAGAGGGCCGCCCCTTCGACGACCCAAAAGTTGTCGCGCTGCCCTGGGCCGCGAACAGAGCGGATCGACTCGTAGAAGAGTTGGTGAGCTGCCTCGTGATACAAGGTGGCGTCGTTGTCGCCGCCGGGAACAAAGTAGAAGTGGGCCTCGCGGAACTGGTCGAAGTAGATCCCCAGGGTCTCGCTAATCCGCGGCTGGCGCTGCGTGAGGTCGCGAACGTACTCCTCGCGCGAGCGATGGTAGAGGACATTGAAGGGTCGTGATCTTACACCCGGGGCCTGGCCCGACTCGAACCGCCTGCGAAGCTCGGCAGCCGACATGTGGTAGTCGGCGAAGAGTTGCTGCCAAACCTGGTAGAGTTCCTCGAGCCTCGCTGCGAGCGCGACGCCGGCTTCGAGACTATGATTGGTGGTCACGGCGAAGTGATCGGTTCGCACCTGCCAACCCCGCGCGATTGTTTGGTGCTGGGCCGCATCGATTTCGGCGGTGACCCAGCGGCGATTGTGGAGACGCTCCCCTTGCGCGTAGCGAGCGAGGTTGGCCGGGTCGATCCAGCCAAATTGGGGATGCCACTCCTCGCCGCGCTTGGCCATCCGCGCCTGGTAGGGGGTGAGCCACTGGCCCTCCACTTGCTCGTAGCCGAGGATCGCCCGCGCCGCGCCGCAATCGGGATCCCAATGGACCGCTTCGGTCGCCAATCGGATGGCGAGCGCCGCTTCCCCCGCATCGGCCGCTTGCTGGGCAAGCTCGGTCAGTTCGCTTGCCTTCTCCTTGTCGATTTGGCGACCCGCGGGTGCGGGGGAGTAGGGGTTGGGGGCGAGGTAGAGGACTTGGGGGTTGCCGATTTCGTGCCACCGCGCCGCGATGGTTTCTCGTGCGTCCTGAGCGTGCGCAAGCTGAGCGCAGGCCACGAGGAGCAACATCGCGGCGAAGCGAAGCGGGAACAAAATCGCACGGGTGAGGAACATCCCTCTATTGTAGCTTCCCAAGGCGGCAGCGCCCGTGCCGATTATGCGGCCTATTCCCCGGCGAAGGCCGCGTCGAACTGGACATTCGAGGGCTGGAAGTCGAGCCGGGCGACGAACTCGGCCGCCTCGCGGGCCCCATGGTCGCGGTCCATCCCCGAGTCTTCCCACTCGACGCTCAGCGGGCCGGAGTAACCGACCTGGTTGAGGGCCCGGATCACTTCCTCGAAGTTCACCCCGCCCCGCCCGGGTGAGCGGAAGTCCCAGCCGCGGCGCGGATCGCCGAAGTTGAGGTGGCTGCCAAGGATGCCGCTGCGGCCGTTGAGGGTGACGATCGCATCCTTGATGTGGACGTGGTAGATGCGATCGGGGAACGCGCGGATGAACTCCACCGGGTCGACCCCCTGCCAAAGCAGGTGGCTGGGATCGAAGTTGAAGCCGAACTCGGGCCGGTTGTCGATGGCGTCGAGCGCCCGCTGGGCGGTGACGATGTCGAAGGCGATCTCGGTGGGATGGACTTCGAGGGCGAACCGCACGCCGCACTCGGCAAAGACGTCGAGAATCGGGTTCCACCGATCGGCGAACTGCTGGTAGCCCCGCTCCAGCATCACCTCGCTCACCGGGGGGAACGAGTAGAGCAGGTGCCAGATGCTCGAGCCGGTGAAGCCGTTCACTACCTCGACGCCGAAGCGTTGGGCTGCCCGGGCGGTTTGCTTCATCTCTTCGGTGGCCCGCTCGTTGACCCCGGCGGGGTCGCCATTGCCCCAGACGTAATTGGGGAGGATCGCCTTGTGCCGCTCGTCGACGATGTCGCAGACAGCCTGTCCCACGAGGTGGGCACTGATGGCATGGCACTCCAGGTCGTAGCGTTCCAGGAGATCGCGCTTCTGGCGGACGTAGCCCGAATCGGCCATCGCCTTGTCGACCTCGAAATGGTCCCCCCAGCAGGCGAGTTCGAGGCCGCGATAGCCAAAATCGCTCGCCTTTTGGGCCATGGTTTCGCACGAAAGATCGGCCCATTGGCCGGTAAATAGGGTGATTGGCCGTGCCATAATGCTGCTACCCGTCTGTTCGAAAGAAGATGTTATACTTGCGGCATGAGCACCTCATCCCGCCGCCGACTGTCCGTTTGGCTCTTTCCCACCCTGCTGTGGGGAATGCTGCTGATTCTCTCCCCAGCCCTTGCCGCTGAGGCCTCGATTACCATCGACGTCGCAATGGAGGAGGGCCTGCAAGTTACCGCGCCCACCGAGTGGCTGCAACTCTTGACTTCGCTCGGATACCAGAACGTCTCGATGCGGTCGGCCCGGCCAGCGGATGAGCCGTCGGTGGCCGAATCAGGGACCAAGGACCGCCCGCGTTATCGAGTCACGGCGATGCTCACCCGGCGCGACGAACTGGTCCTCCCCGGGGGGCGATTCACGCGCGGCCAGCGGAACCAAATCAAGGATTATTTCGATCGACTCGCCGCCGACGGCCCTAACCGGATGAATGCCCAAAAGGGTTCATTCGGCTTGACGAAAGAGGAATTCGACAAGGTCCACGCCGACCTGAGCCTGCCACTCACGGCGGCAACCAAGGACGAGAAGCTGGCAAAGTTTGTCGACCAGGTAAGCCGGGCATCCAAGGTGAAGGTCCACATCGATCCCGAGGCGCAACGGGTGATCGACAAGGGGGCCCCGATTGCCGACGAGGCGGAGGCGCTCACCACGGGGACCGCGACGGCGCTACTCCTGGCCCGCGAAGGTCTGGTCCTCGTGCCGACCAAGGAGCAAGGAAAGGAACTCATGCTCCGGATCGCCCGGCGGAGCGACATTCGAGGCGACAGTTGGCCGGTCGGTTGGAAGATCGACAAGAGCCCAAGCCAGCTCGCCCCCAAACTGTTCGACTCCTTGAACGCCGAAGTCGAGGGTTTCACCTTGACCGAGGCGATGGAGGCGATCGGTCCGCGGATGGAGATTCCGATCTACTGGGATCACGAGGCGCTGACAAAACACAAGATCGA
Source organism: uncultured Planctomycetaceae bacterium (assembly GCA_964650265.1). GTDB lineage: Bacteria > Planctomycetota > Planctomycetia > Pirellulales > Lacipirellulaceae > CAZYQQ01. Next base: position 13,549 of record CAZYQQ010000101.1, read on the forward strand.
CCCGGCGACAATCGACGTGAAGTTCCCACGGACGCGGACGCATCTCAAGCGGGTGGTCGATAATCTGTTGTTCCAGGCGCGACTCGTCGGCGAAGTTCGCGTCGACGAAGGGGGGAAGGCGTTTTATTGGATCTCGCGGTAGCCGATAATGCTATCAGCCGCTTGGGCGCTAGCCCAAAGCGGCTGATCTTGGTTGATCCCGCTAGCAATCAACTGGCGTTGAGCCGGAGGACAAAACGGGCTAAGATTCGCCCCCCCGGTTGCTAGCAGCTTCGAGGATCCCCACCACTTCCCTCCCCCACCACGGCCTGGCAGAGTGCGATGCGCGTCTGGTTGATGCATGTGAGCGAGGAACTGCCGATCGACGATAGCGCGCGGACCTTCCGCTACGGCTATCTGGCGGCCGCCCTCGAGGCCCAGGGGCATACCGTGCTCCGTTGGGCCCCCACGTTCCGCCACCGCACAAAGCAGCACCGCTTTGCGAGCGATCACCGAGTACGAGTCACTCCAGGGTACGAAATCCAGTTCGTGTACTCTCCTGGCTACCGGCGACACATTGGCCTCAAGCGGCTCCACACGTATCGGGTGCTCGCTCGGCGGTTCAAGGAGTTGGCTACGCGAGAGCCACCCCCTGACCTCATTGTCGCGGCGATTCCCTCGCTCGAATGGGCCGAGAGTGCCGTGGAATTTGGCCAGGCGCGGGGTATTTCCGTCGTGATCGATATCCGCGACATCTGGCCCGACATCTACCTCAATGCCCTCCCCCGTTTCGCCCGGCCGTTTGGTCGTCGGCTCCTTGCGCCGCAGTTTCGCCGCGTCGGGAGGATTTGCCGCGGCGCCACGATGCTAACCGGGGTGTCCGAGAGCTATCTTCAGTGGGCCCTTGGCTGGGCCGGCCGGCCGCAAACCGAACTCGATGTCGTCCTGCCGCTCGGGTTTGAGCTCACCCCCCAATCGACAGCGACGCGTGAAGAACATCTCCGCAGACTCGCCGCGCGAGGGATCGACATTTCGCGTCCCATTTGTGTCTTCGCCGGCAGGTTCGAACGAAGCTACGATCTCGCCACGGTGATCGAAGCCGCCCGAGTGATGGCGGCCAAGGGGGAGAGCACGCTGCAATTCGTCTTTTGTGGCGGGGGCTCGCGGGCCGCAGCGTACGAGCGACAGGCCCACGGGCTCGCGAACGTTCACTTTGTCGGCTGGATCGATGGGGCAACCCTGCAAACCTTGTCTGAGGCCGCTTCGATCGGACTTTGCGCCTACGCTCCCGATGCGACACAAAGTGTCCCCAACAAACCTTTCGAGTATATGGCCAGCCGGCTCGCCGTCGTCTCCAGTTTGCCCGGCGACATGGATGCGATGCTCACGCGGCACAACTGTGGCATCACCTATCCGGCAGGAGATTCGACGGCCCTTGCTCGGGTACTCTCGGCGCTCGTTCGCGACCCTGCGCGACTTGCTCGGCTGCAAGCCAACGGCCACGCTGCATGGCAAGAGTCTTACGAAAGCCGTGTGATTTATCCTCGTTTTGTCACCCATCTCGGTTCCTTGGTCAAACCCGCGGCGCAAGCCGCCTGAGCCGTTCCCACTGTGAGTCACGTCGATATGTCTCAGCCCGAACCCCTCAACTTTCAGCCAGTCATCCTGATTGGGGCCGCTCGTTCGGGGACCAACATGCTCCGCGACGCACTGCTGTGCGCCCCGGGGGTGGCGACCTGGCCCTGCGATGAAATCAATTACCTCTGGCGGCACTTTCACGCTTCCCACCCAAATGACGAATTCCGCCCGGAACAGGCGACCCCGCGCGTCGTGAGTTATCTTCGCCGCGCTTTCGCTCGACAGGCTCGTCGCACGGAAGCGCGATGGCTGGTCGAAAAGACGTGTGCCAATTCGCTCCGGGTCGACTTCGTTCGTGCGGTGTTCCCCGAAGCGAAGTTCCTCTTGCTGGCGCGCGACGGGCGCGACGTCGTCGCCTCGGCCCTCAAGCGATGGCAAGCGCCGCTCGACATGCGCTACATTGCCCGCAAGGCTCGTTTCGTCCCGCCGAGCGATCTTCCCTATTATGCCGTTCGCTATCTTCGCCACCGACTCCATCGCCAGTTCTCGGGCAAAGAGCGGCTCGGGAGTTGGGGGCCGCGGTTCGCGGAGATGGACACCATGCTCGCGACCCGTTCGCTTGCCGAGGTCTGCGCCGAACAGTGGCGACGCTCGGTCCTCTCGGCGGTCCGATCGCTGGCTCCCTTGGGCGACAACCAGGTCTGCCGACTTCGCTACGAACATTTTGCGACTCATCCCAATGCCGAACTCGAGCGGGTGTGGGAGTTCCTCGGGGTCCCCTTTACCCAATCGCAACTGGAACTCGCGGTCTCGCGAATCTCGCGAAACAGCATTGGTAAGTGGCGACGCGACGCCGATGCCCCCCATGTCCAGGCAATCGAACCGCTGGTCGACCAAACGCTCGAGGAACTCGCGGCGATCGATTCCGGATTTCGGCGGCTGGCTCCCTACCGCGAGGTCGCTTGATGACCTGGCTCGATCGTACGGCCAAAAGAACCCTCGACGTCACGGCGGCAGCCGTCGGGCTGGTGCTGGTTGGCTGGCTCATTTTGTTATTCGTCTGGCTTGTCCAACGTGAGACGGGCCTCAGTGGCTTGTTTCGCCAAACGCGAATTGGCAAGCAGGGCGAACTGTTCGACATCCTCAAGATTCGCACCATGCGGCCCCTCGAAGGATTCGAAAGCACCACCACCGTCAGCAATGACCCACGGATCACGCGGCTTGGCCGCTTTGCGCGGCGCTGGAAGATCGATGAACTGCCGCAGCTCCTCAACGTCCTCAGGGGAGAGATGAGCCTCGTCGGGCCACGCCCCGACGTGCCACGGTATCTGGACCGAATTCGTCGCGAGGCACCGTTGATGCTTAACGTCCGCCCTGGCATCACCGGCCCTGCGTCGCTCAAGTACCGCCACGAAGAAGAACTGCTCGCCGCGCAGGATGATCCCGAGGCTTACAACGATCAGGTGATCTTCACCGACAAGCTGCGCATCAACGAGGAGTACGTCCGGAACTACAGTTTCTGGCGCGACCTTGGCACCATCTGGCAGACCCTCGTCCCGAGTCGCCACAAACCAGATGCCCGCCCCGCGACGGCGCTTCCTTCTGGCCCCCCTCAACAGCAGGCCGCTTGAAATGAATTCCCGCATTTACCTTTCTCCCCCCGATGTCGGACCGCGCGAGCGCGAGCTGCTGCTCGATGCGTTCGATTCGGGTTGGATCGCTCCGCTCGGTCCTCACGTCGACGCATTCGAAGCGGAATTTGCCGCCAAGGTCGGTGCCCCCCACGCTGTCGCGCTGTCGAGTGGCACCGCGGCGCTCCATCTCGCCCTGGTGGCGGCGGGGGTCGGACCGGGGGACGAGGTCGTCACCTCGACCTTCACGTTCGTCGCTTCGGCCAACGCCATCCGCTACGTGGGGGCGACACCCGTCTTTATCGACAGTGAACCGGGGAACTGGAATCTCGACCCCCAACTACTGGAACTCGAATTCGCCGCCCGGGCGACTTGGGGTTCGCTTCCCAAGGCGGTATTGGTGGTCGACATCTGCGGGCAAACGGCCGATTGGGATCCAATCCTCAAGCTTTGCCGCCATTACGGGGTAACCGTCATCGAAGACGCCGCCGAGGCCTTGGGAGCCACCTATCGTGGGCGCTCCGCAGGCACTTTGGGGGATATCGGCTGTTTTTCCTTCAATGGCAACAAGATCATCACCACCAGTGGTGGCGGAATGCTTGTGACCGCCAACGGCGACCTGGCTGCCCGGGTGCGCCATCTGGCGACGCAGGCACGAGACCCCGCCCCCCACTACGAACACACTCAACTCGGCTACAACTATCGCCTGAGCAACCTGCTGGCCGCCGTCGGACGAGCCCAACTCGAGACCCTCGACGAGCGGGTTGAGAAGCGCCGGGCGACCTTTGCCTCCTACGAGTCGAGGCTGGCCGACCTGCCTGGCATCACGATGATGCCCGAGCCTGCCGGCCACTGGTCGACGCGCTGGTTGACCTGCCTGCTGGTCGACCGCAGGGTCTGGAACCGCACACCGGCGGAAATCTGCGGGCTGCTTGCCCAGGAACAAATCGAGGCTCGTCCCTTGTGGAAACCAATGCACCTGCAATCGCTCTACGCAGGGAGCCCCCATCGCGGGGGCCGGGTCGCCGAGCGGCTGTTTGCCGAGGGTATCTGCCTGCCTAGTGGATCGAACTTGTCACTCGATGAGACCGATCGCGTGGTCAATCGCTTCCGCGCCGCCCTCGCATCGCGTGGCACTCTTGCGGCGTAGGACGATTCGCTCGGTTTCTTACATCATCGTCCACAGCCCCTTGATATTGAAGACCGCGTCGACCGCATTGGCGTAGATGCGGTCGTTGCCATCGCCGTCAAGGTCGTGGATATCGTATCGGCTAAAACCGCGCCCTTCGTTGCGGTAGTTGAGGCCCGTGATATAGGCGTCGAGCCCCGAGGCATGGACTTCGTCGAGCGAGTTCGAGTCGCGGAACACGGCCCGGTCGGTCCCCTGAGTCGAGTAGGCAATGGTCGACTCGAAATTGCGCGCGTCGTGCCAGTAATTGTCGCCGTACATGAGGGCCCGATTCCACCAGGTCGAATAGACGTCGTTGCCGGCCGAGTCGTAGAAGATGGCCCGGTCGTAGCCTCCGCTCGCATGGCCCTGCGTCTCGTCGAAACCGATGGCCATAATCGAGTAGCCGGCACCCGCCATGGTGGCCCTATCGGGCATGGTGGTATAGGTGTCGTCACCCGGTGTGTCGTAGAGTAACGCGATGTCATTCCCGGTGCTGGCCATCGCGCGGACGGTGGCAAACCCTTGGGCATCGGTCATGTACCCTTCGCCCTGCATCGTGACCCTGCCGGCCCGCCCCGTGAACTGGTCGTCCCCCGCGGAGTCGCGAATCACAGCCGTGTCGTTTCCGGCGAGCGACTGACCATACACGAGATCGAAGTTGCGGGCGTCGACGGAATAGTTTTCGCCATACATGAGGGCGCGGTTCGTCCATGTCGAAAAAGTGTCGGTCCCTGGACTGTCGCGGATCACGGCTTTGTCGTTGCCTTCGGTGGCAAAGGCCTCGACTTGCTCGAATCCCCGCGCATCGTGCCAGTAGGCATTGCTATACATGATGGCACGATTCCACCATGAGCTGAATGTGTCGTCCCCTTTCGTGTCGCGGAATACAGCTCTGTCGAAACCGCCGTTGGCATGGGCCTCGGTCCGATCGAAGCCGCGGAGGTCGTTCCAGAACCCATCTCCGTAGAGAATGGCCCGGTTCCACCATGTCGTGTAGGTATCGTCTCCGGCCGAACCATGCATGACGGCGGTGTCGTAGCCGGTGGTTGCCTGCACGACCACTTCGGAGTACCCCCAGACATCGTAGGTCGCCGCACCGGCGGTCATCGTCGTCCGGTGGCTCCGTGCGGTCACCTGGTCGTCCCCCGCCGAGTCGTGCAGCGTCGCCTTGTCGGCGCCGCCACCGGTATGGACTGTGACGTTTTCGAATCCGCTGGCGGTCACCGACAGATTGGCGGCGGTGAGCACCGTTTGGGTGGTTGTCATCGTGAGGGTATCGTTGCCGCTGGTCCCCGTGATGGTAATCGTGTCGTTGCCACTCGATCCCTCGAGGACGAATGTCCCGACCGCGGCGGTAGCAAACGAGTAAGCCACTCCCCCCACGGTCACGACATAATTGGCCCCCGCGACGAACGACATGGTGTCGTTGCCTGCCGTCCCCG
>CAZYQQ010000102.1:0-8550 GCA_964650265.1 uncultured Planctomycetaceae bacterium
GACTACGCCGCTTATCTGCTGGAGCAGGGGCGCGAAGGGGTGACGCCGGAGAATAATGGGGCGGTGCCGTTCTTGCGGGCGATGTGGCCGGCGGAGCTGGAGCCCCAGTGGCAGCGGCCACTTTGTGAGCACCTGGGGATGGAGATTCCCGGAGAGGAGGGGATGAAGGACCCGGGCGCGGACAAGTTGCTGGAAGAAGAATTGCTCGCGTGGCTTGGAACGAGGGACGAGGGGGAAGAGCCAGTTGACGAAGAGCTTGCCTGGGATGTCATCGATTGGGCTCAGGATCACCCGTGGACGGCCGCCGCACTGCCGCCGCTGGCCAGGTGGATTGATCAGCATGCCGATCATTTCGACCTGCTTCACGAAGCGGTCGCGCGGCCCACGTATTATTGTCCCTCCCCTTCACTACTGGTGGGGCCGAAGGATTCGCTGGTTATGATGATGCTTCCCACCGTGCAGGCGACGCGACATGCGGCGAACTGTTTGGTGTTGCGGGCGCACTACTACCTCGGCGAACGAGACGTCGCCGCGGCGTGGCGAGATTGCGAGGTGATCTACCGATTGTCGGCGCAATTACGTGGAGACGTGCTAGTTGTGATCCTCGTGAAGATCGCACTCGACGGAGTTGCCGACGGAGTTGCCCAATCGATTCTCGAAAGCCCCGATCTGACTCCCGAGATGGCCCGCATCATTTGGGAATTTCAGCAGAAACGGGCACCTCGGACCGGGCTGGCGGAAGCGCTCGATACTGGTGAACGGCTTGTGCTGGTGACGTCGGTGCTGGCATTTTCCGGCGAACGGGAACAGGACAGCTATTCCGTCAACGACGTCTTCGGGTCCACTGACTTGGGGCCGCTCAATCATGCGTCAGTCGACTGGAACATCGTGCTGCGAGTGGGCAACGAGTGGTACGACAAAGCCGCCAGGGTGGCTCGGCAAGATATCCGATCGGTGCGGCAAGAGTTCCTCGAGGTATTTCACCGCGACTTCGCTGCCATTGAAGGCCCTTTGATAGAAAAAATAGGACCAGCCCTGCTGAGCCGTAATGCCCGGAGCGAGTTGGTGGGCGAAAGTCTGGTCAGCATCTTCATGCCGGCCATCCACGTGACGCTGAACGCCATCGACCGCTCAAACACGCACGCCCAGCTTCATGCGATCGCCGCCGCGCTGGCCGTCCACCGATTGGAGCAGGGTGACTACCCCGAAACGCTCGAAGCACTCGTTCCGGGGTTGCTCGACACAGTGCCCGTTGACCTCTATGGAAACCCGGTTGTCTATCGCCGCACCGACGAGGGGTATCTCCTCTACTCGCTCGGGGCGAATGGGGTCGACGACGGGGGGTCGAACAAGAAGTTTAAGATTCACGAGGGGTACGACGCAGAGCAGGCCGTGGATGAGCCTGACGACGCCGACCTTCCGCTCAAGGACCAAATCCCCGAGGGTGCCGACGATTGGGCGATTCGGTTGCCCTGCCGAAAATGAAGGCCCAATCTCTGGATTCCCGCCTCCGCGGGAATGACAATTACCAGCGCCCAGCGTCTTCCAACCTCCAACTTCCAACTTCCAACTTCCAACCATGTCCCGACCCCTGAAAATCGTGCTCGCGATTCTCCTACTGCTCGCCCTCGGCGTAACGTGGTTCGTGGCGCAGCTCTTCTGGTTCTCGCCCGAAATTGTCGTTTCGAAAGAAACGACCTGGCTTACCGAGCCCTTGGCTGACGATGGCCTGCCCGACTACGCCGCTTATCTGCTGGAGCAGGGGCGCGAAGGGGTGACGCCGGAGAATAATGGGGCGGTGCCGTTTTTGCGGGCGATGTGGCCGGCTGGACTGGAGCCGAGGTGGCAGCGACCGCTGTGCGCGCATTTGGGGATGGAGGTTCCGGCGGTTGATGGGATGCGAGGTCCGAGCGAGGACAAGTCGCTGGAAGAACGTGTCCTTGCGTGGCTTGAAGAAAGAGATGAGAGGGAAGGGCCGGTTGACGGAGAACATGCTTGGGAAATCATCGATTGGGCCCAGAGCCACCCGTGGACCCGGGCGGAACTGCCGCCGCTGGCGGAGTGGACCGATCAGCACGCAGCGCAGTTGGAGTTGCTTCACGAAGCGGCAACGCGCCCCAAGTACTACTCTCCTTCACCGTCGCTGTTGGTAGGCCCGAAGGACTCGCTCGTCCAGATGATGCTCCCCACCGTACAGACGATGCGATACGCGGTGAATTGTCTCAACTTGCGAGCTTATGGCCACCTCGGGGAAGGAGACGTTGCCGCCGCTTGGAGAGATTGCGAGGCGATCTACCGACTGTCGGCTCACTTGCCGGGTGAGATGCTGGTGGGAATCCTGGTAAAAATCGCCCTCGACCAGATCGGTGATAGTCTGACGCTCTCGATCCTCGATAGTCCCGATCTGACACCGGAGACGGCCCGTACCATTTTGGCATTTCAGAAGAGCCGAGCGCCCATGGCGGGATTGGCAGAGACGTTCGATCGCGACGAGCGACTGGCCCTTGTGACCTCGGTGCTTGCGTTTTCGGGGCAGCGGAAACAGGACAACTATTCCATCGACGACATTCTCGAGGTGCCTGAATTGGGCCCCCTCACGCAGGCGTCGGTCGATTGGAATATCGTGCTGCGAGTGGGCAACGAGTGGTACGACAAGCTCGCCAGGATGGCGCGCCAAGACACCCGAGTGGAACGGCAAGAGCTCTTGGAGGCATTGCACCGCGACTTCGATGCGATTGACCGGCTAGCGACGGGAAGAATCGGACCTGCCCTACTGAGTCGCGACGCCCGTAGTCAGTTGGTGGGTGAAACCCTGGTACGGATTTTCATTCCCGGCGTCCACGTGATGCTGGAGGCCATGGACCGTTCAAATACCCACGCGCAGCTTCACACGATCGCCGTCGCATTGGCCGTGCATCGCCTGGAGCAGGGGGAGTACCCGGAATCGCTCGACGCTCTCGTGCCCGAGGTGCTCGATGCGATCCCCATGGATCCCTATGGCAATGCGGTTGTCTATCGTCGTACCGACGAGGGGTATCTCCTCTATTCGCTCGGGGGGAATGGCACCGACGACGGGGGGTCGAACAAGAAGTTTGAGATTTACGAGGGGTACGACGCGGAGCAGGCCGTGGATGAGCCTGACGACGCCAACCTCCCGCTCAAGGACCAAATCCCCGAGGGTGCCGACGATTGGGCGATTCGGCTGCCGCTGCCGAAAATGAAGCCCCCAATCTCTGGGTTCCCGCATCCGCAGGAATGACAATTCCCAGCGCCCAGCGCCTTCCAACCTCCAACTTCCAACCTCCAACTTCCAACCATGTCCCGACCCCTGAAAATCGTGCTCGCGATTCTGCTCGTTCTCGTTCTCGGAATCGGCGGGTTCGTCGCCCAACTCTTCTGGTTCGCGCCCGAAATTGTCGTCTCGAAAGAAACGACCTGGCTCACCGAGCCCTTGGCCGACGACGGCTTGCCCGACTATGCGGCTTACCTGCTGAAGCAGGGACGCCAGGGCGTGACGCCGGAGAATAATGGGGCGATACCGTTTTTGCAGGCGATGTGGCCGGCCCAGATGGACCGCGCCCAACAAATTGCAGTTTGCAAGGAACTTGGAATGTCGGTCCCCACGAAGAATGGTCTGCGCGACCCCACATCTGATAAGCAGTTGTTCCATGCGACCGAAAGGTGGCTTGAGGAACAAGGTGCCATGGAGGCTGACTCACCATTGCGGTGCCGGGTCGATGAGATGGATCGGTGGGCTGGCTGCGAGCCTTGGCGCCGGGAAGATCATCCTCGACTCGCCGAGTGGCTCGAAAACCATGCCGAAGAGTTCCAGCTCCTCCACCTCGCGGGCAAGCGGCCGGAATTCCATGCCCCTTCGCCGACCCATCTGCTGACACCCATGGAGTGTCAGTCCTTAACATTGCTAACGTTCGAACAATCGATACACATTGCGAGCGATTGCCTCGGCTTTCGTGCCATGTTGCGACTGGGAGAGGGGGACTTTCGAGGGGCGTGGGAAGACGCTGAGGGTGTGTATGCACTCGCTCGGCAGGTGCCGCGGGGATCGCTCGTGGCCGACATCATCTCCTACGGTATCGAGCGAACGAGTCATGAGTTGACGAAGGCCATTCTGGCGGAGCCGGATCTCCCCATCGAGTTGGCCCGAGAGATTCTCCAAGCCTATCGCCAGCGGCCCGATCGGGCGTTGGCTGCCGACACGGTCGACCGCTTCGAACGACTCGCTTACGCCTCGACGGTCCTTTCGCTCGCGGGCCTTCGGCCGTTTGACTTGGATGGAACATTGTCGATCGAAGCCCTTGTCGATTTAGGAATTCAGCGCCATGGAATCAACTGGAACGTCCCCCTGCGCGCGGGCACCGAGTGGTACGATCGCTTGGTCGCTGCCATGACACTCCCCACGCCTCAAGCGCGGCATGCCGCGATCGAGGGCATCGAAGTTGAGTGGTCGAAGCTACGATACAATGCGCTCGACGAACGCGAAAAACTGCTCTGGAGTCGAACGTCACGGAGCAAACTTGCTGGAGACATCTGTGTGTTGTCACTCTTCCCTTCACCGGCAGCCGCTTTGAAAGCCGAAGAAGGGGTGAACACCGACCGGCTTCTCCACAAGATCGCCGCTGCCCTGGCCATCTATCGTATCGAACATAATGAATATCCGGAGACGCTCAAGGCCTTGGTGCCGGAGCCATTCGCCGAGGAGCCGGTTGATCTCTATGGGCAGCCGTTCGTCTACCGCCGGACGGAGAATGGATATCTTCTCTATTCACTTGGCCACGATGGAATTGATAATCAGGGGTCCAATAAAATTCTCAGCGTATTTGAAGGCTACGACGTCGGGCGGGGAGATGAGGAGGTTCGACAATCGCTGGGACTCCCATCACGCCCGAAAGCTGAGATGTTGGAAGCAGACCAGGAGGATGTTCACGATCCCGCCCTAGCGCCGCTGAAATCGCAAATCCCCACCAGTGCCGACGATTGGGGAATTCGATTGCCGCTGCCGAAAGATCCTGCAGCTCATCGCCAGGCAGGTGCGCCACCATGACAGGTCCGCTGGTAGGTATTGCGATTGTCGTTGCCGCTTTGCTGCTGTTAGTGATCACGGGCAGCTGGCCAAAGCGTCGTCCGGTCGTCTCGGAAAGTAGGGCACGGGTCACACGGTTGCCAGGGCTGGAGAATGGTGCTGAGTTAGCACGTTCGCTATTGGTTGAGGAGAGCCAGCGGCTACATCCCGACGAGAATGGTGCTGTGCCTTTTCTGCAAGCGATGTGGCCCGCTAACCTATCGCCCGACGAGCAGCCGCTCATGTGTGCCCATCTGGGCTTTCCGATCCCTGTCGAAAGAGGTATGACACCTCCGACGTGGGACAAGGAGTTGGAAGCGTCGTTGCTCCAATGGTGGACTACGGAATATCTTCCCAAGGTACCAACGACGGAGACTACGGCGTACGAACCCATTGAATGGGAGGATGAGGAGGGGCAATCCTCGATACCTGAGATGACGCCGGAAGAGATCGCGGAAGCTTGGAGCGGGTTTCGCTATTGGGAGGTCTTGCTCCACGCTACCCGGAATCCTTGGAAGAAGTCAGAGCTGGAGCCACTTGCCCAGTGGATCGCGAGGCAGGAGAAACATCTAGAGCTGCTGCACGAATCTGGGCGTCGTCGCTTCTCTTATTTGCCTCCGCCAACCCTATTGACCGTGCCTGAGGAGTCGCTGCTGTGTATTGTCTCGTACGTGTCCTTAGCTGCCCGTGATGGCGCTTATTGCCTTTCGATGCGAGGGATGTTGAGTCTGGGTGAAGGAGACGCCGAAGGAGCATGGCGCGATTGTGAGGCTATTTATCGCCTTGCCGACCACCTGTCGTCTGACCACGTGGCCATTCAGAACATGGCCGGCACCATTTCGCGTATTGGTGATCACTTGGCGCATACCATCTTGGATTCGGTCGACCTCACACCGGGCTTAGCGAAATGTATATGCACGAAGTATCGCCAACGACCAATGCGAAGCGCTGTAGCGAGTGCCGTCGATAAAGGTGAGAGACTGTCGTTTACGACCTTCGTGATCGAGGCGTCAAAGCAGCAGGGACTGGACGAGGACGAGTTCGAGGCATTGTTGCGACATGTAAGCCTGACTCAGTATACGCGCTCAACAATCGACTGGAATGTGGTCCTCCGGGTGGGTCACTTTTGGTTCGATGCAATCTACGAGATAGTCCGAACCGAGTTGGGGTATTCGCGAATAGAGTCTTTGAAAAAGCTTTCCATGCGTTATCCGGGCTCGCGGTGGGAGCTGTTATTACGCCTCATGACATCATTTTTCGATCGACGTAAGCGAAGTACACTCATCGCCGATACAATTGCGATTCAGATGCTATCGATAATTGTGACAGCACTCGTCGAAGAGGAGCGAGCCAATAATTACGTTCGACTGAATGCTGTGGCGGCGGCGCTGGCGGATCACAGGCTGTGTCACGGAGACTACCCGGCGAGGCTTGATGAATTGGATCAAAGTCTGATCGACAGCGAACCTATGGATGTCTATGGCAATGCTCTAATCTATAGTCGTAGCAATGGCGGGTATCTGCTCCATTCGTGCGGACTTGATGGGATCGACGACGGTGGCTCGAACTTGCGAGACAAACGATGGGAAGGTTACGACGTCGAAGAACTTGGGCAACTGGCGTCAGTGGTTGCGGGGTTTAACCAACTTGGCCTTCCCATGAGCGAAATCGAACTCACAGAGCGTATACCCCCCAGTGCCGACGATTGGTCCATCCGTCTCCCGCTCCAGCGGCCAAAGCTCCCCACCCCTTATTTGCCGCCCCCGCAGGACTGACGTCGCCTCCCCAGCGCCTCTTCCACCCGGCGTCCACCTATTCCACATGCACCGATTAATCGGCCCGTTTTCGCTAACTCCGGGCACCCCGCCGGCCACCCTGTCGACCATTCCGCCACGTAAACTATGATGGAAGGCTACTCCTTCCATTAGCTTTACCACCCACTTAGGGGCCTCGCCCGCGATGAAGATCGCCGTCATTGGAACTGGATACGTTGGACTGGTCACCGGCACCTGCTTTGCCGACAGCGGCAACGACGTCACCTGCATTGATATTAATGAGCAGAAAATTGAGGGCTTGAAGAAAGGGATCATCCCGATCTACGAGCCCGGGTTGACCGAGATGGTCGAGCGGAATGCCGAGACGGGTCGACTGAAGTTCACGACCGATACCGCGAGCGCGGTGAAGTCGGCCGACGTGGTCTATCTGGCGGTGGGGACACCCCAAGGGGACGATGGGGCCGCCGATCTGTCGGCGATGTGGGCCGTGGTGAAGGCGATTGGTCCTCACTTGCGGAACGACGCAATCGTGGTGACCAAAAGCACCGTGCCGGTGGGGACCAACGCGCGGATTTACGGCATGCTCAAGGAGATCACGGGGCGCGAATGCGACGTCGCCAGCAACCCGGAGTTTTTGAAGGAAGGGGCGGCGATCGAGGACTTCATGAAACCCGACCGGGTGGTGGTCGGCGTGCGGCGTCCCGAGGTGGCGGAGGTGCTGCAAACGCTCTACGCACCGTTCCTGCGGACCGAGAAGCCGTTTATCTCGATGTCGCCAGAGAGTGCCGAGATGACGAAGTATGTCGCTAACGCGCTCTTGGCAACAAAAATTAGCTTCATCAACGAGATGGCCAACCTCTGCGAGCGGATGGGGGGGGACATCAACGATGTCCGCCGCGGCATCGGCCACGACAGCCGGATCGGATTTGCCTTTTTGTTTCCCGGTGTGGGTTACGGGGGAAGCTGCTTTCCCAAGGACGTGCGGGCACTCACGGCGATGAGTACCGACCACGGCTGCACCCCGACGATGCTCAAGGCGGTCGACGAGGTGAACGAGCGGCAGAAGCATGTGTTCGAGGAAAAGCTGTCACAGCATTTCGACGGCAACCTCAAAGGGAAGACGATCGCTATCTGGGGACTCGCCTTCAAGCCGCGGACCGACGACATCCGCGAGGCTCCGGCGCTGGTGCTGATCGACTGGTTGCTCGCCCAAGGGGCCAAGGTCACCGTCCACGACCCCGAGGCGATGGACAACGTGCGGGCGGAGATCGGCGACAAGGTGACCTATGTCGAGCAGCAGATGGACGCCCTCGAAGGAGCCGACGCCCTGGCGATCATGACCGACTGGAAGGACTACCACAGCCCCGATTTCGCCGAGATGTACCAGCTTCTGAAGTCCCCGGTGGTCTTCGATGGCCGGAACCTCTACGAACCGGAGAAGATGAAGCGGCGGGGGTATCGGTATTATAGTATTGGGCGGTCGGCGGTTTGATGAGTTGGGAGGGGCGCGGGGCGAGATGGCGGTAGGGGCGCCTAGGCAACGAGCCTAGGCTACGTTGAGGTTGGCCGTTCGGCCAACGGGTGAGGGATTCTTGGCCGATAGGCCAAGCTGACCGTAGCCTAGGGTTTTTCCCTAGGTCTAGGGGCGCCTAGGCAACGAGCCTAGGCTACGTTGAGGTTGGCCGTTCGGCCAAC
>CAZYQQ010000102.1:8650-19346 GCA_964650265.1 uncultured Planctomycetaceae bacterium
GGGTGAGGGATTCTTGGCCGATAGGCCAAGCTGACCGTAGCCTAGGGTCATTCCCTAGGTTTTCAATCCCACAAGTAGCGGTCGTCGTAACTCACCTGATACCGTTTGAGGAACGTGAGCAGTTCCTCGCGATAAGTATGGCGCTTATGGTGTTCTTCCTGATTATCGATGTAGGTCGCGACCACGTCGCGCTGCATTGGACCGACGGAAAAAATCGAATAGCCGCGCTGCCAATAAAACTGCCGGTATTGGTCGCCCAGTGTTTTGACAAATTTCGAGGATTCGCGTTTCACTTTTTCCACCAGTTCGGCGGGAGCGTGCTTGCGGCCCATCTCCAGCAGAATGTGAATGTGGTCTTCGACGCCCCCCACCTTGACCCAAGGGCACTCCAAGTCGCGGAGGACGGAGGCCATGTACCCATGCACGGCTGGTCGGATTTCCTTGTCGAGCAGCGGCCGACGGTGCTTGGTGCTGAAGACCAGATGGGCGTAAAGTTTGGTCAGAGATTGCGGCATGGCGGCCCCCCTCAAGGCAACGGGAATGTGGACTTTGCCATGCTAGTTAGGGGTTGCGGGGATTCCTAAAAATTTCCTAGGGAAAAACCCTAGGCTACGTTGAGGTTGGCCATTCGGCCAACGGGTGGTGGGGTTCTTGGCCGATAGGCCAAGCTGACCGTAGCCTAGGTTTTTTCCCTAGGCTTACGAGAAACTTGACACTTTCCAACCCTCCACTTAGCCTAAAGGGTGATGGGGAGAAGGGTCTCTTCCCGGTTTTGGAACAGCGCAATTGCCGCACGATCGAGCGGCCATCCGCGCCCTTGTCTGGCCGCATGGCCGGTGAGAGAGAACGGCATTGAGGCACCACCTCGTTTCTTGGGTTCGCAACGGTCTGACCGCCGGCTTGTTGGCTGTGACTGCCGTGGCGCCGGCGGCGGTGCCGATCGATGGCTACCTGCCGCAGGTCGGGATCACGCTGACCAATGAGTTCGTCAACGATTTTTTCCCCTTTCCAGTAGCAAGTCCCCAGCCAGGTGGGGCGTTTCTTGGCTACGGCACGCCTGTTTACGCCGTTGCGCTACTCGACTCGGGGGCGGCTGTCTCGTTGCTCACGACGGCAACTGACGATGCCTTCAATATCAACGGTCCCTATCCTGGCCGGTCGAGCGGATTTCGAGGAATAGAGTCGCTTCCGATTGGCGGAGCGTCGGGAATCATTGAAGCCTCGGTAGGAGATGCGCTTGGGCTCTATGCGGGAGGGCTCCACAATCGAACCCCCTCGGGTGGGCCGCTGGTGATGAATAACTCGGCGATGCGCGGCCAGACCAACACGTCGATCGCTACTCTGCCAGTCGAGTCGGACCTGCCTAACATCCTTGGAATGCCCTTCATGGGGCAGTACGCCACGCGAATCCAGAGCAGCAATCCACAAATCTTTGACGTCGACGGGAAGACAGTCCGAAGCCCTGCTATCGAGTTCCATCCTCTGGGAAGCCAGGGGATGGGCATTACGCGTAAAGCCCAACTGTTTTTGCAAGGAGAAGTCTCGACGCCCGGCTTTCTTCCCAATTTCACTTTCGACGAACCTTGGAATAACCCGCTTTATCCAACATTGACCCAGGGGGGGCATTTCCTCACCGTCAATATCAGCAACGACGTGGGGAGTGGCGGTGGGAGTTTCAGCTCGCAGTTTTTCTTTGACACGGGGGCGAGTGTCACGGTGGTGTCGCAGTTCAAGGCGCTTGAACTTGGGTTCGACGTCACGCTGGATGCTCCTGAGTTCACGATCTCGATTCTTGGTTCCGGCGGCGAGTTGAGCAATGTCCCCGGCTTCTTTGTCGATCAACTCACCATCCCGGCACTTGGCGGAAGTCTTTCGCTTCAGAATGTGCCGGTGATCGTGCTCGACGTGACCAACCCGGCCAGCCCTGGCAACATTGTCGATGGCATCGTGGGGACCAACGTGTTTCACGGTCGCGATATCGTCATCGATCCCAATCCGTCACTGGGAGGTGGAGCGGCGAGCCCTGGCGTCTACATCAGCGACCCGGTGACGATAGATTTTCAGTGGTCCACAAACAGCCCCACCGGATCGTGGCATGCGGCGAGTGACTGGAATGCGACGAATGAGCCGACCTACTTGTCGGTCGCCAGGCTGCACCATGTGGCGGGAGGGGACCAGCAAGCGGTGGTCACCACTTCGACCGCCAAGGCCTTTGAAGTCGACGTGAAGGGGGGGAGCGGGGGAGAGTCGATGGAACTCCGGCTCGCCTCGGGGAGCAAGCTAACGACCTTCTCGGGTACGACGGCCCAGGCGGGAGGCATGATTCATCTCGACGACGCTATCCTCGACGCCCAGTACGTCGATATCCGCCCGGGGGGAACTCTCGCCGGAAGTGGGCAAATCCGCACTGGCAGCGGCCAGATCGCCGGCCAGGTGGAAAACTACGGCACGGTGATGCCCGGTGGGACTGGAGTCGGGCTTTTGGAGATCGACGGGCGGTTTGCCAACGCTGGTGTTGGCAAGGTGATCTTCGACCTGACCGCCACGGGTTACGATGAGATGATCGTCGACGGCACGGTCGCTCTCGCGGGGACGCTCGAGATATTGCTGGGGGGTGGTTATCAGCCACTCGTCGGGACTGAGTTCACACTGATTGCCGGGACCAACGGGATTGGTGGAGAGTTCGCTCAACTGTTGCTGCCGAGCGGTTACGAGTGGGAGATCGACTACAACGAGTTCGACGTCACCCTGTCGGTCCTTGCCGCGACCAATGTGCTCGTTGGCGATTTCAATGGCGACAACATCGTCGACGCCGCCGATTATCTCGTATGGCGCAACTCGCTTGGCAGCACGACCAACCTGGCCGCCGATGCCGACGGGAACGGGTCGGTGGGGACGGAGGACTATGTACTCTGGAAGGCGAACTTCGGCGAATCGCTCGCCGGGCTGGTCGTTGCTGGCACGGAGGTACCGGAACCGGCGACGTTACTGCTTGTCGCGGGGATGATGGCGGGTGGAGTCTTGCTGGGGCGACTCAGGCGTCAAGGTTAGCGAATGGAGGGGCAACCCTGATGGCAACTCGACCCTCGCTATTCCTGGCCTTCGCCATCGTTTTCTGCTCGTCCGTCCTCTGCGGACCCGCACGTGCCCTGGATATCGACATCAACTTCGTGCCGGGCTATTTTGGCAACAACACGACAGCCCGGGCCACAATTCGGCAGGCGGCGGCCGACATTAGCGCGGCGATTACGTCGTCGCTATCGGTCGTCAATCAGGACACTTGGACGACGAATGTCGGTGGTTCGACCGTGACCTTCGACTGGGAGTATCGCGTCAAGAATCCAACGACCGGCGCCGACATTATCATCAATCCGGGCTACATCGCCGCCAATACGGTGTCCGTGTGGGTTGGCGACTCGGTCATCAGCGAAGGCAACACGTTGGGAATTGGCGGCGGAAGTTCGCTCTCTTTGGGGTATAGCTACACCGCTCACAGCAGCATCGTGCAGAACTTCGGTCCCGCCGTGGCGCAATTGAATGCCCTGTCGGAAGCCGAATATCGCCGTGGCCAAGGCGCCGTCTTCCGGCGAACGGGCACATTGGCAGTCGACTACAATAACGACGGCACGATCGACGTCACTGCTCCGCTTGATGTCGATACTGGGGTCGCATACGGGACGATCCAACTCGACGTCGACACCGACAACCAAGGGGGCATGGATAGCACGGCGACGCTCAATAACTTCTGGCACCTCGACTACCAGACCCCTGTACCCGCCGGGAAAAACGATCTCTATTCCATCATGATCCACGAGCTGCTCCATGTCCTCGGCATCGGTTCGTCCGATTCGTGGAACAATCAGTTTAGCGGCTCGACCTGGTTTGGAGCCGAGGCGATCGCCGAATATGGCACCGGCAATGGCCTGATCCATCCCGACGGCGACCATATTGCCCAGAGCATCATGAGCCGCAGCATCGTCAACGGGGCGATCCAGGAGGTCGCGATGGACCCCAACATCACCACTGGCACGCGCAAGTATCTCACAACACTCGATCTCGCCTTTCTGCGCGACATCGGTTATTCGACCATCGAGCCCGATTTCGGTCCGACCGGCGACTACAACGGCGATGGAGTCGTCGACGCCGCCGATTATCTCGTCTGGCGGAATTCGCTCGGCAGCACCACCAATCTCGCCGCCGACGGCAATGGGAACGGCGTCATCGAAAAAGGGGATTACACCGTTTGGAAGTCGCATTTCGGCCAATCAGGTGCTGCCGCTAGCAGCCTCGCCACCACGACTGTCCCCGAACCTGCCCCCCTCCTTGTGGTCCTTGTAATGGGGACCCTACTCCTCGGGTGGCGGCATTTCGCACGCTAGAGTTTCCTCCTCCCCCGGGGCCGGTGGCTCCGCTTCCTCGCATTTGAGTATAATACCTGGGCTGACGGCGAACGTTCCGTGCGCCGCAACCCTTTCACCATTCCCATTTGACCTGCTGCCATGGGTTCGCTCGATCCGATCGCTTGGGCCATCCTGTTGACGATCGCCGGATGTGGCCTGCTTGTGCTGGAGGTTTTTCTCCCCTCCGGCGGCGTGCTGAGTGTGCTTTCGCTTGCCTCCTTCATCAGCGGGATCCTGCTGGCCTTCTACAGTGGCGGGATAACGACTGGCCTCTCGTTTGTCGTGGTGGTGTTGGTGGCCGGTCCCGTCTCGTTGGGCCTTGCGTTCTACTATTTGCCCAGGACCCGGCTGGGGAAGGTCCTGTTGGGCGAAGTTCCGACAGAGGAAGAAGTCGCCCCCGACGACCCCCGACGCACGCTGCTTGGCAAGTTTGGTGTCGCGCGGACCAAGATGCTCCCTAGCGGTTCGGTGGAGATCGATAATCAAATGATCGACGCTGTTGCCCGGGGCGCGGCGATCGATCCCGGCCAACCGGTCCAAGTGGTCGAGGTCAGCGCCAATCGGGTGGTCGTCCAGCTCGCCCGGCAACGTCCCCCCGAGTCGACCGAAGGTGAGCAGAAGCCCGAGGCCGACGACCCGCTCCGCCAGAGCCTGGAAGAGTTGGGGATCGAGCCGCTCGACCCGCTGGCGTGAACCTTTAACGCGCGGGGACCTGGAGAATCGGCTTACGATCCTTCCCGAATACTCGCGGTCAGTCGCCAGAAGCCGGTTGTCGGATTCCGTCCCTCGTCGTTATCAGCGGCGGCCATCTCATCCAATCGACGTGCCCGGCGGAGCGCATCCTCATATCCACCGGAGTATTGCTCATAGGAGACGTGCTTATCGTAGCCCGGCTTGTGCGACTTCAACACTCAACCGCCACAGTAAAGTCGCCCAGGCACGGGATCGCCCCATATCTCCCTTGCAGGTAACCACGCTCGATATTTTCCTGTTTGCGGGGCTTGTAGTCGGTGAGAGGATAAAGCGTGGTGGCTCCTTCCTTGTCCTTCTCGGTGAACCAAATCTGATCGCGGCGAAGCGATGACGCTCCTGCTGAGCTTCCGAGCAGATTGGTGTCGTGTGAAGTGAACAGCAGTTGGGCATGCTTGGGGTTGGATTCAGGGCGATTAAACATCTCAACGATGGCCTGCCCAAGCGAGGGATGCAGGCTCGATTCGATTTCATCAACGAGCAATCGGCCGCCGGAGGTAAGTGTCCGCTGTAGGAGCGGGATCAGTCGTAACAGCGATCTGGTCCCGGCCGATTCTTGCTCAAGATCGAGCCATGAATCGTCGTCGCTCGCTTGGTGTTTCACCAACATGCGAGGGCGACTTCCACTGCGACTTGTTTCGTCCACGACTTTGAGTTCCGCAATGCCCACATCGGCCTGCTTGAGGAGGTTTCGAATCGACTCGATGGGCCAATCTTCGCCTGGGACAAGCTGCGACCGTCGCAATCCCCGTTGGCCCTCACGGCGGGTACTGCCATGTTCGACATTCAACGCATCGACATTATGAAACCAGTGATAGATCGGCTTGAGTTGCTGATGGTTATTCTGGACTGCCGCTGACAGGAAGAGGGCGTTGGGACGAATCAATTCTCGGATTGCGTCGTTGGGGCCCTTCAGATGCTCGCCAAATTTAAAACGGTTCGCGTCGCGCTCGAACCAAACCTGTTTTCGATCCCGTGGCCATGCAAATAGCCATTCTTCCTGGACAGTCTGGTCGTCGACGACGAAGCCGTAGGCTATCCGCGTTGTTCCAAGGAAGAATGTCGCCTCGAACATCGACGGCTGTTCGTGCGCCGTTCCCCAGGCAAAAGGGGATCGTGGCACTCCTCCCGCCGGCTCCCAAACCCCATGCGACTGCACCACGGCACCGCACATGAAATCGAGCGCCGCCAGCACATTGCTTTTGCCGCTGGCGTTCGCCCCGTAGATGCCCACCACGGGAAGTATTTTCTCTTTGCGACCCTCCACCGATCGGAGCCGTGGATCGGATTCGTCCCCGATCCGTGCCGCCACCACCGAAAGGGCTTGTTCGTCCCGGAGAGAGCGGAAGTTCTCGACTCGAAACTCAAGGAGCATGGCAGCTTTCCATCCGAGGATAAGGAAGTCCTGCGGTAAAGCAAGGGATTTTACAGCTAACTTGCGCAATTATACTGCGCAAATCGACTTCAAATCCACATCAAATGCGGTTTTTGCCCTACTTTGCGCCAACGAACTGCCGAATTGGCTTGGAAAGGCACTTCCCCCCGGTCTCTTCTCAGTCGCCCCCAGTCGCAGGGCATTCTTGCCGATACTTCTAACAAATCTGCCGTTATCGTTTGGCCCACTCCTAGCCAACAGGTCATTTTTCTCATGTTCTGCACCGAATGCGGCACCCCCGGCGAAGGGAAGTTCTGCGGCCAATGTGGCCACCCTTTGAACGCTAGCTCCGCGCCCAAGGGCCCGCCCCGGTTGCCACCGGTCGACTGGACCTGGTCGCTCGACTATCTGGTCGTGTCGTCGGCGCCACAGGTTCGCGCGGAATTGGAAATGGCCGAGGCGCGGGCCGGGCAGAAGGTTGGCGGGGACAAGCTGATCGACGCGGTCGACCAGGTGATGCAACCCTTCACCGGAGGGGTCTCGACCCGCCTGGCCGCCAAACTCTCGAAGCCCCTTACTTCAGCGTTGGGGTTCAAGACTGGCAAGTCCCATCGTGAAGTCTTCGCCTTGCCCCCTGGTAAGGTGCTCGCCCGAGTGCTGATCGCGCTGGCGGAACATGGTCACAAGCTCACCGGTGTCGAGCAGCGGCCCGACCAATGCACACTGACGGCGGCCATCCCCGCCGATCTCTGCTCCATCGATGGAGCGCTGCGGGTCACGGTGGCGCGGGCCGCTGGGGGAACGGAGCTCCAGGCCGAAGCGCTCATCGAGGGCCAATGGTACGATTGGGGCAAGTGCCGCCGCCGGCTCGACGAGCTATTTGAAAACGTCCGCGGCGCGGCGGCTTGAGTTCTATGCGGGTGGGGCCGGTCCTCGCGGCGGCGTTGCGGTTGCCTTTCGCGCGAGGAGCGCCCGCTTGACCGGATTGAGTATCTTCTTCGTGATGCCCACCGACTCGGCGAGCAGCGCATCGACCCGGTTGCGAAAGACAGAGTAGGCCGCGAGCGAAGGGATCGCGATCAGCAGCCCCGCGACCGTCGTGACAAGCGCCTGGTAGATTCCCGAAGCGAGTTCGCTAGCCCGGGCAGCCCCCTGAGTGTTGGCGACCTCGCGGAAGGCGAGGAGCATGCCGACGACGGTTCCCAACAGCCCCAGCATGGGGGCGATGGTTCCCAAGAGCGAAAGGTGCTCGATCTTGCGAAACAACCGTCCAGCCTGTTCGGCGGCTTCTTCCTCCAGGGCCTTCTCCATCGCGGGCCAGCCGATCTCGACCTCGGCCAGCGAACTCGACACCATCGATGCGAG
Organism: uncultured Planctomycetaceae bacterium; assembly: GCA_964650265.1. Taxonomy (GTDB): domain Bacteria; phylum Planctomycetota; class Planctomycetia; order Pirellulales; family Lacipirellulaceae; genus CAZYQQ01. The sequence continues at coordinate 16,541 of CAZYQQ010000102.1, forward strand.
GCAACTTGGCGAGGCCTGGCACTGAGAGAGTGCCTGCCCGACCTGCCCCTGGGCGAGCGACTGGGAGAGCTGCTCCTCGAGTCCGTCGGGAATGAGATTCTGTCGGCGGATCGAGAGGGAGTGCTCGATCATCAGCGCGAGCGCCGTGACCGAGAGCAGAATCAATAGCACCATGATCGCGATGCCGACCGGTCCACCAGAGAAGATGATCCGCATCACCGAGTGTTCCGAACCGGCGGGTGCGGCAGCTTCTGCTTGAGCGAGGGCGGGAAGGCTCATCCCGAGCCACGCCATCGCCGCCAGTATCGAGCTTGTGAGCTTGCTTGCCAACAGAAACCATCCTTAGCGTGGGGAATCGAAACGAAGCTCGGTCGACCCGGCACCGGTGCCACCTGCTCCAGAAGTTGGGGCCGATTGTAGCATAGACCGGGCAGCGAGGGCCGGGGGTGTATGGGGATAGCTGCCGACGAGTTGACGCAGCAGCTTGTGCCGCTCCTCCGGCTGGCCAGCCTCGCCAGCAACTTGTGCTGCAAGCATCAGGCCTCGCGCGGCGCTGGGGATGTCGTTGGGAAAGTCGATCGCCGGATGAAGGTAGGCCAGCATCGCGCGGTCCTGCTCACCCCGCTGGCGATAGGCATCTCCCACCACCAACCAGGGACCACCCCCCACGGAGGCCGACGCTTTGCGAAGCGTCTCCTCCCATCGGCTCACCTGCGTTAGCCCCGCCGTCACCACCTCGGTCCGCCACAGTTGGGCTTGGGCCAGCAAGGCGACGCGCGGGTCGCCCGACCGCGCCAAGGTCGTGAGGACCTTGATCGCCTCGCCTCGCAGTGCCGTGGGGAGCAAGTGACTCGCCCCCAGCAACTGGGCCGCCTCGGTGTTCCCGCGAAGCCATCCCTCGGCCCGCGCCTGGGGTACTCCTTCAACTCTTTGCCACGGCAGTGGAGCTTGGGCAAGCGCCGCAGTCGCCGGGTCGCTCGTCGCAAGCGAGACCAACAGATCGCCCGACCGGAGCCAATCCTCCTGTGCTGCGTAGGCGACGATCATTTGTTCCATGGCCAGCCGGCGGACCCACACCCGCTGGTCGGCTTGCGCCGCCCGGGTGAAGTGCCCGATCGCCTCGGCGTATTCTCCCTTATCCAGCGCGGCCTTCCCCTCCTCATACCCAGGAGGCCACTCGGTGACGACCTCGATCACCCGCTCGGCGGGATAGGCTTGCTCGCGCCCGTTGTGTTCGAGGCGGATCTCGCGACCGGTGAAGTCGACCACCCTGCCGACGACTTCGACCACGCCGCGACCGCCGCCACTGCCGCGCAGGCGGACCGTCTCCTCGGCCCACACCGATGGTGCCGCAACGAGCAGCATCGCGGCGATCCAACTAACGGTTTGACTGCTTAATCGCCTTGGCGTCGACATAGCCGTAGGAGCCTCCCGTCTCATGGGCGAGCCGTGTGAGAAAGTTGTGACGCCGCGGATCGGGCCCCTCGCCGAACTCGATCGCGCTGATCGAAGTGCCGGTCCGCCGACTGCGGTCCAGGATTTTCTTGATCTCGAGGTCCGACATATCTCCGTCCGCATCGGTAAGGAAGAAGATCACGTCGGGCGAGAGCTTCATCGCCTCCATCAGCGCTGTTTCGCGAAAGGTGCCACCGAAGGCTTCGATCGATTCGACGAACCGCCTGGCAAGCATCTTGTTCTGGCTATTGGCGAAGGCAATCCGGTTGCCGGTCGCGATGTTGAGATGGGCATGCAGCGGCGGTGACGAATTGAAGAAGATGATATGAAACCGGTGAATCTCCTCCAGCGATTCGAGACTCTCTATCAGTTGCTGCTTGGCGGCCGCCAGTGGCGCCCCCTCCATGCTGTGGGAGCGGTCGAATACGTACACGAACTTCGACCCGGTCCCTTTCACACCAAACACCGAGGTCGTCACCTGCTCGCCAATGTCGCCGCGGGCCCCGCCGCTGGTGCCTCCCCCCGCGGTCATTTCACCCGCCCCCGGAAGTCCTTCCGTCCCCGCCATCAGCCCCGGACCGGGCAAAGTCGGCAACGCCTCGCTCGCCGTGCTGTGAGTCGCAAGGTCGGGCAGCGCCGCACTCACCTCGGGTTGCGGCGAGTTGATGTCGGCCGTCTTGTTGGCGGGGAAGTCCTCCTCGCCATCGAACTTCACGCCGGAAGAAGTCTCCCGCTTGAGCACAATCCCCGCATCGCGCAAGGTCTCCTCCGCAGCTCCCTCCGGCAGCTTGCTGGCCCACAACAACAGCAGTATGGTCAGCAGCGCGTGGACCACCATCGAAATGGTCCAAGCCGGAATCTGCGGGCGGCGGGTGAGGAGCGAACTTTGCATCGGCATCGAAGGACGATCGTGTGCTAGCAGGGGGCGGGCCCCAGGGGCTACTCTACTATTATAAGGGGACCAGGGGGATGGTGATTCCCCTCGGGTCGTCGGCGGCAAAAAAACGCGAGGCACACTTTCTTAACCAGGGGGAGTGACGCCAACAGTGTGACATCAGCGGCGAAAAAAGCCTACAAAACAAGGGATTGTCGTGTCACACGTGGCACTGTTTCGTCAAGTTTTGTCGTTTAAGTGTGACGGCAGGGGGGAGGGATCAAGTTTCAGGGGACAGGGTCCGTAGCATGGGCACATTTGCCCGTGCGCGCACAACCGTAGCCCGGGCTCGTTTGCCTGGGCAGCGTGAGGGGGTTCGAGTTGTCAAAGATCAAGTAGGTTCCATCCGCCGGATGGAACCTTAAAGCAATGTTAACGTCGCCACCCAAGGTCCCGCTCGGCAAGCCGGGACCTACT
>CAZYQQ010000103.1:0-19157 GCA_964650265.1 uncultured Planctomycetaceae bacterium
CGGAGCCGTGGTTTAAAAGTCGAGTGCCTCCTTCTGCCGTGACAATTGTTGAGTGTCTTGTTCTGTCCCCGGAATGCAAAAACTATTTACTTCAACCTTGACGGCCTAGTAAAATCTGCATCTGATCTGCCTGGCGCGATTGATAAAGGAAGCAAGGGTATCGACGCAGTTATTCGGGGCCCAGGTGGCAGACGTATTGGCAACGTCACAAATTGGGAGCTTTTCCAAATATTCAGTAACCAAAGTTTCCGCGACAAGACCGTATTCTACCTAGGTGGTCAAGTGCTAGGCTTGTAAGGAGGAAATAGAATGGTGACTTTTACTCTCAAGCTTCCTGCAGAGGTCCACTTTCGTCTATCTGAGGACTACGCGAAGCATTGCGGTGGACAACCGTTGGCAATTGAGAAGTCGCCGACAAAGGCGGGAGAACTCTCAATCTTCTGTGATGAACGCGTGTTTTCCGCGAGTTCTAGTGGAATGGCGCTCGTTTATGATAAGGCAAGTGTTATTGGTATCGTTGAAGATGGCAACGAGCTTTTTCACGGCAACATAATTTGTACTGTGCGAGTTGTATTTAAGGAGCCAAATGGCGATTCCCAGCAAGTGATGACGCTGCCTTTTCTCACGGCCAGTATCGAGAATCGCAAGTCATTTACCGCTTTTGTGAATGAGTTATTTAGCTACGACTTCAATATCGCAACATACCGGTCACCTGAAGAGTTTGATAAGGCTATGTGGCCTTCAGGCTGTTGAAAGAAGCCGCACACCGAGCGGTAAAAAAACTCCGTCACACGATTTCGTTCCAGCCTTCCGCTTCACGCACCCTACCGTACTGCTTTCCTCAGAACGAAGTGTTTTGCACGCGGGACTCTGGTGCGAACAGACCAGGGATTGCGAGAGATTGGCGAGATCCGGCCCGGCGAGCAAGTTCTTTCCTACGATTTCCAACAGGGCGAGTGGACTTATCGCACCGTCACCGAACGGATCGACAACATTTACGAAGGTGCGGTCGTTACGGTCGAGACGGACGATTGCCGGATCGAAGCGACCATCCATCATCCGTTCTGGGTAGTCAAAGGTCATGAGCTAGAACATCGCAGCACGCCGCGAGAGTTGGCCGCCGACGAGGATCAAAACCTCTCGCTCGCAGGGCGTTGGGTCGACTCGCACGAACTTCTTGCCGGCGACACGATTGTCGGCCAGGATGGCAAGCTCCTGGTCGTCCGGGGCATTTCGCAGCGGTTGGAAGCGGAGTTCCCCGTTTCCAACCTCACGGTCGCGGGCCTGCACAACTACACGGTTGGCGCTGCTTCGATCCTGGTCCACAATACGGCGATCTGCGACGCGGGGCAGGCGGCGTTGCAGAGAATGCTCGACACCGGAGCTGCCAGAATCGAAGATATCGCCCGCTCGGTACAAGGCTTCACCAACGCGGATACAGTCCTCAGAAGCCTGGTCAATAATAGCACGGGGGCGGTTCAGAATCACCACTTGATTTCCACTGCCATACGGAGGGCTCTTGACGCTATTGGAATCAATGGCCAAGCCTTGCGCAGACGGCCAGAGCTACAGTATCGCTCATCCCCTGGTCAGCACATTGGATACGAGACATGGCATCGAAATCTTGATGATGAGTTGAGGAACTTCATAAGAGAGACGCAAGGATTAACCGAGAGGAGTTTCTTACAACATCTCCACAACGTGTATCAACGGCCAGAATTGGCTTTTCGCATACCGGGTGTGAACCTTGGCTTCTAGGAATGTACTTTGATGGAATTCTATGTTTGGGACTATTGCGGCTACGTACGTGCGGCGAAAACCGGTTATGCCGAATTCAACGAGGTAGGGAAAAGGAATCTAACGGATCACTTTCCGTTGTGTCCCTATTGCGGTGTACGCATTGGTTATTTGGTTTGGCTTCCACCATTCCGTGTCAAACTCACCACAAAGAAGCTCGGCGATTTGTGTACCGATGGAATTACTATCCTGGTGAGTAAGCATTTCCGTGAAGCGTGGCAGCAACGAGATTTGAAGGGACTGGAATTTGTCGCCGATCCAGTCAAGACGAACACGAGCGAAGGCGATCAGATGGAGTATCAAGTCGTTCGCATTCCAGATGTCGTGACACGTCTAGATGAATCAGCCTCTGGTTTAGAGATTGAGATGATGGCTGGCTGCGACCAGTGTCGCGCAGCCAATCGGAAGCGGGTTCAAAGGATCCGCGTTGATGAGAGTAGCTGGGGAGGCGAGGACGCCTTTCATCCCAGTGGGCTTTATGGCGTCACCCTAGTCACTTCCCGGTTCGTGGAAATGGTGAAAGACTATCAACTCACCAACTTCCATTTCATCCATCAAGATGATTATTTCGAGCCGAAGATTTATGGCTATTCGCGGTAGTGCCGTAGCATACTGGCGAAACCTCAGTCCAAGCTTTCAGAAACCGCGTCACACGCCGAGTATCGAAAACAGGACAATGGAGATTGCGACCCCCACGGCGAGGGAAACCCACCCCCAGGCACGGCGACCGGCCACGAACAGAATCCCGGCAAGGAGCCAACAGGTTCCAAAGCCGAAATAGAGCAAGAGTGCCGCAACGAATTCGTAAACGGAAGGTATCAAAGTGACGTCTGCCTCTTCTTGAAGCGATTCGTAGAACGCCAACAGGCCGTAGCAGCCGATCGCCAGGCTCAACAGCGCCAGCGAGAAACAAATTGTCAGCCCCGCGGCGCGGAAAATGCGATACCAGACGGGGAGAATTGTCGGCGATACTTCTTGAGTCGTCTCTGGTGAGGCATAGGGATTGGTCATTTTGAAACAGCCGCTGCCACCGTCAGGCAAGAAAAAACCCCGGTAAGAACTATGCCCACCGAGGTCGGTCGGTCAGTGTTCGCTGATCCAAGTTGCTAGCATCGCTTTTCAAGGGAAGTGGCGAGGGAGCATGTTCGCGGAAAATCGAATTGACAGTTCGCTATGACCCACTCGCCATCGGCACTGAAGTCTACCGCCGTTGAGCAAGAAAAACTAGAAATGAGTGCCGTAGGGTACTGACTTGGGCGACCGCTCGTGGGACCCCAAGCGGCACATGGTCAATGGCCTCGACGAATCGCACTGGCTAAATGGCGGCAGTTCGAGGTTCCCAGATTCGCCCTACCGGGTATGCTTATAGGCTGTGTCCCTTCATCGGAGGAGGGAAAGGATCGCGAGCAGCCGGTGATGGGGGATGGAGTCGTGGGATTTTTTACCAAGGAAGGCGAAAAGGGGCGTCTGGTCGGGCTGAGTTGGGCCACGATCTTCTTCGCAGTCGCGTTGACCGGTGCGCCTTGTCTTGGCGGCGAGCGGCCCAAGTCGTGGAGTCAGCGCGCCACCGAAGCCAGGGACCAGGCGATGCGATGCCTCGCGCAATTCGACCTGGCCGGGGCCGCGGAGGCCCAGTCGGAGTATGTCGACGCTTTGGCCCAGCTTAAAGGGAGCGACCACGCGTGGACGAGATGGGCGGAGGCGTTCGCCCATGAATGGCGCGAGCTGAGCCAGCTTCCCTGCGATCGGCAGTACGCCTACCTCGAGTCCCTTCATCTCCTCTTCTCGCCAGGCAACCAGGCCGAGTCCGACCCCACCATGCAGTTGGCCGACACCGTCGATGCCTTGGTGACCCTCGAGCAACTGCGAACGGACCAGTCGTTCACCGCCTTGTTCGGGTTGGTGCGGATGGGGGACCTGGCCTGTCGAATTGACGACACGCACGGAGCGATCGCGGCCTACATGGAGGCGCTGAACGGTCTGGCGGCCACGTGTGGCCCGGACCATCCCACGATGTCCGGCATTCTCGAGCGGCTCGCCTTCGCTCACACCAGGCTTGGTGAGTATCGGGAGAGCGAACGCTGGCACCGCGAAGCGCTCGACATCTATCGGCCGAGGGGCTCCCACGACACGATGTACCTGTGGGGGCTCTTGAAATTGGCCGCGAATCACATCGCGAGGGGCAATCTGGCCGAGGCCGAGGGGCTGCTCGTCTGGGCCCGCAAACTCTCCGAGGGTCGCTCGGTGCGTAGCGATGCGCTCAAGGGCGAAATACGATTCGCCCTGGCCTACGTCCTGGCGCGACAAGGCAATTTCAAGGAAGCTGCCGACATGCTGGCATTCGCCCGCCGACATTTTGACCAACTGACCGATTCGAACGAGCACAAGCTTGAAAAGGTCGATCAACTGGGCCGCTTCCTCGATGCTCATGCCGCGGGAGCCAGCCCGTCTTGTGAATTTCCACAGCCGGGAATGCTCTGGGAGGAGGTCGATGGCGAGTTGCGACTCACGACCCCTGCCGCCAGTGGGGAGGAGGAGGGCGACCCAGCGGAGGCGCTCGCCCGGTTGAAGGAGAGTCGCGACAAGCTCCAACAGCACCTGGAATGCGCCGAACTGGACAAGGTCGTCGCATTGCAGCGCGAGCGGATCGCCCTGATCGAATCGAGCCCGCTCAAGCGGCACCCCCTCGCCCTGCACGAAGAGATTCTGCTCGATGAGTGGAAGAGGGTGGCCGCCATGGCCCCCGACGACCAGCTCCACTACGCGAGGGCTCACGCGAATCTCGGTTTGGGTGAGCGGTTTCTCGATGGGGCGGAGCCCGATTTCGCGGGAGCCGAGGAATGTCTGCTGGCGGCCATCGCTGAACTCGAAAAGCTGGGACTTGGCGAGTCGATCCATGTCGCCTTCGCTTGCCGCCGCTTGAGCCACATCAGGAGAGCGCGACGCGACTACGCTGCGGCGCTTGGCCATGCCGAGCGGGCCCGCGAGATCATCGCCTCGCACTATGGGCCCGACGATCCTCACTCGTTCGACGCGATCGACACGATCGTCCGCCTTCACGTCGAGCTGGGAGAACTCGACGCGGGAGCACGATTGGTGCGCGAATCGCTAGGGGAGGCGCGACGTGCCGTCCGGATGAACAGCCCTCAGTACGTCGGCTTGCTCTTGAGCGGAGCGACAATCCATGCCCAACGAGGGAGACTCGCCGAAGCCGAGGGGATGTGCCGGCACGCGACGGAGCTCGCGTCGCGGCTGCTCGAGAAATCGACTCTCCTGGAAGTCGAATGCCAATGTTTGCTCGCGCAAATCCATCTGGCCCACGGCGATCTCCAACAGGCCGATACTCAATTCGCGCAGGCCTGGCGGCTCTGCCAGTCCCCCACGGTTCGCGACAGTCCCGCCGCATGGCATGTCATCGAAGGGCACGCCAGAACTCTCCAAGCCCTTGGCCGCGATGCCGAAGCGAAGGAGCGGCTCGCCATGCTCGGCACGAGGGCGAGCGAATGACGTCGGTACACGTTTAGCCAGTTTTCGAGTGCGATGCGGCAGGCGAGGGCGTAGGGATTGACCATCCTACGCCTCTTCCACCACCTCCGCCGACTCCTCCTCGCGCTCTTCCACTGGCACCTGGACAATCGCGGTGAGCGTGTCTTCCTCTCCCAGGGTCATGATATTCACCCCCTGCGTATTACGGCCGATCGTGCCGATGTCGCTCGCCTTGATCCGCTGGATTTTGCCGCGGGCGGTCATCATCAACAGTTCGTCGGAGTCGACCACCGCCGCGATTCCTACCACCAGGCCGTTGCGTGCCGTGGTCTTGATGTCGCGGATCCCTTTGCCGCCGCGATTCTGCGTGCGGTAGCGGAAGCCGCTGTTCGCTTCGTCCTCGGCCGACTCCTCCTCGACCACTTCCGGCATGGCGGGCAGGGCACTATCGGAGGTATCGTCCGCGAGCACCGGTATCGATCCCACGGGGGCATTCGCTCCGAACGGTGTCCGTTTGCCAAAGCCATTCTCGGTGGCGGTCAAAAGCGTCGCGTCGGGGTCGGTGACAACCATGCCGACGAGCGAGTCGCCGGCCGTAAGGCGAATCCCCTTGACGCCGCTCGTGTTGCGACCCATCGGCCGGGCGTCCGACTCGGCGAAGCGGATCGCCATCCCCTTGGCGGTGGCGAGCAGCACCTCGTCCCCCTTCTTGGTGACGACCACGTCGACCAGTTCATCCCCATCCTTGAGTTTGATGGCGATGATGCCGGTCTTCATCGGGCGGCTATAGGCTTTGAGCTCCGTCTTCTTCACCAAGCCCTGCCGGGTCGCCATCATCAGGTAATGGTCGGGCGCGCTGAAGTCGCGGATCGCGCGGCAGTCGGCAATCTTCTCGTTCTCCGCCAGATTGAGCAGATTGACCACCGCGCGGCCTTTGCTCTCGCGCGACAGGGCCGGCAGGTTGTAGACCTTTTCCCAGTAGACCTTCCCCTGGTTCGTGAAGAACAAGAGATAATCGTGCGTGCTGGTGACGAACAGGTGCTCGACCGGATCGTCGTCGTCGACCGTCGCCCCTTTGATTCCCTTGCCGCCGCGCCGCTGGGCCCGGTAGGTGCTCGCGGGGGTCCGCTTGATGTACCCATTGTGCGAGATGGAGACGACCATCGTCTCCTCCTCGATCAGGTCCTCGTAGTTGACGTCGCCGATCTCCTCGTCGGAAATCTGCGTCCGCCGAGCGTCGGCGAAACGCGAGTTCGACAGTTCAACCATGTCGTCGCGTATCATCGCATAGATGCGGGCTTCGTCGGCCAGAATACTCAGATACTCGTTAATCTGCAGCATCAACTCGGCGTGCTCGTCGGCGAGCTTTTCCTGCTCGAGGTTGACAAGCTGGCCGAGGGTCATCTTCAGGATCGCGTCGGCCTGCACCGGGGTGAGGCGGTAGTTTTCCGCCACGCCGCGCTCTTCCTGGAACTGGGCGTAGCCGTCGTCGCCGAGCGCCCGCTTGAGCAGCGCCCCCGGCGTTTCGATCGCCATCAAGGCGACCTTCGCCTCCGGCTGCGTCTTCGACGCCCGGATCACGCGGATCACTTCATCGATGTTCGCATGGGCCAAGAGCAGCCCCTGCACCGTGTGCTTCCGGCGGCGTGCCCGGGCCAAGAGGAACTGCGTCCGCCGGCGAATCACCGTCACGCGGTGGCGGACAAACTCCTGGAGCATCTCCTTGAGGTTGAGCACCCGCGGCTTGCCATCGACCAGCGCCAGAAAGATCACACTGAACGAATCTTGCAGCGGTGAGAACTTGTAGAGCTGATTGAGCACCAGGTCAGGATCGCCGTCGCGCTTCAGTTCGATGACGATTCGCACCGGTTCCTTCAGATCGCTCTCGTCGCGCACGTCGCTGATGCCAACGATTCGGCCCTCGTTCGCTAGTTGGGCGATTTTCTTGACCACCGGGTCGCGCGACTGCTGGTAGGGGATTTCGTGGATGATAATCCGCGACCGCTTCCCCTTTTCGTCGATGCTCGTTCGGGCACGCACCACCACGGTGCTGCGGCCCGTTTGATAACCTTTGACGATGCCACTCCGCCCGCAGATGATGCCACCGGTCGGGAAGTCGGGCCCCTTGATGTACTGCATCAGGCCCTGAATCGAGATCGTCGGGTCGTCGATCAGGGCGATAATCCCCTCGCACACCTCCTTGAGGTTGTGGGGCGGGATGCTGGTCGCCATGCCGACGGCGATGCCACCCGAGCCGTTGACCATCAGATTGGGAAACTTCGACGGCAGGACCGTCGGCTCCATGTGCCGCTCGTCGTACGTCGGGACGAAGTCGACCGTGTCGAGCTTCAGGTCCTCGAGCAACATCGCGGCGACGGGAGACAATCGTGCTTCCGTGTACCGCATGGCCGCGGCGGGGAGACCCGCGATGCTGCCAAAGTTTCCCTGCTTGTCGATCAGCAGGCTCCGCATGTTCCACTCCTGGGCCATCCGGACCAGAGTGGGGTAAATCACGCTTTCGCCGTGCGGGTGGTAGTTACCGCTGGTATCGCCCGAAATCTTGGCGCACTTGACCCGGGCGGCGGTGGGGCCGAGGTTGAGGTCGTTCATGGCGACCAGAATCCGCCGCTGCGACGGCTTGAGTCCATCGCGGACGTCGGGGAGGGCCCGGCTGACGATCACGCTCATGGCGTAAGTGAGGTAGCTCTCCTTGAGCTCATCCTCAATCGGCATATCGATCAGCCGCAGGGCGATCGCCGCCAATGCGGGGTCTTCTTGCTGCTTTTTGGGGGCGGGTTGGGGGAGATCGTCGTCGTTCGGTTCGTCAGCCACGTGGCGGTTTCCTCCGGGTCGAATTTGGGGCCTCCAGGCAAACCGAAATTGTACCCGATTCTTGGCCCGGGCGGGAGGTGGCGGTGATTAGTTTGAGGCTGGAAAAATAGGGGTGTGGGGGGGGGAGTTGGAAGTTGGGAGTTGGAAGAGAACGAGCCAATTAATCTCCAGCGAGCATTATTGAGGGACAGCGTACTTGGTACTCCGTACTCCGTACTCAAAACCTGTGTAAATCGGAAACTCCGTCAACATCACCTTTGTTTCGGCATTCGCCTTCTTGGAGTGCCCGAACACGTCACATAACTCGACGATAGGCAGGCAGGTTCACGTGGATTTCGGCTTGAGTTTTCCACTAAACAAGTCATCGAGTTCGGCAACCACATCCAAGCGCTCCGCCCAGCTTCGCATGTACTGCTCATCGAGCTTCCCCTTTTGGACTGCGTAGACACCAGCCGCATCGAATAACTGTCGATCGGAGGGAGAGATGCGATGCCAATGGAACTTGTGAAGTATCACATCCTCGGGCGTCGTCATCCATGCGATTGTGCCTAGCAGGCCGACGTTGACACGACGCTCAAAAGCGACCTGCTCAAACGGTTCTTCACGGAGCATCCAGAAGTCGACTTTTAATGCGGATAGTTCGTCGATCGCATTGAACTGATAGGGGGGATGAAAGGCACTCTTGACCGACTCTTTTTGGAGGAAATACTCCGATTCGAACTCGCTCACAAGTGGGTCGACGTCCCACGGCTCCAAGACAATGACAAAGTCGAGGTCGTGGGTCGAGCGCGGTATGCCCCAGAAATTGCTCGCCATCGAGCCTACGACCATGTAGGGCCGGTCCAGCCGGTTCAGGCGCTGGACACAATCGACCAGTAGTTCCTGCTCGGTTCTCATGAGCGGAGCAGTTGCATCCGTTCGCGTAGGCGCTGGTCGATTTCGGCTTCACTCGCCCCAGGATACTGGTGCCGAATTCCCTCGCGCGCGACGTCGCACGAAAGTTTGTGGAGATTGAGCGCAATCAAGATTCGCTCCTCGCCCGTCATGGCGCGGTAGCGTTCGATCTGGCGATCCAGGGCACTCTCGGGAGTCATGGCTTTTTCTCAGTTATCAAGTCACCAAATCCATCAAGGTTCATCCTGCTTCCTATTCTATCTCCACAATCGGCAACCCCCCAGTCCGCAATTCATCAACGAGCCGCCGCACCTCCAAGGGATCGCTCGCGTCCCACTTCATCATGGTCGTCACCACCTCGTCGGTCATGCTGCTCTTCCCCAGCTTCTCCAGGCACCAGGCCAGCCCGCGGGCCGACTCGTAGAGTGGCACGTTGGCCGGCTGGCTGTGGGGAAAGGGGCTCGGGCGGCCAGCCCGGTCCCATGCCCGGAAGCCAAGCTGGTAGGCGTGGCCAAAGTGCCCGCGGGCGAGCACCAGGTCCTGGCCCATCTCGATCGCCAGTTCCCCCAAAAGCTGGTGGATTTCCATCCCTTCGGCACAGTTACCCGCGAGCCAGCGGAGTTCCTCCAGTGCGATTTCGAACTCCCCGGCGGCGATCATCTCCCGCACCTCCTCCAGGTCCTCGGCCATCTCCCGGGCACACGGCGGGTGGACGAGCACCCACACACCACTGCCGGCGAGCTGCCGCAGGCCAACTCCTGACTTCTCCGACCTGCCTTCGCGACTACGAGCGGGGTGACGAAAGTTGTGCTTCTTCTTGCCCAAAAGGTGCCTCACGGGTGGAATCGATGGGTGGGATGAGTCGATTATCGCTTTGGAGACTCCGTTTCACCAGCTAGGATGAAAGGGAGGACAAGTTTCGCCTTTTTATCAGGCTGCGTGATGGATACACCCCCACCTGCCAACCCTTATGCCCCCATCGCGGTCTGCCCCCATTGCCAGGGGCAGATGTCGCTAGTGGGGGTCGCCCCAGGGCAGGCAATTTCGTGCCCCCACTGTGGCGGGATGCTCTGGGCACCGGCGATTGCCGCGCCGGTCGTTCCGCCGGCGGCCCCACCCGTCCCACCGAGCGCTCCACCACCTCCTCCTCCACCCCCGCCAAGTTACGGACACGCCCCACCCCCGCCCCCTGGGTCGAGCGTTCCACCGGAGACCGGCGAGGAGTTGATTCCCGAGATTCGCGTCAAAGGGCGCGGCCGGCGCCGCCAGCGAGTGGAACTCCCCACCGAATCGCCAGAGCCAGCACCGGCTAGCCCGGCTCCACCCGCGACCGAACCCCCGCAGCCACCCGCCAATCCGTTGCCCGTCCAACGGGAGCGGCCGTCAGCGCCGGCGGCCCAATCGCCAGTAGTCCAGTCGCCGGCAGCAGTGCCACCCTCGCCAGCCAAGCCGATCTCCAAAGCAAGTCCGCCACGACCCGCACCCCCAGCCGCGAAACCGCCCACTCGGCCACCATCGGCAGAGCAGTCCCAACCGCAATCGCCGGCACCCAAGCCCATCGCACCGGCGGCGACCGCACCCCAAGCGCCAGTGGCCGCTCCGACTGCCACCCCTGCGCCACCCTCGGCACCACCGCCAACAACCGAACGAGGCGAAGAAGCAGAAACGCCACGTCCCCCTCTGACTCCCGAAGAACGCGAGCAGCTCAGGCGCCGCGTCCGGCTGGTCATCGCCATCGGCAGTGCGCTGTTGCTCCTCATCGCATTGATGGTGCTGACGATGATTAGCGGCTAGGCCAGCGTTTCCCATTCATCTGATCCTGTCCATCCTGTGCATCGATGTCTGATTTAGCATCGATGTTCAGGATGGAAAGGATTATGGCAGTTGATCGAGGACCCACTGGCAGTTGACTACTTTTTCCATCAGGTCGAGCGGGGTGTAGTAGTAGTCGTTGGAGGCTTCGAAGCCGATGCGGCTGTCGGCCTTCACTAAGGTATGGAGCCGTCTGGCGAACTCGATCTCTTGCCCAATCGCCTGCTCGCACTGCCGGCGGGCTTCCTGATTCTCGGGATCCGCGCGGAGCGTGTCGCGGGCCATCACGAACACTGATTGGTGGGCGACGCTTGTGAAATGAACTCCCACCGCTTCAGCCACGGCACGGTCGCGCATGAGCACGTCACGATGGGGATCGTCCACAAGTTCAATGGCCTCGTCGAACAGCTCCATGCCACGAGCCCAACCAATGGCCAGTTGGAGCCATTGCACGGCGAACTCTTCTCGCGAGTAGTTCCCCCGCCAACCGTCGAGGTCGTCATAGGGAAAGCCAATCATCGTTGAAGCGTAGTCGGTCGGCTCTGGGTAAAGCGGGTTCGCTGGGCCGAACTGCTGCGGCGCGCGGTAAACCACCGACCCATGGTAAGGAAACTCCCCAAACGCCGCGCTGAACTTGCTCCACGCCTCGCGGACCTTGGGGGCGGCCGCCGCACCATACCGCTTGGTGGCTACCTCGGTCAGCACCTGGTCGGGTGTCGCGGCCCGGTCGTCGATCAGCCGCGTCGCGATCTCAAGGTTGGGACTCGGCGAACCCCCGAGCGACCAACTGAGCATCAGGCCATCGACTTCTTGTTCGGCCAACTTGTCGGCGTGTTCGGCCACCAGATCGGCGACCGGCAGGAAGGGGACCGACGACAGCTCCCACGTGTTGTTGACCTGGACCTTGGCGATCGTCCTGAGTCCGCGCTCCTTCGCGAGCTGCCAATGCCGTGTCGCCCGAGGGCCGGGGCCAACGGCGCTGATCGAGTATTCGCCGACGGTGTTCTTGACGCCCCCTCGCTCGATGGGGAGCGCCCACTCGCTCACGCTCATCAGCGCCACGTTGTTCGGGAGCGCGCTAATGTGCTCCGGTGCGTCGCCATGATTGTTCCAACCCCAGTCCCAACAAATCACCTGGGCCTCGGGTGATGCTGCGTGGACACCTGCTTCGATCGTCGCATTCACCTCGGCGATAATCTCCGCGGGTGTGCGATCCTTGCAGCGGGGGCACTGGTGGTGCTGGCCATGCGAGGCGCAGTTGGTCACGTTCTCGCTCGCCGTGATCGTGAACACACCTCCCAAGTCGGGCACCTCGGTGAAGATATGCCTGAGCGAATCGTGCAGCCACTCGCGCGTTCGCGGGTCGGAGGTACAGACCGTCGTTTGCTCTCGCACGGTCACTCCGGCGAGGTCGGGGCGGTCGGCGAAAAACTCCTTCGGCATCGCCCGTGGCTCGTTGATGTAGAGATAAATGCGGATGCCATGCCGCCCGGCGCGGTCGACAAGTTTTTTAAGATTGGCGAGCCGCTCCTCGTGGCGGTCCCCCCATTCGGGAAAGTGGGGCCCACCCGGCGCCAACTGGCGGAGGACGACGTGCATCCAAATGCCGTTGACCCCACACTCGGCATACTCGGCCAGTAGACGATCGGGGTAGGGATCGATCGCCGGCTCCAAGAGCGGATCGCCAAACACCGTGAAGTAGCTGTAGAGAAACCGCGGCGCGGCGGAACGTGGCTCGCGCGGTGCGGCTGGCGGGTCGACGGGCTGCGAGTAATCCTCGATAAACTGATAGCGGGGCACACCGGGATCTTTGAGCGCTTCGCCAAACTGTTGTTTCACCAGCGTGGCGATCTCGGCGGCGTGGGTTTGCTCCGCTTCCGTCGGCTCGCGATAGCGAACCCCCTCGCAAGCCGGCTTGAAGCCACCCAGCTTGATGAACAAAAAGTCGTCCTCGTGCAGCATGAAGGCGAGTTCCTCGGCCGTCATGTCGAGCAGAATAAGTAGTTGCTCGTAGGGCAGCAGGTGCCAATTGTGGCGAAGGATGGTTTTGTAGTTGTGGGCGTGGAACTTCGCCGCGACCGGCCGGTTGGATGGCAGCCCCATCGACGCGGCGATGGCTTCCACTTGCTCGGGTGTCGCGTCCAAGGCCGTGGCGATCCGCTCGGTGGGGACGAGGTCCCAGTTCCGCCACACCACGGCGTGCAGGGGGCTGGGGAACCAAGCGGACGTGACGGGTGGTTTGGCGTCGCCTGTGGGAAGGACCGGTTCGCTCGCGTCGAGGTGCCCCATGGCCATTAAGGTGGCGAGCAGAAGCAGACAAGCAAGGAGCGGATGGCGGACCATGGCACGTAGGGAGATGATGTGGATTGGCAGGTGTGCGACTGATTATAACCGCCGGGAGCTGAAGATATGAGGATTTGCCTGGTAGCATAGGCACATTTGCCCGTGCGGGTGTGCAATTTGGAATTCGCTGATTTGGAAATTCTCGGGTCCCTACAATTTCCGCTGGTGGAACAGCATCTCACGACGGGACACGGATGAACACTGATTTTGTCGGATCACCACGGATCAGAAGCGCGGATTGCGCACTCGAGGCGGATTTCGATCTTGCGAATCCTGCCAGATCCTGAAAATCCGCGTTCTGTTCTTCGTGCGATTAAACTCCGCTCCGGCGAAACCGACGAATACGTTGAGGCCTTGAAGCAATCACTCGGGTGAGGACCTCTCGCGAAACAATTTTCCAGCAAGGGCGAAGGCAGTGCTTCGGTTTCATTTCGTTCGGATTGCGAAACACGTAAAACTCAGTTGAACTGCTTACGCTCGTTGGGAATCCGCCAACTCCAGCGGTTCGACCTTGGTGATGTGCATGTTGGCAATCCTTTGAATACCGGAGTTCACAACCACCCCCGTGGTGCGGCGGCTGATGATGATGGCGCCGGGACTATGGACTTCGACATGGCTGCCATCGGATAAATGTAGCCGAACGGGCTGAAAAGGTCCGGTGAGAATGGCCAATCTGAGTTTTTCTTCGCTCATAGCGCTAGTGGTCTGCAAGTGAAACGTGAGCGGCCCTTCCGGAAATTCTAACTCACGGCCTGGGGGAGGCCAAACTCCGAGAAAACGTAAGTGGCTGGGTCCTGCTAAAGCATTTAAATGCGGAGACGCGGAGGCCAACGAGCGGGATTCGAGTCGAATCATCCACTGAATGATTCAATTAATCACCTCAACGTGGGGGCCCGCGCCGCCCTGCCATTAACCTCTCCGCGTCTCCGCGATTTTTGTTCATGATTCACCACCGCCGACTAAAATACCACACCGGCCCCGCCACCAACCCCATCCCCAGCACCCACGGGATCGCACCAACCCCCAGCACGATCGCCCCGGTGATCAAACTCCCGAGGCCTCCCACCGAGTTGTTCCAAGCCGCGGCGATGCGGCCTCCCAGTCCTGGGGCCTCCGGTGGCGTGTAATTCTGCTGTTCGCGGGCTTCGATGGTGACGGTCGTCAGCGAGACGCGATTCTCCAGGTATCGCAGTTTCCCCTCCATCTGCTCGATCTCGGTCCGCACGCGGGAGAGTTCCTGCTCCATGACGATCACGTCCTTGATCTCGCCGTCGCGGTTTTCCAGCAGCTCGAGAATCCGCGCCTCGAGTTTCTTCTTCGTCGAGATGCGGGCTTCGAGGTCGACGTACTCCTCGGTCACGTCTTGCCCCGACTGGTGCATCCGTTCCTTGACGCCAATCTTTGAGAGGGCCTCGAGGAACGAGTCGTACCCGGCGACCGGAATCCGCGCGACCCAGCGGCCGCTCCGTTCGGTCCCCTGGTTGCGGGCGATGTCGGTCATCGCGAGGTAGCCCCCCGAGCTTTTCACAAGATTCTCGATCGCCGCCGGGGTGGTGTCGAAGTTCTTTACCAGGAGGGAGACCGAGGCCTCGTAGATGATTTTTTTGTCGGCCGCGGCGAGGGGAGTCGTCCTCTCCGCTCCTTCCTCCGCCTTCCCCGGGGCATAGGCGTATCGTGTTCCCTCGGCGGGCGTCGTTACGGGCAGATAACCTGCATCGTCCGACTCCATCGATGCGGACACGCGGGCGGACTCTTTGGCCGCGCCACAACCCAGGACAAGGACTAATACGCCGAAGGCAAGAAATGCTCTCATGAGTTTTCACCGAGTGGCTGAGGAAGAAATGTCACCTGGAGATCAGACGCGTGGAGGCAGGCGGGAGTTCCCGCCCCGGCCAATTCCTATTTGTAGCGGGGTGCGGGTGGAATACCGTTTCAGAAGACCGGCGAATCTCTGAGTGGTATGAAAGAGGCAGCGCCGACGGCTGGGTGACAGTTGCCGGTCCGTTCCAGTTGACGGGTCACCATAAGAACGGTGAGTTTACGACATGCCACCCAAGCTGAGTCACGAGCGAAACGAAAGTGGCTAACACTCCAGCCCAATGGGTCCATGTCCGGGAGTAAACGACCCGCGGGCGGCGAACTAGATCGCCCACCATGGCGTTAATTAGGAGCATGATGCAGATGGCATCTGTCGCAATAAAGAGCACGCTGATCGTCTGGAATGCGTCGTAGTATCCCCAAAAGTATGAGAATATTGGGTGCAGGGCTGAGACTACAATCCAGCCAAGGAAAAAAAGTTTCCACCGCCGTGCCGTAGCACCGCGAAAAGCTAACGCCGCAATCGCAACCAGTATCACCACCTCGACCCAAGTAACTTTGGTGTAGAGCCGCGAGAAGCTTGGTGAAAATGTGACGAAACGATCAGAGATATAAATCGCGGCCTGCACCACTGTCGACACTAAACCCAGCCAAACCAAGAAGTGCCCTGGACACCACCGCACCTCTCGGGGAAGTTGTTCTCGACGCACGATGTGCCAAAGAGCCGAGGAAGCGGTAAGAATAAGACCACTTCGGGCCGACCAAATGACCATGATCGCGACTATCGCCCTGTCGGTAAAATCCGAGACGGTAGTTCCTCTGGCGTCGACAACCGCCATCAGCACCATCGTCGCGAACATCCACACAAACCAATGCCAAATCCGCAGCGGAATCCGCGGCGGCTCGGTCACGGCCGTTTCCTCTGCATCCGGGTGGATCGTCTCGGCTTCGCTCATTCCCGCTCCCGATCGAACTGCGGCACCTTCATCGACTCCCCCTCCTTAAGCGCCGACTCGTGGGCCGTGGTTGGGAAGTGAACCTTTGCGCGAAAAGAGATATTCTAACCACCTGCCGCGCGAGATGGATGCCGCCCACCCTCGACGAGCCCTGAAAATAGGGGAACACTACTCCGCCGCCATGCGGCTGGATTCCGCCGCGAGCCGTGTGATATAATTATTGTATGAAGTCAGTCCAGCTTACAGCCGAGCAGTCGAAAGCGGTAGGCGAGAGCCGCGGCGAACCCATCTATCTGGTCGATGAATCGGGGCGAGACGTGGCGTTTGCGATCGTTCCGGTCGATCTGCTTAACAGGCTCACCCCCCCACATGGCAGCGAAGGCGCGTTTCACATCAGCGAAACGTACGAGGCGCAGGAAGGGGTGCTCGCCTCCGTCTGGGACGACTCTCAGCTTGACGAATACACCGACCAAGACGGCGCGCCGATCGAATAATGCCCCTTTCTCGCGGCGATGTCGTCCTTGTTCAGTTCCCTTATTCTTCGGGAACCGGCACGAAGTTGCGACCTGCGGTGGTCGTGCAGTCGGATGACAACAATCGTCGGCTGAGCAATGTTATCCTCGCCCCCATAACCACGACCGTTCATCGCCATCACGAACCAACGCAGTATTTGATCGACGTCCAATCGTCCATCGGTCAGGCGGCCGGTTTGCGGCATACGTCGGTTGTATCGTGCGAGAATTTGACAACCGTGGCCCAATCGCTTGTTCGCCGCCGTTTGGGACAACTGACGCCAGAGGCATTGGATGACATCAATCAATGTCTCCGCGCGGCATTGGGTTTGCCCACGTGGCGGCAAAAGGATTACCCAGAAAAGCCTTGCAAGTTACTGCAGGGTCGTTAGTTGTCCAAGCGTGGAAACGTTTGTCCTATTGGCTACAAAACTGTCGCGAACATCCACACAAACCAGTGCCAAATCCGCGGCGGCTCGGTCACGGCCGTTTCCTCTGCATCCGGGTGGATCGTCTCGGCTTCGCTCATTTCCGCTCCCGATCGAACTGCGGCACCTTCATCGACTCTCCCTCCTTGAGCGCCGACTCGTGGGCCACGATCCCCGGCACCGTGTAGGCGAGGGCTTCGTAGACGTCGATCGCCGGGGGGCGCTCGTGCGCCACGGCGTCGATGAACTCATGCGTGATGAAGGTGTGCGACCCGTCGTGGCCGCTGTCGTGACGCAGCGGCTCGGGGAGCATGTCGGTGGCCCACCATTGGGGCGTTTTGTACCCTTCGAATTCGGGGAGCGCCCGCTCGAACCCGCCATGGTCGAGTTCGGTTTGCCCGCCGCTGCGCACGATCACCGGGCCCTGGCCGTTGGGATGGGGGCCGTAGAAGCTCATCTTGGTGCCAACCCACTCGGCCCGTTCGATGCCGCGATGGGCCCCCTTCCACCAAACGTGGCAGTCGAAGGTGTGGCCGCGATTGGTGCGGAACAGGGCCGTCTCGTTCCAGAAGGGATTGTTGTAGACATTATCCTTGAGCATCGGGTCGTCGTCCCCCCAGCCGTGGCAGGTGACCTCGGTGAGTCGCTCGCCGGTGGTGCCGATCAGGAGCGCCGTGCAATGCGTCGGGTAGTGCATCGGGGCGACTCCGTACCGCCAGGTCCGCTCGCCATTCTCGACGTACAGGCTCTCGAGCCCGGCGTGGTGGTAGATCCCCTGCGAGTAGTAGAGGTCGCCGAACTTGTTCTCCTGGTAGAACTTGCGGGCCGAGATGGCGGTTTGCATGTAGTAGCTCGTCTCGGCCAGCATGTAGAGGAGGCCGGTCTGCTCGACCACTTCGCGCAACTTATACGCCTGCTCGACGTCCCCCCACACGGCCGGCACCGCCGAGAGGACATGCTTGCCATGCTTCATCGCCAGGGTCGCGTGCTGGAGATGGAGCGGGCCGTCGGTAAAGATCGCAATCGCGTCGAGCGAGTTGTCGAGGACCATCTCCTCGAGCGAATCGTACGCCTTGGGGCAGTTGTACGTCTTCTGAAGCTGCTCGCGCCGAGCGGGGCGCAGGTCGCTCACCGCGGCGACCACACAGTCGGGATGCTCGTGGAACTGGAAGGAGAGGCCGAACCGCCCCCCGACGATGCCCAGGCGGACTTTACGCGGGGCTGTGTCGGCGGCGTAGAGACTGTGGGGCACGGCGAGTGCGGCGACCGAGGCACCACTGGTGGCAAGAAACGAACGACGATCGATGGCGGGCAGTTCGCGGTTTGTCATGGGATGTGGGGGCTCGGAGGGAAGGGAACGAACGCCCGCGGGGGCCACGGGTCAGTCGCCATTCTAAGCCCCGGCAGGATGAGAATCTCGAAATGGGACCACATCCGCCAATCGGGCGAAATACCCCCCTTCGGCTGGTGAGCCCGTGGCTGGCCAGTCCGCGGTTGGTGATTCCGCGGCTGGCCAACCCGTCCCCCATGGGCGTCGAGCACTTGAAGCCGGTCCAGGTTCCTGAAGGCTCGGCGACCGGAGGGTGAAAAAAAGCATGCCAAATGAGCAGCGATGCCTCTCCGTGGTATAATCGCCAGCATGTCGGAAGTGACCCAGCTCTTGGCGGCGATTAACAATGGCGACGCGCAGGCGACCGCCCGGCTCCTGCCGTTGGTCTACGAGGAGCTCCGCCGGCTGGCCCGGAGCCGGATGGTGGGAGAGCGGGCCGGGCATACCTTGCAGGCGACAGCCCTGATCCACGAGGCCTATTTGCGGCTGCTGGGAGAGGAGGTCCGCTGGGAGGGGCGGGGGCACTTTTTTGCCGCCGCCGCCGAGGCGATGCGGCGGATTCTGATCGAACATGCCCGGGCCAGGCAGACCCTCAAGCGTGGCGGCAAATTCCAGCGGGTCGAACTCGACGATTTCCCCCCCATCGCCCTGCCATGCAAGGATTTCGACGACCTGTTGGAACTCGACGCAGCCCTCCAGCGGCTCGCCCAGGAGGCCCCGGGCAAGGCGGAACTGGTGAAACTCCTCTATTTCGCGGGCCTCAGCCTCGACGAGGCGGCCACCGTTCAGGGAATCTCCCGAACCACCGCCTACCGCCATTGGCAGTTTGCCCGGGCGTGGCTGTTCGATGCGCTGGCGGACCATTCGAAAGCGAGGTGAAGCGGGATTGGGGGGTGGAACGCGGGGGGCGGTTTTTTCGCATGACTATGTGAAAGGGCTGGGATCGATG
>CAZYQQ010000104.1:0-19010 GCA_964650265.1 uncultured Planctomycetaceae bacterium
ATGCCAAAAAACTCGCCCCGCCGGTCCCCCGCACGGGCAAATGTGCCCATGCTACGCAACTCCCGGACTTAGCGGATTACCGCAGTTTTTTCTTAATGGAGGTCCATCCGGGGGTTCCAGGTGAAATGCTGGCGAAAGGTGGGTTGCGGAGGGGGGCAAAGTTGGTACACTTTTGGGCTTAAGCAGCGAGTTTTAAGTCGTTAAGTGTTGATCAATTGTTGAAACAAGGGCCGCGTGGCTCTTGGGAAAAGGAGTGAATGCGACCCGGGGGCGGAAGCCGCAGAGTTTCAGCCAGGAAGTTAGGGTAGTTCGCACGGACACGTAGCACCGGTTTGATGCCGGTCAGGAATTGGACGAGTTAGAGAGTATGTCGCTCACAGCGGAACAGAAGACGAAACTGATTGGTGATTTTGGACAAAGCGGGTCTGATTCAGGCTCGGCCCCCGTTCAGATTGCGCTGCTTACCAGTCGGATCAGCCAGATGACAGAGCATATGCAAACCCACAAGAAGGACTTCGCCAGCCAGCGAGGTCTGTTGCGTATGGTGAGTCGTCGCCGGCGATTGCTCGATTACGTCAAGCGCCATAATCCCGAACAGTACATCGAACTGTTGAAGCGATTGGAAATCCGCAAGTAAACGCGGGTTTTCGGCCTTCATCAATTCCTTGTGCCGCTCGCCATCTTGTCGCTCGCCAGCCACCCTCTTTCCTGTGGACGAAGTGCCATTGGGGCTGTCGTTGCCACGCCGCCGTCGATTGGGGTCGTGGCCGGCGTTTTCTGTCCTATCCGGGTAGCAGTGCGGTTCGCCCGTCAGTTCTCGCCTTTCGGTTCGATTGGAGGGGACAGAATGGTCGGCGTCTCGTTCTCTCCAGATCGCCTATTTCCAAGCAAATCCAAGCAGAAGTAAAGCAGAAAAGATGAAGACGTTGAATCGAATTCGAGTGGAAAAGCAAATCGGCAATGGCACCCTGAGCATCGAAACGGGTGCTCTCGCCAAGCAGGCGGCCGGCGCCTGCATCATTCAGTATGGCCAGACGGTGGTTTTTTGTGCCTCCGCGACGAGTGCCCCCCGGCCAGGCATTGATTTTTTCCCTCTCACCTGCGACTACCGCGAACGCCATGCGGCGGCCGGTAAGTTCCCCGGCGGATTCCTGAAGCGGGAAGGCCGCCCCACGACCAAGGAGACGCTCACCTCGCGGCTGATGGATCGGCCGATCCGCCCGATGTTCGCCCCGGGGTTCAACGACGAAGTGCAGATTCAGGCGATGGTGCTGGCGAGCGATCGGCAGAACGACGCCGACGTGCTGGCGATGATTGGGGCCTGTGCTTGCCTCGAACTCTCCCCCTTGCCCTTCATGGGCCCGCTGGCGAGCGTGCGGCTCGGGCTGGTCGATGGCAACTTCGTGCCGTTTCCCACCGCCGACGACCTGGAGACGAGTGAACTCGACCTGATCGTTTCGGGGACTTCCGAGGCGATTTTGATGATCGAGGGATTTGCCCGGGAGCTGCCCGAGGACCGGATGTTCGAGGCCTTGCAGGAAGCCCACCGCTGGGTGAAGGAAATTTGCGCCTTGCAGATGGAATTGGTCGACAAGGTGCAGCCGACAAAGATGAACGTTGTCTCCCCTCCCTCGGATGGTCTGGCGGAGGTCCTTCGCGAGCGCTATTACGACTCGCTCAAGACCGCCAAGCAGGCCGCGACCAAGGCCCTGCGGGCCGAGCAGAATCGCGTCCTTCGCGACGAGGCCCTGGCGGCCTTGATCCCCGACCCGGCTGCCGAGGGAGCCTATCAGGTCGCCTCGTTCTCCAAGTCGTGGCACGATCTCGAGGAGCGCGTCGTCCGCGACCTGATTCTCTCGGGGACCCGGTCGGACGGTCGCGACAACAAGACCCTTCGCGACATCGTCTGCGAGGTCGACCTGCTCCCCTGCGTTCATGGCTCCGCCTTGTTCCAGCGGGGGGAGACCCAGTCGCTCGTGACGGTGACCCTTGGCACCGGTCGCGACGAGCAGCGGGTCGACGGCCTGCTGGAAGAGTACTCGAAGCGATTCATGCTCGATTACAACTTCCCCTCCTATTCGGTGGGTGAAGTGCGGCCGATCCGTGGCCCCGGACGGCGCGAAATCGGGCATGGGATGCTCGCCGAGCGGAGCGTCAATCCTGTCCTCCCGGCCCACGACGATTTCCCCTACACCATCCGCGTGATCTCCGACATCATGGAGTCGAACGGTTCGAGTTCGATGGCCTCGGTCTGTGGGGCGACCCTCGGACTGATGGCCGCCGGGGTGCCGATCACAAACCCGGTGGCGGGCATTTCGGTCGGTCTGGTGAAGGAGGGGGACGACTACACCCTGCTCACCGACATCATTGGCGACGAGGACCACTACGGCGACATGGACTTCAAGATCGCCGGCACCCAGAACGGGATCACCGGCATCCAGCTCGACCTCAAGACGCGCGGCATCAGCGAAGAGATTATTCGCAACACGCTCACGCAGTCGCGCGAAGCGCGGATCGAAATCCTGCGGGCCATGCTGTCGGCGATCTCCCGCCCGCGGGCCAATACCTCGCCGACCGCTCCGCGGCTGGTGCGGACCAAGATCGATTCCGACAAGATCGGCATGCTGATTGGCCCTGGCGGCAAGAATATCCGCGGCATCCAGGAGGATACCCAGTCGCAGATCGACATCGATGAGGATGGGACTGTCACCATCGCCGCGGCCAACGAGGAAAACCTCAAGGCGGCCCTGGCTCGCGTCGAGGCGCTCACCGCCACGGTGCAGGTCGGGCGGATCTACGAGGGGACCGTCTCGAGTATCAAGGACTTTGGTGCCTTCATCGAGATTCTGCCCGGCAAGGATGGGCTGTGCCACATCAGCGAGCTCTCCAACGAGTATGTCTCCAGCGTGGGGGACATCCTCAAGGTGGGTGACCCGATCCGCGTCAAGGTGATTGCCGTGGACGAGCAGGACCGGGTGAAGCTGAGTCGCAAGGCGGTGCTCGTCGAAGCGGAGTCATCGTCCGCCAGTTGACCGATGGCCGAGAACACCAGCGATGCCGTCGAGCGCTTGATGGGCCAGTACACCGAGATCGCTCGGCTGGCTGGTGCCCTTGCGCACGAGATCAAGAACCCCCTTTCGACGATTCGTCTCAACCTTCAGTTGCTGGCCGAGGACCTCGATGGCGAGGCCTCGCCAGCGCAGCGGAGGGCGCTCAAACGGGCGCAGACGATCGAACAGGAGTGCAAACGCTTGGAGGGGTTGCTCGACAGCTTCCTGAGTTTCGCCAAGGTCAGGCAACTGGAACTCCAGCCAACGGACCTCAATCGCGAGATCAAGGAACTGCTCGACTTCTTCAGCCCCGAGGCCCGTGAGGCGGGGATCGAGGTGGTCGAGTACCTCGATCCCAACGTGCCGGTGCTGCTCCTCGACCGCCAGGCGTTTCGCGGTGCCTTGCTCAATCTGCTGCTGAATGCCAAACAGGCGATGCCCCATGGAGGACAGCTTACCGTGGCCACCGCTACCGATGGGGAGCGAGCCGTGATCCATCTGATCGACACCGGGGGGGGGATGGACGAGGGGACGGCGGCTCGGATGTTCGAGGCCTTCTTCTCGACGAAGCCGGGTGGGTCGGGGCTCGGTTTGCCAACAACCAGCAAGATCATCGACGCCCATGGGGGAACAATCGCCGTCGAGACGGAGATCGATCGCGGCACCCACTTCACAATCCACCTGCCGGCTCCCCATCGGCTGCAGGTCACCACCGTGGTCCCCGCACCGGGTGTGGGGGCCAATGCTCCTCCTTCTTCCAGGTAAAGGTCATCTCACCCGGGCAGCCCTGCCCCCAAGATCGCACTGCTCCATGGCACCTCCCAAGACATCCGCTCAAGTTGGTCCTCCGATTCAGGTCCTCGTGATCGATGACGAGGCGGCCCATGCCGAAGCGGTGGCCGACAGCCTCAAGAGCCAAGGGTACGCCTGCATGGTTGCTACCTCGGGCGAGGAGTCGATCGACCTGATGGGGCATCGCGCGTTCGAGATCATCGTCACCGATCTCAAGATGCCCCGGGTTGGGGGAATGGAGGTTTTGTCGAAGGCCAAGGAGTTGCTCCCCGACGCCGAAGTGGTGCTCGTGACGGGGCATGGGACGATCGAATCGGCGGTGACGGCGATGCAGCAGGGGGCGTTTCACTTCCTCCTCAAACCGCTCGATCTTCAGCAGCTTCGCAGTGTGGTCGACAAGGCGGCCAGCTCGCAACATCTCAGGCGGGCCAACGCGGAACTCAATCGCCGTCTCGACGAGCAGTATGGTTTCGAGGGACTCATCGGCAACAGCCCGGCGATGCGCGACCTCATCGAGCGGCTCCGGCGGATCGCCCCCACCGATGCCACGGTGCTCATCGAGGGGGAGACTGGCACCGGCAAGGAGCTAGTGGCCCAGGCGATCCACCAGAACAGTCCCCGCAAGAACCGGCACTTCGTGGGGCTCAATTGCGCGGCCCTCAGCGAGCATATCCTCGAAGGGGAACTCTTCGGGAGTGTCCCGGGGGCGTTTACCGATGCCCGCGACCGGATGGGAAAATTCGAATACGCCGACGGGGGGACCTTGTTCCTCGACGAGGTGGGGGACATGCCGGTCCCGACCCAGATCAAGCTCCTCCGCGTACTCGAGAGTGGCGAGATCACCCGGGTCGGCTCGAACGAAACGGTGAAGGTGGACGTGCGGATTCTCTCGGCGACCAACCGGAATCTCGAAGAGGGGGTGGCGAGCGGCACCTTTCGCGAGGATCTCTACCATCGCCTCAAGGTGATCAGCCTGCGGCTACCGACTCTCGCCGAGCGTTCGCAGGACATCCCGCTCCTGATCGATCACTTCATGAAGATGCACGCCTCGCGGCATGGCAAGCCGATCAAGAGCATGACGACCGCGGCCAGGAGGCGGCTGATGGCCTATCCTTGGACCGGCAATGTCCGGCAACTCAAGAACACGATCGACAGCATGGTGGTGGTCGACTACGACGAGGTGCTCGATCTCGACGACCTGCCGGCCGAGTTCCAGCCCCTCGACCCGGGGGCCGAAGGGTTGGCCAGCGATGGGTTGGCGGGCCTGGTGGGGAAGCCGCTCTCGGACATCGAGGGGCTGTTTATCGGCGAAACCTTGAAAGTTACCGGGGGAAATCGCGAAGAAGCCGCTCGGATGCTCGGCATCGGCGAGCGAACTTTGTATCGTAAGATCAAAGAGTACGGGCTCAATTAGTTTGAGTCCCCGCGGCGTGCGGCACGGAATTTATCAAGGACGAGTGCGATGCCATCGATTCAAATCCTTCCCTCGTCGGTCGTCAACAAGATCGCTGCTGGCGAGGTGATCGAACGCCCGGCGAGCGTCCTCAAGGAATTGCTTGAGAATGCGATCGATGCCGGGGCGCGACGGATCGATGTGGCGCTGGAGCAGGGGGGGCGCGACTTGATCCGCGTGGCCGACGATGGCTGCGGTATTCCCGCCGACGAGATTGCCCTGGCGGTGACCAATCACGCCACGAGCAAGATCGCTTCGGCCGACGATCTCTTCTCGGTCGGGACGATGGGTTTTCGAGGGGAAGCGCTCGCGTCGATTGCCGAGGTGAGCCGACTCACTCTGCGGACCCGGACTGCGGGGGAAGCGTGCGGCGCCGAGCTGACGGTGACCGGAGGAATCCACGGGGCGATCGAGCCGGCGGGCTGTCCGGTGGGAACGATTGTCGAAGTCCGCGACCTGTTCTTCAACACGCCGGTCCGGCAGCGATTCCTCCGTAGCCCTCAGACCGAACATGGGCACGCCAACGAGGCCTTTATCAGGATTGCGCTGGCCCATCCCCAGGTCCATTGCCGCCTGGCCCACGGGGGACGCGAGGTGTACGATCTGTCGCCGACGAGCAACTGGCGCGAGCGGATCGCCGCCCTCTTGGGCGAGGAACTCGCGGCGGCGTTGATCGAGGTCGAGAGCACCGACAACGAGGTCACCCTCTGGGGCTACGCCGCCAATCCGATTTTCAGTCGGGGGAACAATCGGCTGCAGTACCTGTTCCTCAATGGCCGCTCGATTCGCGATCGCGCCCTACAGCACGCCCTGGGGGAGGCTTACCGGGGCCTGCTCCTCACCGGGAGGTTTCCGATTTGCTTCCTGCGGATCGACATGCCCCCTTCGATGGCCGACGTGAATGTCCACCCCACGAAGCTGGAGGTTCGCTTTCAGGATGGAGGGCGACTCTACAGCCAACTGCTGGGGACGCTCCGGTCGAAGTTTCTCTCGACCGATCTGCGCGCGACCGTGCAGCCGGTCGCTGCGCGAGCCGTGGCGGAAGAGGAGATTGGTAGCGAGTCCCCTAGCGAACTGGTGACGTGGGCCGAACGGCAACTCGTTCAGCAGCGGCTCGAACAGATCGGCGGCCCGGTGACTCCTCCCTCATCGCCGCTGACGCTCCATCGGCTCGATTCGCTCCCCGCCGGTGAGGGGGGCCTTGTACGAGGGCTGGGGGGAGGAGTTCCCTCCTATCGGCCCAGCCCGTTTGAGGTCGCGCGTCCGGGAGGCATCGGTCACGAAGGGGAAGCCGGGGCCCTTTCGCGCGCCCTTCCTGCCGAGGAGGGGGGGGCCAAGGCAATCCAACTGCACGACCGCTACCTGGTGGTCGAAACGGAAGATGGGCTGGAGATTATCGACCAGCATGCTCTTCACGAGCGGATTCTTTACGAGCAGATTCGTGCGAAAGTGAGTGAATCGGCGATCGAGACACAGAAATTGCTCGTCCCCGAGCCGATCGACCTGGCGTCGAACGAGGCGGCCACCGTGCTCGAACACCGGGAGCTGCTTGCGAAGATGGGGCTCGTCGTCGAGCCGTTTGGGGGAGACACGGTCCTCCTCATGAGCTACCCGGCAATGCTGGCGAAAGTCCCCCCCCGCGAGGTGTTGGCGAACGTGCTCGATTGCCTGCTTGCCAGCAACCAGGTTCCCGAGTCCCCCGAATTGCTCGACGACCTGCTCCACACGGTCGCCTGCAAGGCGGCGGTAAAGTATGGCGATCCCCTCGCCCCAAGCGAGATCACGGCCCTGCTGGCCCACCGCCATCTGACCCAGAACCACCACCACTGCCCTCATGGGAGGCCCACCGTCCTCAGCTTCACCTGCGAGGAGCTCGACCGGAAATTCAAGCGGATCTGATGGGAGTCGTAGGTGTGAAGGGGCGGTAGTCCGGTATTTCCAGTGGGATTCCGTAACGATGGGACACGGATGAACACGGGTCGGCCGGATCGCCACGGATCAGAGGGACGCATCGGGCGCCTTCTGATCCGTGGCGATCCGGGCGATCCGCTTCAATCCGTGGCCTATTTCATGACGCACGCACTCCGGGAGCTTACGCCGCTCGGCTCGGGAGGAGGGGGGGCCATTTGCCAGCGGGCCTGGTTTCAAACAGAATAAAGGGCTCTCCCCTTGCGGCATTCCTTCCCCCTAGCGCGGCTCGGCCGGTCCCCTTCCCATGATTTGTGTAAGTATTGGTCGTAGCCGTCACAAGCACCTGCTGGCCGAGTACCATGAACTGGTAAAGCGGGGGGCCAAGCTTGTCGAGTTCCGTCTCGATTACGTCAGCAGCCGGGTCAATCTCCAACGCTTGATGAAGGATCGGAGCTGTCCGATCGTCATCACCATTCGCCGCGAGGAGGATGGAGGAAAGTATTCGGGGACGGAAGAGCAGCGGCAGATCATGCTGCGGGCCGCGATCGCCATGGGTGTCGACTACGTCGATCTCGAAGTCGACGTCGCCGACAAGATTCCTCGATTTGGCAAGACGAAGCGGATCATCAGTTATCACAACTTCCGCCACACCCCCGAGAATCTCAACGAGATCCATGCCAAGATCGCCTCGCTCGACGCTGATGTGGTGAAGATTACCACCATGGCCCAAAAACCGAACGACAATGTCCGGATGCTCGAAATGGTTGAGCGGGCCTCACAGCCGACGATCGGGATGTGCATGGGGGATATCGGTACCCCGTCGCGGATTCTGCTCGCCCGGTGTGGAGCCCCCTTCACCTACGCGACCTTCCATCACGAGCGGGCCCTCGCCCCGGGACAGCTTTCGTTTGATCAGATGACGGAAACTTATCATTACGACAACATCAACCGCGAGACGTCGGTGTTTGGGGTGATCGCCGACCCGATCGCCCATAGCTTGAGTCCTCACATCCATAACGCGGCGCTGGCGTCGCAGGGACTCAATGCGGTCTATGTTCCCTTCCGGGTGCCGGCGGACGATTTGACGCAGTTCATTGCCGATGTCCCCAAGCTGGGGATCAAGGGACTGAGTGTGACGATTCCCCACAAGGAGTCGATCGCCCGATTCGTGACGAAAGTCGATGCCGCGGTGAAGGGGATCAAAGCGGTCAACACGCTGGTGTTTCGCGATGGGGAGGTGCTCGGCTACAACACCGACTGCAAAGCGGCGATGGACTGTCTGGAGAAGGCCCTGGGAGAAGTGGGGGCGCAGCCGAGCCCATTGGCAGGCAAGCGGGTGCTCGTGATGGGGGCGGGTGGGGTTGCCCGGGCGCTCCTCTACGGCCTCCAGCGGCGGGGGGCAAGGGCGGTCGTCTCGAGTCGCACCAGGGAACGGGCCGAAGGGCTCGCCGCCGAATTCGGAGCGAAATCGATCGACTGGCAGGCCCGGCACAATGCCCAGGTCGATATTCTGATCAACGGCACCCCGATCGGCATGCATCCCAACGTCGACGAAACCCCCTACAACAAGTCGTACCTCAAGCCGTCGATGCTGGTGTTCGACACGGTCTACAATCCGGAGTCGACCTTGCTGATCAAGGAGGCACGCTCCCATGGTTGCCACGTCATCACGGGGGTCGACATGTTTGTCGGTCAGGCGGCACTCCAGTACCTGCTCTTCACCGGGGGAGAGGCCCCCTTCGAGGTGATGCGCGAAACGCTCAAGCGGGTCACCGGGCCGGTGAAGTACTGATCTCCCTCGACTCCGTATGGCGCTTCTGGTGATGACTCCCCTGCATCGTCCCTTGTTCCTGATCGGCTATCGCGGCAGCGGCAAGACGACCGTGGCGCGGCATCTGGCGGAAAAATGGCACGTGGTGGCCGCCGATTCCGACGACGCGATCGAGCAGGCGAGCGGCCGTTCGATTGGGGAACTGTTTGCCGAGAGCGAACCCGAGTTTCGCGAATTCGAGCGGCAGATTGTCGCCCTGATGTGTGTCGGCGGGCCGATGGTCGCCTCGCTGGGGGGGGGAGCCATCCTCGATGCCTCGACTCGGGAGAAGTTGCGGGAGGCGGGGCATGTCGTCTGGCTCACCGCACCCCCTGAGCTATTGGCCGAGCGGATTCGCGAGGACGAGTCAACCGCGAATCGACGACCGAACCTGACTTCGAAGGGTCTCTACGAGGAAATCGCCGAGGTGCTCGCCGCGCGAATACCGCTCTACCGGGAATGCGCTGATGTCGAAATCGATACCACTGGGAAAACTCCCGAGGAGATAGCTGAGGAGATCGCGGTGTGGTGGGAAGCACGAACTAGGTAAGAATGGGACGCGGATCGGCAGGATTTGCAGGATCAGATCGCACTCGCCGCAAATCATCAGGTCCACCCCACTTGTCCTGAGAATCCTGCCAAATCCTGTCGATCCTTGTTCTATTCTTCGTGCTAGGGAGTGTCCCGAGGGGCAACAAATTTAAGGGACGGTCTTGTCTTTCGCAGAGAGCCTATCTCCCGTACACTCCCTGTTGCCCTAGACGGTCGGAGTGGCGAGACACATTGCATGGATTTTCTGCTCACAATTCCCCTCCCAGTGCGGATCGTGATGGTGGCCGTGATGGCCGCCTTTGTGGCGTCACTGCTGAACGCGGCGATTTATGAGTTCGCCTACCGCCGCCGCGCCTTCTCGGCCTGGCAGGTTCCCCCGGAGGGATTTCCTCCCCGAACGTGGGCCGATCGTTTGCCGATCGTTGGCTGGTGGCGATTGCGTCGCGAGGTTCATCCCGAGTTCCCCCAGCACTGGGTTCGCCCGCTGTTGGTGGAGCTGTTCTTTCCGCTGGGGATCGCGTGGCTCTATTGGTGGGAGACGGCCCAATTGGGGCTCGTCCTCCAGCAGGGAGTTGCCGAAGGCTTGCGGCCCTTCCAGCTCGCGCCCCTTGCCGGCGTGGCCCACTCCACTTTCCTCGCCCACGCGGTGCTCTTTGCGCTGATGCTCGTGGCGACGATGATCGATTTCGACGAACTGACGATCCCCGACATCATTACCCTGCCGGGGACTCTGCTCGCCTTGCTGCTCGCCGCGCTCCTCCCCCTGTCGCTCTTGCCGCAGCTTGGCGAGCTCGTGGCGCCGATTAGCCCGAGCGTTGCCCTTGAAAATCGGCAGGGGGTGCCGCTGGTGGGACATCAAGGTTTTCCGCTTCACTTCTACCCGGTCCATGCGGGTTCTCAGGGAGAGTGGCCCGCGGTGCTCGCGCCGCGCGAGGCGACGTCGCTGATTATAGGGCTTGGCTGTTATTGGTTTTGGTGCTTTGCCTATGTCCGGCGGCGCTGGCTGCGAGGCCTGTCATTAGGGGGGCGCGTCCGTCACTTTGGGCTGCGGATTTGGGGCGACTGGACCCGTGCCCCCTTGCGCGAGATCACGCTCCTGGGGAGTCTCCTCGTGGCGTCCGTCTGGTGGTGGGGGGAGGGGGCCTGGCTGGGACTGCTCACTTCGCTCATTGGGCTGGCGGCGGGAGGGGGAACGATCTGGCTGATTCGCGTGCTCGCCTCGGCGGCGCTTGGCGAGGAGGCGATGGGGTTTGGCGACGTGCTGCTGATGATGATGATCGGGGCCTTCATCGGATGGCAGGCGTCGATTGTCGTCTTTTTCGTCGCTCCCTTTTTTGGGCTGGGGCTTGCCGTGTTGCGGCTCCTCCTCCAGCGGGCAAGACAGGTCCCCTACGGCCCCTTTCTCAGCATGGGGACCGTGGCGACGGTCGTCACGTGGGATCATGTTTGGCTTACAACTCGCGAACTGTTCGATGTCCCGTGGCTCGTGCCGATTGTGATGGTCGTCTGTTTGGTGGCGTGCGGGGTGATGCTATCGATCATCCACTTTATGAAGGGGCTTCTCCTTGGGCCTCCCGCCTCGTCGGGCAGGGGGCTTGGCTGATGCTAAGCTTGGAGGTGTGTAAGATTTGCCTCCCTGGATCGCGTGATGTTTCCCTTTGCCACGATCGACGATTGGCACGCTTCCTCCGACCTCGTTCGTCGTGGTCGCTACGGGATCATCGAAACCCGTGGGGGACATTTTTCCGCGATTCACCTCCGGCCATGGCCGAAGCTGGTTTCGTGGCGCGAGATCTGGCCGGTGGGGCTGCGTTACCATGGCGGGGGTGACCCCGACTGCTGCCGGCTTTACTACAACCAGCCGCTCGGTTGCCCAGGCTTCCTTGCCCTGCGGTACATTGTCTCGACACCGCGGACTTCCTACGCCACGTTCCGGGCGGCCTTGGTGATGCTCGACGCCGTGGCGGAACTTAAAGGGATCGACGCCGTGGTCTGTGATGTGGCGAACGTTCGCCTCAGTGACCGGCTCCTTGTCCGGCTTGGCTGGGAGCCTCACAAGCCCCAGCGGTGGCATCGCAACTACATCCGCCGCTACTACGGAGTCTATCCTCAGCAGCCAATTCCCCTCGCGGGGCAACGGGGGTGTGCTAGCAATCGGCCGGCGGCTGCTCTTGCCGCTCCCTCGGCTGCTTGCTAATCTTCGCGCGCGTTGCGGGTAGGCCCTTGGGTGTACTTTCGCGACTCCGCCTGTTTGCTCCTCCGTGCGAAGCTTTTATGTCTGGCCGATTTCAATTCGCCACATTCGTTGTCTGCCTGGCCCTCTTCGGGGCAGGGGGGTGTGGCCGGGTTGTCTTCCAGCCGACCCAGCAACAGCAGCAGCCCCTCTCGCTGAGTCCTGCCCAGCAGCAGGCGCTCGCCGCCCAGCAACAACAAATCCAGCAGCGGGCCGAGGCTCTCGATCGCGACAATCGGGAACTCGAAGCGTTGCTCGCCCAGTCGCGACAACAATTGCAACTCAAGGACGAGTATGTCGTCGCCGTTCAGGATCAGCTCAAGGTGACGACCGACCGGCTGGCCGCGCTTCAAACCGACAACAACGACCTCCGTAATCGCACCCAGGCCCTTACGGCGAGCGTCCAGCAGGCCCCGAGTGCCGAAATTCGGGCCAACAACTCCCTGCTCCAGCCATTGCAAATCAACAATGTCCCCGGTGTCGCCGTCCGGCAGGATGGCGACACCATTCGGGTGAGTGTGGCTGCCGACCAGCTCTTTGCTCGCGGCACTCCCCAGTGGCAGCCAGGGAGCGATCAGGTGCTGCGGATGGTGGCGTCGCAACTGGTGACCACCTATCCGGGACATCGGATCGGCATCGAGGGGCATACCGACTCGGCGACTCCCCCCTCGCACCAATTCCCGAGCGCCCATCACTTGTCGGTCGCCCAGGCGACGGCGGTGTACGATCTCGTGCGACAGAGTTTGGGGGCGAACCCGCATCAATTCTTCGTGATCGGCCATGGGGCGAACCACCCGCTCGCCTCCAACGCCACCGAGGCGGGGCAGGCCCAGAACCGGCGGATCGAGCTGGTTGTCTATCCCGAGACGACCCAGGGTCGCTAGTCCTCCCTTGGCGAGCCCTTTATGCTGGGGGGCTCTCTCGTAAGGGCCTTGGTCTGGCCCCGCTCCCGTGTCTCCCGCCGGTACTTTCATGATTGCCATCGTCGACTACGAAATGGGGAATCTCCGCAGTGTCCAGAAGGCACTCGAGAAACTCGGCTACGAGGCAGCGATCACTGACGACCCCGCAGTGCTGGCGGCCGCCGATAAGCTGATTCTCCCCGGAGTGGGGGCCTATGCCGATGCGATGGCGGCACTGCGCTCGCGGAATCTCGTCGAGCCGCTCCGTGAGATCATTGCCAGCGGCAAGCCGACGTTGGGGATTTGTCTCGGGATGCAGCTCCTCTTTGAGCGGAGTCACGAGGGGGGAGTTCACGAGGGGCTCGGCATCCTGCCGGGAGAGGTGGTACGGTTTCAGGTGCCTCAGGGGGTGAAGGTCCCCCACATGGGTTGGAACCAGATCGACGTGAAGAACGACTCTGCGCTCTACGCCGGCATCGACGGGGGGAGCTTTTTCTACTTCGTCCACTCCTACTACGTCGTGCCTGGCGACGAGAGTCTGGTGGCGACCACGACGAATTATCCCGAGCCCTTCTGCTCGAGCATCGCGCGCGACCATCTGTGGGCGACACAGTTTCATCCCGAGAAGAGCCAGCAAGTGGGGCTCAAGCTGCTAGCTAACTTCGCGGCGCTCTAGGGGGGATGGTCTACCCGAGGTTGAGCGGACCCCTGCCGCAGTAGTTGCCGTTGCCGAACTTGTCGATGTGGTGGCCGAAGCCATGGGCCAGGGCCATCAGCAGGCGATTGTGGGGGACGCCGCGGAGCCGTAGCGAGCGGCCCATGCGGAAGTCGAGGCCTCCGCCGACGAGGACAAAGGGGATGTTGTCCTGCGTGTGGCTGTTCCCTTTGCCGAGTTCGTTGGTCCAGAGGATGACCGTATGGTCGAGCAAGGTGCCGTCGCCCCCTGGCTCCGGGGTTTCGGCGAGGCGCTGGGCCATGTAGGCCATTTGCTCGCCGTACCAGTGGTTGATCTTGGTGAGTTTCTCCTTGGCCGCCTCGTTCGAGTCGGGTTCGTGCGACAGCTCGTGGTGCCCTTCCTCGATGTCGAGCCACTTCATCCGCGCCCCGCCGACGGAGTTGGTGTACTGCAGGGTGGCGACGCGGGCGTAATCGTTGGCAAAGCTGTTGACCATCAGGTCGATTTGCATCTTGCTCAATTGAGGCATGTTGCGTGTATCGAGCTCGACGTTGGGGTCGAGCGGGGGCATCTCGTGGACTACCTGCGACGATCTGTCGGCCTGTAGTTGTTTTTCGAGTTCGCGGACGAAGGTCGTTTGCTCGTCGAGCAGCTCGCGGTCTTCCTGGCTCACCAACTCGCGGACTTTTTTCAAATCGTCGCGGATTTGGTCGAGCACGCTCGTCATGTTCTCGCGATCCTTGATCTGCCCGTAGAGCTTGCCGAACATCTGATAGGGATCGCTGATGGGGGCGACCGGCTTGTTGGGCCCGGCATAGACCATCCGGGTCCAGGTGTCGGCATGGTTGGGGACGAGCACTCCGAACTCGAGCGATCCAAACCGGGTGCGCGTCTCGGACGAATTCTGCAAGTAGTTTTTGATCTCCTGATCGATCGACAGGCCACTCGCCCAACCCGCCGGCGTATGCCCTCCCCCTTGGATGTTGCCTGGGAAGAGTTCGGTTCCCGTGAGCAGGCAGCCGATGCCGCGCATGTGGTCGTCGCCATCGCCGCGAATGCGGTCGTGAACGCCGTGGAGGACGAGGGTCTGGTCCTTGAAGGGGGCGAGGGGCTTCAGGCTTTCGGGCAGCTCGAAGTCGCCGCCGGTCTTCCCGGGCCAAAACGTATCGGGGATCACCCCGTTGGGGCTGAACATGATGACCAGCCGCTTGCGATGTTGCGGCGCGCTGGCGAACCCGAGGGCGGTGGAATTCATCACAAACGGAGCGACAGCCGCACTGAGTCCGAGTTGGCGGAGAAAGCGGCGGCGGGAGCGATCGTAATGCATCGTGACCTCGAATGACGGAAAGTTGGAGGGGCGTCCTACTCGTTAGGTTGCTCTGGTGGGGAGGGGGGCGAATCCTCGCTGGCGGCCGGAGTGGATGCCGGGAGGGCGCCTTGAGTATCGCGCGCGACCCGGGCCGTTGCAACCACAATCTCGACCACAAGCTGCTTCAAATTGAAATCGGCGGCAACCCACTTCTGGCGGAGTGTATCGATCGTATCGGCTCCGTAGGGGGCCGCCGATTGCTGAACCATGAAATGAAAGGCGTTTTCCACCAGGGCCCGGTGGGCCTCGTCGCTCGAAACCAAAAACTCGGCCAGTGGGCGGGCCCCTTGGAGGGGGACCGTCTCGCCCCGCAGAGTGACGTATTCGCCACTATCGTCGACCGGTTTGTTTTGATCCTGGTCGCGGAATTTCCCCACCGCGTCGAACCGCTCGAGCGTAAACCCTAGTGGGTTGATCATCGCATGGCAGGTCATGCAGCTCGAGGGCTGAGTTTGCAGTGCGACCCGCTCGCGGGTCGTCAGGTCGGGATGGAGATCGGGTGAGAGCGGGGCGACTGCTTCGGGTGGCGGCTTGAGGGCCTGCCCGAGCACGGTGCGGGCGAGGAACACCCCACGGTGAATGGGGGAACTCTCCGTGTTGTTGGCGAAATGGGTCATCACAAACGGATGGGTGACGACCCCCGCGCGATGCCCGGAGTCGATGGTGTATTTAGTAAAGCCCTCTTCCGTGGTTGGCTCCGCGCCGTAGAACTCGGCGAGGCGCCGATTGAGGTAGATCTCGCGCGTGAGCAGGAGCTCGCGGAAGTCGGTCCGCTCGGAGTCGAGCACGTCGTTCAAATGGAGTTCGAGCGATGTTCGCAAGTCGGCGATCACTTGCTCGTCGAAGCCAGGGTAGCGCTTCGGGTCCTTCCCCAAGTCCTTCGTGTTGTCGACTTGCAGCCACGTCAGCAAAAACCGCATCAGTTTGTAGGTCGCTCTGGGGTCGTCGAGCATCCGTTGGGCTTGAGCCCGAATTTCGTCGTCGGTGGTGAGCTTCCCGTCGCGGGCCGCGTCGAGCAGAGCTTGATCGGGAAGTGAGTCCCACAAGGTGAAGGCCATCCGCGCGGCTGTGTCGTACGCCTCGGGAGCGGTGCCCAGCTCGCGGAATAAGAATCGTGGCGACTTCTGACTCAAAAGCAACACGCGGCGGACGGCGACCTCGGGGTCATCGGTCCCCTCGAAGTGGACATCGACCATCTGGTGCCGAGTCGCCTCGTCGAGCGGCTGGCGGAGGGTCAGTTCGACCCATCGCGTGGCAAATTCACGCAACTTGCGCTGGCGGCGACGCTGAGTCTGACCTGCCCGGGCGAATTCGTCGAGATGGTCGGCCACGTAATCGGCGGTCGCCAAGGCGGCCTCGGTGGTCGCTTCGTCCCATTCGCGCGAGATAGTGGTTCCCCGTTCCCACCCGTAACTGCGGTCGTCGGGGGGGAAGGCGACAGTGGTGATATAGGTCTCTGGGACCGATTCGGAAGCGAGGAACCGACTGGCAATCGGCTCGAGCACTCCCCCCGGGCGGCGCCAGAGCAGGCGGACGACAATTTCCTCTTCCTTGAGATT
Organism: uncultured Planctomycetaceae bacterium; assembly: GCA_964650265.1. GTDB lineage: Bacteria > Planctomycetota > Planctomycetia > Pirellulales > Lacipirellulaceae > CAZYQQ01. The sequence continues at coordinate 16,308 of CAZYQQ010000104.1, forward strand.
CTTCTTTTGAACATTCTCGTCACTTACCCCCTGAGTGCCGCGGCTGAATTCGATCCGTACCGGGTAGGGGCGACCGCCGAGCAGGAAGACGCGGGCGCGCAAGTCGGAATCGTCACCCGAGCGAACCCAATAGTCGACTGCGGGAGTCTTCGCGTCGTTGAGCCAGAGTCGTGCCGCATGAGCCGTGTCGATGGCGATCTCGTAGGAGCCCGTTTCGGGTGGAATGATCGCTCCGACCCAACGGATCGAGTAGTTGCGTGGGTCGGTAATCCCTTCGACCGGGGCCGTGGTACCAAAGTTGAAGTCGATCACCGGGTCGACGCGTTTGGCAACGCTTTGATCGTTTCCGCGCAGGTGCCGTCCTTCGAAGTACCAGGCCGTGAGTCCGGGCTCGCCACGGCGGACTACCGGCTGGCGAAAGCTGCCGACCAGATCGGCCAGGACCTGGCGATGCTGATGGACCGTGAGCCGCGCCAGTTCGATCCGGGGAGGCCGGGTGCGCGCTTGCGCGATGGCCGAATAGAACCGGTGGTGGACGTAGGCCGCCACGGCGGCCGCGTCGTCGGCGGAGAGCGAGCCCGGGTCGTCCTCGGGCATGGTCTCTTGAATCAGTTGGGTCAATTGGGAGAGCGTCTTATCGCCGCTCAGTTTGCCAGTGCCGTCGTCGGCCCCTTGTCCCTCGACGCCATGGCACGAGGCGCACTGGGCCTGATAGATGGTCAGCCCGGGATCGGACGGAGACGCCGGATCGCCGTGGGCCATTGGGGGGAACATCACGAGCAGCAGGGTGCTGAACGTGATGAAGAATAAGAGATCGCGACGTGGTGCAGCCTTTGGCATCGTCACGGCGAGTTTCCTGGCAGGGCTGGCGGGATGGAAGCCATGGCCGCACGTGTATCGGTGGGCCGCCTCCGGCGGGACCTTCATTGTGCGCGATTTTGCGCATGCTGGCAACACTTTCGCCCGTCCGTCCCACCGCCAGCATCCTGAGTGTAGGCGCCACTGGCTGATTTGCTGGTGGGTGATTTGATGTGGGATTTGTCCTACGGGGTGTCCAGCTCGGCTAAGGATGGCGTGGTTGGTGGGAAGAATAGGACGCGGATTTTCAGGATTTGGCACGATTCTCAGGATCGGAAGGCGCCTCGCGCGAGGGGGCCTACGTCGTCAGTTTCATCCTGTGCATCCTGTCGGATCCTGAAAATCCGCGTTCTATTCTTCCTGTCTCCAACTCCGGAGAATGTGGCTTGGAGCGGCAGCGCAACGCCGCTAAGTTAGGGCTTGCCGCTAAGATCATTCTTAATTCCTTCCCCCACGGACCGACGTCGATGTCGCCTCGCGATCCTTACTCCCGCCATGGCGATCTTGTCCGCGAGCCCCCCGCCACACTGTGGCAGGCAGTCCCTTATGTCGGTCCAGGTTTTATTCTCTCGGCGTCGATCGTCGGTTCGGGTGAACTCATCGCGACGACGACCCTCGGTGCGGAGGTGGGATTCATCGCCCTGTGGGTGATTTTGCTCGGCTGCCTCGTGAAGGTCGCCCTGCAGATCGAATTCGGGCGGCATACGATCCTGCATGGGACGACGGTGATCGAGGCGCTCAACGCGATGCCTGGTCCCTCGTGGCGCGGCGTGAGGTGGGGGCTGTGGCTATGGCTCACGGTCTGGCCACTGAAGTTGCTGCAGATGGGGGGCATTGTCGGGACGGTGGCTGTCCTCATGGAATTGATGTTGCCGCTGAATCAGTGGCTCGATGGATGGGGGATCATCGCCTGGGCCTGGATCATGTCGCTGGGAGTCGCCTGGTTGGTGTCGGCCGAAAGCTACAAGGGAATCGAGAAGACATGCATTGTGTTTCTCGTGCTCTTTACGGTGCTCACACTCGCGTCGGTGGCGATGCTCGCGTGGACTCCCTACGCGCTCCAGTGGTCCGACATCGCATCGGGGCTGACGTTCGAGCTTCCCAGAGGGGGACTGATGCTGGCCGTGGTGGGGGCGTTTGGCCTGATTGGTGTGGGGGGAGACGAGGTCATGCAATACACCTACTGGCTGCTGGAGAAAGGGTATGCGGCCTACACCGGCCCGCGAGACGATACCCCCGAGTGGCGGTCGCGCGCACTCGGGTGGATCAAGGTGATGCAGCTCGACGCCCTGCTGTCGATGGTCGCCTACACCGTGGTGACAATCGCCTTCTACTTGCTGGGGGCCGCGGTGCTGCACGCGCGGGGGGAAGTGCCCGCCAATGACGAGCTGGTTGGTGTGTTGCAAACGATGTATACTGAATCGCTGGGCCGATGGGCGAGCTGGGTGTTCCTCATTGGAGCATGGATCGTGTTGGTGTCGACCCTTTTCTCCGCACTGGCCGCCTGGGCCCGCAATTTTGCCGACGCATTGGCTCACTTCTCGAGCGGCGACTTTCGCAATCCCGTGTGGCGGCGCCTGGCCGTGAAGTCGCTCACGTGGGGATTCGCCATTGTGTGGGCACTCATCTTCTTGTGCTATCAGGCTCCGGTGACGATGGTCCAATTGGGAGGGGTCGCGGCTTCGTTCATTTTGCTCCTCGTTGTGGTGATGGCGATTTGGTTCCGCTGGTTCGACACACCAAGGGGGCTCATCCCTAGCCGGTTCTACGACGGGGCACTGGTCGTCTCGTGCCTGAGCATCACGGCGATCGCCATTTATAGCGTGATCAAATTGTTCTTGTAGC
>CAZYQQ010000105.1:0-18331 GCA_964650265.1 uncultured Planctomycetaceae bacterium
CTGAGCGATATCGGAGTCGACTTCTTCTACGATTACTCCACCATCGGTGTCCCCGCCGCGCCCAACGGCACCGGCACCCGCGGGCTCAAGATGACCGCCAACAACGACGGCGGTGTCTTCAGCGGCTTTAGCGTTTCGCCCACTGGTCAAAGCTTCTCCGGCGACTACACCGTCACCTTCGACCTTTGGCAAAACTATGCCGGACCCCTCGGTCCCGGTGGCGACGGTACGACCCAACTCTCGTTGTTCGGCATCGGCACGTCAGGCACTACCTCCATGTGGCCAGGCGCCGCGGTCAAGGAGAGTCTCACATTTGCCGTCACCCTTGATGGCGGCTCGGCCGCCGACTATCGCATTTACGACCCCAGTTTCCCCACCAGCCGACCCGCCGGTAACGCAGCCTACTCCTCGGGGGGCGGAATCAACGACTCCGACCTCTACTACAGTGGCTTTGGTGGCAAAGCGGCACCCGCGGCTCAACTCATCGACTTCCCCGGGCAGACCGGCTCTACCGACCCGGGCGAGTTGGCATTTGCCTGGCGTGAAGTCACGATCGACGTTGTCGGCGGCATCGCCACCTGGAGCGTCGATGGGCTCCCCCTCGGTGTGGTCGATATGGCCGATTTTGCCCCCAGTCTCGGTGGAGGCAATATCCTGTTCGGCCACAGCGACACCAACGCCACCTCCTCCACCGACCCCAATGACGAGCTGCTCAACGTGACGCTGATCGCCAACATCCGCGTCACCGACGGTACCACGATCCCCGAGCCTGGCACGATTGTGCTCGCCTCGATCGCCACCCTCGGCGCGCTGTTCGCGCTGCGCCGCCGCAAGGTGTAGTGCATAAGCCTGAAACTTTTTGACTTGCTTTCAATGCCAAGAGGCCGGAAGACACTCTGATCTTCCGGTCTCTTGGCGTTTTGGCAATGGCCGCAAAAGGTACCCCCCATGCCTATCGAGTTTAGCTATACCTACTTCGACGTCTACGTGCTGGTTTCGGAACTTCCGAGCCCTAGATTCTGGCCCTACAAATTCGTCGTTGGCTTTTGGTAGGAATGCAAGATGAGTGTCTAACCTTGAAGGCGAGTCCATTAGCATTAATGAGATCAGGGCGGGCTCACACGTGCACTACGAAGTTCACATCACGCGGAAAGCGAATTGGCGGGACGCAGAAGGACCAGCCATCTCGCTCAGCGAGTGGCTTGCCTACGTACGATCCGATCCCGAAATGCAGCTCTGCTATGCGTGTATTCGAGGCGCGGATGGTGAAACCCGATTAATCGTTGTCGACGTCGCAAAGTGGGCCGCCCATCCGCGGCAACATGAATGCGAAAATGCCGGCTGGCTCGGTCACTTCCGAGATCGCATCTTTACGAGGGATCCGGACAAGGCAATGTTGGAGAAGATGCGCCTGATTGCGAGGGCGCTCAACGCCAAGGTGCAAGGAGACGAAGGGGAAGAGTATGACGCCAATGGGGAGAGTCTAGAAAGGTAGGGCGAGTGGCTCAGCGATCAAGGTGCGCGCCGACGCCAAAAAATTGAAAGCCCCCTTTCGCGGACCACCGAGGAAGTAGGTCCGGGTTTGCCAAACCGGACCTCGAGCGAATGGAGAGTTGGAACCCACTTCAAGGTCACATCCGGCGGATAGGGGACCTCCTTTACCGACAGCCTACTTAGCAGGGTGTCGCAACCCGAGGGGGCGATTTCCATCGGTACCGCACGGAGTTTTTGAAACAAGTAGAAACATGCCCCAAGCCCTAGCAGCAGTGCCAACTGTACGGCGAGCAGAAGGTACGCACCGGGGCCGATATGAATGCCGCTCCGCGAATCATAGATGAACACCAGGCTAACGGCCAACCAAAGTTCCAAACAAAGACTTCCGGATCACTTCCGGTGTAGCGATAATGAGGTGGCCCAAACTGGGGCCACAGGAAGCTACCCGTACCGGCAATCCGCACGCCTGTGAGTTGGCGAAGGGGCGTGTCAGTGTATCATGCCAACCGCGTCACTCATGCCCTTGCGTTCAAGCCTCTCGTGTGGAAATCCCTGACCGGCTCGCCATTTGCCGCTAGCCAGGACAATACCAGCGACATACGGCGCGTGAGGGAGGTGGGCAACCCCGCTTGGGGGCCTCGAACGGCTAGCTGAAAATCACAAGTCCAGGCCGCGAGTCGGTAAGACGCATGCCAACTGAACTTATATTCCCATGATCGATCGTCTCCGAAGAAAGAAGTCGTGACCGGGCTGGAATGCCATGGGCTCCCATAGCGCCAATCGAGGGAGTACACTCATCTCTAGGTGCTTAACATCGAACTAAAGCTACTTTACGTTTTGTGACCTTCAGTCACGGCAGCCGGTAATAATCGTCAGGCGACCTGCCGGTCTGCCAATCAATAAAGATGTCCAACAATAAAGATGTCCAAAGAATTGATCGAATCTTCACAGTCCCATCACGCCTCTCCCAGCCCCATGGAAAACAGCGGGGGCAACCTGGTGGAGTTGGCCCGACGAATTCGTCAACGCCGCCAAGACCGCCGGATGACCATCGAGCAGTTGGCAGCCGGCACGGGACTGACTCGCAGTTGGCTCTCCAAGGTGGAGAACTTTCGAGTGACTCCCTCGTTGCCCGCGCTATTCAGGATTGCGGCCACTTTAGGCACCCCCCTGTCGGAACTGGTCGAGGGGCTCGAGGAGGGGCCGGAACTCTGCATTGTTAGAAAAGGGGAGGGAAAGGAGTTTGAGCGCGATCCTTCGCCGGACAACAATATCCGCTACGAGTCCTTGGCACATCGTCGTCAGGCGCGGGCAATGGAACCTTTCTTGTTAACCATTCCCCCCCATGGCGGAAGATCACAGTTGTTGCCACATGACGGCGAAGAATTTCTGTTGGTGCTTTCCGGTGCGGCGGCGTTCGATTACGGCGACGACAAATTCGTCCTGGACGAGGGAGATTGCCTTTATTTCAATGGCACTACTCCACACCGCGTGTACAACCTCTCCGACAGAGAGGCCAAAGTGCTGTGCGTGTTCTTTGTTTCCTCCTGAAGGGGGAGACCAGGGCGATTGCACCATAATTTTCTCGTAGTTTCGCCCTCCTCGTTCCAGTAGAACGGCAAACGGGTGTCCGCCAAAGCTCCTCGGGCAGCTTTCTTGCGGGTGGGGGGCTCCCCCGAAGGGGTCCCCCGTGGGCTGGAGCCAATCCGCCCCCATCGCATTTATTGCAGTATTTGCTGGATTTGCAGTCGAGATGCCTGTTTTTTGTTGACAGCCGACCCGCAGGTGATTTAAAGTCAACATTAAGTGACTATTGGTCCGCATTGAGCCGTGGCAGGGACGGCGAACAGGCATTCGTTCACCTAGGAGTCCGCCAGCAGGATACTGATGAGGCTCTACTGATTTTCCATCTGTTGATGTTTTTTGGAGGGTTGTCTAATGAAATGCTTCTCTGTTCCACGGTTGATTCGACTCGCGGCGCTGGCCGCCTGCGGACTGGTGGTTGCCGCAGCAGGAACGGCGCAGGCGGCGCTGATTGTTGATGAAAACTTCGACGACATCGTGGTGCCGGCCGATCCCGGCTTCTTGAATCTGGCCACGGGTACGCCCGGTAGTTCGCTGACGACGGCGGTCACTCCCGGCGCCGGTAGCACGATTCGGGCCGAGATCGATGCGGCGGATCTCTTCGGCGACGGCGCGACCAACCAGTTCTTGCGATTTGTCGATGGCAACACCAGCGCGACTCCAGTGACTCGTGGCCCCGCTCTCCTGGCGGCAGGGACTGCGTTCCAATTCAGCTTCGACCTCTACCATCCACTCGTCGGTGGACCTGGGACGGGTGAGGCTGGTGGAGCCAATGGAGCGCGCGTCTACTTGACATCCGGCGCGGCCAACGGCGACCGGACCGTCGAGCTCCGCTTTGCCCGCGGGAGCGTCAACGCCGAAACGGCGGCGGGCAGCGCTTGGGGAGCGCTCACTTACGTATTGGAGAGTGGTGCCCAGGCGACGTTCACCTATGATCTCGATCAAAAACACCACATCGACATCGTGGGCAACTATTCGGACACCGACACCGTGATCTATGGCGCCTTCGACCAACACTCGATCGCCCCGCAACGGTACGACCTCTGGTTCAATGGCAATCTGGTCTACGATGACGTGGAATTTCGCGATACGGACGCGACATCCAGTTCGCAATTCGGGTTCGCGGGGAGTTCGAATGCCGCGATCTCGACCCATCTGTTCGACAACATCCAAATCTGGGACGAGATCGTCTTCGCCCCCATACCCGAACCTCACAGCCTGGCACTGCTAGGCTTGGGAACCCTAGGCGTGGCAGCCGCCTGGCGACGACGGAGGGGGGTCTAGGCCCTTCCCGGCCACAGGGAGCACGTCTCGCCCCCCAGGGCGAGGCGTGCTCCTCGCGCCGCGGCCACCTCGCCCCCAGACAACTTCACTTATTTCACCATGACAACCACCAGGTTGCCCGAGACCAATTCCAGCAGCAAGTCAGTAGATTTCGTCACACGATGAGTGATCGTCTCAAGCGGCCGCGATTTCAAGTTAGCCCCCTGGGGAGAAGGCTCCCGCTGGTCTTGGTGCTGGTTGGTTGTTGCCTGCCCCCCGGGGAGTGCCTGGCCGTTTCGGCCGATCCGATTGCCGTGGGATCGTGGTCGCTGGCGATTCTTCCCGACACGCAACACTACGCCCGGGATCACCCTGCGACCTTCACGGCTCAGACCGAGTGGATCAGGGACCACCAGGCGAGCCACAACATCCAATACGTGCTTCACGTCGGGGATGTGGTGAATAACAATACGGTCAGCACGAGCAATCTGGCGCCAAACACCCTTCAGTGGGGCCGCGCCAAGACGTCGATGGACGTGCTCGACGGTGTCGTCCCCTACGCGATGGCGGCCGGCAATCACGATTACGGCCCCAACGGCAACAGCAGCACGCGCGATACCTATTTCAACGACCCCACTTATTTTGGCCCCGGTTCGTCTTATGCGACGCAACCTGGTATCGGCTTCTTCGACGCCGGACGGACCGACAATTCCTATCACACCTTTCGAGTCCAAGGCCAGGATTGGCTGATCCTCGCCCTGGAGTTCGGCCCGCGAGATGAAGTAGTGGCCTGGGCCAACGACGTGGTCGCCGCGCACGCCGATCACAACGCGATTCTCGTGACCCATGCCTATCTGTTTCACGACAACCAGTTGCTCGATCACACCCTGCCAGGACATGTCGGATATCCCCACGAATATGGCATCGCCAACCTGCCGGGAGGGGTCAACGATGGGCAGCAGTTGTGGGACAAGCTCGTCTCGAAGCACGACAATTTCCGCCTGACGTTCAACGGCCACACAGTGAACTCCGGCGGCGGGGGAGACGGAACCGGATATCTGGCGGGCTATACCGACGGCGGCACGCTCGTCCACCAGATGCTTTCCAACTATCAAGAACCGCTGCAACCGAATGGGGGGAATGGGTATCTGCGCTATTTGGAGTTCGCCCCCAACGGCGACGTCACCGTGCGGACCTACTCGCCGACCTTGGAGAAACATCTGCGGGTGCCAGGGCAAGAGTTCACGTTTTCGCTTTCGTCGAACGTTCCCCCACCCCTCGTCCACCAGATTTTCGCAGAGGATTTCGACAGCATCAGCCTTCCCAATCCCACGGGATTCGTGACCCTGGCCGAAGGGACGGCAGGGAGCGAATTCACCGTGGTCCAAAACGCCGCCAACAATTTCATCCGGGTTCAGCGCGACACGAACGACTTCTTCGGCCAGGGGACGGAGAATCAGATTCTCCATCTCCGCGACGCCCACACGAGTTCTAATCCGGCAGTGTTCGCGCCGGCCGGCCTGCCTCGTACCACGTCGACCGGGTTCCGAATCAGCTTCGATTTCTACCACCCGGACGATGGAACGTTAACGGGCGCCAATGGAACCCGCGTCTTCTTGACTTCCGACAGCAGCGTCGCCGACACGTCGTCCCGCACCGTGGAACTCCGCCTTAGCAATACGAATGACTTGGAAGATGGTCTCGGCCGTTTTTATGCTCTTCGAGGCGGCGCCGGTCTTACCTCCGACGACGGTTATCCCACGGTCAATTACACGCTCGATCAGAAGCATAGCGTGGTGATTGTCGGCAACTACGGCGAGGAAACCATCACTTATGCCAACGGCACGGAGTCGGTCGCGCCGGGGACCTACGATGTGTGGCTCGATGGCGTTCGGCTCTGGGAATTGGATATTCCCTTTCGTCACGACTTCGTCGATCCGGCCAGCGCGTTTTTCGGCATTTCGGGAAGCTCCAATGCGGCGATTTCGTCGGCCTACTTCGACAACATCGAGGTCTGGGACCTGTCGGCGATGCCTGACAGCGTTCTTGGAGACTATAACCGCGACGGCCGGGTCGACGCCGCCGACTACACCGTTTGGCGCAATCAGTTGGGAACGACCGTCCGCCTCATTGGCGATGGCGCCGACGGCAATCTCAACGGCGTGATCGACGCGGGAGACTACGAGGTTTGGAAGGAAAACTTCGGGCAAACCGCGGGCAACCAGGCTGGGTTGGCGGCGACCTCGGTTCCCGAACCGGCAGGGGCGCTGTCGCTGCTGGTGGCTTGCGTGTTACTGGCAACCAGCAGGCTCCGCAAAGGAAGACTAGGAGATAGGAAATGACCAGACGACATGTCGACGCGGCGGGCGTGCCCCGCGCGCTGCCCGCATGGCCCGCGACGAAGCTCGCGAGAAACCGCCCCCTGCACGAGGGTCGCCGGCGACAAGCGAGCCCGACCAACCCTTCCGCGCCCAGGGCGTTTACGCTCGTCGAGCTGTTGGTGGTGATTGCCATCATCGGCGTGCTCGTCGCGCTGCTTCTGCCCGCGGTGCAAGCGGCGCGTGAAGCGGCGCGGCGGACCCAGTGCAAGAACAACCTGAAGCAATTGAGTCTGGGCCTGCACAACCACCTTACGGCCCACAAGAAGTTCCCTCCCGGCTGGAAGGGGAGCGGCATGGCCTGGAGCGCCTGGGTGCTGCCGGCCGTCGAGCAGCAAGCCCTGTTCGATTCGCTCGTGATGAATGTGACGAGTTCGGCGCAATGGACCAATCCCAATCACACGCCCGCCAACTGGCGGGCGATCACGACTCCACTCGAAGTGTTCCGTTGCCCCAGCATGGACCAGCCGCTCCAGGTGACGCATACCGACGTCGAGGGCCGCGTCCCCGCCAGCTACGGCGGCTGTGCTTCGTCCGAAGCCCTCACCGACCACCACGCCGCTCCGCAGACGACCGGCAAGCAACTGCGCGATGCCAAGCAGAACGGAGTGCTGTTTGGCGACAGCGAAATTGCCACCAGGCACATCACCGATGGGACCAATCAGACGATCCTCATTGGCGAGCGCTATACCGACCACGAATTCAGCCAGGATGGACAGGCCCTCGACTACTGGTATATCGGCGGGCCCCAACCGGCCGGGGGGACCTACCCTGCTCCACCGGCCAAGGCGGTCGGGTTCGTCGGGACGGAATTCACCGAATTCGTCGGGTCGACCGCCGTGCCGCTCAATGCCCGCCTGATCGCGGCGCTCAACGGCCACCGCAAGGAGATGGCGTTCGGCAGCTATCACTCGGGGGGGGCGAACATCGGTCTCGCCGATGGTTCGGTCCAATTCTTCACCGACGACATCGATGAAGTGGTTTACCAGGGGTACGGCAGCCGTAACGGAGAGGAGGTCGGCTCATGGCAACCATGAACGCGGCAATCATGAACATAGTGCGCGGCGCGGGATCGCGACTCGTCGCCGCGATCGCCTGCCTGCTGGTGCTGTCGCCCCTCGTCGGGTGTGGGGGGCCGAAGCGCGCCGACTACTCCTCCTTGGGATTGGTGAACGTCACCGGTACGGTGCGACTCGACGGTGCCCCGCTGGCCGGTGCGACGGTCGTCTTCGAGAACGAGGATCTGACGTTTTCGCAAGCGACGACCGACTCGGCGGGACGCTACCGTTTGATGTTCAATAGCGAGCAGCCCGGCATTGCCCCCGGAACCAAAAAGGTCCGTATTTCCAGCCTGTCGAGCCACGGCGATGCGGCGCCGGCCGAGGGGCGAGAGGAGCGGGTGCCAGCCCGGTACAACACGCAATCGCAAGAAACGGTCGAGGTGACCAGCGACCAGCGGACATTCGATTTCGATGTGCAATCGACTCCCTGAGCGCCAAGCCAGCAGAGAAACAACAGGCCGATGGCCGAGAACATTTACTACCTTGAAATGAACATGTCCGATTTCGTCTTCGCCTTGTCAGAGGAGGTTTCGTGATGAACTGCTATTTTCCCAACCGGTTAGTCCGTGTCGTTGTCGCCGCCGCTTGCGTGTCGGTGGTTGTGGCCACCCGAACGGCCGAGGCCCAAGTCTCGGTGACCAGTATCGACTTCGAGGGGGTCGATATTCCCCAGGGCGAAACCTTTCTGGATATGACCCAAGACAACACCCCCTTTACCCCCGCCACCTCCACCGGCGTCCATGGGGTGAATGTCCTCGATGAAAGCACCGGGGTCAACAATGTCACCCGGGTGCTCTACGACACGGGCAATTTCTTCGGCCAGGGGACGAGCAACAAGATCCTCTATGCCCTGGATGGGACAGGCACCCTACCGAACGGCGGTACTCATGCGACCGGGGGGAATCCGGCGTTCTCCGCTCCCGCCGCCATCACCGGAGGGGGCGGCTTCCAACTCGATTTCGATTTCTACCATCCGGTTCCGGCCAGTGGTATCATCGCCGGTGGGGCGAACGGCCATCGCATCGCCCTGACGACCACCACCTCCACGGCCCACGGCAATGTGACCAACGGCATGCTGCAAACAGTCGCCCTGCGTTTTAGCCAGGTAACCGGAGACGACACGCGGGGGCGACTCTACGCCCTGCTGGGAACGGGCGGCCTCGACGTCAACACCGGCTATCCCACCGTCAATTACGCTCTCCAAGAGAAGCAGAGTTTGAAAATCGTGGGCAACTACAGCACGACCGACCCCTTCGAATACACCGTCGGCGACGAAACGTACGAAGTCTTCCCTCAGCACTATCAAATCTGGCTGAATGGCGAACTCCTGTGGACCGAGGACGGCCTCACTCACAATGGGGTTCCGCATTTCGGAAACATTCCTTTCCGTTACAACGAAGCCACCGACCCGACCCGCGCCCCAGTGGAAGCGACCAACCGCCTCAGCATCTCGGGGAGTTCCAACGCGGCCACTTCGTCGCTCTACCTCGACAACATCCAGATATGGGACTTTGCGGCGCCCGACCTCCTGCTGGGCGACTATAACCGCGACGGAGTCGTCGACGCCCGCGACTACATTGTCTGGCGCAATCAACTGGGGACAGCCGTCGACCAGCCGGGCGATGGCGCCGACGGCAACCTGAACGGCCAGATCGACGTGGGGGACTACGTCGTGTGGAAGGAGCACTTCGGCGCCGTCGCCGGTGCCAGCCTCTCCCTGGCCCCGGTCCCCGAACCCGCGAGTCTGCTCCTGGTGCTCGCCGCCGGGGGACTGCTGGCCATGTCGAGGAGCGGGTGGCGGAGCCGGTCTCAAGCCGGCCCCCAAGAATGATTCCGCAACGACAAAGCACTAAAACACGATACCCATGTCACCGCGAGGGGCAAATGGTGAGTGGATGCGTTGGGCCTGTTTCGTTGATCGGGATTAACAGATGCGAATGTCGAATACCTTGGCTTCAGTCTCCAGCCGATCACCATCGCGGCAATAATAGCCGCATGAACTCACTCCAAGCCGCTGTTCCGTCGTTCCCGAGGCATCGGTACCGCACTCGATCCGCGCCAACTCATCTTCCGCGCTGCTCTAACAGGCCGGTGGTGATCGTTTGCCACCTCTGATGGCCGACTTCGTGGACTTTGGTTCTTCGCGGGATGTTGGCCGTGGATTTCTGATGGGTTGGGAGTGGGGTTGGGGGACGTGGGAACCTTCGGCTTCTTCGATGGACTGGAGAAGCGGAAGTTAGACGCTTGGAAGGATTTGGGGTGAGTGACACGTTCGTGCCGCTGGTGGTCGTAGGAGGGTTTACACCGCTCAGAGAATGACATATGGAAACTTGTATGCAAAAGCTCGCACTGGCTGAGATTGAGGATATCGTTCGTTCGGTCGTTGCTTCATCGGACGAATATCGGCAGCTTGGCGCCGAAGGTCAGAAGCGAGTGACGCTCGGGACAACGTTTCGACAAAATGTAGCTCGATGCATGGCATATCTGCCTGGTGAACGCCCAGAGTCAGGGGTTATTGTCATCGTATGTCATGTGGATCGACAGACAGGTGCGACGTCTTTAGTGCCTGAATCAGAGTGGTAGTGACGTGCCTGACCTTGGATATGGTGACGTAAAGTGCGTGAAGCGGAGCGGAAACGCACCGACTGGGATACAGCGTCATCAGGTGCGTTTCGCTCCGCTTCACGCGCCCTACCGTACTTTTTACCAGAATCTTGAAACTTCAGCCGGGCATCTGGTATTCTGAGGCAGTCCACCTGCCTGCGCAAGGCTCCATGGTTAATCGAGGACGTTCGCATGAAGACTCTGCTGGCATCGCTCGCCTGTGTCACCTTGTGGATCGGGGCGTCAACCAATGCGTCCGCCCAGGGTTACGACACCTGTGCGCCCCATCGCCATGGTCTGTATGGCTACTCGAGCGGCGGGCATATTTTTGGCGGTGGGGGTTTTGGTGGCGGGTATGGCCGGGGGATTCGGGGGCCGGTTCGCCCCTTCCAGGGGCTGGTGAATCCGCGCTATCTCCATCCCACGGTGGAGTATGTCGTGGTCGCCCAGGTCGACCCGGCAGCGACGCAGCCGCAGGTCTACTTGCCACGCGAGATTCGCGAGCGGAAGCAAGCCGAGATGGAGATCGCCTCGGATAGCGATTTACTTCGCGAGTCCGAACAACGAGAACCCGCTCGATCGCGTCCCAGCCAATACGAGTCGCCGGCGGCCGAGGGCAATCGCCCCCAGGCACCCGCCCCGCCCCGAATCAAGGTGCCGCAGCCCGAGCTGGTCGCCGCGCGGACGACAATCTCGCCAGGACGATATTCCAGCACGTCACCCGCGCACCCCATGTCGCCAGCGCGCCCCATGACATCGGCGGCCGCCGACGAGTATATGGCGCGATCGGCCGCCGCACTGGCACGCCTGAAAGCCCGCCGCACGGAAAAGGCTCCGCAAGGCGCGGTGGCGGAGGCCACCCTCGCCACGACCGCTACGGACGGCACGCATCGAAATTGAGACGCGAAAATCGCGCAGCCTGGAATATTGGCTAGTCGTGCGGGGGCAGGCATTCGGAGTCCTCATTCCGAACTCTCATTCTGAGCCGGGGACGTCAGTCCCCGGAGTGCCAACCTAACGAGATACGGAACAATAGAGGTTACGGATCAGAAGGGTGCCGATCGTAAGCCATGTTCCGCGGCCGATTTCGTGACGTCCAAACTCCGGGGGCTCACGCCGCCCGGCTCGCGTTTTGTTGATGGTCCACCAGACGCTTTCTGATCCTGACAATCCTGCCAAATCCAGAAAATCCGCGTCCCATTCTTACCACCAACCAGGCACACCCTGCTTTCTGATCCGTGGTGATCCGCCGGGACCCGTGTCGATCCGTGTCCCATCGTCACGTAAAAACCTTGCCGCCAACTCCCAACTGCCCCACAAAAGCTGAACCGCCCCCTGGCGAGCATCGTGGCGGCTTAAAACTCCCCCCCGCTTCGGCTAAAATCGCATGTCCGGTGGGCGAAGTTGCTCCCAACCGTGGCCCTCTGGCACTCTGCGGACAGGCGATGCGATGATCGACATTCAACACGACCTCAAACCTGCCGATCTGCTCCAACCGCTCACACGGATGTGGCAGGCCTCGGCTGACCGGCTGACGTGTATCGAGGAGCGCTGGGAGGCGGGGACCCCCTCGCCGGTCTTCACCATCGAGGGGCGTTACCAACCGCAGGGGTGGACCGAATGGACCCAAGGGTTTCAGTTCGGCAGTCTCATTCTGCAATACGACGCGACGGGGGACGAACGGTTCCTTGAACTCGGCCGCACGCGGACCGTCGAGGCGATGGCTCCCCATCTGACCCACATCGGGGTCCACGACCACGGGTTCAACAATGTGAGCACCTACGGGGCGCTCTTGCGGCTGATGAACGAGGGCCGCCTCCCGGAGAACACCTGGGAGCGCAACTTTTACGAGCTCGCCCTCAAGGTGACTGGTGCGGTGCAGGCCGCGCGGTGGTCTCCCACCATCGATGGCGGGGGGTACATCTACTCGTTCAACGGCCCACAGTCGCTGTTCGTCGATACGATCCGCTCTTGCCGGGCGCTGGCGATGTCGCACCAGTTGGGCCATGTCCTAATGGGCGAGCGCGACGTCTCGATCAGCCTCGTCGACCGGATTGTCGACCACGCCACCGCAACGGCCAAGTACAACATTTGGTACGGCGAGGGGCGCGACACGTACGACATTCGCGGCCGCACGGCCCACGAGTCGCTGTTCAACACGAATAACGGCGACTACCGAGCCCCCTCGACCCAGCAAGGTTACTCGCCGTTTTCCACCTGGACCCGGGGACTCGCCTGGGCGATGCTCGGGTTTGCCGAACAGCTCGAGTGGTTCACGACACTCCCCGACGAGCAACTCGACGCGGCCGGCGGCCGTGAGGCGATCGAAGGGATGATGCTCAAGGCAGCGACGGCGACCTGCGATTTCTATATCGAACAGACTCCCACCTGTGGTGTTCCCTACTGGGACACCGGCGCGCCGGGACTTGCGAAGCTTGGCGATTACCTCAACAAACCCGCCGATCCCTTCAACGACCACGAGCCGGTCGACAGTTCCGCCGCGGCGATCGGGGCTCAGGGGCTCATTCGCCTGGCCGCCGTACTCGATCATCGGGGAGATCGCGTCGCGGGCAAGCATTACCGTCAGGCGGGGCTCACCGTGCTCAAGACGTTGCTCGACGAACCGTACCTGTCGATCGATGGCGAGCATGAGGGGCTCTTGCTCCATACCATCTACCATCAACCGCGCGGCTGGGACCATGTCCCCGAAGGGAGCAAGATCGCGCGGGGCGAAGCCTGCATGTGGGGTGACTATCATCTACGTGAACTTGCCCTCTATGTCAGGCGGCTGGCGAAGGATGAGCCCTACTACACCTTCTTTGGACCGGTGGCGTCATGAACGAGTCTGCTTCACGACGAGTCGCGCTAGTAACCGGCGGCAGCCGTGGGATCGGGCTTGGCATCGCGCGGTGTCTGGCCCGCGATGGTTTTAACGTCGTAATCAACGGCCGTCGTACCGCCGAGGAGGTCTCCACCGCGCTGCAGCAGGTCCGCTCGCTGGGGGCGGAGGTTCTTTACTCCCAGGCCGACGTGGCGGAACTGGAGGACCATGCCCGACTGGAGCAAGAGATCAAGGAAAAATTCGGCCGGCTCGACGTGCTGGTGAATAATGCCGGGGTCGCCCCCGACGTGCGGGCCGACCTGCTCGAAGCCACTCCCGAGAGCTTCGACCGCCTGATGAGGATCAACCTCCGCGGGCCTTACTTTCTCACCCAGCGGATGGCGCGGTGGATGGTGGCCCAGCGCGAGGCAGCGTCCGACTTTACTGGCGCCATCGTCAACGTCTCGAGCATCAGCGCCACGGTCGTCTCGACCAATCGCGGCGACTACTGCCTCACCAAGGCGGGGGTCGCGATGGCGACCCAACTTTGGGCCGCCCGGCTGGGAGAGTATGGTATTCCCGTCTACGAGGTCCGCCCCGGCGTGATCCGTACTGATATGACCGCTGGGGTCACCGAAAAGTATGACCGGCTGATCGCCGAGGGACTGACCGTCGAGCCGCGCTGGGGCGAACCGGACGATGTCGGCCGCGCCGTGGCCCTGTTGGCCAGCGGCACCCTTCGCTACGCGACCGGCGCGGTGATTCCCGTCGATGGTGGGCTGACTATTCAGCGGCTTTAACGGGGATGGTGTCAGGTTGGAAGTTGGAAGTTGGAAGTTGGAAGTTGGCAATCCAGCGGCTTAAACTGGGGTGACATTTAGATGACGTCGAATGAACTCTACGAACGGCTCGGGCAGTACCGGCTTGTCCCGGTGATTGTGCTCGAGTCGGCTAGCGACGCCGACCCGCTCGCCGCGGCGCTGGTCGAAGGGGGACTTCCCGTGGCCGAGGTTACCTTCCGTACCGATGCTGCGGCCGAGTCGATTCGCCTGATGTCGCAACGCAAGGACATGCTCGTCGGCGCGGGGACCGTCCTCTCGGTGGAACAAGCCGACCGGGCGATCGACGCGGGGGCGCGGTTCCTCGTCGCGCCGGGTCTCAACCCCGAAGTGGTCCGCCATGCCCAGTCGCGAGGCATTCCCATCTGTCCCGGAGCCTGCACGCCGACCGAGATCGAGCAAGCGATGTCGCTGGGGCTCGACGTGGTGAAGTTCTTTCCCGCGGAGCAGTTCGGCGGAGTGGCAACGCTGAAGGCGATCTCCGCCCCCTACCGCCAGATTCGCTTCATCCCGACCGGCGGTATCGGCCCGGGTAATGTGAAAGAATACCTCAGCTTCAATCGCGTGATCGCCTGCGGCGGGAGCTGGATGGTGAAGCCCGAGTTGTTCGCGGAGGGCGATTTCTCGGGGGTGGTCGATGCGGTCCGCCAGAGTGTCGAACTGGTGCAAGCGATTTGACAAATTTTGGTAACACTTCAGCCAACTGATGGCGCAAAGACCTGTCCCAAGGATTTTAACACGGAGGCACAGAGACACGGAGATGTCAATAGCAAGGCAGCGCGTGACCATTGGCAACATCCAGTCATAAGTAATCCACTCTCCACGCAAACCGACTTCGCCCCGCCAATAACATCTCCGTGCCTCTGCGTCTCTGTGTTTTTTTCCACTTCAGCCAACTTCAGATGGCTGATGTGTGACACATTTCAATATCCATTGCGAGTCACATGCCAACCCTCACCATCCGCCCCGCCGACCAGTGCCGTTTCGACCAGGTTTCCCTCGGGGAGGTGATGCTCCGCCTCGACCCGGGCGAGGGGCGGGTTCGTACGACGCGCACCTTCAATGCATGGGAAGGTGGAGGGGAATACAACGTCGCCCGGGGGCTACGCCGCTGCTTTGGTTTGCGGACGGCGGTTGTGACGGCACTAGCCGATAACGACGTCGGGCGGCTGATCGAGGACCTGATGCTGCAAGGGGGAGTCGATCTGTCGTTCGTCCGCTGGGTGCCGTACGACGGCATCGGCCGCACGGTTCGTAACGGGCTCAACTTCACCGAGCGGGGTTTCGGTGTCCGTGGCGCCGTGGGGTGTAGCGACCGGGGGAACTCGGCCGCCTCGCAACTGAAAGCGGGCGACATCGATTGGGATCACCTGTTCGGCGAGGTGGGGGTCCGTTGGTTCCATACGGGGGGGATCTTTGCTGCCCTCTCCGATACGACGCCGAGCGTGGTCGAAGAGGCCCTCACCAAGGCGAAGGAGCATGGGGTCGTCACTTCGTACGATCTCAACTACCGTCCATCGCTCTGGAAGGGAATCGGGGGACAAACTCGGGCTCAGGAAGTCAACCGCCGGCTCGCGAAACTGGTCGATGTGATGATCGGCAACGAGGAGGACTTTACAGCCTGTCTCGGCCTCGAGGTCGAAGGGGTCGATGCCCACCATAGTGAGCTTTCCACCGACTCCTACCAGCGGATGATCGAGCGGGCGGTCGCCGAGTTCCCCAATTTCAAGGCGACGGCGACCACTCTCCGGCAAGTCCGCTCGGCGACGCGCAACGATTGGGGCGCCCTCGCCTGGATGAATGGCAAGTTCTACCAGGCGACTCAGCGCGACGATCTCGAAATCCTCGACCGGGTCGGCGGCGGCGACAGCTTCGCGTCAGGCTTCATCTACGGCCTGATGACCACCAGCGACCCCCAACGCGCGGTCGAGCTCGGCGCCGCCCATGGGGCACTAGCGATGACCACGCCGGGCGACACCTCGATGGCAAGCTTGGCGGAGGTGGAGAAGCTCGCCGGGGGAGGGTCGGCGCGGGTGGAGAGGTGAGAAAGGATGAAGGATGAAGGATGAAGGATGAAAACACTTCCAACTTCCAACTTCCAACTTCCAACTAACGACTAACGACTAACGACTAACCCGCAACGTCGGATCCCCAAACAGCATAAACTTCATCGGCTGGAAGAAGATTGAAGCGGGATACCAGCTTCTATTCGGCTGAAGCTCGGCGAGGCGCTCTTCGGCGTGGTAGAAGGTGATGGCGCGCGACCAACAGTCGCCGAGGCGGGGCTCGTCGCTATTCGCGACCGCCTCGACGAAGCCGCGCATCAGGGTCAGGCCGCAGGGCTGGCTCCCCGTGTTGCAGCCGATGTAGGCGACCGCGCCGGAGCCTTTGCGGGTGAGCAGCCGCTCGGCGAGGCAATCGGTGTCATACGGGCCCTGTTGATAGGGGGCGGGCGGAGGTGGGGGGCTGGTGAAGAGTTCGCCCCGATCGCTCCCCTTGTGCTCGACCCCGTCGACGTCGACGTAGGGCTCGTAGGGAGGAAGGGTCGCGAAGTGGGCCGAGCTGCAACTTGCCGAGTAGACGATCGGGATCGAGTCGACCTCTTCGAGCCGTTCGAGGTCGCGGTAAGAGAAACAGCGTTCCCAGGCGTTGGGCTGGCCATGCCCGGCGTGGAGGATCAGCCTCGCCCCCTGGTCGAAGAGGCCTCGCACCTGCCGCGAGGTGGGGGGAGGAGTTTCGAAGTCCTGACGGCGGTCGGCGTAGTAGCGGCGTTCGATGGTCCACTTGTCGTCGAGTTGGTCGGCAAGCTGCTGCATCAGCCCGCGGCTATCGATCCAGCCCCCCACGGCGACGAGCGCGGCGGTAGGTGGGGCCGACTCGTCGGCTTCGCGCTCCGCATCGATCCGTTTTTCATGGGCGATCGACTTGGCGGCGATCACCTCCAGTTCCTCGACCGTACTCACCGGCCAGCGACCGACCGCCACATCGGGATGGAAATCGACCCGGTCGAAGTTGATCGGGTCTTCTTTGTTGAACTCACCCCGCACCTCACCGAAGTAGTGGGCATGAAAATCCTCCTTGTTGGCATTCCAGTCATCGAACTCCCCCTTGTCGTTCACCAGATCGCTATAGTAGAGATCGCTCGGGTAGAACGCATAGTTGAACGCCTTGGCATCGGCCCGGTCGAGCACCATGTACCGCACCGGCAGGCAGTCGACATCCCCCACGAGGAGCACATACCGCACGTTGCGATCGCGCCACGCGGCGTGCAGGTGACGTTTGAGCTTCTCGGGGTCGTCGACCCCTTCACTGGCGGCGAGGATGGTTTCGAGGGATTCGAGTTGGGTTGGAAGCTGAGTCTGTTTGAATTCGATGAATTCGGCGAGCGCGGCGGTGAACTTCTCGGGGGCGACGACGAGGAATTTCGCGGCAGGTTCCTGGGCGCGAGAGGTCGCCACGGTGACGAGGAGGAAGAAGAGTGCCAGGGTGGGGATGCGCACGGTGCGGGTTCCTGGGGGAGGGTGGGAGAGACGTCTCCGGAGTGGGAGATCGAAGTTATCAAAGGCCGGTACACTTGGACCGGAGCACCTGCCAATCCTCGGCCGTCATTGGAGTGGAGGGACCGCTTTCGATCCCCTCCCTGACCATCGCCTCGATTTCTTCACGGCTTTTGCCCCGCAGCGACAATTCAGGGGGGCCATCAAGGTAGTCGGCCTCGTCGCTAGATATCAGATGCACGATGTAGGCGTCGACCTGATCGCCAAAGCCAGCGGCGGCCGCTTTTTGGAGGGCGAGTTGGGCTACGTCGGCGGGTAGGTTGATTTGCATGGAAAGCCTCAGTTTCTCTATATTCTGCCGTACAAGGACACTCGTTGTCAAATTGCGTTAGCCCCAGCTCCATGGCGGGGGAGTCTTGCCTTCTTTCCTGCCTATTCCGGGACCGACATCGATGCGACTTTACCATTACGTTAGACCACCGGAGATCGCTGCCCGGGTTAAGCCTGGATCCCGCGGCACACGGGTGACGTCGCCGGAGGATATTCGCACGTGGATCGAGAGTACCGGACAAGCGATTTCACACGGCCAGATCACTGCGACGTTTGTTGTCGACGCCACTGGAGCTTTACTTATTGCGGATCGTCGCTCCGAGCATGTCGCCTGCGCAGGGGGCGAACCGATACTTGCGGCGGGCGAACTTAGGATCCGGGGAAAAATAACTTCGGTATACTATCCTGCACTTTAGGCGATCATCGCTCCCGCTAGTCAATTGATCTAGGCGCGAAAAAG
>CAZYQQ010000106.1:0-1676 GCA_964650265.1 uncultured Planctomycetaceae bacterium
TGGAAGTTGGAAGTTGGAAGTTGGAAGTTGGAAGTTGGAAGTTGGAAGTTGGAAGTTGGAAGGGCGCGCGGATTTGGGTAGGGTGAGGGCTTTGTACTGCGTACTCAGTACTCAGTACTTAGTAAGCACTCAGGACTCAGAACTCGGTACACAGTACTGCGTACTCTGTACTTGCTTGCCCTCACGACTTCAGGCTCGCGGCAAATTCCTCTGCTGTTGCTTCGCCCGCTGCCTCTCGCCCTCCCAGCGGCTCCTGCTCGCGGACGGCGACCGTCGGGCGACCAGTCGTGCGGCAGGTTTCCACCAGTGCGGCCCGGTCGGCGATGCGGGCTTCGACGATTTCCTCCGTCGCCGCCTCGATCAGCGATTCCACGAACGTCGCACTCGTCAGCCGCTGATGTCGCGCGTCGCGCCCACCGGGCATCGGCAGACCATATTCCGACAGCAACTCCGCAATGCGAACCCGCCGCGCGAGCTCGCGCTCTTTGCACGCGGCTCCTTCGCGTAGTTGCTCCACCAGGTCGGGCCGTGCTTCGGTCAGTTCTGCGAGCGTCATCGACGCCAGCGGCGTCGTCGACTCAAAGAGTCCGCGAGTTGTCGCCGGGTCGGCCACCAGGTCGACACTCTCGACGTGAGTGATCTCCTCGACCACCGTCTGGCCCTGTTCCACCGAGGTCCGGGCCATCACGTTGTGCGAAAAGCCGACCTGTTCGGGGGCATGCTCGGCATCCCATAGCAGTTGTTCGCTCAAGGGATGCTTGGGATTGAAATGGAGCTCGCCAAACAGCCCCTCGCCCGGTCGATGCTCGACGTGGCGAATGCGGCCGAGGCGATCCTGGTAGTCGCGCGGCGACGCGGGACCTCCCTTGCCATGGTTGACGTTCACCTTGGCCCCTTCGTACAGGGCCAGGGCCTTGGCCAGCGCGGTCTCGCGATAGACGCGACCGTTGCGCGAAGCGAGCCCGAGGAGTTTCACTCCTTTGAGAACACCGCCAGCACGGTCGACAGCGAGCGGGTTTGCCCTGGTATGGCAAAACTCTTCGAAACGTTGGTACATATCATTCCTTTCGTAGCGACAGTGAAAGTCGGAGCGCGGCAGGGGCGCACCGCGACCACTGGGAGCAAGACAAACGGGGAAAGAGGCGGCTTTGGATCCCGCGAGGGTCCGCCGCGAGAACTATTTCACGACACGTTCGACGGCCACTCGCATGTGCTGGATGTGCCCGTCTTGCACTACCAATTCGAGCCGCGTCGTGCCGTAGAAACCACGCTGGGAGGCCGCCGCGAGCATTTCGACAAACAGCCGCTGAGCCTGTTCGGCCTTGCCGGCGGTCGGTCGTTCGGATTGGTGAGTTGCGATCATGAGTTTGAATTTAGCGGGTGGAAAATGACCCGCCACAAGAATTTTTGGGCACGTGCGATTTTGTTCAGAATGGCCTGTTTTTGTAGGGTGTAAGCAAATGGGGACTGGCTACTTTTTCGGCCAGATGACGTTATTACTGGTGATGGCTTGCTCCGAAAAAGTTGCCTGTCCCCATTTGCGGAAGCGAGGAGCTAACCTCGGCGCAAAAGGGGACATTCAGGTTTTTCGATTCGCGCGAGGACTGATGGCGGCGTGCGTTAGCGAAAAACCAGAAAGTCCCCTTTTGCTGGCTACTTTTTCGGCCAGATGACGT
>CAZYQQ010000106.1:1776-18259 GCA_964650265.1 uncultured Planctomycetaceae bacterium
GAGGAGCTAACCTCGGCGCAAAAGGGGACATTCAGGTTTTTCGATTCGCGCGAGGGCTGATGGCGACGTGCAATAGCGAAAAACCAGAAAGTCCCCTTTTGCTGGCTACTTTTTCGGCCAGATGACGTTATCACTGGTGATGGCTTGCTCCGAAAAAGTTGCCTGTCCCCATTTGCGGAAGCGAGGAGCTAACCTCGGCGCAAAAGGGGACATTCAGGTTTTTCGATTCGCGCGAGGGCTGATGGCGGCGTGCGTTAGCGAAAAACCAGAAAGTCCCCTTTTGCTGGCCCGGTTCTGCTGCTAGCACCCCGCTTCCTGCCGAGATTTCGTCTGGTGCCCGCGAGCCATTTCTCCTAAGCTCGCGACTGCCGCGCGAGGTGCGCGCGCCTACGGATAGCAAATCTTCCACAGCCCACGGAGGGGCGCGGTGCAACTGAAAACGTTCGCATTGCTCGGCATTGCCGCGGCCGTGGGCTACGTCTGGCTCAAGGGGCTGCATCTCGACGATATCAAGCAGATTGTCGTTAATACGGCTGACCAGGTTTCTTCCGTCGGCTTCGACCCGGTTCCGCCCCCCGCGATCCAACCTCCCGGGAATGAGTCGATCATCATCGGGTCGTTCAACATTCAGACGTTTGGTAACGCGAAAGAATCGAAAACGCACGTCTACAACGAGATAGCCAAAATCGTTGGCAACTTCGATCTGTTGGCGATTCAAGAGATACGGACGCAGGACGATCAGTTCATGCCGCGGTTTGCTCGACGTGTAAGCGAGCTGACAGGTCGACCTTATCACGTGATCGTTGGCCCGCGCCTCGGCAACTCGCATGTGACCGAACAATACGCGTACATTTACAATGCGCAGAAGATTGTTGCAAATCCCCAATATGCCTACACGGTCCAAGATCCAGAGAATCTGCTCCATCGTGAGCCGTATGTGACGATGTTCGCGGCGCGTGGAGTTCCGGACGATCAGCGATTCACCTTTGTGCTGATGAACGTGCATACCGATCCGGACGTGGCGGGAGCCGAAATGGACGTGCTGGCCAATGCGTTTGACGTGGTGAGCCGGCACGCCTCGCAGATGAGCCCGAGCGGAGAAGACGACATCATCATGCTCGGGGATTTCAACACCGACGTGCCATCACTCCCCAGCGGTCAGTTTGGCCGTCAAAGTCGGTCGCTTAGACCAGAGGACCTGTTCGGGCTTGGTCGAGTTCGCGGTATCCATGCCGTGATTCAGAATGAACCGACGAACACCAGGCAAACAAAACTCTACGACAACATACTCTTCAAGTCACATGCCACGCGCGAGTTCAAGCGCGGCGGGGTTTACGACATTGGCAAGTATCACAATCTCAGGCAGGATCAGGTGCTAGAGATCTCCGACCATTTGCCGGTGTGGGCGGAGTTTAGCGCTTATGAGTACGACGAACGGCGGCAACGCAACGTGGCGGGTGCCGGGGCAGGTGTGACGCGGTGAGAAAAAGAGGGGCGTTCAACCTTTTCGCGCAGTAAATGGGGACTGGCTACTTTTTCGGCCAGTGGGGTTGCCATCGGTAATGACTCAACTCCGAAAAAGTTGCCTGTCCCCATTTACGGACCACCTGTAGGTTCCGCCAACAGGGGACATTCAACTTTTTCGGCATCGAGTCGAATTGAGTGGTGAGGTGACTTTCCGAAAAAGTAGAAAGTCCCCGTTTGGCTCCCCCTTTTCTCTGCGTCAGCTTGACTTTGGTCGACCACGCCCGCGGAGTGTCGATTCCAGCCCGAGTTCCCTCGCGGTCTGGTGAACCCAACTTTCGTCGCCGTACGGTTTCCCTCGATCGACCGATTGCCGTACGGCTAGGAGTTCGGCCTCGGTAAGCGGAGAATTGACCCAGTCGAGCCAATTCTTGGGGCGAGGGAATGGCAGGGGAGTGAGTGTCGGTCGAAGGATGCCATCCGCTTCCAATCCAGCACTCGACCAAAGCCACCGCGATGCGTCGTTCACGCCAAGCAGCCTCGCTCGCACTGGGTTTCGTTCAACGTATCGAAGTACAGTGAGCAGGTGCTCATCGCTTTGCACGGGAAACGCTTTGAAACGTCCTTGCCAGATGTGCCCGTCCGTCCCGCGCAACTTGTGCTCTCGCCTGACATGGGCCGTCATCAGCCATTGCATCCAGCGTCCCAAGTCGCCATCGTTGCGGGGCCAAAGTACAAAATGAATATGGTTTGGCATCAGGCAATAGCCCAAGAGACGCATGTCGGGGCATTTGTCCCGCTCCTCGGCGTCGGCCATCAATTTGAGAAACCGCACGTAGTCGTTGTCGTCATGAAACACAGTCCGCCGCCCGTTTCCGCGGTTGAGAACATGGTAACAGACATTGCCGGCCGAAGCCCTAGCGGTGCGTGGCATGGTTTGAGTGTAATTCGTATACGAGGCTCGTTCAACCTTTTCGCGCAGTAAATGGGGACTGGCTACTTTTTCGGCCAGTGGGGTTGCCATCGGTAATGACTCAACTCCGAAAAAGTTGCCTGTCCCCATTTACGGACCACCTGTAGGTTCCGCCAACAGGGGACATTCAACTTTTTCGGAGTGGAGTCCAACTGAGTGGTGAGGTTGCTAGCCGAAAATGGTGAAAGCCCTTATTTACGGACCACCCGTAGGTTCCGCCAAAAGGGGACATTCAACTTTTTCGGCATCGAGTCGAATTGAGTGGTGAGGTGACTTTCCGAAAAAGTAGAAAGTCCCCTTTTGGCTCCCTGAGTTTTATCATGACCCAACCGACTCGCTTTTCGCTCAAGCAACTATTGCTAGGGGTCACGGTCGTAAGCGTCGTGCTGGGAGCGGTGGTCGCGTTCGGACTGCGCGGCGTTGCGGTGTCGATGCTCGCCTTGAGCCTATGGACAATCTACTATGGGTACAGTAGGCATCGCACCGGCATCGGGTGCATCGGATACATGCTGACGGCGATGTCGGCATGCTTCCTCTACTATGTTTTGATAATGTACTGGCTCATGGGCAGCGATTTCTGATCGCCCTGTCGACCTGGAGCGGACGTTTCGCCAACAGGGGACATCCAACTTTTTCGGCGTGAGTCCGTTTCGAGTGGTGAGTCACCTGGCCGAAAAAGTAGCGGGAGGGTGCGTGGAACGGAGCGGTAGCGGAGTGGAACGCACCTTATGGCGACTCAACCTTAAGCTTTACACATCCACGTCAAATCTGGGAGCCAAGCTTGGGAAATCCTCGGGGAAAAGGTCGCACTCGATATGCTTCGCCAGTAGGCCGACGAGAAAATCGCAAAAAGTCATCGTGTACGTCCGACGCTCTGGGGCACGAGCGTCGTATACGTCAATTGTCCAAGTCTCGAACTTGCCATGCCAATAGATCGCCGTTGTCAGTGATTCCAAAAGGCACTATCCGAGTGACGCCGATCGTCGTGCCAAACTCGCCGCCCATCATGTCGCTAAACGCTCGCAGTTGTCGCGTGCCAGCCGTTGTAAGGTTGAGGTAGCTGTTACCGCTGGCGGGGTTGAAGACCCAGATGAACTGGTCGATACACCCCGTGCCGTACTGCGTAACGAATCGCTTGAAGTCGGAAGGTAAAGGGCCAAGCACAGCTTCCGCCGCCACCCAATCGTCCGAGACGGGTTTCTCCAAGGGGGAACTAGGAGGATGCAGAATCTGGCGCAATCGCTGTTCAAACATGCGAATAGAGGTGAATACAATCCGTTGTGTTTGTATCAGGTTATTCCATGAGGCGGAGAGAAGAGTGGATCCCAGCCTCCGTAAATCCGAGTTGAATCCACTCAAGCGTCGTTTTAGTTCCGCGCAACTGCCCCAAAGCAACGCGCGCTTCGCTTAACGACACGTCAAGTCGCTCGCGAACCACCTTCATCGCCGAAACCACGTTCTCTCCAGGGGCCACCGCAAGCTCCCATTCCCCCTCGTCTTGGAGCATGATTTGCTTCAAGTCATCAGGGAGGTCCCCATAATCATCGAACTCGGTCTGCGACCCGCACGCATCACAGCGAGTGCTTCCCCACCAGACAAGCTCCCTACCGGACAAGTGTTGCCCAAACGCAAAGACTTCCGTCCCACCACAAGTACAAGGGCTCGTTAGTTGCGCCATCTCGCTGCCAGCTCCGTTTCCTCGTTCGTTACACGTATTCTACCCTGACGAGCGATCACCAAAAACACGCATTTTCCCCTCGCCCCAAGCGATTTTCCACTTTTTTCCCACTTCGCGCTCGAAATTGGGCACCCACCCCGCTAACTTCAAACACATCGTCACGCGGCAATGCGTCGAGCGGTGAGATGCGACCCTGAGGTCCACTCCCGTATCGGCTAAAGCCCGGCTCAGGAAGTTTGTTCCTGTGCCGGGCTTTTTTTGTGCGCGGTGGGCGGGGCCCGAAAAAGGGGACATTCAGGTTTTTGGACTTGGAGTTTCCTTGGATGGCCAAACGCATGTCCAAAAACCAGAAAGTCCCCTTTTTCTCTCAATGCGATGACCAATCACAACCTCAAATACGTCTCGCTTCGTTCAGTACGGGCCGAGCTTTACGATGGCGACCTGCTCCTCTTCCGACGCCGGCGATGCACCATCGGATCGGCGATTGCCATTGCCGGGCGGGGCGTTCACTCCCACGCCGCCAAGGTCGCGTGGTGGGGGAGTGAGCCCTTTTGTTGCGAGGTCCGCGAGTGGGTTGGTGGCCGGGCCGTCACGCTTGCCAGCCAGGTGCGACGCTACCCGGGGCGGATCGACGTCTTTCGCACGAACCCGGGCAATCGCTGGCCAGAGTACGACCGGATCGCGTCGATCCGCGCGATGCGACGGCTCGCCGGGTGCGACTATGGCTACCTGTCGGTCCTTCAAGCGGCGCTGCTCCACTTGCCAATCGTGCGAGTCGTCGTGCGTCCCAGCACCGAAGACGACTCGTGCGATCGCCGCCCGCCGTTTTGCAGCCAGGCGGTCGCAATGGTCGATCGCATCGCCGGTGGAGTCGACCCGGTGCCGCACCTGGCCGACCGGCTGACCGAGCCGTGCGACCTGGCGCAAAGTCCATTTTACAAATACGAGTTCACGTTGAGTGGGGAGTAGTCAATGGGGACGGTAGATAAAGGGGGCAGCTAAAGGGGGGCAGCTAAAGGGGACTGGCTACTTTTTCGGCCAGTGAACTTGCCACTGGTAATCAACTTTCTCCGAAAAAGTTGCCTGTCCCCTTTAGCGGACAACCTGGCTTCGCCACACAAAAGGGGACATTCAGCTTTTTTCGAGTAAGTCGAACCAGTGGCAAAGTTGGCTATGAAAAAACCAGAAAGTCCCCTTTTGTGTTGCCTGTCCCCTTTAGCGGACCATTTAACTTGACTCCGCGCAAAAAGGGGACATTCAGGTTTTTCGCTTTGAGTGAGAACCGATGGTGGAGCGAGTTAGCGAAAAACCAGAAAGTCCCCTTTTTGCTTGCCTTTCAGAGGAAAAAGTGATGAAAACGTTTATCTGTTTCGCGATGATGTTTATTGCGGCGAACGCCGCGGGACAATGGCCTTGTCCGGGGGGAGTTTGTCCGGCTCCGGGGCCTAACGGCCCCGGCTCGCTGAGTGGTGCGCGTTGTGTGGCGACTGCGCCGGCGAATGTCTGTCGTGTCACGCATCGGCTTGGTGCGGCGACCTGTCATGGCAGTGGCACGCTGGTGGCGAGTGACACCGAGTCGAGTTACATCCTGACCTGTTTCCATCTGTTTCGCGATGGGGCAGGGGAGACTGTCGTCGCGTTTCCGGGGAGAGCGCCACAACCCGCGGCGATTGTGGCGAGCGACGCGCGGCACGACCTGGCCATTCTGCGAACCGCGCGGGTTGGCGCAACGCCGGTGACTCTCGCGCGGAGCGATCCGCGCGGCACGTTGCGCACTGGCGGCTACGGCAGTGCCGGTGCCTATGGCGAAGCGCGCGGGCCGGTCGTTGGTTATGCGACTGCCAAAGGGGCCGAGTACCGGTCGCTGCGGATCGCGGCCATCGTCGAACAGGGGGACAGTGGCGGGCCAGTGTTCGACTCGCGCGGCGAACTGACTGGCGTGGTGTGGGGCGAGCTCAACGGCGAGGTCTACGCGACTTATGGCATTCCCATCTGGCGACTGGTGGAACGGGTGACGTCCCAATCGCAGCGAGTGGAGAAGCCAGTCGTCGCACCATCGCTGCAACCTGTCGCACCGCCAGTCACTCCTCCCGCGTGCAACTGTGGGGAACAGTGGCAAAGGGCTTCGGAGCAGCTTTCCACAATCCACCAGCAACTGAGTGGGGTCGAGTCGCGACTGGCGGCACTTGCCACCACTTTGCAGCACGAAACGCCCTCCAGTATTCCGCTGCCAACCGAACCGCCGGGCATCCGAATTCCCTGGTTGCAAATCGCCTCGATCGCTCTGGGGATCGGCGGGCCAGTGGGATTCGGAATCGCGGCGGCGGGCGGACTTGTGATGTGGCGGAATGGGAAACAGCGTCGCGGCCAGGGAGGTCCGCGGCCGCGCAGGTTTCAAGACACGAAGGACGAAACAAACGAGTGACGCCGGCGACGACCAGGTGCATTACGAGTGGAGTCGCCACCAGCAACGGAGCGTTCCGGTGGCGGTCGACACCCCGCCGCGGAATACAACCGTCGTCGAACAACATTATGTCCCCTACCAGCGCGACGACTTCGCCAAGGCCCACGCCTGGGCGTGCGAGCAACTCGTCCGCAAAAGTCCCGAACTGGTCGAGTCGCTCACGTCGCTCGACAGTTTGATCCGTCAACAACTGAACGCCCATTAGGTGTTCTGACCCCTTTTTCTCTTTTCGAAAGGAAACATTCCATGCCAATCACCAACAGCGATGCCATCTTGTGGTACAACGTCGGCATCTTCGGCGAGTCAGGCTACGCCGTGCCGAACTGGTCGAACGACGTCGGGAGCCTCAACCCGACGATCCTCGACTGGGTGCAGCTTGTGGGGCGAAATCTGTTCCACATCATGCACCACGAGGATGTCGATCTGCGGATCCCCCCGAGCCGCAACACGCTCGAGCGCGTCCACAAACTCTACCTCCGCGCGGCGAGCATCCTCGCCGGTCGGGCCGTCCCCAGTGGCGAACGCAATCTCGAAGTGCAGCACGTCCGTCCCGCGGGCGAAGTGTTTCGCGTTTACCCGGTGCCGTTTTTCAAGGTGCGAAATCCCTTCATGCGGCGGTGGGCCGAGTTGGTGCTCATCTCGCTCGCCGAGGCGATGCAGCACACTGAAAACCGCAAGGAGATGGAAATCTCTACCGCGTTCGCCGGGCAGGTCGGCCAGTACCTGCGGCGACTCTACGAGAACATGGCGATCGAACTGTTCGCCAAGTCGCGTGCCGAGGCGATGACCGCGGGGTTCGTGCTCACCGAAGCCGACTTCGCCGCCTACAACCCGCAAGAGTTCTTCACCGCGACCGAGATGGTCGACACGGTGCCGCGACTCGACCGAGTGCTGACGGAGGATCGGCTCGAACTGCTCGCCGAGGGAATCCCGGTAACGCAGTTGCCAGCCGACCTCGCGCCGTGGCCGACGAACCTGGTGAACTTCTACGCGAACACGCGCGGAGGAAGTGTATCCACGTCGTCGACTGTAGGTGGTAAGACGGCATCAACGGTGCCAGTGATCCCCCCAGCGCCGGGACCGTAGTAGCGTTGGCGAAAGGGGAGGGCAGCAAACGGGGACTGGCTACTTTTTCGGCAAGTGAGCTTGCCATTGGTAACCAACTCTCTCCGAAAAAGTTGCCTGTCCCCTTTTGCGGAACCTTGGAATCGACCTCGCCGCAAAACGGGGACATTCAGGTTTTTCGATCAAGTCGAACCCGTGGCAAAGCTGGTTGCGAAAAAACCAGAAAGTCCACGATTGCGGACCACACAACTTGACCCCGCCGCAAAAAGGGGACATTCAGGTTTTTCGATTGAGTGCGAACTGATAGCGAAGCGAGTTAGCGAAAAACCAGAAAGTCCCCTTTTTGCTGTCCCTTTTTGTTTTCCAACTTCCACCATGCCTGTCATCACCACTCAACTAGAATCGCTTCGCGTGGCCGAGGTCACCGCAATGTTTGGCCTCGAACCACGCGCGGGATGTGGAACCAACGTGAGTGGCGAACTGCCAATGCTCGATGAGGAGTGGCGGATTGGTTTGGTGGTGGGTCCGTCGGCGAGCGGCAAGACGTCGCTGGTTCGCGAGGTGTATGGTGAATACCTTGCGATGGATGATCCCTGGCCGGACGAGCGTGCCGTGATCGATGCGATAGGCAATCTACCGACGGAGAAGCTCGTCGAGTTGTTTATCGCCGTGGGCTTTGGTTCCCCTCCCGCGTGGGTGCGGCCTTATCACACCTTGTCGGGCGGCGAGCGATTCCGCTGCGACCTGGCCCGCGCGATTGCCCGGGCTGAAGTCAACCAGTTGCCGCTGGTGGTGATCGACGAGTTCACCAGCACGCTCGATCGCCGCGCGGCACGAGTTGTCTCGGCGGCGCTCGCCAAGGGGATTCGCAGCGGGAGGATCGGCTGCCGGCTGATCGCCGTGACATGCCATGAGGATATCGCCGAGTGGCTCGTACCCGACTGGGTATGTGAGTTGCCGTTGGGCCAGTGCCGCTGGAGGTATCTTCGGCGACGGCCGATTGACATTGAAATTCGTCGCACCGACCGAAGCGCGTGGCCCCGTTTTGCGCCGCATCACTACCTGAGTGGTAGCTTGTCGCCGCTGGCGGAGTGCTATCTCGCAACGTGGCAAGGAGAGCCGGTCGCGTTTGCGGCAACACTCCCGGTCATCGGCCGCAAAAATCACCGGCGGTTCACGCGAGTTGTCACGCTCCCGGCGTATCAAGGGATTGGCATCGGCTCGCGACTCGTCGAGTGCGTCGCGGAACTGCATCACGAGCGCGGACATCGCGTCACACTCACGACGAGCCACCCGGCGATGATCGCTCATTGTAATCAATCACCACGCTGGAAACGCAAGCGAGTGCGTAAGTCGCCTCGCGTGCCGAGCCATTTCGGCAGGTTTGCGACGTATCGCGACAGTGGTTCGCGGGTGGCGGTGTCGTTCGAGTTCGTGAAAGGGGAGAGCAGCAAACGGGGACTGGCTACTTTTTCGACAAGTGAGCTTACCGCTGGTAATCAACTCTCTCCGAAAAAGTTGCCTGTCCCCATTTGCGGAACCCTGGAATTGACCCTGCCGCAAAAAGGGGACATTCAGGTTTTTCGATTGCGTGCGAACTGATGGCGGAGTGAGTTAGCGAATAACCAGACAGTCCACAATTGCGGACCGCACAACTTTACCCCGCCGCAAAAAGGGGACATTCAGGTTTTTCGATCGAGCGAGAACTGATGGCGGAGTGAGTTAGCGAAAAACCAGAAAGTCCCCTTTTTGCTCCCCCTTTTTCTTCCAACTTCCAACTCCCAACCTCCAACTCCCATGCAAAACCTGCTCGACTGGGGCCGCCGCGTGTTGAGCGAGCATTTTCGCTCGCCGCCGTCGCGAATGCACGTGGCGATGGCCGACGAGCTCGCGCGGTTTGGCGAGCAGCGCGGCATGCGGCTCAACATTCTTGGGCCACGGGGTGGGGCGAAGTCGACTGTGTGTACCCTGGCTTACGTATTGCAGGTCGCGTGCGAGCAGCGGGAGCCCTACATCTGGATTGTTTCCGACACCTGCCAGCAGGCGCTCATCCACCTCGAGAATGTCAAAGACGAACTGCTACGGAACGAGACGATCGAAATCGAGTACGAGGAGGCGTTCGGCCGCGGGCCGCGGTGGAAAAACAATGCTATCGAGATGAAAAACGGTGTGATGATCGAAGCCTATAGCACGAACCAACGCGTTCGCGGGCGACGGCGCGGGGCCCATCGTCCGACTCTCATCGTCTGCGACGACTTGCAGAACGATCGGCACATCACCTCGGCGCGCGAGCGAGAGAAGTCGACGCGGTGGTTTCATTCGGCCTTGATGAACGTCGGGACGCCAGAGACAAACATTATCAACCTGGCCACCGCGCTCCATCGCGAGGCGCTGGCGATCCAGCTACTCGCCAAGCCGACCTGGCAGTCACGCGTGTTTCGGGCAATCGAAACTTGGCCCACGCGGACCGAGCTGTGGGAGGAGTGGGAGCAACTGCTGTTCGCCGAGCCAATTCACGAAGGGGTCGCCCGGGCGAGGGTGTTCTACGAAACCCATCGTGCCGAGATGGACGAAGGGGCGCAAGTGCTGTGGCCCGAGGTGGAGGACCTCTACTATCTGATGATATTGCGAGCCGAAGGGGGGCGGACCGCGTTTGAGCGCGAAAAGCAGAACTCGCCGGTCGACCCCGAAGGGTGCGAGTTCGCCCGCTACCTCGAAGGGGATATCTGGTTCGATGCATGGGGAGATGGCATCACATTGCGGGCGATGGCGCTCGATCCCAGCCAGGGGGCTAGCGAGGTGGGAGATTTCTCGGCGTTTGTCTTGCTTGGCGCGGGGACCGACGGCCTGTTTTATGTGGAGGCCGACATTGCGAGACGCGATGCCACCGATCAAGTGGCCGCTGGCGTCGCGCTCCATGAACGTTTTTATCCTCAATACTTCGGCGTCGAGGCGAATAGCTGGCAACAGCTTCTCGGCCGGTATTTTGACGAAGAGTTCCACCGCATTGGCAAGTCGACGGCTTTCGTCTCGCTGATCCACAACAAGGAAAACAAGGTGGTGCGGATTCGTCGACTGGGCAGTTATCTGGCGAAGCGTAAGCTGCGATTCCTCCAGCGGAGTGCCGGCACCAAGCTGCTCGTCGAGCAACTCCGCGATTTCCCGCTCGGCGCCTACGACGATGGGCCCGACGCGCTCGAGATGGCGATGCGACTTGTCGAGACGGCACAAAACGGCCCCGCCCCCATCGAGCGGGCGAGCGGCAACATTTTGACCGGACATTGTACTCTTTAATTCCACTTGCAAAGGATACCCACGATGACCATGACTTCACTCGAAAAGCTCAATACTCGGCTCCAGGAAGCCTTCGATAATCTGTGGGACGACTATATCGACCCGCGCGAGGCGTTTGCCGGCGAAGAGGGAACCCCCTGGCGGGCACTCGGCACGACGGGACTCTCGGCGGGGCCGCTGGCGCTTGAGCAACTCGCCGAGATTCGCCTGCAGTGCCGTCAGCTATTGCTGGAAAACGAGTTCGCCATCAACGGCATCGAGAATCGCATCAGCTACGTCGTCGGCTCGGGGCACAACTATCTGGTGACTTCGCGCCACCAGCACAAGGGAGAGAGCCCGATCGCCCGCGATGCCCAAGCCGTGCTCGACGAGTTTCTCGAAACAAACCAATGGTACAGTCGCCAGCAGGAGATCGTCCGCCGGCTCGATCGCGATGGCGAGGTGTTTCTTTATACGACCCCAAGTGACGACGGCATGACCCGGGTGAGATTCATCGAGCCCGAGGATGTCGCTACCCCGCCGCACGCCCACGCCCAACTTCACGCCAGCTATGGCATCGTCACCGACCCGAGCGATGTCGAACAAGTCCGCGGCTATTACGTCGGCGGGCGACTGGTGGCGGCCGAGGAGATCCAACATCGCAAGGCGAATGTCGATCGCAATGTCAAGCGCGGCCTGCCACTTTACGCCGCGGTGCGGTCGAACCTCCGCCGTGCCGAGAAGTTACTTCGCAATATGAGCGCGGTAGCGGAGATTCAGTCGGCGATCGCGCTCATTCGCAAGCATCGCGCGGGGACCTCAAATGGCATCGAGAACTTCGTGCGGCACCAGTCCGACGCGAGCCGCACCGCCCCTGGAGGGCGGACGCAGCGGATGGCGATCTACGGCCCGGGCACAATCCTCGACGCCCCAGTGGGTCTTGAGTACGACTTCCCGGCGACGGGTGTCGACGCCTCGGCGTTCGTGACGATCTTGCAAGCGGAACTCCGTGCGATCGCCGCGCGGCTGGTGATGCCGGAGTTCATGTTCACCAGCGATGCCTCGAACGCCAACTACGCGTCGACCATGGTGGCCGAAGGCCCGGCGATGCGGATGTTCGAGCGAATGCAGCAAAGCCTGCTGCGCGACGACCAGCAACTATTGGGTAAAGTGCTCGACTACGCCGCGATGGCCGGCCACCTGCCGCGCGAAGTCCGCCAGCAAGTCGACATCCAAGTTGTTCCACCGAATCTCATTACCCGCAACGCGCTCGAGGATGCGCAGGTGTGCGAGATCGCGTTCCGGCATGGGCTATTGTCGCCGCAGACTTGGAGCCAACGGTTGGGGCTGGATTACGAGCGGGAGCAGCGGAATCGTGGGGTGGCGGGGGGTGGTTTGGCTTGACCGCACGAGGAGCGGCGTGCTAACGGAGTAGTGTGCACTTCACCTGAGCGAACTGTGAGAAACCCTGATCAAAAGTCACGATCTCGTAATCAGCTAACTTGGCGAAGGCGGCGAGGTAGGCGTCGTTCCACAACTTGGGAGAGAGCTGGGTACCTTTGGCGAAATCGCGAAACACTGACTCTATCCCGTCAGGCTCAATGGCGAACTCCACTTGGGGGTCTGCGGATAGTAAGTCGTAAGCACTCCACGCATCGGTCATTCCCACCGCGACACGTCCGGTGGCCGCGGGATTTGTCGCGAGCCGAAGAAAGCCAATTTGAGTAAAGCGGCAGAAGTAGCTGGTGCCGGGAGCCATGCTAAACCATTTGGCAGCCGAAACATGATGCACATGTTGCCGGAACGCCAATGCCAGCCAAACATTGACGTCAACGAGATGCATCTTCGCGGTCCAGAATGTCGGCGATCTGGTCGTTGGTGAGATCGATGAAGGGGGGCTCACCCGAGTCGAAGATCGGGAGCTTCACTCGCTCACCGGACTTCTTGGGTGGTTTCGTTTCACTTGTGAGAATTATTTTGACACGTGCCCCTTCGGGCAGGGAGATTCCTCCCTCTAAAACGACCACACCGTTATGTACCGAGCCTGTAATGACCATTCTTGGATTATCGCTGCGACTCGGACGCAAAGCAACTACCGCGAAAGTCTCGAATGGTAGCGATCACCCCCGTTCGGATCAGCAAGCACATCATGGTGCCGTGAGCGGGAGCAGCGGAATCGTGGGGTGGCGGGGGGTGTGCAAACTTGACGTAAACCAATACGTAGAATAGGCTTAAGTGGTCCGTTCCTCCAATCAGGATCACCACTATGGCACTCAAGACTCCCACTCCAACAATCCAACTTGACTTCCGGGTGCTTCTCTACCCGGAAGAGGGTTTTTGGATCGCGCATTGTCTGGAGACAGACTTGGCGTGCGAAGGGAGCGAGCCAGATGAGGCGTTCGGCGGGCTAGTCGATATTACCAATGCCCTGGTCGAACAAGCACTTGCCGAAGGGGATATCAAATCGGTCTTCTCAACGGCTCCCGTCGACATCCTGCACATGTACGCCCTGGCTCCTCGGCAAAAGAGCGGGGCACGCCCGCTTAATTTGCACGGCGCGATCAATCGTGTGGAGCGAAGGCAGTATACGCTCGCTTAGCATGGCCATCGCACGCTCAAGTATCGCGAACTCCTTTGGAATCGTGCCCACTGAGGTCCTTACCTTACCTAAATCACGCCTCTCGATTCCCATCCGTCTTCGTCACGAGGGTATCAACAAAGGCCCACTCACCCTTCGGAAGTTTCATCTCCTCAGCCAGCCGCGCAATCCGAGAATAAGTTGCGTCGCTGATTCTGATATCGTACTCAAATAGCTGCGTGCAAATAAGTGAGAGCGCTTCGCCCCATTCGTTGTGGTCGAGCAAGTCAATTGCGTCAGCAACATTCTGATCGGGTAGCGCAGTCCCGACCAAGTTGAGAACCTCGCGGATGCCGGCAATCAATTTCTTTGCAGACGCCATCGCACGCCAAAGAGTGACAGGAGAGACCTTAGTCCGATCCACACTGATTGTACGGCATACGGCACGTAGGTAAAGCTGTCTCGCCTGTTCGTACCCATCCCCACCTCCCCCCGCATCCCCCCATCTCCCTTCAAAAAGGCTTTCCGGTGGTATCGCTTCGCTTGGGCCACCGGCTAATAGCTCCGATCCCTTCGAGGCTGTGATTTTTTTGAAAACCGGCCTAGCGAAATTGTTTGTCCAGCAGAGCCGCGTTCAATGGAATACGTGATGCAAGAGGGAGAAGAGGAAGCAGGAGGCTACGAAGGAGACGACTTGCCTTCGTTCAACGTCTGTCCAGGCAACGTTTCGACACAAGAACAGCCCCCCCAATCGCCAATGCAAGTAGTGCGAGGCTCGCGGGCTCGGGAATCGCGGCGGTTTGCAAACCACCCGGAGTCGCGTCTTCAATAAACTTGGATTTCCAGATGGTGTAGTCCCCGCCGTCAATCACCCCATTGCCATTTCCATCGGCTGCGAGATCAGTGGTAGAGTCGAGGGAGTTCCGCCAGACCAGGTAATCGGCCGCGTCGATCATGCCGTCGCCGTTGTAGTCACCCGAAGCGGCGCTTGTGAGGCGTGTCACCTCAACGTTGTCGATCAATGTGAACGCCACATGTGGGTAATACGGATCGGTGCTGACCCCGGCATTCACGTCACTATGCCCGAACAGGATGTTCGAACCCGCCGTCGGCGTGGTGAAATGCGTCATGTCGACGGTCATCAAGAGGGCGTCGTTCATGCGCCAAGTCACGATATTCCCCACCTTGGCGATTTCGACTTCGTGCCAGGCAAACCCCACCGAGCCGGCCACAGTCGAGCCATATTGCGTTTCAGGAAACAGAGCCGTTTGAGCTGCCGGAACGGCGACACTGGGGAAGGTATCGACGTACAACTGGCCGGCCCCACCCGTGCTCGCCGGATTGTTGGAGCGTGTTCCCGCGTGATGCGTGGCGTGCGAATCGATGAGTTGGCCCTGGCCATCGACATCCGTGTCGAGGTAGGGGAGTTGATAGCTGATACTTCGCTCGACCGAATAGCCGCGAAACGCCGACCCACTGACGTCGCCGGTCGTCGCAAAGAAAACCGAATCGGCGAAACCAGCACGGTTGGCACTGAACCCGGAAGTCTCGATGCCGAACGTTGAGAGCATGGTCGAGCCCGAAGTCGTGCCAATGGCACTAATCCCCGCGCTCTCACTCCCGATGTAATTGTGCCAGAGGTCGAACGTCAGCTTGTAGTCACCCGCGAACGTCCTACCTGTTGGCGAAACACTGAACCCACCGAAGACCGCATTGAACAGATTCGCCTGGAGCTTCATGCCGCGGGTGGTGCCACCCGAATTCGGGGCCGAGGGAACCCCGACGTTACTGTAGTCGAAGAAGAAGTCTGCCAGCTCGTCGGTAGGCCCATCATTCACGGTCCAGTTCGCGGTGTCGTCGGTATCGAAGTTTTGAGAATAGAGGACCTGGCCCGTCGCCTCCGAGGCGATGATCGCCAGGACCGCGCAAGGAACGTAGGCAAGAAGACGTCGTAATGTGTTCATGGGTGCTCGTCGGACATTGGGTGCTGTTGCCTGGCTCGGCTGCATGATAACGTGTGGTGGGGTCACGAGCAAACAAAACCCAAGCGGTAGCCCGCGACCCCTTTGGTGGAGGAGGGATTTTGTTAAGGGGGGTGGGGAGTTGGGGAAGTTGGAAATGCCAGTCCAACATGTGAGGCACCTGCTGGCTCCGATAAAGGCTCGCCGTCAAAACCCTTTGCGATCGAGAAAACTACCGGGGGCCACTTCCAGCAAGTTACCGAGATGTTGAATACGTAGAGTTTGGGGCTTGAGTTCCAGATACGAGCTCGTCGGTAAGCCGAGGAACCCGCCGAGTTGGGGCCAACCAAGCAGGAACTCGTAGACCGACATGTGGGTGAGCGACTGCGGCTGATTGTAGTCGAGAGAAGTATCGAGGCGACCAACAAACCAGCCGCTATAGTTCTCGTTGCCATCAAATCGCTCCATTACAAACTCGTGAGACGTTTGATCCAAATCGGTACCAACGATGAGTCCATGACGAATCGCGGGGTAATCGGCGAGGGTGCCCAATTGGACGCTCTCGGCGATATCCTTCTGGAGGCGTTGCAACCGCAAGGACTGCGTCACGCCGTTCACCCAGGTGATCGCATACGGCAAAAGTCGGGCTCCTGGACAATCAACAGGTCGTCTTCAAGGGTCACGCGCAGGAAGATTGACCCCAGTTCGATTGTCTCGCCATTTTGAAAGCGGCTGCCTCGTTCAACTGAACCAGCCAAGATGTCAGCTAGCCACTCAACGTCCTGTGGAGGGACGGGCGCGTCGTAGGCGATGCGGAACTCTGGGTGACCGTGAGGAGCGCAGCGAGAGGTGGTTAGCGTGTTCATCGCGACTTCCGAACACCTAGGGTGCGATCAGAATCCACATGCGACCTGGGCCTCACGAAGACTACACTCGCGGACGGGGGGCCATTGGGGCGAGAAGTAGCTTATAACTGGACTTTTGCAAAACGTCATTGCAAGATCAGTTGTGTCTTAGCTTTAGCTAG
>CAZYQQ010000107.1:0-18256 GCA_964650265.1 uncultured Planctomycetaceae bacterium
CCCTCGAAAACGCGAAAACGGTGCCAGGAGGGAGGAGGTCGGAGACCAGAGATCAATACGAGGTACGGAGTACCCAGTACAGAGTGGCGAATCCCGCCTGTCTCCCAACTCCCAACTGGTCATTCCAAGCTACCGTCAAACTCGCACGGGCGGGGTGTGCCCATGCTACCAACGCCGTGGCACCTGGCCACTGGTGCCCTCCCCGAACGGCTGGGCCATAGTTGCTTACACTCTGATGCCCCGGCTAAAATGGCCGTGTCGCGTTTGTCCTGTTCGATCTTGATGCTGAGGGTCACCTGATGAAGTCGATTGCTGCCAGTTCGCTTACGCTAGTCGCTTGCTTGATGCTCTTTGCCTCCCCTGCCCTGGCCCAGGTGAAGCTCGAAGTCGAGTTGTCACCCCCGAACGATTACTTCAAGGTCGGTGAGTTCAAGCACATCTACGACCCGAGCGTGGGCGAAGAGGAGCCTTGGTATATCAACGACCATTGCCTGATTCAGGACAAAGCGGGCAAGTGGCACATGTTCGGCATCACTCGCGAGGAACCGGCCAAGCCGATACAAGAAATCATGTTCGCCCATGCCACAGCGGATAAGCTCACGCAGCAGCCGTGGAAGAAAGAGCCGCCGGTGCTGCATGTGGCGAGGGAAGAGCCTTGGAAGGAGGTCCACGTCTGGGCGCCTCACGTCATAGAGCACGATGGCCTCTATTACATGTACTACTGTGCCGGTGGGGAATCGAACCTCAAGTATCGCATCCATCTGGCAACTTCCCCCGACCTCTTCAACTGGACACGCCACCCGAAGAACCCGATGGTGATCGACGGGTTCGATGGACGCGACCCGATGGTCCGCCGCGAGGGGGACAAATGGGTCATGTATTACACGGCCAATCGTCCGATTGAAGAGGGAAACCATGTCGTGGTGAAGGTCACCAGCGACGACCTCGTCGAGTGGGGCGATCCCAAAGTGGTCTTTACTCACTCGAGGATCGGTAAATGGGGCGGCCCGACCGAGTCGCCGTACGTCGTGACACGCAACGGCTGGCACTACCTGTTCGTCTGCATGAATCCCCCGTACGACATGACGGCCGTCTACCGCAGCCGGACTCCCGACCTGTGGGAGGAGAAGGACAAGATCGGCCAGGTGGGGGGCCACTGTGCCGAGGTGGTCGAACTGCCCGACGACAAGTGGTACGTCACCAGGGCTGGCTGGGGGCGTGGCGGGTTGTTCCTGGCGGAGCTCGAGTGGCTGGAGAAGGCGGACGAGCCGCCGGTGGAGGAGGGGGCAGGGAAGGATGAAGGATGAAGGATGGCCCCCTGAGTTGTGGCAGGCGGAAGCCTGCCCTGCTGGGCGTTACTCGACGACAATCCCATCGAGTCCCTCCTCTGCCTTGGGAAATTGAGGGCCGAGTCGCTCGAGGGTGTCGAGCAGAAGCTGGCTGACTACCAGGTTGCGATACCACTTGCGATCGGACGGAATGACGTGCCAGGGGGCGTGCGGGGTGCTACAGCGATTGAGCAGCTCCTCGTAGGCGGCCTGATAGTCGTCCCACAGCTTCCGTTCGGTAAGGTCCCCTTTGTTGAACTTCCATCGCTTGTCGGGATCGTCGAGCCGGGCTTGCAGCCGCTCGCGCTGCTCGTCGCGGCTGATGTGGAGGAAGCACTTGACGAGGGTCACCTGCCCCTCGACGAGCAGGCGCTCGAAATCGTTGATCCGCTCGTAGCGCGGTCGCCAGACCGATTCGGGGACCAGGTTGTGAACCCGCACCACGAGCACGTCCTCGTAGTGGGAACGGTTGAAGATGCCGATGTTCCCTTTTCGTGGCACCGCCTTGTGGACGCGCCACAGGAAATCGTGGTCGAGTTCCTCCGAGCTCGGCTGCTTGAAGGGGACGACCTGACAGCTTTGCGGGTTGATGCCGGTCATCACGGTGCGGATCGTGCCATCCTTGCCCGCGGTGTCCATCCCCTGGAGGACCAGCAGCACGGCGCGGCTGTTCTCGGCGTAGAGTCGGTAGGCAAGGTCGCGGGACTTTTCGGTGTTGCGCTCGATTTGCTCGACCGCATCGTCCTTGTCCCATTTGCCATCGATAGCCCGGGGGTCGAGGTCGGCCAGTTGGATGGACTTGTCGCCGGTGAGGGTGATCGGACGAGGCATGGAAACACTCCTGGGCAATGGGAAAGCATGACAGCAGTGCCAGCGCTGACAGCATCCGGCGACCTGCATCTTAACGGCTCACATGCCAGCGAGGCGATGGGAGTTGCCCTTGCGGCGCTTGCGGAAAAACCACTACAGCTTCCGCAAGCCGGTGGTCCCCAATGGCCGATAGAGGAGTGTGGACGACCGACGCCGCGTTGGTCCATGCGCATCTGTCGCACGCCCGCTCTCCAGCGGTCATGCACTCCAGGGACGGAGAATTCGATGTCAACTTATCCCATTCGCCTTGTCGCCCTACTCCTTTGCGTCGCAGCGGCCGCGCCGGCACTGGCCGAGCCCCCCGTGACCGGAGTCCGTTGGCAACTCGACCTCGACGAGGCCCGGGCGATTGCGGAAAAGGAGAAGAAGCTGCTGTTGGTCCACTTCACCGCTCCGTGGTGTGCCCCCTGCGCGGCGCTGGACGCAACGGTGTACAACCAGCCCGCGGTGGCCCAGGTGGTCCACACTAGCTATATCCCGGTGAAACTCAACACCGACGAGTTCCCCGCCACCTGCGAGCGGTTTGGCATCGTCCAGATGCCGACCGACGTCGTGATCACCCCCGAGGGGCAAGTGCTCGATAAGTTCACCCC
This sequence comes from uncultured Planctomycetaceae bacterium, assembly GCA_964650265.1. Lineage (GTDB taxonomy): Bacteria > Planctomycetota > Planctomycetia > Pirellulales > Lacipirellulaceae > CAZYQQ01. Next base: position 2,792 of record CAZYQQ010000107.1, read on the forward strand.
CCCCAGGACGCCGATGGCCTATGTCAGCAAGGTGGGGCAACTTGCCCAGGGGTATGCTCATCAAAAGCAACGGGAATTCCAAAGGTCGCCGATGTCGAGTCCCGAGACGCTGCCCATCGAGGGTGCCTACGCCAACCTGAGATTGCCGGCTGGTCAACAGAACCCGCTGGTCGACCCACGGACCGCGCTACCGAATACGACCACGTTGAATCCGTTCGCCGGGAGCCAGATGTCGGCCACGCAAGCGGGTTCGACAACGCCACAGCCTGGGACTCAGGCACCCGCCGCCGCAGTGGCAGCCACTCCGCCAGCGCCGCCGACAATCACCGAAAACCAATATGTCGTCAGCATGCCGGACGCCGCTGGGGCGCAGGGGCAAGTTGCCACGACGGATGGCGCGCAAGATGCCGCGACTGAGGCTGAGAGCATCAAGTTGCCGGCGGGGGCGCCGCCGCTTGGTTTCGATGGCTTCTGCCCTGTGTCCGTGCGGCTTCCACCCCCTCACCAGAAGTGGGAAAAAGGCAAGGTTGAATGGGGAGCGATTCATCGTGGGCGGACTTACCTCTTTGCCAGCCAGGAGTTGCGTGACCAGTTCCTGCGTACCCCTGACGCCTACGCCCCTGCCCTGTCGGGAGTTGATCCGGTGCTGGCGATCGACGAGAAGCGGGCCGAGCAGGGACTGCGTGAGTTTGCCCTGGAATACAATGGACAGGTCTACATGTTCTCCAGCAAGGAGACCATGATGCAGTTCTGGCAGAAGTGCGACCTCTACTCGAACGAGGTCCGCCAAGCGATGAGTGGCCAGCCGACGCGCGTCGTGCGTTAGCCGGGCCGACCGCGTTCAGTTCTCGCCTTTGATCGACCGCTGCAACTGAATCACCTGGGCACGGACTTCCTCCATGCCGGGATTGAGCCGTAGCGCGCGGCGGAAAGCCTCGAGGGCCGAGGCGGGGTCGTCCTGTAACAGATAACACTGCCCCATGCCGGCCGACGCCGTGAAGTGATAAGGGTTGATCTCGAGCGCCTGATGGCAATCGCGGATCGAGGCTTCGTACTGACCGATGTGATAGTAGGCCGTCCCCCGCTGGCACCAGGCTTCGGCGATCCAAGGGGACTCGTGAATCAGACCGCCCGCCACTGCCACGGCCTCCTCGTAACGGCGGGTGTGATTCAGACGGATGACAGTCCGCAAGGCGAGCCGTTGTTCGCGGCTGCCGACACGGCACCAGATTTCGCGGATGCCATTCTCGGCGATCGTACGAACCCCGCGGTCGCGGTCGACCAGCGCGCGCCCCATCACGGCGTTGTAGCTGTAGTCGGCCATGAATCCCAACGCGAGCGCCGAGCCGCGGCGGGCGATGCGATCTCCCTCTTCAAGGATCCGCGCGAGCGTGGCACACGAGTAGCGCCGCGCCACGTCTTTGACAAACAGGGCGGAGTCCTGGTTGTCGAGGTACTCGTGATAGAACCGGACGAGCACCGGGTTGCGGGAGGTTTGGCGATCCACGGTGGATACTCCAGTCGACTGGCTGAGGGTGCGGTTTCACAAAGGCGGAACTGGGGCCCCAACGCAAGGCTTCCGGCTCGCCGCAGGGGGTGTGTCCCAAGGAGCGTTCCATCCACTCGGTATGAATTCGAGTTTAATCACCGTCGCAATCCGTACAATCAAAAAGTTGCCGCCAGCAGGAGAAGAATGCCCGTTATTTCAAATGACTTCCCCTGGGCCGACCCGTTAATTACAATAATGAGAATTAGCAAAATTCTTTTCCGGCGGTGCTCCTCCGCAAGCTGGCGCACAGGTATGCACCAGAGTGACCATTTCTGGCAATCGAGCGGATTATGGCTCGCCCCCCATCGCAGCCGAAAAGTCGCCCCCGCGTGGCCGCAATCGCGGCCTGCCTGGTACTCCTTGCCAGTCTGGCCGATGCCCAGGAACTGAGCGACAGCGAATTCTTTGGCCGCAGCCCCGAGCTTGCACGTCGCCTGGAGAGCCCCGTCACGTTGGCGTGGCAGGGGGTGCCGCTGAGAAACGCCGCACAGCGGATTGCTTCGACCCACAAACTGGCCCTCTGGATCGACCGCCGAGCCGATCCGGGGCAACCGATCGCTTTGGATGTCTCCCAAGCCCCCTTAGGCGAGGTGTGCGATCAGATTGCCGCCGAGACCGGGCTTGCCTGGGTGGCCTACGGTCCCGTCGTTTATTTCGGCCCCGCGCCCCAGACAGCCGAGCTACGCACGTTGCGCGCCCTGGCGCGCGAGCGGCTTACCGAGTTGCCGGCCGACAAGCGGCAAGCATGGCTCCGCCCTCAACCCCTCGCACTCAAGCGATTGTCCGAGCCGCGGAGTGTTGTCGAGCGTTTGGCGGGCACGCTGGGAGTTCGGGCGAAGAATCTGGAGGCAATTCCCCACGACATCTGGCCCGCCTGCGAGCTTCCCGCGATGGCCCCCGCGGACCAACTCACCCTGCTGCTGGCGGGGTTCGATCTGACCTGGCGGCTTGATACCGAGGGGGCCACGCTCGAGGTCGTGCCGATCGCGCGGCCGGTGGTGGTCGAACGACGAGTACCGCGAGCAACACAATCGGACCGCTTGGGCAAGATTGTCGCCAACGACAAGTCGGCGACGAGCCACGTCAAGCAGGGGTCGACCTATCTGGTCGCCCGGGTCGAACAGCATGAGCAACTGGTCGATCGACCTCAGGCCAAGCCGCAGCGCGAGCGCCCGGCGCGTCCGGGTGAGACTCAGGTCTACTCTTTGACCATTCGCGAGCAACCACTCGAGGGACTGCTGCGGCAATTGACGGAGAAGCTTGGTCTCAAGCTCGAACTCTCACCAGAACTCGGCAGCCAAAAGCTCGCCTCACGGGTCAGCTTCTCGGTGAGCGAAGTCCCGGTGGACGGACTTTTTGCCGAGATTGGCAAGGCGGCTGGGGTCGCTATCGACGTAACGGATGGAGCGGTCCGCGTGTCACCCGCCGAGTGACTGGGGGCCAACTTAGCTTTTCCTACAACCCGCCCCCCCATTCAGAGCCGGGTGGCGTGAGTCCCCGGAGTCCTAGCGTCACGAAATAGGCCACGGATCAAAGCGGATCCGTCCGGATCACCACGGATCAGAAAGCGCCTGGCGGAAAACGGTTCACGATCGGCACCCTTCCGATCCGTGGTGATCCGCCGGGACCAGTGTTCCTCCGTGTCCCATCGTCAAGCGAAGACCTTGCTGCCAGCTCCCAACTGCGCCATAAAAGCTGGAACTGGCCACATGGGGGGGCCGGCGGGGGGCAATTGAAGTCACCAGTTTCATTTGAAGTAGATTATTTCAATTGAAGTTGCCACTTTCAGTTTCCCGTGGTATCGCCGACCGAACGCACGATCACATGGTTCTCAGCGGCGTTATCGATCCCGTCGCGCGTGCGGCCAGCTACTTCAGCAGCTTGACGAGTTGCTCCTTCAGCCCGCTTTCGATCTTCCCCTTGAACATCATGGCGGCCAGCGGCAGATTGCAGGTCACGTTGACCTGCTCGTCGTCGACCACCATGTTGCCGTCGACCTTGATGCCGTAGGTACTGAAGGCGAAGTCGAGCTGGCTGTCGGTCCAGGATTGCTGGAGATTGCTCACCTGACCGCCATAGTGCTCCTCGACCTTCTGCAGATAGCCCTTGAGTCGCTCGGTGGTGGCCTCTTTTCCTTCCGAGTGAGGGACTGACATCGTAAATTGGGGCATCGCCGTACACTTCTCCGAGAGAGGGTAGTGAAGTCTGCCCGGCGCGGGCGCGGCCGGTCGTGTCATCCTAACAGCACCTGGCCGTTTGATTCCAGCGGCGGCGGGGAGGATCGTGCGAAGCGAGGTGCAAAATCGGTGCCTCGCGAGACGGACGAATCGCTCGCGAGCCAGCCTTTAACGAGGCAACGGACGGTCGAAACCATCGTCGTATTCGAGCCGATCGTCGCTATGCCACAGCGGCAGACCCTGCGCGGCTCGGAGTGCCAGCACGTCGAGCTTTTCGCGCGTCCCGGGCATCGCCTTGGTCGCGGCGTACTGCCCGCGTTCGAGTTCACACGGTTCGAAATCCCATAGTCCCTCACGAATGGCTTCCAGAACCGAAATTCTCACGGCGGCCTTCCTTTCGAGTTTAGTGCAAGCGACCACGTGGCACACACTTGCGGGGCATCTCAAGTGGCCCCGGTGTACCAACTGGATGAGAAAAGAGCCAAACGGACCCACAACAGTAACGGGATCAATAGAGACAAAATGCTCCCGACCACCATCTGGTGTCCTGCCTACGACGAGTTTTCCACAATTACGGTCGACCATCGATCAACCGCCATTTACAAACTCACGGACGAGGTGCAAATCACACCCTGCCGTGTTTCCGGGGCAGCTTGCACGGATTATCGCATGCCTGAGCGAAATGTCAAGAAACTGCGACCATCGGCCCTGCCATCCTCCCACCCGACAGCCGCTTTACTTCTTCAAAATCCCCTCCCTCCGAAGTTCGGAAAGCAAACGCGTGCGTGTCGGGTACTTCTCTGTCAATCGCCGGGCATGCGCTTCAACCATCGCGTTTTGTCCCTTCTCTCGCAGGGCGTCTTGCAATTCGTGAAGCAACTTGCTTGCCTCCCGGTACGCCGCGACTGACTGCTGGGCGACTAGCTTGTCGACTTGCTTCAGGAACGATTCGGGATTGTTAGCCATTTTAGCGAGCTGCTTCTTCTGCTTCGCTTCTTCCGCGGCAGCCCGCTTGCGATAGCCTCTGTCACGCAAGACATCGGCCTCTTCCCGGAGCATGGCAATGGTTCGCTCCGCCGGAGCCGTCGGCCACTCCCTGGGAACTTGTTGGGCAGAATACTCCGCCAGCATCTCGCGCCGGACCTCGGCGGCATCCTGCGACAGGCACTTAGTGAGCCACTCGTTTTTCTTGGCCACTGGCAAACTGGCAATCCACTTGTTGGGCGCTCCCTGTTCCCCACCGGCTGGCAGCGGGGGACTCTTGCGCGCCGCGACCGTCAGCAGATCCTTGTCGAGATTGTAGCAATTCGCCAGACTCCGCTGCGCCGGAGTGAGCTTGTCGAGTCCCGCCGGCACCGGGCCCTCCAATTCTTCCTCCGGGTCATGGTCGTCGTCGGTGCGAACCGCGAGACTGGCAATATAAAGTGGTCGCAAATCCCCCCCATCAGTTCGTCGCGGAGGGGAGCCAGGCTGTTGAGCATCGTATCCCAATCGTCGTCCCAGCGGTCGTCGAATGGTTCATAATAGGGATCGATCGTGAGAATCCCGCCCCCCTTCTTTTTATTGGCAGCATAGTCGAGCGCCCCCTGCTCGAGGTAAGGCTTCGCCTGCTTCTGATCGGGAAGCCCGCGCGGGAGGTAGAACATCAGCTTGAGCGTACCGTAGATTGCAAAGTGCAGATGGATGTCATATCCCCGTTGCAACATCTCGAGGGTATTACCAGAGAAGTCGCCAAAGTGATACTCGTTGTCGAACGACCAGGGGGTGATCTCCGCCCGCGTCGACTGCCGTCGCATGTACTTGAGATTGGCGCTACTTACCGGCCCGTCGACGGCGCGGAAAGCGAAATATTGATATTCGCGCATCGAACGTGGAACCCTCGCGATGGTGACCGTCGGATTGTCATCTCTCCACGACCACCACTTTTGCCGGAAATCGACGATCACGGCAAGCCCCAGCCCCGGCAAGTCGTAGCCACTGGGGACCATCCCTCCGCCGACACCTGCGACTAAGACAAGGCCAGGCACTCAACAATTGCGGCAAAATTTGGGACTGGCCAGTTGTGACGGCGCAGTGTGGTGCGACTTTCCAAGTCGCAAGCAGCGCGGACGCGGCCCACCATCGGCAAAGCGGGTCAGCACCTCGGACGATTTGGAAATCGCCCAAAAACCCCTTGTGTGGCGCAATTTTCGACATTTTTTGGATTTTGCGCTAGGAATTGGGCACCCCACTTGGTAAATTCCGAAAAAGTGAACAAATGTTCTATAAATCCCGGAGTTTGTGAGCAGGAAGAATAGAACGCGGATGTTCAGGATTCGGCACGATTGTCAGGAAGTTGGCAGTTGGTAGGTCCGTAGAATGGGCACATTTGCCCGTTCAAAATTTGGGTTCGATAGATGAGATGACGTTAACGATGGGACACGGATAAACACTGGTCTAAGCGGATCACCACGGATCAGAAAGCGCCTTGTGGACAGCGAGCGAAAAGGGGACGTTCTACTTTTTGGAGAAGTCGCTCAACGCTCAAGTTGCGCGCCGACTCCAAAAAGTTGAATGTCCCCTTTTCGCGGATCCGACACTCAAAGATCTGGGGGAGCAAAAGTCAAAAGCGAAAGGTTTTTTGCCCATGGCCTCGCGACAATCCCCTAATTCATAGAGTGAGCGCTAATCGAGTCGTCGAAAAATAAGGCGACTTTTTCGACGAAAATCGTGTTTTGTCGAAAAAAGAAAAAACTCGAACAGCCCCCATCGTAGGCCGACGGTCTCCGTCGGCTGAACCCAAAACAAAACGTACCACTCCAACGTCCAAATCCTGATGATCCTGATGATCCTGATGATCCTGCCCGATCCTGAACATCCGCGTCCTATTCTTCCTGCTCATTCACTCCAAGGTTTTTTGATGATGGTCCGCAAAAAAGGGGACATTCAACTTTTGGGGAGTGGCGCGCAAGTTGATTGCCGCGCCATTGGCCGCAAAAGTAGAAAGTCCCCTTTTTCGCTCGCTGTTAACAAGGCACCCTCTGATCCGTGGTGATCCGCTTAGACCAGTGTTTATCCGTGTCCCATCGTTAACGTCACCCGTTCTGCCGACTGCCAACTCCCCGCTTCCTCAATCCACGGCCGTCATGGTTTCCTCTCCAGGGGGGTGATAACCTGTCGGCGATGTGGCGAGTCGCGAGGCATCTTCCCGCGTACAATGGGTGTGGCCCGAGATTCGCTCTCGCATCCATTTTCCGCCAGGCTGCCAGTCGTATGCGTATCGTCATGATGACCAACACCTACCTGCCCCATGTCGGGGGGGTGGCCCGCTCGGTCGAAACCTTCACGGAGGAGTATCGTCGCCGCGGGCATGAAGTGCTGGTGGTCGCTCCCGAGTTTCCCGACATGCCCGAGCGCGAGGAGGGGGTGATCCGGGTGCCGGCGATTCAGCAGTTCAATGGGAGCGACTTTTCGGTCCGGATTCCCATCCCGGGATTCTTGGCACCGGCGATTGCCGATTTCGAGCCCGATATCGTCCACTCTCATCACCCGTTTCTCCTCGGGGACACGGCGCTGCGGATCGCGACCCTGCGGAATATTCCGCTGGTGTTTACCCACCACACGATGTACGAACGGTACACCCACTATGTGCCGGGTGACTCGCCCGCCATGCGGAGGTTCGTGATCGAACTAGCAACCCATTACGCCAACTTGTGCGACCGGGTGATCGCCCCCAGTGAAAGCATTGCGAGCATCCTGCGGCGGCGCGGTGTTGAAACGCCGATCGCGGTCGTCCCGACCGGTGTCGATATCGCGCGCTACGCCAAAGGGCATGGGGGACGGGCCCGCCGGAAGTGGAACATTCCTCCCGAGGCCTTCGTCATCGGGCATGTCGGTCGCCTCGCCCCCGAGAAGAATCTCACCCTGCTTGCCAAGAGCGTGATCCTCGCGCTCAAGCGGAATCCCACCGCCTGGTTCCTGGTGGTTGGAAGTGGGCCGAGCGCCGAGGAGATCGAGACGCTCTTCCATCGCGCACGCCTTTCAAGCCGTCTGAAAATGGTTGGCTCGCAGCAAGGGCAGGACCTGGTGGATGCCTACCATGCGATGGATGTCTTCGCCTTTGCCTCGACCAGCGAGACGCAAGGGATGGTGCTGGTGGAGGCAATGGCTGCCGCGGCACCGGTGGTGGCGATCGACGCCCCCGGCGCGCGTGAGGTCGTCGTCGACCAGGTCAATGGGCGGCTCCTGCCGAATGCCGACTCGAAGGGATTCGCCGAGGCCGTTGGCTGGGTAGCCAATCACCGGGACAAAGCGAAGCTCGACAGGATGGCGACCGCCACGGCGGAAGAGTTTTCCACCGACCGCTGCGTCGAGAAGGCGCTAGCCCTCTACGAGTCGGCGACCGGAGTCGACCGGGGCCAGCAGCCGCGCGAGGAGGTCGCCAATCTCTATCCCTGGGAATCGATCCTCAACCTGATCGAAAAGGAGTATCGCCTGTGGGAAAACCGTGCCTCGGCGGCCAGCATGGCGATGCAGGGGGAATTTCTCGTCAAGATGCCCTTCGTTCGCTGGATTCGCCGCTACTGGCGACGTGCGGCGCGGGCACTTAGCCGCAACGAATGGGCCACGAACCTGCTCCAACTCCCCCGCAGCCATGGGACGGAAATCACCCCAGGCCTGGTGATGATCCAGATCGATGGTCTGGCACAAACCGAGCTCCTCCGGGCTCTCGACCATCGCTCGATGCCATACCTCAAGCGGCTGCTGGAACGCGAGGGGTACAAGCTCCACACGCTCTACTCGGGTCTGCCATCGAGCACACCCGCAGTGCAGGGAGAACTCTTCTACGGGGTTCGTGGGGCGGTTCCCGGCTTCAGTTTCCGCGACCATGGGTCGAGCGACATCGTACGGATGCTCGACCAACAGGCGGCCCTCGAAGTCCAAAAACGGCTCGCCACCGTCGGCGAAGGGTTGCTGCAGGATGGCAGTGCCTATGGCAACATCTACTCGGGGGGAGCGGCCGAACCTCACTTCTGCTCGGTGACGCTCGGGTGGGGGAACTTCCTCCGGGCGGCCAATCCCTTCACACTGGCCGCGTTTTTCCTGATGCACTTCCCTTCGATGCTGCGCGTCGCCGGGCTGTTGGCGATCGAACTGGTGCTGGCGATCGTCGACTTCTTCCGTGGGCTGCTCGCGGGGCATAGTTTCTGGAATGAGCTTAAGTTCATTCCGACTCGGGTCGGTGTTTGCGTGCTGCTTAGGGAGTTGATCCTGATCGGCACGAGCATCGACGTCACCCGTGGTTTGCCGGTGGTTCACTGCAACCTGATTGGCTACGACGAACAGGCCCACCGACGTGGCCCCGCCTCGGCATTCGCCCATTGGTCGCTGCGTGGTATCGACAAGACGATCGAGCGGATCGCCAAGGCGGCCCACCAGTCGCGACACCGCGACTATGTTGTGTGGATCTACGCCGATCATGGTCAGGAAGAGGTGGTCTCCTATGTCCGCCTCACCGGCAACACGATCGACCAGGCCGTAGTCGACATCCTCGAACCTCATTTGAACGAGCTCGGTTGGGACGCACCGGGGGAATCTCCAAGCCACGACACCATCCACGGCAAAGAGCATCAGCGATCGGATTTCATCCTTCCTCCTTCATCCTTCCGCCTTCCATCCGAGACCATCCACAGCGAAGAGCATCAACGATCGCAGTGGCTGGGCCCTGGCCCGTTGGGGACTTTGCAACTTCATGGGGAGCGGCGGACTCCTGGGGGAAACCGGCTCGCCGTCGCCGCGATGGGCCCCCTGGGGCAAATCTATCTGCCTCCCCTTCCCTTCCCTCTCGGCGAAGAGCGGCTTAGCCAAATGGCGCACGATCTGATTCACCAGGGGCAAATCCCCACCGTGGTGGCCCGCCATGACGGAAAGGTCCTCGCGTGGAATTCCACGGGACGATTCGAACTTCCCTGCGATGCCGCGCGGGTCTTCGGAGAGGATCATCCCTTCCTCGAGGAAGTGACCCGCGACTTTCTGGCCTTGCTTGAGCATCCCGACGCGGGCGAGTTGGTGATCTGCGGCTGGAACCCCACCGGTAGGTCGGTGAGCTTTCCTCGCGAACGGGGGGCCCATGCCGGTCCCGGTATCGAAGAGACGCGGGCTTTTGCCCTGCTCCCCTCAGAGGTGCGCATCGACAAGGAATACCTGCGTCCCGAGGACCTTCGGAAACTGGCGTTCGAGATCCTCCATCCACGGTATCGTCTCCCAGCGGAGCAGCGGCAGCCGCGAATCCAACTTCGTGAACCAGCGCCACGCGAAAGACCCGCTTCACTCCCGCGCCCGGTGCTCCAGCCCCTCCGCATCCTCACCTACAACGTCCATAGTTGCATCGGACTCGACGGCAAACTCTCCCCTCGGCGGATCGCCCGGGTCATTGCGCGGTGTGGGGCCGATATTGTCGCGTTGCAAGAGGTCGATGTCGGCCGGCGGACGAGTGGCCGCTACGACCAGGCCCATCTCATCGCCCATGAACTTGAGATGGAACACCACTTCCATGCGGCGTGGGAGGTGGAGGAGGAACGTTATGGCAATGCGATCCTCAGCCGCTATCCGCTCGAACTGATTCACGCCGGCGTCCTCCCCACCGTCACGCGGCGCAAGCATGTCGAGTCGCGGGGAGCGATCCTGGTGGAGGTCGACCTCGGAGGGACCTCTCTCCACCTGGTCAACACTCACCTCGGCCTGTTGCGGCAGGAGCGGGAGCTTCAGGTCGAGGCGCTATTGGGAGCAGAGTGGTTGGGCCGCGGCACCTGCGATGGGCCACGAATCTTGTGCGGCGACTTCAACATGCCCCCTGGCTCATCGACCTACAAGCGGATTTGTACCACGCTGCACGACACCCAACTCCTAGTGACCCAGCGGCGGCCCAAGTCGACCTGGCCCGGCAACTATCCCTGGCGGCGGCTCGACTATGTTTTTGTGAGCGAGGAAATCGAGGCGGCCAAGGTGGAAGTCCTCCGGTCGCAACTCACCCGGGTGGCGTCGGACCATCTGCCGCTGCTCACGGAACTACGGCTCGGTCGCGCGGCTCATGCCAGTCGTTCCAGCCCGCCGACGGAAGTTATTAGCGACTAGCCCCTGCTGGCCCGGTGCCCGTTCCATGGGCAGGGCGTGCCTGCAATCGCCGCCTCGCGGGCACTCGCTCCCTGCAAAACCCTTTGTTTCCAGCCCCAAGTCACCCGGCATGGGGTTTGCGGTGGGGTCCTAGTTGCACTCGGGTTTCGCTGTTCCTATTGGCCTTGCTGCCGAGGTTTGGGGGCCATGACGCACATGAGCTTCCCCAGGGGGGAGTGGCGGCATGGGAAATGATCTGCCCTGGCAGCCCAACTTGTGGTTCAATTATCTCATGCCAACGTCAGCCAAACGTACTGCGCTCGCATCGCGAACTTCAACGTTGCCAACGTCGATACCTCTTCCCAGCGGTTTCGAAAACTACGAGGTCGGCGACTTCTACGACGAGATGTTCGACGAGCTCGTAACCCCTCGCGGGCACTATCGCGCGCTCAACGAACGACTCTGCCAGCTCGATTGCGACGAGTTGCGCCGCCGTCAGTACGCGGCCGAGCGATCGATGCGGCGGCTGGGAATCACTTTCAGCGTCTACGGCGACGAGGAAGGGTCCGAACGGATTATCCCGTTCGACATCTGCCCCCGCATCATCGAAGCGAGCCAATGGCAATGGATCGAGCGCGGATTGAAGCAGCGGATCATCGCGCTCAACATGTTCATCACCGACATTTATCACCAGCAGCGAATCGTCCGCGACGGCGTCGTCCCGGAATTCGTGGTCCAAACCTGTGCGACCTTGCGTCAGCAGTGCATGGGCCTGCGGCCCCCCATGCGGGTGTGGTGTCACATTACCGGGGTCGATCTTGTGCGCGACCGCGGCGGTCAATTCCATGTGCTCGAAGACAACCTTCGCTGTCCCTCGGGGGTGTCGTACGTGCTGCAGAATCGGCAGCTCATGAAGCAAACCTTTCCGCAGGTCTTCGAACAGGCACGGGTTCGACCGGTCGACGACTACTGCAGCCAGTTGCTGAGCGCCATGCAGGCCCTCATGCAAGATCGGGTCGTCGAGCCCAATGTCGTGCTGCTGACCCCTGGAGCTTTCAATTCCGCCTATTTCGAGCATTCCTACCTGGCCCAGCAAATGGGCATCCCGTTGGTGGAGGGGCGTGATCTGGTCGTCATGGACGACTATGTCTACATGCGCACGACCCGTGGCTTCGAGCGAGTCGACGTCATCTATCGTCGCATCGACGACGACTTTCTCGACCCCAAGGCGTTCAACCCCGATTCGATGCTCGGCGTGCCTGGGCTGATGAACGTTTATCGTCAGGGTCGCGTGGCGATTGCCAACGCGCCGGGAGCCGGGGTCGGCGACGACAAGGTGGTGTACGCCTACGTCCCCCAAATCATTCGCTACTACATGAAGGAGGAGCCGATCCTGCCCAACGTCGAGACCTTTGTCTGCTGGGAGCCCGCGCAGCGCAACCACGTGCTCGCCAATCTCGATCAACTGGTGGTCAAACCAGCCAACGAGTCGGGCGGCTACGGCATGTTGATCGGACCCAAGTCGACAAAGGCCGAACGCGAGCAATTCGCCGCTCTCATTCGCGCCAACCCCCGCAACTATATCGCTCAGCCCACCCTCAACCTCTCGCGCGTGCCGGTCCTCACCGACGATGGCATGGAAGGCCGGCATGTCGACTTGCGACCCTTCGTCCTCTTCGGACGCGAGATTTTTGTCCTGCCGGGGGGGCTCACCCGGGTAGCCCTCCGCAAGGGATCGCTGGTGGTCAATTCGTCGCAGGGAGGTGGCAGCAAGGATACGTGGGTCCTTTCCGACGAAGGGACCGGGAGCTGAACCATGTTGAGCCGGGTCGCCGATTCCATCTACTGGATGAGCCGCTATATCGAGCGGGCCGAGAATGTTGCGCGATTCATTGCGGTCAATCTCAATCTCAGTCTCGACCTACCGGGGGATGCGGGCCACCAATGGACTCCCCTGGTCGTGACCAGTGGCGATCACGAGCGATTTTCCTCCCGCTACGACGTCGCCAGCAAGCACCATGTCATCAAGTTCCTGACCTTCGATCGCGATAACCCCAATTCCATCATGTCCTGCCTGCGGATGGCGCGCGAAAACGCCCGCGCCGTTCGCGAAAGTATTTCGTCCGAAATGTGGGAGCACATCAATCGGTTCTACTTGCTGATGACCGAAACCAGGGCCGAGCAGGCGGCGATCGAGGACTCGTACGAGTTCTTCGACCAGATCCGGGTGTCGGGGCAACAGTTCATGGGGGTGACCGACGCCACCATGACCCACGGCGAGGCGTGGCACTTTTGCCGGCTAGGAAGGTCGATCGAGCGCGCCGACAAGACTTCGCGAATCCTCGACGTCAAATACTTCATCCTGCTTCCGACGGCCGAGGATGTCGGGACACCCTACGACGACATCCAGTGGTCGGCTCTCTTGCGCTCCGCCAGCGCCCTGGAAATGTACCGCCAGCGGCATGGCCAGATCGAGCCCTCGGCGGTGGTCGATTTTCTGGTCCTCGACCGCGAGTTCCCTCGCGCGGTACTCTACTGCCTGACCAAGGCGAACGAGTCGCTGCACGCCATCAGCGGATCGGCGATCGGAGGATTCGCCAATCGACCCGAACAACAACTGGGCCAGCTTCGCTCCGAACTGGCCTACGCCGCCGCCGAAGAGATCATTCAGCGCGGGTTGCATGAATTTGTCGATAATCTGCAACAGCGATTGAACGACGTGGGGGAGGCGATTTCCGAGGTATTTTTCGCGCAACGACCGGTAGCTTCGCTGCCGCAGCACTTCAGTCAACAGCAGTTTCAGCAGATAGGATAAGGGCGGCATGACGTTTTGTTTAGGAATGCGGGTGCAGGATGGATTGGTCGGCATCGCCGACACGCGGGTCACGAGCGGTAGCGAGTGCATCACGGCCAAGAAGGTTTCGCTCTACCAGTCGGATGGCGCGGCCATGTTCCTGATGACCTCGGGGCTGCGCTCCGTGCGGGACAAAGCGCTCACCTATTTCGACGAGCTGATGGACGCCGAACAGGTGCCGATGGATGGCCGGCTATTTCACGTCGCGAATATCTTCGCGGAGCAGATTCGTCGCGTTGCCCGCGAGGACCGCGAATACCTCGAGCGTTCGGACCTCGCGTTCAACATTCATACGCTGATCGGAGGTCAACTCGCGGGAGATCGCGAGCATCGGCTCTACGTGATTTACCCCGAGGGAAATTGGGTCGAGATCGGACAAGGGACCCCGTACCACATCATCGGCGCCTCGGGTTATGGCAAACCGGTGCTCGATCGCACCTTGCAATACGAGGATTCGATGCAATTCGCCCTGACGGTCGGCTGCCTGGCGTTCGATTCGACTCGCATCAGTGCCTCGGATGTCGATTTTCCGATCGATGTCATTATGTTCCGCCGCGAAACCCATCAACTGACCGAACACCGTTACCACAAGGCCGATCTGATTTCGATTTCCGAATGGTGGCAGGACCGATTGCGACACTCCGTGCGTCAGATGCCACTCGATTGGATGGAACCACTCAACGCCAAGCTCGAACGGGCGGCGATCATGAGGGGCGTTTTCTAGCTTCACCTCCCGTTTTCCCGGTCTCCTCCCTCGCCGCGCACCACCATGGACCTTGAAATCTCCCACACCTCGACCTACCACTTCTCGCAGCCCGTGCGGCTCGAACCCCATGTGCTGCGGTTCGAACCGCGCCACGACGGGACGCAGCAACTGCTCGATTTCCAGTTGCTCATCGAACCGACTCCAGCGGGACTCTCCTCGTCGCTCGATGCGGCAGGCAACGCCGTCACCCATGCCTGGTGGGACGACACCTCGACGAGCTTGTCGATCCACTCGCGGGCCACCGTCCGCACCTTGCGCGAGAATCCCTACGACTTTCTGCTCGATCGTTCGCGAACCCGGCTCCCCCTCGATTACGGTGACGAACAGGGACCGCTCCTGCCCTACCTCAAGGGGGATACCCAGCCGGTGTCGTGTGGCAGCCCGCTGGGTCAGTTGGCGGCCCGGGTTCGCGACACCGGGAGGAGCGAGCTGATGCCCCTCCTGGGCGCGCTGAACAACATTCTCCACGAGCGGATCGAGGTCGTTCATCGCGCCGAAGGTCCCCCCTGGCCCGCCGAGCAGACATGGAACCAGCGGCAAGGGGCCTGCCGCGACCTGGCCGTGCTGTTCATCGACGTCTGCCGCCATTTGGGCATCGCCGCGCGGTTTGTCAGCGGCTACGAGGCCCCGGTGGGTGGCTCCGATCCCTACGAACTGCACGCTTGGGCGGAAGTCTACGTGCCGGGTGGAGGCTGGCGGGGCTACGATCCGTCGCGGGGCCTGGCCACGGCCGATCGGCATGTCGCCGTGGCCGCATCCCCCTCGCCCGCCGGGGCCGCGCCGGTGACAGGCACATTCCGCGGGACCGGCGTCACTTCGACCTTCGAGTCGGAGATTCTGATCCATCAGGTCGAGTTCGTGGCAGCGCCGCGGGCTCCGCGACTTGTGCCGGTGGAGTGAAGGCTGACGAAGGGACGACACGCGGCTACAATGCGGGGGACGAGAACGTTCGATGCGAGGGCCACGCGATGGACATCCCCTACAACTTCCTTGCCGATTTGGCCGACCAAATCACTCCCCCCGCCGA
>CAZYQQ010000108.1:0-17839 GCA_964650265.1 uncultured Planctomycetaceae bacterium
TCGTTACGGATCATCACGGATCGGAAAGCGCCTCGCGGAACATCGTTCGCGACAGGCACCTTCTGATCCTTGGTGATCCGTTCAACCAGTGTTCATCCGTGTCCCATCGTCACGCCCATCGTAGCCCGACGGTCTCTGTCGGCTGAACCCCAGACAGAGTGGGCCACTTCGAGATGCCAAATCCCCACTCCTGCACGGGCTGCGATCCTGTGCTACTACTGAGTGTGCGCCAATCCCGAACATCCCGTACGAGCAAAATGTGCCCATGCTACGATGACTGCACCGCCAACTCGCTAGCATGTCGCGGACTTCGGCGTTGACGCCAACCGGAGGCCTTCTATAATCGCCCCGCCTTGCTCCTGACCTGGCATACGCTAGCAAGCGGCGGGGCAAATCGGAGAATCTCCCCTATTCGACCAAATCTGACCGATCGGGAGAGCCGATTTTCCGAGAAGCGGGGGTCTTGTCGGAACCTTCCGGCGGGATCCGTTTGGTGTGTTCGCACCACTATTCAGGGGGACATCCACGTCCCTATGCACGAGCGAAATAGCGAAGGCAATCAAGCGATGGAATCGAAACAACTTCTGCTGGCAATCACGATCGTCGCCGTGGTCCTGACGCCCGGTTGCAACTCGCAGCGCCCCCGGCTCGCGTGGTGGAAGCCGACCAGCATGTGGAGTTCGAAAGACAAAGCCGAGACCTCGGCACTGGCGCGTTCCGCGCCCGATCTCCCGTCGTCGAAATTCGAACCCATGGAGCCATCCTCCACGGCGGTCGCCGCCAACACCAGGCCGACGACGCCGGACGCCTCGCGCGACGCACTCGCCTCGGCTCCCACGGCCAAATACCCATCGGCGGCGTCCACCGATTACGTGAGCCCCGCTTCGAAAACCACCGACGCCACCCCCACCGCGATCACAGCGCTGGCAAACACTTTGCCAGATACCTCCGCAACGCAGGCCAGCACCATGGCGCCGCAGAGTTCGCCCTACTCGAATGAGAACTACACTCCCGCGGCGAGTGCCTCGGGTGCGGTCGCGGGGACCACTTCAGCGGATCAGCCCCACGACCGCTACGCTCCGGTCGATCGTTATGCGACGCCGCCAGTTGCGGCCACCTCGCCGCTCGGCTCATCCCCAGCCTTTTCTCCGCTCGCCGCAACAACGCCCGCCGACAATTCGTTGGCCATGACGCCCGAGGTGACCTCGACTCCCATGACGTCGATCGATCCGACGGCGAGCGTCGGCGGCGGTCGCTATGACAGGTACAATGACGCGGGAGTTGCGAGCGCCACGCCGAGCGCTGCCTCGATTCCCGCTGCCGCCACCACCGGGGCGGCAGCTTTGCCCTCCACGAATGCAGCAACGCCGACGGCGGCAAGTGTCGCCCAGGTCGCGCTCCCATCGACTCCGGGCTATCGCCCGGGCGGGACAAGCACCTACACGGCAGCCAGCACCACCAACATCGCCACGCGTCCGGCCAATCCCGAATCGGCCACCGGTTACCCGGCGTCGCGGTACGAAGACCCCGCACAGCCGGCCTCCCCGAGCTCCTATGGTGCTCCCGACCGCTACCGCTAGTCGACCGCGAGCCCAGTTACCAGGAGCCCAGTTACCAGGAGCCCGGCTACCAGCCGAGCACCATGTTCGACTCGATCACCTTGCGGGCCTGTTCCAGGTCGACACCCGTTTCGTGCATGTAGAGACGAATGGCGTGGATCTTGTCGCCCGAGGCCTTCGACAGGCAATCGCGGGCCGTGTGGCAAATGTCGATCTGCTCTGAGATGCCAAGCGCCCCCTTGGAAATCACCCAGGTGTTGCGCGGCCGCTTCGTCATGCGAATGACCGCCTCGCTGGGGTAGGCATCCGACACGACCGCCGTCGCGGCGTCGTTGTCGTTGGCCCAGGTGATGATGATGTGATTGTCGGTCTCGACTTCGTACAACGGCATGGATTACTCCTTTATTAAACGATGGTTGCCGTGCGGAAAAGGATTAACGGAGAAGCCTGGTAGCGTCTCCTCCACTCCCTCGCCCGACCACAGCCACTATCCTAAGAAATAAAGGGGGGGCAGGTCAACGAATGGCCCCGTTTTCCTTTACGTGCGGGAGACGCCGGTGCCGCTAAATCCGGCATAAGCCGACCAACTGGGGTGTTTTCCACCTTTACAGCGGGGGGTCGCACTCGCACTCCACCCCTTCCAGAGGGGGAGTCTCTTTCACGGAATTGACAACCAGTGGCCGATCGGCCTGGATCACGTGTCCCGAGTGGACATACTGGGCTCCCGGGCGGTCGGCCCGGGCACTGTAGAGGGCCGAATCGGCCCGCGACAGCAGGCTCCCCGGTGTGTCCCCCGACAGGGCCTCGGCCAACCCGCAGTTGGCGAGAATCCCCATCTGCAATTCGAGCCGGCTCCGCAGTCGGGTGCCAAACACCCGGGCACCGGCCAGCGATGTGTTGGAGAGGAGCACGGCAAAGTCGTTCCCGCCGATGCGGGCGACATAGTCGTTCTCGCGAATGCAATGTTCGATATGCCCGGCAATCGTTTTCGTCAGTTCGCGGCCCGGCTCGTTCGCCCCCACCCCCGGATCGCAGTTGGCGCTAATCAGCACCAGCGACGCGGTGTAGGTCCCCCCAGTGCGGTCGGCCAATTGGAGTTCGAGTTGCTCCTCCAGGGCGAGTGAATTCCCCAGCCCGGTCATCGGATCGGTCCGCCCCTCGGTGAAGTTGGCCAGCGATTTGGAGTGCTTTCTCAACTGGTCGTAGGCCTGGGAGAGCTGGGTCGCCAGTCGCAACGTCGGCACCAGCACATTCTCGGCCTCGATCGACAGCAGCGGCATCACATCCTCGTCACTTGCGAGCGAGGCTTCGCCCACCGACTTCTTGAACCTGGCCACGTGCGTCTGATGGATCGCCAAACCGCGCCGTACGTCGTCGATCGTGTCCTCCAACTGCCGTGCGATCCGTGCCGCGCGATGCAACTCCTTCGGGCCCGCGGCCGACAGCGAGACGGTCTTCGTTTTCACCGAGCTACGGCCGAACAGGTAGCCAATCAGGGCCACTGCCGCCAGAGCCACCGTCTCGGGAATCCCAAACTCAACGCCTGCAAGCCACGACGGGTTCCACATGTTCCGCGTTCCTTCAAGCAGTCGAGTGGCCTAATAGCTACTTCGCGAGCCAAATCCGCGTAAGCAAAGAAATCCGCACACGCAGGCGACCCCCAGCACAACGACCCACTCCTCGCGCGAGAGCGAATTGAACCACGCCCAACTACCCGACAGCAGATAGGCAAAAAAGCCGCCGAGTTGTTCGCCGACGTAGTCCATGATTCCTTAGGCACTCGAAGGGGTGAGGTAGGAAGGGGGCAGATGGATAGTGAGGGGGAGTTCTCGTGGCGCCATGGCCTACGGAGGCCCTCCGCTCTCGAAACTCTAGCCCGCCCCCTGCCGGGGCGAGCCCCAGCCTTGGGCCCCTGCCGCCAATTCCCCCCTCGCCCCCCCTCACCACCCCTACAATCCGAATTCCAGGCCCCATCTTGCAACGAACCGGCCAGGTTGCCGATGGGTCCTAACAGCAGGCGTGGGCCTCATTGACGACCCCCAGGGCCCCTACTAAAATACCGATCTCCAATCGAGGGGGATCGGCCAAGGTCCCCAGTTCAACCCGGCGCGGTAGCTCAATTGGTTAGAGCCCCGGACTGTCGATCCGGAGGTTGCGGGTTCGAGTCCCGTCCGCGTCGCTTCAAAAAACCCTGAAAAACAAGTAGTTTTTATCTCTGCGGTTTGCCCGAGTGCGGAGTTTCGCCGCCGGGTTTTTTGGTCCGTACCGGCAATCTTGGATCGTATGGCGGGGAGCCACGCAATTCCGCGGAGTGGATTGGGGCCACTTCCACCGATGAGTCCCAATAGCTTCAACGCTTTGACTTTTTTGTATGGCTCGGTGGCTCAGTAATTGCTTTGGTGACTGGCGTTGCGTCGCTCATTCATGCAATCGTAGGTTGGCGTGGCTCGTATCGAAAACGGCGACTATTCAGGGTCGCCGTTAGCCTTGCCGTTCTGCCGGCTCTCTTTGGTGTCTATTTGTCCTTGCTCTGGGGGGTTCTCATTCCCGCTCAGAGTCGCGAGGCGGATCGTCAAGTGAAGGCCCGCCTAGAAGCCGATTCGTTGGTGCATGTGGGCGACCCATCGCCTTCATTTTCGCTCACGGACGTTGAAGGTCACGAGTTTGCCACAGACGATCTGCGAGGGAAGGTCGTCTTGGTGAACTTCTTCGCAACTTGGTGCGGCCCCTGTATGGTGGAATTGCCAATCCTGCAAAAAATGTGGGACGACCACTCGGCAGACGGAAAGATATGTTTTTCGGCGGCCGGCTATTCTGAAGACGATCTCGCCAATCTTCGCAAGGAATTGGCTGTGCAGCTCAAGTCCAGGTAGCTTTTCCTCAGGTCACCTGGGAAGTCGTCATCGGCAACGAGCTTGTGGCTGCCGGCTGCGACTGGGGATTCCGGCGAGAGGAGTGGAGAGAGCTTAATAGGGACCGCTCCCCGACACCCGACCCCTGCCCCCCAACCTTCAATCCAACTCCAACACAATTTCACCCCCATTCCGGGTCGACAAATGCACAAGCGTCTGCTGGCTGATATCGTCGCTGAGGAATCTGGCGGAGCCATCGCAGAAGACGAAGTTGACTCCCCCCGGGTGGCCACTTCCCCAGCTATTGTAGCGGCTATCCTGGGCGCGCAATTCGGGAGTCGTCGACCAGTGGGCGACTTGCTTGTTCATGGGAACGGCCGACGAACAGAACAAGGTGGCCGAGCCCTTGAGGCCACCCCCCCAGGCCCATGTCGAAACCTGGTGCATCTTGAATCCGCTATGAAAATCGTTCCAGGTGTCGAAGATGGGATCTTCATGGAACTTCTCTCCCATCAGCAAGGTCTGGCTTGCCCCGTCGGGGATTTTCGCGACGGGGGTCAACCCTTGGTGGTTGTCGGCAAGAGGATCGAGCGCCGAACCGGGCGTACCTCCCTTGGCAAGTATCGGGCTTCGTCCACTCATGAAGAAGATTCCACTGGGTCGAATCGGGAACATCGAGTTCTGCACGAAGTAGGCCCCCTCCCCATAGTTCCCGGCGTAACTCGTTCCCGAATAGTAGCCGCTGAGTCCTCCATGACTCTTCGAACTCCCAAAAATCGCCGGTTGGCCTTCGAGCCAAAAGGGGTTCTCGGCAAATCGGTCGGAGGGGCAAATGAAAATGGGAATGAGGGTGGCCCCCCGCGAAGTCTCCAGGTTCGCGGTGACATTGGGATCGTCAAAAGCTTTTTCCGGGCGTCCACCCGTCCACTGGGGATCGGGATACTTCCAGGCATCGTGGAGCGGCCCCTGATCGATAGACGGCAACAATTCGATAAAAAAGGTGGTTCGCGTCAGCAGGGGGTTGTCGTGCATCTCCAACCCGAGCGGGAAACTCTTGTGGGTGCCATGGTAGCTGAGCGCGGCCAGCCCCAGTTGCTTCACATGATTCAAGCACTGCGCTCGCCTGGCCGCCTCGCGCGCCGCTTGGACCGCCGGAAGCAACAGAGCCACCAGCACACCGATGATGGCGATCACGACCAACACTTCGACAAGGGTGAAACCGAACCGGTGAGCAGTCGCCCCGGAAATGGACCTGTCGAGAACGTCGGTGGATCGGAAATCGCGCCGCCTGGGCACTACGGAAGAGCAAAAGAAGCGGTAGCGGAAGGATTCAATTCCATTCTGCGGCGGACAACGACGTGGCGGACTTGCAATCATGGGCAATCGGTCGCGAAGCACTTCACCTGCCGTTGCCGTCGGCATTTCTTGTGCAGTCCCCCAGCTTACCTTACAATCCCTGTTTTCTCCAGACACACGGACGGGGATGGATGTTGCTGATGAATCCGGCAGTTCGGCCCCCTTTGGTTCTTGTCTTGACCGCTCTGCTGCTGGTCATCGGCAGCGAAGCCCCTGCGCAAATCGCCCAGAACGACATCGTTGTGGGCTTGAGCACGTCGTCCGACAAGTTCCGCCATTACGATAGCGGTAGCGATTCCTGGTCGATAGGTCCTGGCTGGTCGCCGGCCTTCCTGCGGAGCATCGAATTCGACAACAGCGGGGGCATCAGCCACAATCGGGCGGGCAACATGCTCGCCTCCGACTGGGGAGGGGGCTTCAGCGGTTTCGAGCTTCACAATCTCGCCACCGACGGGTCCGCTAACAGCCAGGTGATGTGGAATATCGCCATCGCCTCGGGTGGCACCAAGGGGGTCAACCCGATGGGGAGCGCCGTCAACATTCGTGGCGGCGGCGTGAGCATCAGCCCCGACAATCGCTACCTTGCCTGGGCCAGCGACGACAGTCCGGCTCTCGATGGCAGCGGCGGTGGCGCGATTTTCGTCCACGATTATTCGCCTGGCGCAGTGCCCGGCAGTGGCACGGGGGCCAGCATTTCCGGTTCGCGCCACACCGGACCGGGGGATGGCAACGGAAACGCGGGCACGCTCTCGGCGCTTGCCATTGGCGCGACTCAAGGGACCGCCTGGCTCAACAACACGACGGTCATCGCCTTCAACGGCTTTGGCGAACTGATCACGCTCGATGTCTCGGGCCATGCCGGGGGGAGTGAAGACAACACACCGGCGGGCTGGGCGCCCACGGTGATGACCAACTGGGTTATCGCCAACGATGAAGTCGTCTTCGCGGGGGACTATACCGACGTCGAATACAACCCGCTGGTTGATCCCGATCACATTTATGCGTCGGTGACCAAGGAAATCAGCTCGGAGGCCGAACTCTTCGCCTTCAACTACGATCCCACCAGTGGTGCGATCACACTCAACAAACGGATGGTGCTTCCCGCCGCGACGAACGGGCAACCGCGACAACCACGCGAAATCGCTTTCGATTCGCACGGAAACTTGTACTTCTCCGGCGAGGCCGGCAACAGCAGCGACAACCTGGTCATGAAGCTGCCCAATGCGACCGATATCGACGGCTGGAGCCCGGAAAACGTCGAAGTCTTCTACCACGAGCCGAACATCTTTTCGCGATTCAACGGCCTCGATGTGGCGTTGTCGCTTCCCATGAATACCGGTGGCCAGGCCGGCGATTACAACAACGACGGCATCGTCGACGCGGCCGACTACGTTGTCTGGCGCAACCATCTGGGATCGGATTTCCCCTTGCCGAACGAGGTCGCCACACCCGGCAGCGTGACGGTGGAGGATTACGACGTTTGGAAGAGCAACTATGGCAAGTCCTGGGAGCCAGCAGCGGAGGGCCAGATGGCGATTGCCCCCGTGCCCGAGTCGGAAGCGGCGGCGGTGTTGATTTTTGGCATTTGTGTTGCGGCGGTTGCCGTTCGCGGCCGGCGCGTGACCTGAAGTTGAGTTATTTCAATAACCAAGAAGTACGATTCGATTCAAACCCCGCTCGTTGGTCTCCGTGTCTCTGTGCCTCCGTGTTGAAAATGAATGTTGCGTGCGTTGTAAAAGGTTGTAAAGATCACGAAAACTCGAAAGCTCCGACCGATTCCGCGTGCCGCGGTACTGTCAAAAAAGAAATTTTCGTGCTTTCGTGCTTTCGTGATCCATACCAATACGGGAGCAGCGCTGGCATGGGGCTTAAGTGTTACGGAAAGTGAAAGTGAATGGCACCGGTGTACTATCTCTACCGAGGAGGAATGATCTGATGATGCGATATTTCCAACTGGCTTTTGCAATCGTCGTCATGGCACAAGTGCCAATGGCTGCTCAATCGCGGGCTAACACCCTGGCTTTCGAGGATTTTGACGGTGGGCAGGTCAACCTGATTTCGTCGTCGGTTACCAATTTGGATGGCGGTATTGGCGACTTTTTCGGTGTGGCGAGTCTCGGAGCCTGGCCGCAAGCAGACAGCGGCCCTTCGTTTTCGATTGCGGATGATTCGGTGGCCGATGTCTCGGGAGATGGCGTCTTCGCCGGCGATACCGAAGGGCTGTTCGGTCAGAACCGTGCCCCTGGCGATCACTTCTTCGCCCTGTCCGATACCCGAGAGTGGGCCCCGGCGGAGCTTACGGCTTCCTGGACATTCGATATCTCGGGAGCCTCTCACCTCGAATTGTCGATCGACATGGGCGCGCAGGCGAATGCCAACTTTGGTGGCTTCGACCCCGAGGCCGAGGTCACTTTTACCTACCAGATCGATGGTGGCCCCGTCTTCACCGCATTTTTCGTCTCGCCGAACCCGGACTTCGGGAACTACAGTTACCGTGCCATGGACGTGGAAGCGATTCCCCCAGTCGGCAGTGCAGGTCCCTTGGAAGCGACGGGGGACAACCCCGTCACCAAGACCCTCGCCGACACGGGTTTGCTCGACTCCAACACCTTCCTCAACAAAACACCTGCCGCCGGGATCGGGGCGGGACTGATGGACACCTTTTCCACGACCCTCAACGGTACCGGTAGTCAGCTCGTCCTGACGATGACGGCCCACATGCCCAACGAAGCGATGGCATTCGACAACATCAGAATCACCGGTGTACCCGAGCCCGGCACCGTCGCGCTGATCGGGATGGGAGCCACGGTCTGCTTCGCCGCCGACCGCTGCCGCAAGCGGCGAGGGGTGGCAACATGCGCGCCGCGTCCGCTCAAGACACTTCGCGCCAAGTTCTGGTCGCGGTGAGCCTTTGTCACTATGGAAGGGTTGATAGGATGATCCTCAGATTGTTGTGTTGCGGCATACTCGGGATTTATAGCATGCCTGCGAGTGCTCAGGGCATTCGTGCTCCTCTGCTTTGGGATTGGAAAGTGACATGTTCGCTCCCACGATGCAGGGGAACTGGGTATTGTCTTCGGGCTGGAGGTTTGCAGGCGAAGAACTCTGTTTCTTTCCAGGTGTGCAGAAGTCCATGGATAGCGACAGTCAGTTGGCGATTTGCGATCATCCTATTCCCGCAAACTGCGACTTGACTTTTCAATGGCGTGTGTCAGGAGATGCGCCTGGGCAAGCTGATCCAGGTTTTGTTTTTCAAAGAGACATTCGGCGTGACATGGATCACGCCTATGGAGCCAGCGTTGAGTACTTAATTGCGGGTACGGTGATTCGCCTACATTGCAATGACGTTACCACAGCCTTGCCGTACGAGCATGAGGCTAGTTGGTTTGTCACAAGCGGGCCTCCTAAAAATTATTCGTTGAAACCAGGAGAGTGGAACAAGAGTCGAATTGTGATATGTGGTCACAAAGTACTGTTCTTGCTGAATGGCTCGCTTGTCTTTGATTTAGATTTGGATTCAGCAGCAAAGCAATTGAAAGCGCAGGGCGAGCAAGACAGAGCGGTACCCAGAGACATTGTTGGGCGAGAACTTGGCCCTTGGCTGAGTCGACCAAAAGATAGACTTTACCTTACAATCGAGACCCATCCGAGTGAACCACAAGCAGATCCAAGACTATGTCTTCGGTCTTTGAAGGTAAAGGAGTGTCAGCCAGGTCTGTTACTTGAACTTGCCGGCAAGAAAGATACGTGGGATTGGGAAAGCAATTTCATCTTCAAAAGTCTGCCGTTTTCACAAACAGATAGTGAAGCGATTGGGGCTAAACCCGCATCACCTGACCAATTTGAGCCAGTTGCTGCGTTGAAGGCGCCTGGTGGCACAAATGATCCTGAGGTGATCAATTCCTACTTAAGTTCACACCTGGCTGAACTAGCTCTGGATAAAGAGCTCGCTGGTAGCGTTCGTGAATTGTACGCGGACATGTTCGTAAAAAATGTTCTTCATCCCGTTGACGCTAAGAGTTACCAGCTAGCAGCCGGTGAAACAGTGATAAGTAGCGTTCCCTTCGTGACCGTGTGGGCTTTCACAATGTCGGATGTTGACAGAGCCAGGCAATTGGAGTCGCATCTGATTTCACGGGCTCAAACGGCTGTAGCCTCTAGTAAGTCCTGGAGAGTAGATACAACTGTAGTATTTGTGGAGGACAGTAGCAGCGATGCCGTATTTTTTCAAAACGTTTGCAACGTTGTTAATCGCAAGCTGGCAAAACAGCAAAAACCTCCTGGTAGTACTGATGCAGAATGAGGTGGACTGTGATCGCCCACTCTACTTTTGCTAATACTCCACGCACGCTATGTTGCTCCATCGCGCCCCCTGCCGCTGGCGGGCATTGCTATTTCCGCGTGGGCGAGCCAGGCGATGCTCTGTTTGTCGTGGCTGACGAGCAACGTCGGTACGTTAGCCGCTTCGATGGCCTGCGCCAAATAGCTGGCGACCGACTCGCGCAAGTTGGCATCCAGCGCGCTGAGCGGCTCATCCAGTAGCAACAATTGCGGCCGACGGAGGATCGCGCGTCCCACCGCGACGCGCTGCTTCTGGCCACCGCTCAACGAGGCCGGGTATCGCAACAGGAGTGGTGCGAGCTCCAGCACAGTGACAATCTGCTCGAAATCGCCCCCAACTTCATGGGCTCGCTTCAGACCGTATTGCAGATTCTCTCGAACCGTCAGATGGGGAAAGAGCAGATAATCCTGAAACACATATCCCACGCGACGGGTTTCGGGGCGGAGATTGATCCCCTTCTCGGCGTCGAACAGCGGATGGCCATCGAGCACGATCGATCCGCTGCTGGGGGGCAGCAGCCCGGCAATCAGGTTCAGCACGGTCGACTTGCCGCAGCCGGAGGGACCAACAAGTGCCGTGATTCGGTGCTCGGTGGCGAACGAGAAATCGAGGGAGAAGCCCGACGGATAGGCAAAGCGGACATCGAACTGAAGACTACCCATCGCTTACGTCCCCGCGCCCAGGAGCCGTCGTCTGCCATGCCGTTCGAGGAGTTCGCCGCAGAACAGCGACACCGCCGCGATCGCAATCGATGCCACAACCAGCGGCACGGAGCGCCCGAATCCGCCGGGTGTCTCCAGTTGCGAGTAAATCATCAGCGGGACGGTCCGCGTCATGCCCGGGATGTTGCCCGCCAGCATGATCGTCGCGCCGAATTCTCCCATGCCGCGCGCGAAGGCCAGCAAGCTGCCGCTCAAGATGCCAGGCCGTGCGAGCGGCAGGGCGATCGACCAGAAGGCGTCGAAGGGGCGTGCCCCCAAGGTGCGGGAGGCCTGCAACAAGCGATCGTCGATGGCCGTAAATGCCAATCGAATCGGCCGCAAGAGGAGCGGGAACGCGACGACGGCCGACGCGACCGCGGCCCCCTTCCAATCGAACACAAATCGCAGCCCGAGCACGTTTTCCAAAAAGGAGCCCAACGGACTCTGCCGGCTAAACGCCACCAGGAGCAGATACCCAGTGACAACCGGTGGCAGCACCAGCGGGAGGCCGATCATCGTTTCCACCAGAAACTTGCCAGGGAACTCCCGTTTTGCGAGCAGCCAACCCAGTGCGATGGCGAAGGGCAAGCTGGCAATCACCGCGACACTGGCCACCAGCAACGTCAGCCGAATCGCTTCCCATTCCGCTGGTGTCAGCAAGGGATTGCTCCTCATCCGCCAGGGGCACGTGGTTAATCGATGCGGAGAAAGCCCGCCTGCTCGTACGCCGAACTGGCGTCCGACGATTGCAGAAATTGGTAAAACTCACCCGCCGCGGGCTTGTCGTCGGCGGATTTCAATAGCACGAGTACGTAGACGATCTCGTCGTGCGTGTCGGGATCGAACTCGTGTACGACCTCGACCCCCTTCGTTACTTTCGCATCGGTTGCGTAAACGATGCCCGCCTCCACTTCGCCACGCTCCACAAACGCCAGCGCCGAGCGGACGTCCTGGCCACGCACGATCCGGCCCTCCTCCGTGAGTAATGTCAGCAAGTCGAGCTTCGCCAGCGCTTGATTGCCGTACTTTCCGGCTGGCACCTCTTCGCCCGCCATGGCGATTCTCTTCACTCGGTCCGTCGCCAAATCTTGCGGAGCATGGACCCCTGCCGGGTTGCCCGCCGGCACGATCAGCACGAGACGATTCGTCAGCAGATGCGTCGATTCGACCGCGAGGCCGGCACTGGCGACTTGGTCGGCCCACTCCTGGCTGGCCGATAGAAACAAATCGGCCGGAGCACCCGCCAGAATTTGCGTCGCCAGCCCACTCGAAGGACCTGCATTCACCTTCACATCCGCTTGACGGTCGAACTGCTCGGCCAACGACTCGAGCACGTCCTTAGTACTGGCCGCGACCGAGATGACGACGGTTTCTCGCTGCGAGTTTGTCGGCGCCGGCTGCTGCCGTGTGCAGCCGGCGAATAGCAGCATCAAGATCGCAAGGGCATGAATCGTCGGCTTCATCACGATGCTCATTTTTCTTCCGCTTTTGCCTTGGCGGGAGGCAGGTTGCGAAGGTTCATGACTTGAATCGAGTCAATCATGCGGATCCAGCGGATCGGCCGCTTCTCGTCGGGAATGACCAAACGATACGGAGCTTCGTTCCCTTCCAGCGGCCCCCCATTTCGTCGATCCGCAAGGATGACGACCTTGTCAGTCGTTTCAGGATCGATTTCGAGCAGCGTGAGCGCGACCCGATAGTCGTCTGTCCCCTTCAGCACGGCGACGGTGGCCGCTCGCTTCCCCCGCAGCGCGTCGCCAAACTCGACCCCCGCCGATTTCAAGGCATCCGACAGCAGCACCCCTTCGAACTCGACCTCTTTGCCATGGTACTCGACCTTGGCCTTCACCCGCGGAAGCTTTGCCAAATCCGCGGCGGCAATCGTATGCGACTTGTTGGCTTCATCCACGATCGTCAGCACGGCTTCGGGCGCGGCGAGCGCTGGCCGGCAGAGGATCGCACAACACACCAAGAGGAGCGTGGCCTTCATTTCAACCCTCATTTCACGTGAGTCGAGTGATCCGCGAACCGGGTCCACGGGGGACTAAACGACAACTCCCCCAATATATCGGTGCTGGTGGATCGAAACCATGGCTAGCCCGGTGCATGAAGCGGAGCGAAAGGCCCCCCCCAAAGCTGCTCGGGCAAACGAGCCCGAGCTACTGGTCTGTCCCCGATCTCTGGCCCCTGGCCCCCGACCTCTGACTCCCGGCTTCACAAAACCGAAGCCCCGCACAAAGCGGGACCGACGTGCGGCGGTTACGGATCACCTCGGCGATTGTCGTCTCGCCGAACTCGCGCTCAATCGAGGCCATCGCGTCGTCGATGCGGCGATGGAGCGGGCAGAGTTGCTTGCCGTGCGCTGCGAGGCCCAACGGGCAAACGTCGATCCGCTCGATCGGGTCGACGGCATTGATGACTTCGAGCACCGAGAGCGTCTTGGGGTCGCGGACGAGCGTGAAGCCCCCGGTAGAGCCCCGCTGGCCGGCAAGGATTTGGTGGTGGGCCAAGGCTTGAAGCGATTTCACCAGGTACCCAGGGGGGGCGTGCGTCCCCGCGGCAATTTGTCGCGTCTTGTAAGGCCCGGGTGGTCGCTGGGCGAGCCAGACGACCGACCTGAGAGCATACTCCGCGGCTTCTGACAGTAATTTCATGGCCTGTGGGGGTCTGAAGGGAGAGGTGGAAGGCCCGCAGGGCCGGGTGGAAAAGACCCTCAAACTCTACTTGAAAACCGGCTTGCCGTCAATCACGCATTAATGCACAATTGCATTAAATGGCGATGGCAGGATGGAGTAACACATTTCACACTCACGAAATCCCCACATTTCAGGCACAAGGAATGCACGCCAAGACCCGTGATTTGATTGGCAGGCTGGAAGCCTACCCTACGGCCTCCGAGCGAGAATTGGATTCGCGCCCGCTGGCACCCCTCCGGGGTGCCCAAATTATTTCGCATCCTCCCCGGTGGTATCGCTAACGCTCAACCACCGGCTAATGTCTGCGATCCCTATCGGGATCAAGACCCCAACCTCCAACCTCCAACTTCCAACTCCTGCCCCCCGACCCCTGCCCCCCCCTCCCCCACCGAGGTATCCCCGTGATCAAAAACCAAATCACCCGCCGACGATTTGTCACGACCGCCGCCGCCTCGATCACAGCTCTCGGCGTCCCCACGATTGTTCCCTCCCACGTCTTCGGTAAGGAGAGCCCCAGCAACACCTTGCGGATCGGCCTCGTTGGCAGTGGCCGGATGGGGCATGGCGACATGGGGGCGTGTCTCGAGGCAGGCTTGGCACCATCCGTCATGGCCCGCATCGTGGCCGTCTGCGACGTCGATCGCCACCGGGCCGAGCATGCCCAAAATGAAGCCCAACGCTTCTATTCCGAACGTCAGGCCGAGCGCCGGCAATCCCCGATCGCGATACTGGGAGACTATCGCGAACTGCTCGCCCGCGACGACATCGATGGGGTCATCGTGTCGACCCCCGATCACTGGCACGCGGTGATTGCTGTCGCCGCGGCGAATGCCGGCAAGGATATCTACCTGCAGAAGCCCCTCTCCTACACGATCGGCGAGGGGCAGAAGTTGGTGGAAGCCGTCCGCCACAACAAGGTGGTTCTCCAGACCGGCTCGCAACAGCGCTCCGATCGCAACTTCCGCCGCGCGTGCGAACTGGTCCGCAGTGGCCGCCTCGGCAAACTGCACACGATCCGTGTGCTGTTGCCCCCCGACTCAGGCATCGGCAAGAATGTCCCGATGAGCGTGCCGGAGAATCTCGACTTCGACATGTGGCTCGGCCCCACCCCTGTCGCCGAGTACACCGAGCATCGCGTCCATCCCCAAGATGGATATAGTCGGCCCGGGTGGCTGCAAATCGAGCCCTACTGCCGCGGGATGATCACCGGTTGGGGCTCGCACATGTTCGACATCGCCCAGTGGGGACACGGTTCCGACGACTCGGGGCCGATCGAGTTCGCGGCAAGTGGCGAATTCCCCGACCGCGGATTGTTCAACGTCCACACGACGTTCAAGGCGGAGGCCCAGTACGCCGATGGCGTGCGTCTGCTGGCGGAGACGGGAGGCCCTGCTGGTGTGACCTTCGAAGGGGAGGAGGGGACGCTCTCGGTCGGGCGAGGTCATCTGACCGCGACCCCCGACGACATGCTCCGCGAGAAAGGAGGGGAGCCGCTCCTCGATCAAAGCGACAACCATATGCGAAACTTCCTCGAATGCATGCGAACCCGCCGCGACCCGGTCTGCCCGGTGGAAACGGGCCATCGTTCGAACAGCATCTGCGTGATTGCCCACATGGCGATGCGAATGGAAGGCAAGCTTTGCTGGGACCCAGCGGCCGAGCGCTTCGTCGACAACCAGGCGGCCAACGACCAGCTCGACTACGAGCATCGCGAGCCTTGGACTGTATAATGAACAGTAAACTCAGAGGAGAGAAGGCAATGAAGATTCTTGGAGTCTTGTTGTGCTGCGTTGCTGCCCTTTCGGTCCAGGCCCAATCGCCGAAGACCCTATCGCCGCAGGTGGAAGTCAATCGCGACGAGGACGCTTGCAAAGTCGGGATCGCCGTCGATGGCAAGGAAGTCGTCGCCTATCAACACAGTCCCGACGATCCCCTCCCCCATTACTGGCCGCTGAAGAGTCCCTCCGGCAAGCTGCTGACGGTGCAGTATCCAGGGCACCACGCCCATCACCGCTCGCTCTGGATCACCGACCTCATCCAAGCCGATGGGTTTCCGGCGATCGACTTCTACCACTGTTGGAAGAACTTCCGCGAGCCGGAGAACAAGGAGAGCGGCTACCGGCATTTCATTCGCCACCACGAGTTCGGTGAACTCAAGGCCGAACAAAACCGCGGCGTCGTCGAGGCGCATCTTCGCTGGATTGCGAGCGAGACCGAGCCGGTGCTCGACGACCATCGCACGTTGCGCGTCGTCGCGCTGGGGGATGGCGAGTATCTGGTCGATCTCGAGTGGGAACTCATCGCTGCGTACCGCAAGGTCACCTTCCGTAGCGACGACATCCATTACGCCTGGCCCTACGTCTGCATGCACCCCCAGTTCACCGGCGCGAAGGGGGGGACCATCACCAACGATCAGGGCCAGACCGGCGAAGCGGGGACTCATGGCAAGGTCGCCAAATGGATCGACTATTCCAACACCGTCGAAGACGAGACCGAAGGACTGGCGGTGTTCATCTATCCCGACGGCGAGGATCACCGCTGGCTGACGCGCGAATATGGCACGTTCGGGCCACGACGATCCCAAAAGCATAACGGGAAGCCCTTCACGCTCGACATCGGCGAGTCGATCAAGGGGCGCGTGGGGATCCTCGTCCACCGGGGCGACGTGAATGCGGGTCGAGTCGCCGAGCGCTATCAACACTACATCGACGGGGAGCTATGAAGATCAATCGTCGCCAGTTCGTCGGAGCGAGCGCCGCTGCGCTCCTTTCCGCCCACCACCTCGCCTACGGAAAGGAGCCATCGGGCATGAAGATCGATCGCATCGAATTCTTCCCCGTCCGCTATCCCATGACGGGCTACTTCAAGTTTTTCAGCGGGGCCCATGGCGCGGATGGGCGGGCGGCGGTGATCGTGAAAATCACGGCCGACGACGGCACCGTCGGCTGGGGGCAGAGCGTGCCGATCCCCAGGTGGAGCTACGAGACCCTGGAGACGGCCACCCTGGTGCTCCGCGACTACTACACTCCCGTGCTGCTCGGCCGCGACCCGACCGACATCGCGGGGGCGCTCGCTGCGATGGACGAGGCGATCGCACCGGCCTTTACCACCGGTATGCCGATCACCCGGGCCGGCATCGACCTCGCGCTGCATGATCTCACCGGCAAGCTGCGCGGCGAATCGATCGCCCAAATGTGGGGCCGCGAGCCGGGTGGACCGATCACCTTGAGCTGGACCGTGAATGTCACCCAGCTCGACGACGTGCCGCGCGTCGTCGAGGAGGGACGCCGCCGCGGATATCGCCACTTCAATATCAAGGTGGCACCGAACGTCGACTTCGATGTCGAACTGGCCCGGCTTATCCGCCGCGAAGCGCCCGGAGGATTCCTCTGGGCCGATGCCAACGGCGGCTACGATCTCGAGACGGCGCTAGCCGCCGCGCCGCGCCTGGCGGAAGTGGGGGTCGACGTGCTGGAGGCGCCACTGCGGCCCAACCAGATCAGCGGCTACCAGGCGCTCAAGCGTCAAGCGGCCCTCCCCATCCTGATGGACGAAGGAGTCATCAGCCTGACCGACCTCGAGGAATTCACCAAACTCGGCATGCTCGACGGGATGGCGATGAAGCCCGCCCGTTGTGGTGGACTGCTGACCTGCAAACAGCAAATCGAGCATTGCCTCGCGCATCGCATGATGTGGCTCGGGAGCGGCCTCACCGACCCCGACATCTCCCTGGCCGCCACGGTAGCCCTCTACGCCACCTACAATCTCGCCAAACCCGCCGCCCTCAACGGCCACCAATTCCTCACCGCCGACGTGCTGGCGAAACCACTGCGCCTCGAGCAAGGCCAACTCCACGCCCCCGAAGGCCCGGGCTTGGGGATCGAAGTCGATGAAGCGAAAGTGGTTGAGTTGATGGAGCGGAGTGGGGGGTGAGGGGCCGGGGGCCAGGGGTGGGAGGTCAGAGTTGGAATTGGAGTTGGGTTGGGGCTGAGGTTGGGGTTGGGGTTGGAAGCCGGGGGTTGGAATATTGATCCCTATCGGGATCGCAGCTATTAGCCGGTGGTTGAGCGAAGCGATACCACCGGGGACGGTGCGAAATAATTTGGGCACCCCGGAGGGGTGCCAGCAGGCGCGGTTCCAACTCGCGCTCGTAACCCGATGCGTCAGCGAGGCGGCGTCAGCGAGCCGACTCCACCACCTCCACTGGCGCTCACGAGCGCTTCGTGCTCGTGGGACTTGAAGGGAAAGCTATTGAGCACCCCCCACCATCCGGAGAATCGAGATGCGTCAAAAACGCCTTGTCTGGCGCGATTTTCCACTTTCTTACCACTTC
>CAZYQQ010000109.1:0-17364 GCA_964650265.1 uncultured Planctomycetaceae bacterium
CGCGCGGTAAAAAATCTCCGCCACACGATTTCGTCCCAACCTTTCACTCCACTGACGCCGGCTTTCAGCCACAAGTGCGCAGCATCAGACCGATGCGGAAAATTGAGAATCGCAGAACGTGCCGCCACCAGATCCGTCGGGCGGTCACGAAAAGAGTCGACGCTGAGCCTCGGGGACTAGCGGACGCGCATTGAAGCCGACGTCGCGAAGGTGGTCGGCGAACTCCGTGGGGCCGTGAGTCGTGTAGACGATTTCGGGTTCCACCAGCCGCGCTAGCTCGATCAACTCGTCGAAGTCGGCATGGTCCGAGAGGGGCAACGCGAGGTCGACCCCCTGGCGGAAGCGAGTCGCGGGGTGGATGGCCCAACCAGTCACCGCGATCGAGAAGATCCCCTGCAATCCCAGCGTGCGCAGCTCGCGTGCCGCTTGGGGAAGGGTCACCAACACCTCACCCGGCGCGAAGGGGCCGTCGTGCGGGCGGTAGCCGCCGAGGTCGACACCCTGCTCGCGATAGACGTCGCTCACCTGAGCGATGTGGGGGTGCTGCACCACGGTCCGCCCGGCGCGGGCGAGCAGGGTGGTGACCTCCTGGGCTTTTCCCAAGGCGTAGGCGACAATGACGGGAAGGAGTCCCGCCGCTTCGGCCCGGGCGATCGCTTCCAGGAGTTGTTCGATGACCAGATGGCGGGCGGGAAGCCGATAACGAGGGTGACCGAAGGTCGACTCCATGATGAGGATGTGGGCCTTGGCAGGTTCGATCGGTTCGGACGTGAGCGCGGGAGCGAGCTTGAAGTCGCCGGTGTAGAGGAGGCGTTCGTGGCCGTCGTCGGCCAGCAGCATGGCCGAGCCAAGGCAATGTCCCGCCGCGAGCGGAGTGAGGGCGACATCGGCCAGCGTCAGCGACTGGCCGAAGGGGACTTCGCGGACTCGCAGGTCAGCCCCCAACCGGTGGCGATAGAGCGCCGCGGTGCCGGGAGTCGCGATCGCCCATTCGTGCCGGGCGATGTGGTCGGAATGAGCGTGGGAGACGAACGCACGGGGCTGCCGGCGACAATGGTCGATGGCGAGCCTGGGGCGCGTCAGCATGATTCCGCGGTCGTAGTGAAACATTCCATTTTCCGCAATATCCGGTATCGATTTGCGTGCTATGGTATCACATTGAGCCCTGCGCCGAGTGGTGCGGGGATGCCGATGGGATCTCGGGAGTGCTAGCGGGGTCGTCGGCGGGCATCAGCGGAGAATCGAGGCAGCAGATGGGTTGGATGGAAATGCTCGCGCTGGCGATCCTGCAGGGACTCACCGAGTTCCTGCCGGTCAGTTCGTCGGGCCATCTCGTGGTGGCCAGCGCGCTGCTCGAGCAATTCGGTCACACGGCTCCCCCGGACCTGCTTGAAGTGAGCATCGTGCTCCATCTGGGGACACTTGGCAGTGTGCTGGTGTTTTTCTGGCGGGCGATCGTTCAGCTTCTCTCGACTCATCGCCGCGCGATCGGGTTGGTGCTGGTGGCGACGCTGCCCGCCGCCACGGTGGGGATCGCGCTGAAGGAGTTCTACGGCGAAGTGCTGGAGAGTCCGCTCGTGGCGGGGTGCATGTTTCCCGTGACGGCGTTTTTGCTGTGGTGGGGATCGCGTCATGGCCAGGGAACAACGCACTATGCGGAACTCTCCTATCCGCGGGCCTTGGTGGTGGGATGTTTGCAAGCCGTCGCCATTTTGCCGGGAGTCTCGCGGAGCGGCTCGACCATTGTCGGTGGGCTGGCAGTGGGGCTCGACCGCAAGAGCGCGGGAACCTTCGCCTTCCTGCTCGCCATCCCCGCGATCGGTGGGGCGGGATTCCTGGAGTTGCTCGATCTGCTTTCGGCAACCGAGGCGAGCCAGGTGGGAGGCACGTCGTGGCAGCTCCTGCTGATGGGGGGGCTCGTCTCTTTTGTCGTCGGGTTCGCCGCGCTTTGGTTGCTGGTCCGCTGGATCGAACGGGGAAAGCTGGGGATGTTTATCTGGTATCTCGTGCCACTGGGAATCGCGGTGGTGACGTGGCAATTGAACATGCAACCGTAGGGTAGGCTTCCAGCCTGCCAAATCGCCGCACAGATGGCAGGCTGGAAGCCTACCCTAGGGGGGATAAAAAAACCGGAGAGACCCGGTGAAGGGTCCCTCCGGCGTGTAGCTGCTCGAAGGGTCGAAGTTGTCGATCAGAGCGAGAACGGACGAACAGCTGGATGGGTGGTGACGAGGCTGAACCTCCCCCACAGTTTGGTGGGAAGGGATCGCTCCGTCAATGATTTCGGCGGAAATCTTGAAAAAAAGAGGATACCCCCAGTATTGGGGAGCGCTTTCCGCACTGGTCACACCAGCGGCTGCTAGCGACCTGTGTTCGACCGTGAACTGCTAGGATCTCCCAGGTGCCGCGCGCCATTGGTGTGGCGATGGAGGTTCCCAGGGCTGGCGCTGCTCTCCGAGTTGGGGGGCTCCTGTTCCCCCTGGAGCACCGGTGGTTCGCCGATCGGCTCGCGGCGAGCGAGGATGGCGAGGAAGCTGGGGACGACAATCGTGCGGACGAAGAACGTATCGAGCAGAATCCCGAACGAGAGCGAAAACCCCAGTTCGATCATCCCCCGCAGGGTGCCGGTCGCCATGGCGATGAACGTGCCGGCCATGATGACACCACAACTCGTGATGATACCCCCGGTTTGCACCATCGCGCGTCGCAGGCCGCGTCGCAGGCCAAACTTCTCCTGCTCCTCGAAGACGCGGGTGACGAGATAGATGTTGTAGTCCTGGCCGACGGCAATCAGGATGACGAACAGGAAGATCGGGACTTTCCAATCGAGTCCATCGAATGTCGCGCCATAGTACCACTTGAAGACCATCTCGGTGACACCGATCGTGACCCAGTAGCTGAGCACGACGGTCAGGATCAGGAACAAGCAGACCACCAGCCGGCGCAGAATGACCAGGATGACGGTAAAGACGGCCGCGACGACAAGAATCTGAATCGTCTTGCGATCGGCCTCGGTGGTGCGCTCCAGGTCGCGGATACCGGAGGTCGTCCCGATGTAATCGAAGTCGGCCCCTTTCCACGCCAGCAGCCCTTCGCGGACGGCGGGCCACTGACTCTTCTGCCGCGCGTCGAGATCTTCCGGGGGAGTTTCGGGGATCATTTCCCCAGCCGCGACATTGCGAAGCTTGTCTTCAATCCGGTCGAGGATCAGGCGGGCCTCGCGCGAGAAGGGATCCTCGTCGAGCACGACGCTCAATTGGGTCACCTCGCCCGCGAAACCTTCGGCCTCGGAGACAAACGTGTTGCGGGCCAGCGGGCTCCCTTTGATGACCCGATCTCCAAAGCTGCGGCCTCCACCATTCCCCCCAGCGGGATTGTACATGCTGCGGACGTCGGCAACTCCCTCGATGGAACGGAGGAAATTGTGAAGGTAGGCGACGTCGTAGTTGTTTTTCTCGCCAAGTCTCCCACCCGGCAGTCGGGCGATGACCGTGGTGGGTGAGGCCTCGCCGGGGGGATAGTGCTGACGCACCATGTTGGTGCCGATCTTGCTCACGCGGTCGGCGGCCAGCTCGTTCATGAAGTCGTGGGTCACCTTGACGTGGAGCCCTTCGTTGATGAAGAACAACGCGAAAGGGACGGTTGCCCACAAGATGAACGAGGGACGTGCCATGACAAACCGCGAGAGGCTGTCCCAGAGGGGCGAGATGTTGCGAGTTTGTTGGTCGAAGTCGAGGTTCCGCTGGCTGACCTTCTCGGTCTGCACGCCAAAGGGCCAGAAGACCACCTTGCCAAGAGCGCGCAGCAAGGCGGGGGCGAAGGTCAGGCAGGCACAAAGGGCGATGAACAGACAGATGGCGATGACCGGGCCGCTATAGATGAACTTGCCGTAGGTGGCGAAGAACATGGTCGACAGGCCGAGGATCGTGGTGAAGGCACTGGCCGAAATCGCCTCGCCCACATGTTCCAGCGCCGTCCCCGACGCCTTATCCAATGAGATACCGTTGCCGAGTTCTTCCTTGAAACGCGCGATCAGGAACAGGCAGAAGTCGGTCCCGGCCCCGAACAGAATCACGATCACAAAGATTTTCGTGGTGGTGAAAATCTTGAAATTGCTCCATTCGAAATCGTCGGGCCCCAGATGTTGAGCCATGAGCGCGATCACGTCGCTCGCCACGCGGAGGCTAACCGCAATGGTGGCCATCGGGATGAAGACCAACAGCGGGCTGCGGTAGATGATCAGCAGGCAGGCGAGCACGAGCACCACCGTCGTTGTTTCGGTGCTCCTGAGGCTCTCTTTCACCGAGGACTGCATGTCCCCGCCGATCATCGCCGAGCCCGAAATACCGATTTCGAGCCCCTCGGGGGCATCCTCGCGGGCCTTGGCCACAAGCCCTTTGACTCCTGCGAGAATCGATACATTTTCCGTCGCCATCAAATCGGTTGTCAGCCGCCCGACGACCATCACCGCCGTTGGTCGTTCGCCGCGACTGCGGAGCATCTTCCCCACGACCGGCGTGTTCTCCGTCCATACTCGGTCCGAGATGGACGAGGGGTCCGCTGGATCGACCTCGTGGGCCCACGGGAGATCGTGCTCCTTGCCTTCCTCTCCGATCTTGAGCGTCGCCAGCCTGTCATGCCCGACGTGAAAGGCGAATTTGTGATCTTCCGGCGTCAGTCCCTCTTTCCGAGCAAAGATCAAGACGATCTGGCTCTTGGCCCGCTCGTCGGGAAACGCCTTACGAAGGAGTTCCGCCCCCCGGCGGCTGGTGGAGTCGTCGGGCAGATACTCGAAGTCGCCATCGAGGGCCACCTGGTCCCAACTTGGGGCGACGATCCGCAGACCGATCGCGACGACGATCCAGCCTAGCAGGATCCAGAACCAATAGCGGTTGACCAGCTTGCCAAGAGCATGAAACATCTAGGTGGCACTTTGGCGGGAAGGGGGAAAACCGCGGGAGGGACCACTTGGGCCGGCGCGGTTCTCGTCTAAACGATCAATGGTAACGCTCTGGCGGCGGCTCGCAAAGTGCAACTCGCCCGTGGGACGGGGGAGAAACCGGTCCGGGCGATGCTGATCGCCGCTTCTCCGCTGTTGACCTGCCCAATGAATTCCTCGATCCGCTTGGGAGGGGTGCCGGCGGCGGCGATCACCGTGGGTGCCTTGATGTGAATCGGCATGGAATTTTCAAGTGAGAAAAAAAAGAGAGCCAACTGCGAAGTCGTTGAACCAATCTCCCACTCCACCGTAAAGACCGTGGGAATCGAGCCGGGCCCCGCGCCGCACGCTTGCATCGAATGAAGCTCATTTTACTGTTGTAATGAGCGATGGAACAATTCCCGCGGGTTATGTCGGGGACCGCGGGTCGGGGAATTCGCCTCCCCGTTCGCCCTCCGCAACCCAATTGTGCTAGAATTGTCGACGCAATTGTCGCAAATCCCCCAGTCTGCGCCGTAAGCGAGCCCCCCGGGCTCGAATCATAGCGAGGTCACCGATGTTTTTCTCTAGCGGGTTCGCTCCTCTCCGCGGGCTCACGGCACTCACCTGCCTGTGTGTGCTGATGGGCTGCCCGATTGCGCATGGTGCCCAACCAGAATCGCCAGAGCAACCTGCCTCCGCCGCGGAGACGGAACCTGGCGACGAAGTCCCCGTGACGCCAAATCGTCCCAACATTGTCGTCATTTTGTCGGACGATATGGGATTCTCCGATATTGGCTGCTACGGCGGCGAGATCGAGACCCCTCATTTGAATCAGCTCGCCGCCGAGGGGGTGCGGTATACGCAGTTCTACAACAACGCACGCTGCTGCCCGTCGCGAGCGAGCCTGATGACAGGCCTGTATCCTCATCAAGCGGGTATCGGCTGGATGATGACCGACAACGGGGTCGATGGTTATCGAGGCAACCTCAACCGCCGCTGCGTCACCTTGGCGGAGGTGCTCCGCACGGCGGGGTATTCGACTTACATGGCTGGCAAGTGGCATCTCACTCCCGCCCCTAACGCGAAACAAATCGAAGCTGGGGAAGTCGATACCCAAAACTGGCCGCTCCAACGTGGCTTCGATCGTTTTTACGGAACGATCCACGGGGCAGGTAGCTTTTTCGACCCGAATACGCTGGTTCGCGACAATGAGCTGATTCCGCCGGAGAACCCCGAGAGCTACTACTACACCGACGCGATCAGTGACAATGCGGCCCAGTTTGTCCGCGATCACCAGGGAGAGCAACCCTTTTTTCTGTATGTCTCCTACACGGCGGCGCACTGGCCGTTGCACGCCAAGCCCGAGGACATCGCGAAGTACAAAGGCCGCTACGACAACGGCTGGGGAACGATCCGCGAGGAGCGGCTCAAACGACTGCACGATTCAGGCATGATCGGGCTGAATGTCAAGCTGTCGCCCCAGGTGCGAGAGTGGGAGAAGGAGGAACGCCGCGAGTGGCAGATCGCACGCATGGAGGTCTATGCGGCGATGGTCGATTCGATGGACCAGGGCATCGGTCGCCTGCTCGAGGCACTGCGTGAACGGGGCGAGTTGGACGACACGCTCGTCCTCTACATGCAAGACAATGGCGCTTGCGCCGAGGAAATGAAGAGTTCGGAAGCGCGCCAGCCCCGGGAAGGGCTGGAGCCCGCCGAGCCGATGGCCGACGACGCATTACAAACCCAAATGGTCCCCCAGTTCACTCGCGATGGCCGACCAGTGAAATGGGGGCGGGGAGTGATACCGGGGCCGGCGGACACCTATCTCGAAGTCGGACGCGAATGGGCGAACGCTCAGAACACGCCGTTCCGCCTGTTCAAACACTTCGTTCATGAGGGGGGGATCGCCACCCCGCTCATTGCCCACTGGCCCAACGGAATTGCGCGCAAGGGGGAATTGGAACGAAGGCCGGCACATTTAATCGACATCATGCCGACCGTGGTGGAACTGGCTGGCGCCGATTATCCCGCCACCTTCCACGACGATCAGCCGATCACGGCCATGGAAGGGGTGAGTCTCGTCCCGACCTTTAGCGGCAATTCGATCGACCGCAAGACGCCCCTCTTTTGGGAGCATGAAGGCAACCGCGCGGTCCGCGATGGCAACTGGAAACTGGTTGCCCGTGGGGCGGCCGGAAAGTGGCAACTCTACAATATGGGCAACGACCGTTCGGAACTGCACGACGTGGCCTCCCTCGAACCGGGCAAGGTGGCGGGACTGGCGGCGGCCTGGCAGGCGTGGGCGGAGCGGGCCAACGTCCTCCCGCTCACCCCCTACTTTCCCAAGCCTGAACCGGAGTCAACCGGGGGAAGTCCAACAGGGGGCAAATAGCGCTCGCGGAGCATCCACGTGGCCTACCCCTTCCAAAATCGCCTCCACCAGTCCTTCCAGCCCCCCATCCCTTCGACGTGAATCATTTGGGGCAGATGGGTGAGTTGACGTCGCATCTTCGGCGTGATGTGAGTCCCGCGAATGTCGAGCACGCGAAGGTTGGTGGCTTGCACCAAGGTCATCGCCCCGCGATCTCCGACCTCCGTATCGGCCAGACGAAGGACCTCGAGAAACTGGACCCCATCGGCGTCGTCCATCAGTTGCCGCAACTCGGCGTCTCCCACCTTGCAGCCCGTCAGATCGATCTCGACCAGACGGTCGGCAATGAGCGAGAAGTCCTCCCCCACCGTTTCCTTGAGCCAATCGAACGACTCCACCTCGACCCCGCCACCCAATCGCTCCACCAGATTGAGCACCTTACGCTGGGCGATATAGATCGGCACCTGATGGCCGATCCATGGCAGCCGCTTCCCATTCCGCGCGGCAAATCGAATCGCCTCGTCGAACGCCTCCTGGAGCCGTTTGAACCGTTCCGGATCGCCGCTGCGATCGGGATGTTCGACTTTGGCCCGCTCGAGGTATGCCTGTTTCACGTCGGCGGGCGAGACCGGCAGCGACAACCCGAGCGCCTTGAGGAACTCGGGCTCGCGACGGTGGCGACGGACCAGCTCCGCATGATGCTCTACCGCCGCGCTAAAGGCGGCAGCGACCGGTTCTGAGGGGAGTTTATCGGACATAAAGCTCTATCTTGGGAAATGTTGACCGCAGCCAGATCTTCCACCACCTGCTAAAATGGTGCCACTCGTGGCCAAGTTTATCCGGCAACGGGCGAATAGCGTGAGCGCAACCATTGCATCCACTATAACATAGATCCGCAGGCCCCCGAGGGTGTCAGAACGTGACCGAAATCCCGACCCCAGAACCTTTGCCCTCCGAATCCGCCCCCGAAGGCCCGACCGACGAGCCGACGCCCCGGAACATTCAGGACTACCTCCTCTACACCGTCAGCCTCCCCGAGCGGACGCTGCGCGGCACGGCGGGCCTCGCCGGAGGGCTCGTCCGCGAGTCGGCCAACCTCCTCGTTCCCCAGGCGTTCCGCACGTCGAAGAGCTATACCGTCCTGGTGCAGCAGTCACTCGACTTCCTTACCGACGACGTCGCTGGCATCAAGCGAGCCCCCGCCGAGGGGGAGTCCGCCAAAATGGAGAACTTCATCGCCAAGAAGACCGTCGGCGGCTTTGTCGAGATGGCCAGCCTCGCCACGCTCCACGTCTCCCCGATCCTGCTGCTCGCCCTGGTGAGCGATGTGGCCTATGGGTCGCAGACCTACCTCAAGCAACTCGCCGAGGAGCTCAAGCAGGAGGGGGTCATCGCTCAGGACTCCACCATCGACCGGGCTACCGACCTGCTCGACGCGATTGCCGAGACCTCGGGGGCGACGGCTACCGTCTTCGATACTCCGCCCCTCTCGGTCGAAGGTCTCCGCGCTGCCATCGAGCAGACGACCCAGCAGGTCGCCAGGCTCGACCCCACGAAGGTCCTTCCCGCTTCGGAGATCGACCGCCTGTGGCGCGAGATGCAGGAGGTCGCCAGCCAGGAGAACGTCTCGCTGCTCGAGGTCTCGGGGGCGATGACTCTCCGCACCCTCGACCGGATCGCGAAAGTCGGCCAGGGGGCCCTCTCGACGGTTCGCTGCGCCGGCTCGCTCCTCGATCGCCACGTGGTCGACCATTATCGCATTGCCCTTAACGATCTTCACGAGCGCGGCTATTACGAAACCCTTTCCGAATCGAGCCGCCCCTACATTCGAGGGGTCTGGGACAACTTCTCCACCGAGCGGACGACTATCACCGAAGACCTCCTCAATGGTAAGCTTGTGGTCCAGGCCGCCTCGACCGTCTCCCGTTGGTTAGGGTGGACGGCGCCGCCCGCGGCCGAATGTCCCCCGACCGAAGCGACTTCGCCCCCTGCCGCCGACGATGCCCAGCCCTCCTCCTGATGTCGCGCTCCCTCTCTCCAGCGCCACTCAGTTGCGAGACGATCTCCTCACCGGGAAGGTCACCAGCACCGAACTCACCCGCCGGGCGATCGACACCCTCGACCAGCTCAACCCGTCGCTTAAGGCGATGAGCCTGAGCCTCGCCGACGAAGCGACCCTCGAAGCGGCCACGCGCGACCAACTACTCACTCAGCTCCGCCCGTCGCGCGAGTCGGTACCGCTCCTCGCCGGGCTCCCCATCTCGGTGAAGGACTGTTTCGATGTCTCTGGCACCTCCGCCACCCTCGGCATCGCGCGCCGTACCACCGAACTCGCCGCTGCCGATAGCCCGCTCGTCGCGCGGCTCCGCGCCGCCGGTGCGGTGCTCCTCGGCAAGGGGAATGTCCCCCAGGCGATGCTCCTCCATAGCTGCGACAACCCCGTCTTCGGCCGCACTCTCCATCCTCACGATCCAACTCGCGGGCCAGGAGGGAGCAGCGGTGGCGATGCCGCGCTGGTAGCCGTTGGCATCGCGTCGCTGGCGCTGGGGAGCGACCTCGGCGGCAGTATTCGTCAGCCCGCTCACGCCTGCGGCATCGCTGGGCTCAAGCCAACCAGCGGCCGACTCACCAATGTCGGCAGCCACCGTGGTCTCAACGGGATGACGGCGCTCGACATCCAACCCGGTCCACTCGCGCGCACCGTGGCCGACCTCGATCTGATGATGCAGGCCCTCGTCGCCAAGAGCGTCGTCCCGCTCCAGCCCGATGAGGTCGATCGCCCCTGGCTCGACTATCGCGACGTCGATATTTCGCGACTCACCATCGTGAGCTGGCCTTCCGAGGCCTGGTTCCCAGCCGCACCGGTCATCACTCGCGCCGTCGAGGAGGCAACCGCGGGGCTCCGCGCCTCGGGAGCGACCATCGTCGGTCCCCCCTCCTTCAACATGGCCGAAGCGATGGAACTCTATCTGGGCCTCCTCTCTGCCGACGGCCTCCGCTCGATGCGGCGGCTCATTGGCCGTGGTCCCATCGACTGGCAACTCCGGAGACAGCTCTGGCTCGGCCGCGTCCCACGATGGCTGCGGTCCGTGCTCGCCGGGATGCTCAACGTTTACGGCCAACGCCACCTCGCACGGCTCCTCGCTCGCACCGGTCCGCGATCCGCCGACAGCTACTGGCAACTCACCGACCGCACGGCAAGCTACCGTCAATGGTTCTGGCGCGAACTCGATCGCCACGCCGGCCGCCCAGTCGACGCCGTCGTCATGCCCCCCCATGCGCTGCCAGCCCTCAAACATGGCACCTCGCTCGATCTTCTGGGCGCCGCCAGCTACTGCTATCTCCCCAACCTCCTCGGCAATCCCGCGGGCGTCGTCCCCTGGCGAACCATCCACGACGACGAACAGCACTACCCGCACGGCTCGCGCCTCGACGTAGTCGACTACCTCGCCCGCCGCACCATGCAAGGGAGCGCCGGCCTTAGCATCGGCGTGCAGGTCATGGCCCGCGACTGGCGCGAGGATGTCGTGCTGAGGGTGATGCATGAGCTTGAGGGGAGGGGCCAGAGGTCAGGGGCCGGGGGCCAGGGAATGTAGCTTGGGCCCATTTGCCCGGGCAGCTTGAGAGGGGTTGAATTGCCAAAAACCAAGTAGGTTCCATCTGCCGGATGGAACCTTGAAGAGCATTCAAACTCTCCACGCGCGCAAGGTCCGGTTCAGCGAACGCGGACCTACTTCGATGCTTCATGCGAATTTATGCCGGGTGGTGCCCAATTTCGACCACAAAGTCGAAAGAAAAGAGAACATCGCGCCAGACAAGGCGTTTTCAACGTATCTCGATCCTCCGGATCGTGGGGGGGTGCTAACCAACTTTCCCTGCAAGCAGCCCGAAATGGCGGGCTGCGGACGATTTGGAAAATCGTCCCACAATCATAACCCGCCGCGTCAGCGAGGCGTCACCAACGAGACACCGCCCCCCTCACGTTCCTAGCTGACACGGCGGGTTACGATTGGTGTGCCATAAATGCCATCACACAGATGTTGATTGTCCCCTTCGGGATGGCACTGGGGCAGACTCACTCGGCCATCCCCACCTAGCCAGATGGCATGCCGCGAAACGTTCGGGTGAGTCGTATCAGCCCAGTTGTGACAGACGCACTTGAGGTTCTTGCGCTACCCTAGTCGCGCGGGCACTCGATTCGGTCGGCGAGTGGGCTCTTGTCTGCTCGCCAAGGCGATTTCTTGAACCCTGCGGGGTGATTTCGTTGAC
The DNA here is from genome assembly GCA_964650265.1 of uncultured Planctomycetaceae bacterium. GTDB lineage: Bacteria > Planctomycetota > Planctomycetia > Pirellulales > Lacipirellulaceae > CAZYQQ01. The sequence goes on from CAZYQQ010000109.1 coordinate 11,562, forward strand.
CGCTGGAGTGGATTGGCGATAGGATACGTGGACGAAGGTTGTGTGTTTGGGTTTGCTAGATCGTTTCGGCGCTGCCGAACCTTCCCTGCTGCTTTCGATCGCAGCGTCTCCACGCGCAGTCGTTTGCCGACGCAGGGGAGCACCTCCCTTTCGAATATCGGATCACACGTGGCACATGATGTGCAGTGTGCCGGCTGCTGTATTAATCCCCCAAGGTTTTCAGGAGGCCCCAAACATGTCACTCACCCCAAGCCCTGCAATGCTGCTGATCGCGTCCCTAGCGATCGTGTCGATGGTGACCGTCGCACTCGCGCAAACCGGGAGCCGCGGTGGGCCCGGTGATGGCGACCGTTCGCCGGGCGACGTCGCGCTGGAGAAGGGACCGCTGGCGGCGAGCGATTTTGAGAAGCAGGCCTTGGCGGTGCTCGAAGATATCGCCAAGAACGAACAGTTCCGCAACGTACCCGAGCACGATGGCCGGCTGTTGCGGATCTTGACCCACGCGATGAACGCCCAGCATGTCGTCGAGGTGGGAACCTCAACCGGCTACTCGGGCATCTGGTTCGGCCTCGCGCTCAAGGAGACAGGGGGCAAACTGACGACCTACGAGATCGACCCGGGCCGCGCCGCCACCGCCCGCGAGAATTTCGCAGAGGCGGGGATGTCGGACCTCATTACCTTGGTCGAAGGGGATGCTCATGAAGAGGTGATGAAACTCGACGGCGCGATCGACATCATCTTCCTCGATGCCGATAAGGAAGGGTATGTCGACTATCTGGAAAAACTGCTGCCGAGACTCCGTCCGGGCGGAATCGTGCTGGCCCACAACATCAACCCGCGGATGGCGGACCCGAAGTTCATGGAGGCGATCACGACGAATGCGAAGCTGGAGACGGTGGTGCGTGGGGGGATGGCGATTACGCTGAAGAAGGAGTAGGGGGGGAATTGCAAACTGCAAACGCCGTCCCACCAACGTATTTACATCCCAAACGCACGTGGCATAATGCCTGGGATGAAATTGTCGGACAACAGAATACGGCGGTGGTTGGCCCGGTTCGGGGCCTCGTTTTCGTTTGTGGGGCTGGCGGTGGCGGGGCTGTTTTTTGCGGCTTCGCTCACGCCGTCGTTGTTGCCGCGGCACTACGCTGTCGAAGGGGTGCTGGCCGGGGCGGCCGCCGCCGTGGGTTACGGGTTGGGAAAACTGCTGGTCGCGCTGTGGCACCTGCTGGGAATTCCCGACTTTCCCGCGCAAGTTCAGCGCTACAGTAAATGGACCACCGGCATCGTGGTGCTGGTTGTCGCCATCGGTTTTCTCTGGCGGACCACGCTCTGGCAGAACTCGATTCGCCAGTTGATGGAAATGGAGCCGGTCGAAACGGCCTATCCGACGCGCGTCGCCTTGATCGCCCTGGTGACCGGGTTGGTGCTCGTCGTCGTGGGCCGCGCGATCCGTTTCGTGTGGAACCTGATCCATCGCGGAATAAGCCGGTGGGTGCCGCGGCGCGTTTCCTATTTCCTGACCACCGGGATGGTGGTGCTGCTCCTGTTCCTGGTAGTCAACAAGGTCGTCGCCCGTTATCTGTTGCGAACGGCCGACACCATCTTCCTGCGGATCGATGCCATGGTGGACGAGGGGATCGAACCTCCCACCGAATCGGTCGTCTCGGGGAGCGCGGAGTCGCTTGTCGATTGGGACACCATCGGCCGGCGGGGGAAGAACTTCTTGGTCGGCGGACCGACTCAGGAGGAGATTGCCTCGTTTTGGGATGGGGCGGCCGAGCGCCCCTTGCGAATCTATGTCGGTTGGGGGACGGCACCGACCAAGGAAGAGCGGGCGAAGATTGCCCTCGACGAAATGATTCGCGTCGGGGCCTTCGACCGCTCGCTGCTGGTGGTCGCCACCCCCACGGGGACCGGCTGGCTCGACGAGGGGGCGGTCGACACGATCGAGTACCTGCACCGGGGGGACACGGCGATTGTCAGCATGCAGTATTCCTATCTGCCGAGTTGGATCACCATTCTGGTCGACCCGGTGCGCTCCTGCGACAGCGCCGAGGCGCTATTCAACGAAGTCTACGCCCACTGGAAAACGCTCCCCCCCACGGAGCGACCGAAGCTCTATTTGCACGGCTTGAGTTTGGGCTCGCTCGGCTCGGAGGTGAGTGCCGACCTGTTCACTGTATTTGAAGACCCGATCCAGGGGGCCGTGTGGAGCGGGCCGCCATTCGCCAGCAGCGCCTGGGGGCGTGCCGTCCGCTACCGCAACGCCGACTCGCCGATGTGGCTCCCCAAGTTTCGCGACGGCTCGATGCTCCGCTTTACGGGCCAGCAGAACGCGCTCCCCGACCAAGGAGAGCGCTGGGGCCCGATGCGATTCGTCTACATCCAGTACGCCAGCGATCCGATGACGTTCTTCTCCCCCACCCTGCTCTACCGGCGACCCGCGTGGCTCGCGGAGGAGCGCGGCCCCGATGTCTCCCCCTATCTCCGCTGGTACCCGATCGTGACGTTTTTGCAAACCGGTTTCGACCTGCCGATGGCCACCGCGGTTCCCACCGGCTACGGCCACAACATCTCGCCGGCGAACTACATCGACGCTTGGATCGAAGTCACCGAGCCCTCGGAATGGGACCCGGACGACACGCGGCGGCTGAAGGAGCGATTTGCAGAGTGAAAGGGCGGGAGTGACGTCACTCGAACGGCACGCCCGACATCGCCAATTGACCTACAATCAAAATCCTTTCTTGATACGATACCCAATAATCCTGGCTTGCCTGATCGCTAACGGATTGTATTGTCTCGCCTGTTTTCTTTCGATCAAGCAGGGTGATCCCCACGTGGATGCTCCGTTTGCGATCGCCTCGGGCATCTACCTGCTCTTGTTTTACGGCAGTGTGCTGCTTGCTCGTAGGGCATATCTAACGAAGTGGATGGCATCTCGCGCTGCCGACATGACGTCTGATCCTGAGGAGCGCCGCCGCGGACATTTTCGGTTCGGACTGCGGCACCTCCTGCTCGGGATGACCGGGTTCGCGATAATTCTCGGCATCACCTCGGAAGTGAGTAGCGCCTACGTCGGCTTGATGGTGCTGCTGGTTTTCGCGCATGCCATGAAATCGACACGTTCGCTGCAAAGGCCGCGAAAGGTTGTCATCGCCTGGCTTGCGCGACAGTGGCGACAAGCTCGCTCCCGCTACCTCGCCTTGGCCTTGATTGGCGGGGTCTTTGCCGTTTCCCTTAGCGACGCACTCGACGGCGTCTTCGGGCACACCTGGCTGTTTGAGCGACTGGATGGAAGGTCGATCTCCCGCGATTGGTCGCCGCCACTGGCTTTTCTGTGCGGCAGCTACTTAACGTTGGCGCATTACGCCTGCACGAATGCGAGCCGCCGAGACGGAATCCGACTCACCACCGCGTGGCTGGCCAATCTCGGACTGGTTCACCTGCTGCTGGTCGCTATCGCGATCGTTCGGTTCGAAGCAGCTTCCCTACTGGTTCTAACGATGATCGCACGGCAGTCGGGGCTGGCGATTGCCGCCGGTGTACCGCTGGCCTTATGGCTCAATACGCTACGTGCCCTGACCAGTGGCGATACTTGCACTGGCGTAGCGGAGAAGAAACCGGAAAAATGAATGTCTTGCTCCGTGTGTTCCGTGGAGTCTGGTAGGGTGGGTGGTTCTGCCGGAAAGTGAGTCTGCCAACAGAATGACTCGAATCCGGCAGGTTCACCCACCGATGGGGCGTGGGTCGTCGTGGTGGGTGAACCTGTCGGCGAGTAAGTCATGGGTGGCCTCGAAGCCTACCTGCGCCGACAGAACCACCCACCCCGTACTGGCCGTTCAATATATGGGTGTAAATGGTCATTGCACGAGTTAAACGCGAGTGGAGGAGTAAGTGCCCTCAATTATAGCATGCTGGCGACGTGAGACGAAACTCGGCCTCTTCGATCAAGAAATCGTCGACCAGCCGGATGTCGGCCAGTACAGCTTGGGCGTAGAATACGGCAATCTACTGATTCCGCGCTTGGTCGGAAGCTGTTATCATCATCAGTATGTGGGGGGCGAGTGCAGTTCAAGCCGAACTCGACAAGGCAGTAAGCTGGGCGACTCCAGATATCGATAAGCGTGCTCCCTGTCTTTCAGGTCAAACCCGGAGAACTCTAGAAATGTCATACGCCAAGCGATATGTCTCGCCACGTCTGCTACTGGCTATTTGGGGGGTAGCGTTGACTCTTTGTCCAACGGTGAAGGTCGGCGCGCAGGGTACACCGGAGCATTACGCCGGGAAGTCGGAACAACGTTTAGAGGCTTTGGAGAAGCGAGTCGAGCACCTGGAGACAGTTGTCGCGTCTCAAGAGTCACACCGTAACAGTACCATCTCCCGCGCCGCTGGCACACACGCCGGGGTGTGGAGAAACGTGGGCGAGGAATCAGGAGGCATTGTCAGGCTCGCTGTGTCCGCCAGTGCCGGCGGCGAGTGGACGGTAAGAGCATGGGGCGAGTGTCACCCAGTGCCTTGCGATTGGGGGACAACGGAGCTTCACCGCCTGAGGGACGATGTCGCGTCGCGGGACTTTCCCTACGCCTTGGCAAAATGGGATCGAGGATCTGCAGAGGTGCAGCTAGTTTTCCGTCTGGAGAATGACGAATTGGTTGCCGAGTCGTACGAGATTTCCAAAGACAGCTCTAATCAAACTAATTTAAGGAGCGTGGCTCGGTTTCGCCGCGAGGTGCCAGCCGAAGACATTCACGCCGAAAGCCGATCGATTGACCACCATCAGACGGATGCCGACACTCGGCGGGAAAATCCCATGCTGCTCGGACCTGGTGACAATCCGCAGCAGTTCGTACGCCCAATTGGAGGAGAGCAGCCTTTTGATGGTGACGCCCGGCTCGCGGTCTACGTTGCATTTGGGAATGTAGCTCAAGGATCGAAACTTCTGCAGATTGATTGGCGTGGTCAGGTACTCGCCGGTTTGAAGCTCCCTTATTCCATCTCTGGTCTTGCATCGGATGACGCGCGGCTAGTCGCCACCGTTGGATCCATTGGTGTAGGCGAGGGTCTGGTCATCTCAGTCAATTCTGATGGATCGACGAGCACTCTCTTCCGCGATGCGACGCTCCTACCTGACACAACGGCAATCTGGTCCAGTCCTGGTTCGCGGGAGATGCTGGTTGCGGATAACGGGGCAGACGTCATTGCTCTCCTCCCAAAGGATGCGAGCACGCCCGCTCGTGCATTACTACAGATTCCTGGGAACCACGACAACTTTCAGTCTATGTCCGTAGCCAGATGCTTGGACGGCAGCTTGTTGTATAGCGACAGCGACCTGCGGAAAGTCTTTCGTATTCCCGCGGGGGAATCACCAATCCTCGGTGACCCAATTCTATTTGGGCAGGCCGCTCTGGCTGCCGATGCTCAGTCTCTCAGGTGGGTGGCAGCGTTGGAAAACGAGTTGCACGTCTTCGAGGGGGAGCGATCGATCGGAAAGTTTCCGTATCCGAATGGCTTAACGATGTTTCGGAGTAACATTGCCTTCGCTACCGACGGGACGCTTGTCATAGGATTGTACGGAAATAGACAGATCCACTTTTATGCCGCAAATCTCGACACGATGGACTTTGTCGGTCTCTTCACAATAAACACTGATCGCGTTACTGGGATGGCTGTTTCACCAAGGATGAACTGGAACACTGCTATTGAGACGCCAGTGGATACGTCGAGGCGACTCAACCCCGCCACCGCTCCTCCAACTTCCCCATCACCAACTCCCCAATAATCAGCGACGCCGTCGCCGCCGGCG
>CAZYQQ010000110.1:0-17222 GCA_964650265.1 uncultured Planctomycetaceae bacterium
CGACCTGGCCGCGGTACCATCGCCGGCCCGATTTTGCCGCGCGTTCGAATAGCGCTGCGGCGTTGCCGACGACGTTCGTGAAAAGCTGATCGAACTCGGTCACCAGCTTCATCCAGCGGGTCGAGTTGATGTTCAGTCGGTCGAGGATCGGCGCCAAGTGGTTGGGAATTGCGCCCCGCTTATCAGCTTTGATCTGCCGGCCGCTCCAGTCGAGCAGTTGCAGGTACTCGTCGAGCTTGATTGGTAGAATCCCGCGGTCCGACGCGCGGCGGCCACTTTCCGATGGGCTCACCAGTTGATAGGCGTCGCTTCGCTCGCAAGCAGGCCTGGCGGACAGTCCGGGTCCAAACGTGGTCAATCCCCGACTCTCCCTAGCGGACGATTTCGCGACGCGGGCAGGCGGCCATGGCGTTTTTCCCTCGAAAACATGGTGGACATCGATGCTTGCATGCAAATGCCCACATGTCCGGGAGGGTGTCAAGCGGGTTTTGGGAAAACAGCGAGGAGAAATGTTGTGTGTCTGCCTTCGTTATTCTTTCGGTTGATTCGCGAGGACGTTGGAGGGGGAACCGTCGCTTGAGGTGACCTCGATCCGTGCTTAGTTGTGTGGTCAGATGTCCACCAAAACCGGCTATAAAAGATCGGTGGACCAACTCACCAGTACAGCGCCAGCGGTGTTCGTCACCTCTTCACGGTTACCATTCTCATCGTACTGGTAGTTCTCATCATTGTCCGAATCCCCAAACGCCGAAGTGGCCTCTACGTTGGTTACGACAATTCAAGCTCGCATGTCCCCAATCCCTTAATGCGATGAGCTAGCATTGCAGAAAGGTCGCATACTTCATCAATACCGGGCACTGAGGCCGATGGGCGGGTTCCAATTTCGACCGTATAACGACCGTTGTCTCCGGACAAATCCACCTGCAATCCCAAAAAGTCGTGTTCGAGGCAGAGAGTACCTACGTCGTAATCTTCGTCCACGTCCTTCTCGATAAACCTGATGCCCCCAAACACCTTTGATGACAGTAAATCAGCAACTTGCACGAGGGGCAAGGGAGATGATAAATCGACGAACCCCAAGGCAAATCCTACAAGCGCCATAACTATGGCCTCCCTTCAAGAGTCGTCATTGGAGTAAGTGAATCTCGTCCGGTGTCAGCTTGCTGAACTCTTCGGACGAATAAACCCGAATCTTCACATTTTGCGGCCTGTGGCCTGGGATCGCTCGAAGGTTGTCCGAAGACAAAAACCCAGCCACTCAACTTCCCCATCCTATCGTTCACTCACCTCCCCAGTCAACAAAAACAGCCCTGCCACCGCCACGAAGACCACTCCCACCGTCAAGAGCGAGCGTGGAGAGCGCCAAAGCGGGGCGCCAGCGCGCTAGAGGTGCGCAAGAAGCGTGGTTGAGGTTGTGCCTGATCGGACTGATTCTTGCGCGCTGTCGTGGATCGTGGTGGAAGGTTGACGGTCTGGGTTGGCTGGGTTTGCGCAACGACGCCTCACTCACACATCGGGTTGAGTTTTGTCTGCTTGCGTGGTTGCCTGCCGACGACAGCTATCCTTCGGTCCCTTCGCGGAACACCAGCCCTGCGACATCCTTGGCCTGGCACCATTTGGGGGACGTCGACGACCAGACGCGGCTCTTCGGCTTCAGCAACCCCTGTTGGCCATGAGCCACGAGCTGATCGAACCGCAGCGGGCCCACTTTGCCTTCGTCGGAGATGTAGTGCCAATGCACGGAGTTTGGGTCGGTCGGCGTCTCGGCCCCGTGAGCCGTGCCGTGGAGGTCGCTGCCGTGGGGGGCTGCGCCGTTGATGGACGAAGCGGTGGACTGCTTGCTCTCGTGTTTGTTCTCTGGCGCTTGTTGCACGTCGGGGGGGAGCCGGGCCATGATGATGGTCGACATCGACCCATCCTCGAACAGCCCCTTCACGCGGTGGGCCTCCACCCAGGAGCCATCGGGCCCCTTTCGCACGGCATCCTCGGGGGTGATCTGGTGTTGCCGGGCCATCTCCAGGAGCTCTTTCGAAGTGAACGGCCCCAACTCGGTTCCCATCAATCGACAATACCATTGGCTTGCCATGGAAGCCTCGCTTGCGAAGACGAACGAGAGAAAAGTGTGCGCCGCGGGGGGACGCGGGATTGATTATAGCCGATGTGGGGGTGGGGGCCTACCTTGGTTGGGGCGCGGGGAGATGGGGGGATTTGGGGGATGGCTGGTACGGGATTTGGCGGGTTGGGGTTACAGCAAATCACCGAACGGTCTGTAAGGTCCCGTAGCGTAGGCATCTTGCCTGCGTGGGGCACGCGGAATTTGGCAGTTCGGCGCTACCTCGACGAAACGTGCCACTCATTTAACTTTTCGGTTGCGACTCAATGCGTTCAAAGCTGCATGGAACAGCAGAAGCGGTCGAACCAGGCCGTGTCCGATAAGGAGGAACCACATAGCCGACAGCAGCGCGACCACTGCCGATACTCTCCATAAAATGGGGTTCATACTCAACAGCAACCCACAAATGGAGAGGATCAGCGCGATTAACCCGACCGATTGATGAATTGCGAGGTCGATGTCTTCGTCGATGGCGCACCTCCGTTCACCCCGAGCGACTGTCCTGCTGACGGGGTATTACCTGAAAGCCGCAAGTTTGCATTGTAGACTACGGGTCGCCGATTCTTCCAATATACTTTCTGAAGTTGATGTTGTCTAATTCATGTTCGCTACGCAGGCAAATGCCTAATTCAGGGATTCGAGTTATGACTTCCTACGGCCCACCAGAACACGCCGAATTCCCCTTGCCGGCTATCGATATTCCGGACGAATTTCGCGAGCGGCTGCATCCCTGGATTGCCGGGTTTATTGGACTCACACCGCCTGAAGCGAACGAGCGTCTGGCGGAGCGTTGGGGGTCGATCGAGCGCCCTACGCTCAAGGCTCTCCGCGAAACGTTCAGTAAATTCAACGTTGAAGCGATCGTCGACCAGGAACCGGGAGGCTTGATTTATGCCACTCGCCCCGGCGTCGGAGACATGATCGGCGATTCCTTTCTATTGCCCGGGCCGATGGAGCGTTCGGCTATCTCGCAATATCTCGAACCGGCGGGACTTGATAGGAACGTTGCAGTTTGCGAGTTTTTGTCTCATTTTGGCGGCTGGGCGGAAGATACGAACGGGTGTGGGCAGTTTGTCTACGGCGACCCACCGTGGCGACGAATGACCGACTCATGGAACGGTTCGATTCAGTCGTTTGATGAGTGGGAAAACGCGCTGTTGCTGTTCTACGATCGCGGCGGAAGCGTGCTGCTGGTGCGGAAGGATGGCAAGGTGGGTTGGTGGGTCGCGGCGGAAAGTCTCATTCGTCCGGAAGCGGAAGACTTCGACGAGTTCCTGCTCAAGTTCAACGCCCATCGACAGAACGCGTGGCCGTATGATCCGTATGGGGCACCGTAGCGTAGGCATCTTGCCTGCGTGGGGCGATGCTGACTTTGGTGGGTCGGCGCGAGCGGTCGAGGGGGCTGGCAGGACGAAGTTGGGAGTGCGCTCGCTTGACCCACCCTACGGCGCGACGCAGGCAAGATGCCTACGCTACGGGGGGCCGATCTTTAATTCCACCTCTTTACTCTCCCGCCCATCCGGCAACTCCACCCACAGCCGCTGCGCCGTTCCGTCCTCCAAGGTCAGCACCACGCCGAGGTACTGAGGCTGATGGTATCTGACCAAACGTCTGCTGCGCGATCTTCTTCCGTCGGTCTCGATTTCAACTGAAAACGATCTGTCAGTATCGAGGGGGACAGAGATTGGAAGGTCGCGGCCTGAGATGGAGGCTGGGTTGGCTCGAAACCAAGTCAAGACGCGATCGTCTTCGAGCGGGTATGCGTCGACGAGCGTGATAGCGGATTCTGTTTCCCCGACGAGGGTGACCTTCAGATCGTAATGACCGGTCCAGTAATCTGTCGGTTCAAGATGGTGGCGATAGGTCATACCTACGGCAACCACTGCCATCAGGATCAGCAAGTGCTTCACGCGAAATTGCCAGCCGGTAAAGCGCATGACGTACTCTCATGAAATTGCTACGAACGAGACCCAAACATACCACTTTTCGCAATCTGGACCCATGTTACCTCGCCACATCGATCACGGCGTGAGATTCAACTCCACCTCTTTACTCTCCCGCCCATCCGGCAACTCCACCCACAGCCGCCGCGATGTTCCGTCCTCCAAGGTCAGCACCACGCCGAGATACTGAGGCTGGTAGCGGTCAAGTTCGCGGCCCCGGGAGGAGGTCGTTCCGTAAGTGGTGATGTAGACGCGAAACGAGTTGTCGGCCGCGAGAGTGACCCGCTCTGGGGAGCCTCCCCCTTCGAGTTGGTCCACTTTGAACCCCTCGAGGACAAAGTCGTTTGCGAGTGGGTAGGCATCGATTGAATTGAAGGTGGTCCCGGGATCGCCGACCAGCGTGACTGTGAGGTCGTACCCGCCGACCCAGTGGACGACAAATCGATGCTCCCATAAGCGTAAACCGATCAACCCGGCGACCAGGACGGTCGTCAAAATGAGCAAATGCTTCACGCGAAATTGCCAACGGTTCCGGGGCATCGCTCACTCTCCCCACAACGTCGCCACTGCCCGGCGGCGGCCGCCGCGGTTGCGGTGCTCGCAGAGGTAGATTCCTTGCCAGGTCCCCAGGGCGAGCTGGCCGTCGCGGATGGGGATCGAGAGGGCGGCTCCCATCAGGCTCGCTTTGACGTGGGCTGGCATGTCGTCGGGGCCTTCGATCGTGTGGATGTAGGGGAACTGCTCGGGGACGAGGGCCGAGAGGCTACTCTCGAGGTCGACCGGGACGTCGGGGTCGGCGTTTTCGTTGATGGTGAGGCTCGCCGACGTGTGCTGCAGGAAGAGGTGGAGCAGGCCGACCCGGGTGTGGGCCAGTTCGGGGACCTGGCGGATGACCTCGTCGGTGACGAGGTGGAAGCCACGGGGGCGGGGGGCGAACTCGATGAGGTGCTGGGACCAGGGCATTGGGAAAACTCGTTGCGGGTTTGGGAAAATTGCGGGGCTGGGGACGTTATGCTAGTGAACCACCGGCAGGGAGGGGGCGTAATGAAATTGTCCGAAGGCTTTTGCCTTGTTTTTAGGGCAAACAGCCAGCTTCTTCCCTCCTTCTTGGCGTAGTTGAGGGCTGGGGGCGTGGTCCCCACCCTTGACTACGCCTCATTGTTTAGCAGGAGGGCTGAAAAAAAGGGGTTGGGAGGTCGATTTTCTTTCCCGAGAAACTTGACTTCCGGTTTCCGCCAGTAATAATCGTTCGATCTCGCTCACCCAATTCTCACTGTGTTGTCGAGCTTGGCGGCTCCCCCATTTTAGCCACTCGACGAAGTTCCCAAGCAGGCCTGCGGTCGACGGTGTCGATTGGCAGGCTAGAAGCCTGCCCCACGTCGGCCCGGAGGATATAGGAAATCATGTCTGAAAATAAACTGGAAAACGTCTTCGAAGCGATTCTGAAGTATGGCCACGACGAGGACTTTGTCCCGCGCGTCGACGCCGAGTTCGTCCCCACCACGGCACCCGCCGGCTCGGCTGAGAAGCTCGAGATTCTGGCCGAACGCGTCCGTCAGGGTTATCCCCTGTGGCATGAGGAAGATCGCTTCGACTACAGCGGCCTGACCGGGGCCGTGCGTCCCCGCGACTGAGAACGATTCCCGCGGACTAAATGTCCTGCGAGGTGGAACTATCAACCGACGCCGCGACAGAATGTCGCGGCGTCGGTTTTTTGGTGCGCCCAGAGTAGGTCCCGCCTGCCGGGCGGGACCTGATCGATTTTGGTTCGAGGTCCCGCCCGGCAGGCGGGACCTACTGGGCAGCGGGACCTACGGGGGAAACGAACCGACTAGCGGGCGTCGCTGGGGCCGGCGAGTAGAATCTGCGGGGCGTCGGGGGCGTCGTAGGGGGTGAAGTGCTCGACGAACAGCGAGGCGAGCTGGTCGGCCGCCTGGTCGTAGGCCTCGGGGTCGCTCCAGGTGCCGCGGGGCTGGAGGATTTCGTCCGGGACGCCAGGACACGCGGTGGGGACGGCAAAGCCGAAGAGCGGGTCATCGGTCATCGGAGCATCGGCCAGCGACCCATCGTGGATGGCGTCGATGATCGCCCTGGTGTATTTGAGCTTGATTCGCGATCCGGTGCCGTGGGGTCCACCGGTCCAGCCGGTGTTGATGAGCCAGCAGTGGGCGTCGTGAGCCCGCATTTTGTCGGCCAAAAGCTGGGCGTATTTCGAGGGGTGCCAGACGAGGAACGGGGCGCCGAAGCAAGCGGAGAAGGTGGCCTGCGGCTCGGTGACGCCGACCTCGGTGCCGGCGACCTTGGCGGTGTAGCCGCTGATGTAATGATACATCGCCTGCTCGGGGCTGAGACGGCTCACGGGGGGGAGGACCCCGAAGGCATCGCAGGTGAGGAAGATCACGTTCTTGGGGTGCCCCCCGATGCAGGGGAGTTTGGCCCGCGGCATGAAGTCGATGGGGTAGCTTGCCCGGGTGTTTTCGGTGAGCGACTTGTCGTCGTATCGGGTTTCGCGGGTGGCGGGGTCCTGGACGGTGTTTTCGAGCAGGGTGCCGAAGCGGACGGCGTCGAAGATTTCGGGCTCCTTCTCGGCGGAGAGGCCGATGCACTTGGCGTAGCAGCCCCCTTCGATGTTGAAGACGCCGGTGTCGGTCCAGCAGTGTTCGTCGTCGCCGATCAGGGCCCGCAGAGGGTCGGCGGAGAGGGTCGTCTTGCCGGTTCCCGAGAGGCCGAAGAAGAGAGTCACGTCGCCGCCAGTCCCCTCGTTGGCCGAGCAGTGCATCGAGAGGACGCCCCGCTTCGGCATGAGGTAGTTCATCACGGTGAACACCCCCTTTTTCATCTCGCCGGCGTACTCGGTCCCCTGGATGACGAAGTGGCCGGAGGAGAAGTCGAGCGCGACGCAGGTGCCGGAGGTGACCCCTTCGATCGAGTCGTCGGCGGGATGGGCCCCTGCGTTGAAGATGACGTAATCGGGCTCGCCGAAATTCGCTAGCTCGTCGGCCGTGGGGCGGATCAGCATGTTGTGCATGAACAGGGCATGGTAGGCCCGGGTGCAGATCACGCGGACCTTGATCTGGTGAGCCGGGTCCCAGCCGGCGAAACCATCGAACACGTAGAGCCGCGATTCGGTGTTGAGCTGCTCGATGGCGAGGTCGCGGACCTGAGCGAACGATTTGGGAGCGAGTTCGATGTTGACTTCTCCCCACCAGACGTCGCGCTCGCTCGAACGCTCGCGGACGATCCGCTTGTCCTTGGGACTGCGACCGGTCTTCTCGCCCGAGTTGGCGGCGATGGCACCGGCGGCGGTGAGCTGGGCCCCTTCGTCGATGAGGCCACGTTCGTAGAGGAGGGGAGGGGAGAGATTGCGCTCGATGCTAGCAACCTTGATCCCGTAAGCAGCGAGGTCGAATCGGTCCGTCATGATATCGTGGGCGCGACAAGGGGAGGCATGTTCGCGATCGCCCCTTCAGGCAACCGCAGAGCCTGTCAACCTATCGGAGGGTTCGCGCCAGGGCAAGGTGTGCGCGCACGGGGAACGCAATTCCGTAACCGATTTGCAACGTTCCGCGGCTGGCTACTCGTTTCCCTCGGGAGGGGCGTCCGCTTGAGGGGGGACGACAGGCGCCCCGGGTGCCACCCCTTCGGGAGGGGCCGCTCCGCCAGGGGCCGCGGGAGGCACGGGACCTGGCGCCCCAAAGCCGAGAGCCGCTTCGGGAACCGCCACGCCCGGGGCTCCCCCCGCCGCCGGTGGTCCGCCCGGCGCGGCCTGGCCGGCAGGTGGCGCAGGGGGCTCGAGCGACTCGTCGTAGCCGGTGTCGACCAGCAGATAACCGGCCCAAAAGATGGGATGCTGGGCGCTGGGGATGGCGGCTCCTTCGTTGGGGCGTTTGAGACGGGGCTCCTTTTCAGGAATGAGATCGGTCCGCTGGGCCAAGAGCACGCTGCGTTGCCAGGCCTGGTTGGCGGGCAGATTGGGGAGTTCGCGGATGAACTCGCGGACCAGATCGGCTTGGGTCTGTCCGCCGGTCTGCCAGCGCGCGATGAGGGCTGTCTTGGTGCCCGAGGCGAGCAGTCCGCAACTCAAGTGGAAGAGCTCGGGCCCTTCGGTGGCGTCGCTAACCTGGCCGCCACTTGTGCGTCGCGAGCTGCGTCGCGCTTTGAGTCCCCCCTCGGCCACCGTGTGGAGACCGGCGAGGATCACCCGCTGGCAATCAATCAGCGGCAACCGGAACCACTCGGCGAGAGTCCCGCCACTGCGGTCGAGCGGCGCCGGGACGAACGCGAAGGGGTCGGCGGGGTCGAGATCCGACTCCGCAAGGACGACAATCTGGTCGACGAGCGAGGCGAACAGGGTTGGAGGAACGCCGCTGGCGCCAGGAGCCGGCAGGGGATTGGCGAGGACCTCGCGGATTTCGTCGGCCAGCATCGCAGGGAGCGGGTCCTGCGACGACGTCGATGGCGGGACGAACGAGGTGTTGCGGATCGGTCGTGGCGGCGTGAAGTCTCCCGCGCCGAAGCTCGCCGTGGGGACATAGCGGATGGGGGCCCGTTCGACGAGCATCTGGGTGTTGCCGCCGATCTTCGGGACTAGCATTTCAAACGGCACATGCCAGAGCACCCCGTCGGGGACGATGACCAGTTCGGTGGTCTTGCTGAGGTCGAGCCGCGAACTGTCGAGCAGCATATTGGCGAGCGCGTCGGCGGTGGCGCGCCAGTCGGTCCCCGCAAGTTCGGTTGTGGTAAACTGCTTTGTTCGGTTGAAGTGCCCCATGCCGCGGAGCATCTCGCTGGTGGTGTCGCGGAGTTTGACTGCACTCGGAAGTTGCCAGGTATGGTACCCCTCGGCCACCACCAGAAAACCGAGCAGATTCTGACCCGATTGGTGGAACACCAAGAGCGCGCGGCCCGGAGGGAGGGCTTTTTGGATTTCGACTCCGCTCATGCTGGGCGGAACATTCAGATCGGTCGCGTCGCGGCGCAGCACGAGTTGGCGGAGCAAGAGTTCGCGCTGGCGCACGTTGTCGCGGAGCTTTTTGTATTGGGCCGATTGCTTGGCGGGGGTCTTGCCCGCGGCGTCGAGCAGCGGCTCGGCGGCGATTTGCGTCCGGAGGGCGCGGTCCTCCTCGAGTAGCGCGGCATAGCGCGGGGACTTCACCAGCAGATTTTGCCGCTGGAGCCGGGCCGCGGGGGAGAGCCGTTCGGGGCTGGTCTCCAGCAGATTGCGAATCGCCAACGGGCGGCTCCCCAGCGATTGGGCAAGCCAGAATCGGCGGCGCTTGGCAAGCTCGGTGATCTCCAGCGCGGGGAGCACGTCCTTGCGATCGAAGGCGGCTGCCAGCCAGCGGGCGATCGCCCCCTCGTGGGGAGTCGTGATGTGGGCGATTGTGTCGAATGGTTCGACGAGCCAGTCGCGCGGGGTCGGATCGCGTAGCAACAGACCATACAGCTCCACCGCGACGCGCGACGAGAGTTCGCCATTGTCGGTCCGCTCGTTGGCCAGCGCGATTTGGAAATTGCGGAGCGATTGAGGAATCAGTTGCTGGAGCCCCTCGGACGTCAGTTTGTTTCCCTGGTCGACGTTGCCGCCGGCGTAGGCGATCATCCCCTCGACCTGGCGGCGGTAGGGGCCGAGCCTCCCTTGCAGCAGGTCGCGGCGGCGGGGGTTGATGGCCGCCGTCCGCTGCGTGGCGGCGCTGGTATCGCCGGTTTGCAGGATGATCTCTTCGGCCTCGTATATCCGACAAAGGGTTGCGATGTGATCGAGTCCCTTGCGGTCGGCCCACTGAGCCGCCGGGCCAAGCACCGGGTAGATTCCCTGGTTGCCGCTCGCCAGGAAGGCGACGTGCCCCAAGCGGAACGACTCGCAGAGGATGTCGTAGTCGTCGAACGGATAGGCGGCGTAGCCGGCCTCGGTCGCCAGTTGGAGCGCGGCCTGGGCATTGCCCGCTTCCAAGGCGAGTTGGGCCTGTCCCAAGAGGGCGGCGCCGGTGAGGGGATGGTCGTAACGCCCGTCGACCAAGATCGCCCGGGCGTAGTGCGTCATCGCCTGCTGGGCCTCCCCCATGCCATGCTGGGCGGTGGCCAGCAGGAGTTCGGTCCAGGCGTTCGACCAATGGTTGCGAGGGGCGTTTCCGCCACGACTGAGGGCGTCGACCAGGCTCTTGCTCAAGGCATCGTGCCGGCCCAAGGGGCCGAGGATGTCGTTGCGGCGGCGGATGGCGAGGGCTGTCGCCCGGTTGATTTCCACCACGTTGACCGGCCAGTTTTGCAGTCCCTGCACCGGCCCCCCCTGATTCAAACGGTCTTGGGTGAGGAGTTCCCCTTGCGAGACGAGCATCGTCTCGGGAAAGTCTCCCACCTGGATCTGACGGTTAGGGCGTCCCCAGGGGGGATTCAGCCGGTTGGGGTTCGACTGCGGCCGTGGGTCGCGAAAATCGACCTTGAGCATCCACTTGGGATAGTTGAGGTAGAGGTCGCAGGCGGCGTTGAATTCGACCAGGGCGGCACGGTTGTCCCCCATTTGATAGAGGGTCTCACCGAGCATCGCATGGTAGCAAATGGAGTCGATCCACCGCGCTTGCACCGTCTTGATGGCACCCCGCACGCTCGATTGGAAGGCGCGGCTCGCGTCGCGGTATTCCCCTCGATAGAGTTGCTCCACCGCCCCGAAATGGCCCTGATTGGGAACCGAACCGACCTGGGCCTGCGATTCGCCATGCATTGCCATGCTGGCAACCAGCATGGCGGCGGCAAAGGTTAGACAAAAACCGTGCGAACGGCGGGCTGCTGGCATGACTGGCGATTCCTTGAGTGCGGACCACGCATCGCGAACCTGCCTCGCCGGATGGCGAGCGGGTGCTAGCGACACCGTCAGGCGCATTCTACCAGTTTGGCCCAAAGCTGGCGATTTAGGGGAAGTTGTGCGGGAATTTGTTGGGGTTGCCGGGCAGGATCCCAATTGGAAGGAGGAATTTTGCCGGATGGCGAAAGTTTGACGCCTGGGGGGACGATAACATGCCTAGGAGCGGATGTCCCCACTTGGGGCTTGCCGCCGGTTCTTCTCCTTGTTTGCAAGCTCGAGCCTGTCATGACCACCCGCTCGCACCATCGGACGACATTCTCCTTCTCCCGCAGCCTGGCCTCGCTGGCCGTGCTGGCTGCCGTGGGAACCACCGGATGCCAAGGGGTCTACAACGGACAGACGCTGCCGAGCCCCTGGTACCGGACCGACGACGTCCAGTACTTTGCACCCGGTCCCGAGTTCAAGCTGGCCAACGAGGCGGCGGCGATGGCCGAAGCCCGGGCCGCCAACGAGAGCGAGCCGCAACGGTAAGTGGCGCGGAGTCGCCAAGCTCGATTCGGTGGGAGCGTGGGGAGTTATTCCCGCGCGATCGGGGCTTTAGTAGCTCGACGGTCCCCGTCGTGAGGCGAGTTGGCTTACGATCAGGACTCGGATGAACATGGATCCCTCATCAATCCATGGCCTACGTTTCGTAGATTCTAACTCCGGGGACTAAAGTCGCCCCGGCTCTGGTTTTCAAGTTGGCTCGCGTCCCGGCCTCGATCGCCTCAGAAACAACCACGGACGTTGGGAATTGAGAGCTATGGCGGAAGTGAAACTTCTGTAGAGAAATCGCTTGTCTTGGGCCATTTCGACCTCACGGCATCGCCCTGTGCGATTGGTGCTGCACCGGTCGATCGTGTCGGGTAGAATTGAACTCGGAAACCAAGCGAGGAACGAAACGAATGACGACCTTCGACCGCATCACGTCCGATCCGGCCATACTTAACGGGCAGCCGTGCATCCGTGGCCTGCGGCTGACCGTGCGCCGGGTGCTGGAAGCCTTGGCGCTCTATCCCGATCGGGACGAGTTTCGAGCCGAGTATCCCGAACTCGAAGATGAGGATATCCGGCAGGCGTTGGAGTATGCCGCCGCCAATCTCGACGACCGCGTGGTGGAATTACGACCGACGGCATGAAGCTAATCTTGGATCAAGGTTTGCCGCGCTCGACGGTTCAGCACTTGGCTGCCGTTGGCGTCTCGGCGGAACACGTTGGCGACTTGGGAATGGCTGCCGCCGCGGATGACGTGATACTCGAAGCTGCTCGGTTACGTCAGGCCGTGGTTATTACGCTCGACGCCGACTTCCATCAATTCCTTGCTGCTTCGCGTGCGACATCGCCATCGGTCGTACGGATTCGAATTGAGGGCTTGAAAGGCGATCAACTGGCCGCGATCCTCGCCCAAGTGATAGCAGTTGCAAGCGTAGAACTGGCTGCGGGCGCTGTCGTGTCAGTGACGGAAACCCGGATTCGTGTTCGGTCCTTGCCGCTTGGCCGTTAGCTGGTGGGTGGTTCTGTCAGTGATGTTCGGTTCTGGATTCATCGCACGATTTGCTCGCCGACAGGTTCACTCACCATTGCCGCCAGCGCCCCATCGATGGGTGAACCTGCCGGATTTGAGTGGTTCCATTGGTACGCTCATCTTCCGGCAGAACCACCCACCCTGACTGTGTTTTTTTTACACATCAGCCACCTTCAGATAGCCGAAGTGTCATCTCGATTCTTGCTCCTGCAATTGCCGCAGTTTCTCCTCGAATCCCGGAAATTGCTTGCGGAAATTTCCTTGCAGCAATTGTTGGAACTTGCCCGAAATATCGAACCCGATTCCCGCTTTGCTCATCGCCGGGTGGGAGAAGTGTTGGGCGATCATCGGGCCGATGGTCGTGGCGTACAGCCCGGTGAAGAAGAGTTCCCACGTGTGATAGAGCGGGTGGCGTCTGAAATCGTCGAGCGTGACTTCGAGCGTGAAGTCCTTCTCTCCGGCGGCGAACGTGAAGTGGGTCGAATCCCCCAGTAGCGACTGGCCCGCTCCGGCGACCGAGTTGAGCATCGAGGCCACGGTGGCGCGGAAGTAGAAGGTTTCCGCGTCGTGGAGGAATTGCTGGAGGAACGTTTCCAGCTCGGCGGCGCGGTCGGGATGGCTGGTCTTGAGGTGCTCGACGAGCGCCGCGGTCTGTTCACCCTTGGCGGCGAAGCGTTCGGGAATCAATTTGGTGACGCTGTCCTGAAAGTATCCTCGACTCAGGATTTCGCGTACCTCGGGATAGGTGCCGGCCAAATCGGCCACCCTGGCATCCAATTGATTGAAGTAGATTTTGGTCATCCACTTCACTTGCGCGATACAGATCGCCCAGTTGTCGGCGAACATTCCCCCGGCATAGTTGAAGACGATCGAAATCCACTCCTGGCTCTTGAGCGGCAGGTTTTTGAACCAGTCGGCGTTGTACATCGCCCGGTCGACCGAGTTGATGAGGAAGGGGAGGTGCAAACCCTGCAACAGCACGACGAACATCGTATCGGTCAGGGCCGGCCCGATGCGGTCGTGCCAGTAGTTGAAATCGACCAGGTCCCTGATGCGGGGACTCTTGGCCAGGATCTTGGCGATCGCCATCACACTCGGCTTGTCGCCGATGTCATGACGCAGCTCGGCGATCGCCTGTCGCAGTTCGGAACCGACATCTCCGCGAATATCGGCGATGTAGGCCGCAAATTCCTCGATCGCCTTGTCGTCGACATTGGCGGCGAGCTTCGAGAGGTCGATCTGCAAATCCCGCAGCACCAGATTGTTCGACTTCGCGCCGACAATTTCGTTTTGCTTGACGGTGATTTCCTCCTTGGTGATGATCGTTTGATCGAGCTTCTGCGGATAGATTTTCCTGGCGACCAATCGGCCAACGTCTGCCTGCCACTCCTTCGTTGCGTTCTGCAATTCAGCCAGCACCTCTCGGACTCGCTTCTGGTCGAGGGTGGCGCCGTTGAAGCTGCCGAGCACGGCATCCATCACGGCGCCGATGCTGGCCTCGATATCCCTTAGCACCTGTTCGGCCAGCGAGAAATTGACTCCACCGCTGTCGTCGGCCGTTTTCTGCAAACGAGATTTGCCGGTGATCTTGGAGGAGAGACTCGGGGCGACGTACACGAAGTAGAGCACCAGGTTCTTCCAGGTTTCCGCGATAAACTTCCTCATGAAGCGGAACCGTTCCCGCGTGAACACCCTGTTGCTAATGCCCGCCCGCCGCGCGGCGAACATTGCGCGGTCGATGCTGATCGCCACGGAGTAGGGGAACAGGGCCGGCACGACGTGCAGGAAGTCGACACCAACCGTCTGGTACAGCCCGATCAGTGGCCCAGGATCCCCCGCGGCGGCCTGCGTGTCGTCGCAGGCAGTCGCCATGAGAATCGTCATGAGATCGTTCGTTTGCCGACGTGCTTCGTCCTTCAGCGCCTGGCGGACATCGTCGTATCCCGTCGCGACGTTGTGTTGCAACAAACGGATCACCCGCCGTGTGATTTCCGGGTTGTCGTAGCGCTCCAGCTCAGCGGTGATGGCGGCGGCAAGATCGGCGGGCGACCACCCCGCCACCTCCTCCCGGGGAGGGAGCAGTCTCAGGTACATGGTTTTGAAGGCATCGTTGACCTGCTTGAACTCCGCGTTGCCGATGGCCGCGTTGCCGAACGAACTGAGCGGCAACTGGGTGGCGGCTGCCACGGCGGTAAGCTGGAAAATGCTGTCCGCCAGGATTTCCTCCGGGGGCTTCGGTTCGCTGGTGGTGGCCATCTCCACGGCGTGCCCGCTCTTGACGACGCCCTTGGCGATACTGGTGAGGCCCATCAGCAAGGCCACGCCGGTGAGTGTCGTCTCGAATTCATGGATGGTTTCGTGCCGCTCCCGTTCGCCAAAGAAGGTGGACCTGGCAATGTTGAGAATCCCGGCGAACGTGATGTTCTCCAGGGGAAACTTGTGCTGTTCGTGACCATGCCCCGCTTCGGGCTCGGGGAGGGGGCCGGTATTCACCGTGGGGAGCCCGACCAGCATGCAGAGTCGCTGCACCACCGAATCGTCTTTCCGGGCGAGGGCCGCCATGGCATCGACAAAGGCCAGCGTCCCCAAGCCATCGAGTCCCTTCAGCGACAGCGGTTCGTGCCCCAGAGAATGAGCCAGATCGTGAAGGTCCTCCGTTGCCGAGACGTCGGGCAGGTCCTGGGCAAGCGCCTCCCGCGCCCCCCATCCCCCCAGTGGAGCCAGGAGGGTCCAGGCCCCGATGCCCCCCAGGGCAACTCTCCTGGTGATTCGAATCGCCTCCTCACCGTGTGTAGGCTCCATATCGGCCGCGCTCTCGTTTTCACCCAGCAAGGTCTTGAAAGGGTTATTCATTATGGTCGATTGTGGCTATCGAGCCCCGTTCCCACAAGATCGTGGGGGGAGCAGATTTCGGGTTCTTGTCAATCAAAGTGTGGAGGTTGGTGCGCGGGATGGAATTAATTCGCGCTCGCTCTGGACTTGTGATATCAATATGATATCATTACGTGTGGAGGAAGATCGCAATGGCTGATATCCTGGTTCGCGGACTCGACGACGACGTACTGGCACGGCTCAAGCATCGGGCCGAACTAGCGGGACGTTCGCTGCAAAGCGAAACGAAGCTGATTCTGGAACAGGCGGCTGGGCGGACTCTGGAAGAGTCGCTCAAGGTAGCCGCGGCGTGGCGTAAGAAACTTGGCAAGCGATCGTCCGATAGCGCCGCGGCGCAGCGCGAGGATCGCGAGCGATGAGCCGCGTGACCGTCGACGCGAGTGTGATCGTCAAACTGTTCCTCCATGAGGAGGGGTCGAACGAAGCGGCCGCCGAGGTCAAGAAAGCCGGCACGCTGCTCGCCCCCGACCTGTTGTGGGCCGAGGTCGGGAACATCTTGTGGAAACATGTTCGTCGCGGCGATCTGGCGGCGTCCGACGCGGAGCAAATGCTCGTCGACATCATGCAAATGCCAATCGAGACCACCGCGACCCGCGACTTGATCGGGGCAGCACTCCCCCTCGCGATCGAGACCGACAGAACGGTTTATGACTCCCTCTACCTCGCGCTCGCCGTGCAATCAAGTAGCGTTCTTCTGACCGCCGATGAGCGGCTTGTCAACGCCTTGGCGGATCCCAAGTGGGGCCGGTACGTAAGACTGTCAGGTTGATTTGGAAAGTCCCAGTTGAAGTTTGACTAATTCACCACGGAGTTCACGGAGGGCGCGCAGGGTTATTGAACGAAGAAGTTTAACGCAGAGAAACAGAGACGCGGAGGCCAACGAGCGGGGTTTGAGTCAAATCGCACCTCTTGGTTATTGAAAAAAATAAACTTCAGAACTCGCTCCGCCCCGCCAATAACATCTCCGCGCCTCTGCGCCTCAGCGTTTTAAACTGATCGGCATAATTTTTGTACAGAGCCCTCCGTGGTTTTTAATGGGGTGGATCACCTATGATAATGGCGGAGTGTTGCCATTTCAGCGACGATGGACCAATGGGCATGACCATCTGCATTCGACCCTTCGAACTCTCCGACCTCGATCCCCTGTGCGAGGCGACCCTCGAGTCGGCGCCCGAACTCCGCCGCTGGATGACCTGGTTCCACGACGACTACGGCCGCGACGACACCCGGGCGTGGCTCGCGGGTCGCCTCGGGGCGTGGGACTCGGCCCAGGCGTGGGACTTCGCGATCGTGGGCCCCGACGGTCGGCTGCTCGGCTCGTGCGGTCTGCATCACATCGACCTGGTCCACCGTCTGGCCGAAGTTGGCTATTGGGTCCGCACGTCGGCCACGGGACAGGGGGTCGCCACGGCGGCCGCGCGGCAACTCTGCCAGTGGGCGTTTCGCGAACAGCGGATGCGGCGGATTGAAATCATGGCGGCCGTGGATAACCTGCCAAGTCAACGCGTGGCGACAAAACTAGGCGCCGTCCGCGAGGGATTCATGCGCCAGCGCCTCGTCATCCGCGATGAGGTCCACGACGCGGTGGTTTACGGTTTACTGCGCGAGGAACTGGTGTCGGGCTGAAAATGAGAAAAACCACAAGGGCACGGAGCGACACGGAGGAGAGGATGAAGGGGAACTAACGCGGAGGCGCAGAGACGCGGAGGTGTTGTTGGCGGGGTGAAGCGGGAGTCAGTATTGAGTCATAAATAAATATAGAATATATGACATTTATGTCGTTACAAACTGCCAATAATATCTCCGCGCCTCTGCGTCTCCGCATTTGCCCATTTCCTCTGCGATCTCCGTGGGCTTGTATGTTCCTAGGCATGTATCCAGACAGTAGAGTTTCGGCTTTAATTCAGA
>CAZYQQ010000111.1:0-4451 GCA_964650265.1 uncultured Planctomycetaceae bacterium
GCACCACCCGGTATAGATTCGCGAAGTAGGTCCGTGGCCGCTGGCCCGGACCTTGGGCGCGTGGAGAGTTTGTGCGGACCATCCATTCAAGGTCCGGTCCAGCGGACACGGACCTACTTGATCTTTGGCAATTCATTCCCCCTCACACCGCCCGGGCAAACGAGCCCGGGCTACGGTTGTGCGCTCGCACGGGCGGGATGTGCCCATGCTACGAGGGGCTCTTAGTTGCTCGACGTGATCGCGCTGACCGTCGAGAATCCCTGGCCCCAGAGGATCTCCAGTGGCACGGCGGCGTAGACGCCGCGGGTGAAGACTTGCTCGATCACTTCGTCGGCCACTTTGATGGGGCTCTTGGGGACCAGGACGATGTCGGAGTCGGAGAGCCAGATGTCGTCCGCCGGGACGGGGCGGCGGCCGTAGAGGGCGCCGCGGAGGTCGATCATCGTCGCCATCAGTCGCCAGTCGGCACCGCGGCGGAAGACGACCACTTGCCGGAGATTGGCCCCTAGCTTCCAGCTTCCGGCACGCGACAGCGCCATCATCGCCGTCGTGGGGCCGGTCAATTCGAACTGCCCGGGCGTGTTGACTTCGCCGATGACGTAGACGAACCGCGCGGCCCGTTGGGTGAGGTCGGGGGTGACGCGGACACCGGGGATAGTCGACTGGTAGCGAGCGTCGATTTCCTGCTTGGCTTCGCCGAGGCTGAGTCCCTGGACGTAGACGCTGCCGATGCCCGGCAGATTGACGGTGCCGGCGGGGGTGATCGTCATTTGCAGTTGACGGCCACCAAGGTTGCCGCCACGGGCGTCGACCGTCTCGAGCAGGTCTTCGAGCCGCGTATCGACACGGACGGCGGTCACTGTGATGGCGGGGACGCGATAATACTCTTCGTAACGCTCCTCGAGGCTGTCGCGGAGGGCGGGGATCGAGAAGCCAGCCGCCTTGACCTGTCCTAAGAGCGGCAACGTGATGGTCCCATCGGGCTGGACGATAATCTGGCGATTGAGTTCGTTCGCCGCGGCACCGGGCGAATCGGAGGGAGACGTCGACCCGCTCGCCGTGAGCGATTCGATGCGGATTTCGTCTCCCACCTGGAGCTCGTACGGCTGGTTAAGAACCTCGCGCGTCCGCAGGTAGTACATCGCGAGTTGATCCCCCACTCGCAGGCGGTACTCGGCCACGTGGGCGGGCCGGGCGTGTCCGACATATTCCCCTTGGGCGTACGATTGCCAGTCGTGAATGCCGCGGGCGTCCCAACCGACCTCACCTTGGCCGCAACCCGAGGCGCTGTCGACCGACCAGATGTTGTGGGGGGCGGCGGGGCCCAAGGCCTGGCAAAGAACGACCTCGGCGGAAGAGCCATCAGGCTCGGATGCGGGCGCGAGGTTACGAACCGGCTCGGGGCCTTGCGCCACGGTCCCAACCTGCGGGCGGATCGCCACGACTCCTCCCACGACCACCAGCAGCAGGGCGCCCCCGGCGGCAGCTCGCACAACATTCGGGATTGGCATGATTCGTCAGGTGAGTTAAGTGATGGAGGGGGGCCGACTACCACCAGAAGGAGGGAACCCGGGCGCGCGCTGGCTCGGGGGGAACCGCCTGTTGCTGGGTTGAAGGGGGCGTCGGTATCGGTTGAGTCGCGACGGGTGTGGCCGAGGCCATACGAGGTTCCTCCGCTGGTGGGCCTTGCGGGGCGACACCGCCGCTGCGGCGAGCGAACTCTTCGGGGTTGACCCATTCGATGCCGCGCTCGGCGGAGAGTTGTCCGTGCGACATTTCGAGCGAAGCGAGTCGCTGCGATTCGTTCGCATGCATCGCCGCGCGAGGGGCATCGCCAAGCTTCTCGCAGACGTAGGCCAGGTTTCGCTGCGTGATGGATTGTGCCGCCAAACTCGCGGCATGTTCGAGCCACGGGAGGGCTTGGGCATAACGTCCCGAACGGGCGAGCAACACGCCGGCCTCGTTGGCCGCGAGGTGATTTTTGGGGTGGGCGAGTACTGCCGCACGGAAGCAGGTGAGTCCCTTGGGGAGCGGCTGGGTGACACTGTCCTGGCGGATGGCGAGTTGCTGATAGATTCGCCCGATGCCGAACAGCGCCATCGAACCGGCCTGCTCTCCCTTGACCGCGGCGGCTAGCTTCCGTTCGGCGTAGCGATGGTACATCCCCATCGCCTCATGGGGTAAGGTCCAACGGGAAGAGTCGCCTTGCAGCATGGGAGTCTGATGTCCCGCGCTGCGCGCGATATCGAGGGCCTTGGTGTCGGCCGCGACTTTCGCAAAGTCGTCGGCCTCCTCCAGCGCCCGCAGCCCGGCGGCGAGGGCACGACTATGCTCGCTCGTCATGTGGGCGGCATCCTTGGCGCGAGCCATCTGCTCGAGCAAGGCGATGAAGCGGCCCCGGGCTGCATGAAGTGCCCCATGCCGGGCCAGGGTGAAGGCCTGCTGCACCTCGCCGCGCAGATGGTGGCTCAGTTCCCCTTCGGTTGGGAGGTAAGCCGCCAGGTCGTCGACCGTGGCCGCAGCGGCGGCTTCGGCATCCTCGTCGTAATCTTCCATTGTGAACGACCGCTGCGGAGAACTCCCGCGGACGGGCGTGATCGGGGTGACTTGCGGCTCGTCGACCGGAGGCGCCGCCGACTCCGAGACCACTTCCGTGGAGAGATTCTCTGGTGCGGCGATTGATGGCAAAGTGGTGAGGTCCGACGGCGAAGCCAGGTCCGCGAACATCGGCGGCGGCTGGACGGGTTCATCCTCGGGAGGAGGAAGGCGAATGACGCGTGGACTTGCGTAGAGGGCCTGCGCGGCCTCGCGCGTTTTGGGCTCCGCAGGCAACGGTGCGGCCTGGGTCACGTCCGGTTCTCTCGGAGCCCGCCGCGAAGCGGGATTCTGCGTCGCGATGTGAGTCGCGTCACAACCCATCAGCAACAACAATACTCCCACCAGGCCACTCAAGGCGTAGCCTGGAATGCGCGTATTGCGAAGGGGGGCGTCCATGCGTCTCTTCGTGGCAAGGGGGCGAAGTGCGGCGACGGGCGCAAAGCGACCCGACCACCGTTCGGCAATCCAACGTTTCGACCAGCAAGCGAATGCGAAATCAATAGAATCGCTGCAAACAGGCGGCAATCGCCATGCGCTGCCCGCACAGTCCGCACGACCCGATTGGCTTGATTGGAACGTACGCGCAAGGGGAGCGTTGGAGTGCTAGCATCGTCGACGCGCTCTTGTTCGGTTCGGGTTGTGCCGATACTATCCCCCCCTCGCCTCAACCTCCCGTCCGATCGCTGCCCTACGGCCGGGGGGATTGGGTAATCAAACGACACCCTCGCACCACAGGATTTCACTCGATGGCAGAACGCCCCCCCGTCGATCTCGCGGCCCTGGCTGAGCTGGTTGGAGGAGAGGTGGTGGGAGACGCCACCGTCAGGATTGTGGGGTCGGCTCCCCTTGGCGAGGTCGCCGCGGGTGAGATCACGTTTGTCGAGCAGCCTGAACGACTCGGTCAGGCGGCCGCTTCCCTCGCTGCCGCACTGGTCTTGCCGCGGGGAATCACTTGCGACCTCAAGCCGTTCGTTGCGGTCGATGATGTTCACGCGGCTTTCGGCAAGATTGTGCTCCACTTCAACCCGCGACGGCATGCGGCCCTGTCGGGAATTTCACCGCAAGCGGTTATCAGCCTCTCTGCCAGGCTCGGGCGCGACGTAGCAATCGGCCCCGGCGCCGTGGTGGGAGACGGCGTTGTGGTGGAGGACGGCACGACGATTCATGCTGGAGTGACCATCCTGCCAGGTTGCCGGGTGGGCGAGGGAGTGACCTTGTTCCCGCGAGTCACCCTCTACGAGGGAACCATCGTAGGAGATCGCACCATCATTCACGCAGGTGCGGTGATCGGCGCCTACGGGTTTGGCTATCGCCAGAATGCCGGGTGCCACGAACTGACTGCTCAGCTTGGTCACGTGGAAATCGGCTCCGACGTGGAAATCGGTGCGAACTCCACCATCGACCGCGGTACCTACGGTGCAACACGCATTGGCAATGGCACCAAGATCGATAACCTGGTGCAGATCGGCCACAATTGTCAAATCGGCCAGCACAACCTGTTGTGCGCCCAGGTCGGCATCGCGGGAAGTACTTCCACGGGCGATTACGTCGTCATGGCGGGCCAGGTGGGGGTTCGCGACCATGTCCACATCGGCCGTGGAGCACGTATCGGGGCGATGGCGGGAGTTGCGAACGACATTCCCGAGGGGATCTCGGCATTCGGTGCCCCTGCGATTCCCGAGCGCGACCAAAAGGTCCTTATCGCTTCGCTCGCCAAGTTGCCGCAGATGCGCAAGGAGTTCAAACAGGTCACCAAGACCGTCGGGCAGCTTTCGAAGCATCTCGGTCTGGATAGCGACAACGGTCCCGTGGCGCTCGACCCCGCAGCCTAGGCCAAAGTAGGTCCCGCTTGC
>CAZYQQ010000111.1:4551-16296 GCA_964650265.1 uncultured Planctomycetaceae bacterium
CGAGCGGGACCTTTGGTGGCGACGTTGACCTTACTGCAAGGTCCCATCCGGCAGACTCATAGTTACCCACATTTCTGTACTAGCGAAACAGGGCAAATACCAGCTATTTCAGAACCTTGAAGACTTGAGCGGGTGCAATGTGAATCCCCCCCGGATATCGAAATGGTGGAGGGCCTATAAAAACCCACTCAACTCCCTGATCCCGCGTTTCGTAGGGAAAAAATGTGGGTAACTATGAGCTTGCCGAGCGGGACCTTTGGTGGCGACGTTGACCTTACTGCAAGGTCCCATCCGGCAGATGGGACCTACTTAGGACAGCTTGAACGATTGATGGCAGAACCCACCTCCCAATGCGAAGGCTCTCGAGTCGGACTGCTCGCTGCGTGGGGTGATTTTCCACTCATCGTCGCCCGCCAACTCAAGGCCGAGGGCCATCAGGTTGTCGGGCTTGGTGTGCGGCATCATTGCGATCCCGCGCTCGCCGGCCTCTGCGACGAGTTTGGCTGGACGGGACTGGCGCGCCTCGGCGGCGCCATCCGCTACTTCCGACGTCACGGCGTGACCCGGGCCACCATGGCGGGCAAGATCCACAAAGTCATGCTCTATCAGCCATGGACGTGGGTGCGGCACACTCCCGACTGGACCGCGGTGAAAACCTTCTTTCCCCACTTCATCAGCGGGACGCGCGATCGCAAGGACGACACCCTGCTGGGGACCATCGTCGAACTCTTCGCCCGACATGGCATCGAATTCGTGCCCGCAACCAACTTCGCACCCGACCTGCTTGCCGCGCCCGGGCATATCGCCGGCCCTCCACTCACGCCCCTGCAACAAGCCGATGTCGACTTCGGCTGGACGATCGCCAAGCAGATGGGGGCGCTCGACATTGGCCAGAGCATTTGTGTGAAGGGACAGGCCGTCCTGGCTGTCGAAGCGATCGAGGGAACCGACCTTTGCATCGCCCGGGCAGGGGAACTTTGCCGCCAGGGGGGGTTCGCGGTGGTGAAGGTCGCCAAGCCGCAGCAGGACATGCGGTTCGATGTGCCGACTGTTGGTTTGGGGACTCTGCGTAATATGCTAGCGGCGGGGGGGCGTGTGCTGGCGATCGAAGGAGGCCAGACGATCGTGCTCGCAGAGAGGGCGTTTTGCGAGTTCGCGCACAAACACCGCATTTCCGTCGTCTCGATCGATTCTGCCACAAATCAAGGCAAAAACCCCTTACGACTAACGGGTTAGTGCCATTGGGCCCCCCGATTCCGGCTGAGTCACGCCACCTCTCACTGCCTCGCCTCGCCCCCCGGCAGCCGCTACAGGCCGCGCCAGCCGTCTATTCGACGCCGATTCCCTCGTTTTTGTAGTCCTCCGACGCCATTTTGTTGAGTTAATCGCCAAGGACGACTATACTGCGGACTGGCAATGAGGTCGCCAGACGGACATTCGGAAGGCTTTAGCTTCCCCGGTTGTCCCCCAGTCGGCCCCATTGGCCACACCGTGAATCGAACCCCCGGACGAGGCTAGTGAATTAACCCCGTTACCGAACCAGCAGCATGGCGCGCTGCAGGGAGCATCGGTAACCCGACCCTCTTGCGAATGCAAGCACATGCGTAGGAACAGAGACCCGCATGCCGTCAGGCAATGTGTGTGCTTGTGGAGCTATTGAGCGATGGCACCTGAGGCGATTACTCCTTCGATTGAATCCTTGCTCTCGCTTCCGCCTGAGCATCCCAAGAGCTGGGTGCTCGGAAGCAATCCGCGCGTCTCGCGCATTGCGAGCCACGCCGAGAAAGCGGCGGAAGTCGAATGCCCGGTTTTGATAACGGGCGAGACCGGCACCGGCAAGGAAGTTTGGGCCCGGCTGTTGCATGAGCTAGGTCCGCGGCGGCAGCGGCACTTTGTGCCCGTCAACTGCGCCGCCCTCACTCCAACTCTCGCCGAGAGTCAACTCTTTGGTCACGAAAAGGGGGCGTTCACCGGCGCTGCCGGTGCGAGCCTTGGTGTGTTCCGTGCGGCCGAGGGGGGAATCGTGTTCCTCGACGAAGTGGGGGAGATGCCCGCTGATCTTCAGCCCAAGCTCTTGCGTGTCTTGCAAGAGGGAGAGGTCACCCCAGTGGGTGCCTCGCAACCGGTGAAGGTCGACGTGCAGGTGGTCGCCGCCACGAATCGCAATCTCGAATCGGAGGTCGCCGCGGGGCGATTCCGCGAAGACCTCTACTATCGACTCAACATGGTCGAGCTTCACGTCCCCCCGCTACGTCACCGGGCCGACGACATCCCGCGATTCATCGATTACTTTGCCCAGAAGTACTCGGTGAAATACGGCCGCTCTCGATGGCTGCCGACCGGCGAGCAATTGCAAGAATTTTGCGACTACCATTGGCCGGGCAATATCCGCCAATTGGCCCATGTGATCGAGCAGGCCTACGTGCTCGATTGCGAGCCGACCATTCCCACCGCGCGGCTCAGTGCCAGCGGCGAGCAGACGCTCCCCTTCACCGACCTTGCCCGGCTCCGCCGTGCCGCGGTCCGGCAGGCGATGCGGGCCACCCGCGGCCACAAGGGACGTGCCGCGCGGATGCTCGGCATCCATCCCAACACGATGACCCGGCTCCTCGCTCAAATCGAGGCAGAGACCGAGACGAGCGACGACAACGCCGTCCGTTGAGTCGGCCGCTCCCCACGGAAGGGTGACTCTTGCCCCGTTGCGCCCTGCTGACCATCGAAAGCCTGGAGGGTTTTGTCGCCGACGACGAACTCCTCATTCCCCCGCTGGCCGCTCGTGGCTGGCAGGCTGAGTTTGTCCCCTGGGATGCGCAGGCAACCTGCTGGGACGACTTCGACCTGGTGGTCATCCGCTCGACGTGGGACTACTACCGCCGCTGGGAGGAATATCTCGAAGTCCTCTCGCGAATCGAGGCGTCGAAAGCCGAGCTGCATAATCCGCTCGACATTGTCCGCTGGAACATCGACAAGCGCTATCTTGCCGATCTCGAGGCCCGTGGGACGACGATCGTTCCGACCTTGTGGCAGCCAACCTTCGACCCCGACGCGCTCGCGGCCCTACACGCCCGATTCGACACTGACCAACTCGTCGTGAAACCGAACGTCAGCGCCGGCGCCGATGGCACATTCTGGCTCACCCCCTCCACGGGTCGTGACACGCTGAGCGCGATCGCCGCGGAATTGGAGACCCGACCCGTCATGCTCCAGCCGATGATCGCCAGTGTGATTGACGTGGGGGAGTACTCGCTCTTCTACCTCGGCGGAGACTACAGCCACGCGATTCTCAAAACCCCCAAGCCCCGCGATTTTCGCGTGCAGGAAGAGTATGGCTCGTCGATTGTTTCCATCACTCCCGATGCCGACCTGCTCGCCGCGGCGGGGGGGGCCATGGCGGCCATTGGGCGCCCCCTGCTCTACGCTCGGGTCGACCTGGTCCGCCTGGCGAATGGCACCCCGGCGGTGATGGAATTGGAACTGATCGAGCCGTCGCTCTATTTGCGATACGATGCGGGGGCGGCGGAGCGGTTTGCAAAGGCGGTTGACCGCCAGCACTCACCACGGCTTTAGCTCATCGAGCAATTCGCCAATCGCGACCGCCCGAATCTTCTTCGCCATGTCGAACGAGTGCTCCCCCGCGTGGACCACGTGGAGTCGCTGCAGTTCCAGATCCTCCATCGCGATCCGCATCGAGGGGGTGATCGCGGGCGAGGCGGTTCGCTTCACCTCGAAACCCCAGCGGCGGTTGCCACGCGCCACGAGCAAATCGAGTTCGGCCCCGGCATGGGTCGCCCAGAAATAGCACTCGCTGGCGCGGACATTGAGCCGCGCGGCGATCTGGTTCAGTACAAAGCCTTCCCACGAGGCTCCCAGCTTGGGATGGCTTTCAATGTCGATTTGGCTCGTAAGCCCCAACAGCGTGTGGAGAATGCCGCTGTCGGCCAAATAGACCTTGGGCGACTTGACTTGCCGCTTCTTGAGGTTCGCATGCCACGGCTGAAGCTGCCGCACGACGAAGGCACCGGTGAGGAGGTCGAGGTAGTGCCGAACCGTCTTGTCGTTGACGCCGAACGATTGGGCAAACTCCGAGGCATTCCAAATCTGACCGTGGTAATGGGCCAGCATCGTCCAAAATCGCCTTAAGGTTGTCGAGCTAATCTGCAAGCCTAGCTGAGGCAGATCCCGCTCGAGAAAGGTGGTCACAAACTGCTGCCGCCACATCTGGCTCTTCGCCAGCGAGGAGGCCAGGTACGAATCGGGAAACCCTCCGCGTAGCCACAAGCGTGCGTAGTTCTGCGGACCTACCTCCTCCAGCGACAAGCCATCGAGCGAATAATAGGCGATGCGACCGGCAAGCGTCTCGCTCCCCTGTCGCAGCATCTCGGGCGACGCACTTCCCAGAATCAGAAACCGCGCACGTATCGGTCGGCGGTCGGCAAGCACTCGCAATAGCGGAAACAAATCGGGCTTATGCTGGATTTCGTCAAGGACGATCAACCCCTTGAGAGGGGAGAGGGCAATCTCCGGATCGGCCAATCGCGCCAGGTCCGACTGCCGCTCGAGATCGAAGTGATGAATCGGCTTGCCCACCGGCTGAAGCGCCCGGGCCAGTGTCGTTTTACCCACTTGACGTGCCCCGAGAATGGCCACGACAGGAAACTGCTTGAGCAAAGCTTTGAGTCGATTGAGATGGGTAGCGCGCTGGAGCATGCCACTATTCTACCTTGAAATCTCGGAGGACAACTCCGAATTTTCAAGGTGCCACAAATATGCGGCTGACCGCTATTTGCTGGGGAACCTCAATATCAAGTGGCTCACGCATCCCCCGCGTGGACTTCCTGCTCCACTTCGTCCCGCTGATCGCTTTCCTCCCGCTTCCGCAGATAGAGCTTGATCGGCACTTCGCCAAAATCAAGCTGGTCGCGGAACGTCCCCAGCAGGTAACGCTGATAGGTGGCGTCGAGTCCCGCGGGTTGACTGCAAAAGAGGACGATGGTCGGTGGTTCGATGCCGACTTGGGTGGCGTAGTAAATCTTGGGGCGCCGGTTCTTGTAGAGCGGGGGAGCTTTTCGCTGGATCGCCTCGCGGAGCATGCGATTGAGCTGGCCGGTCCCGATCCGCATCCGGGCTTGTTTGAACAGCATCTGCGAATGGTTGAGCAGCGCCTTGACGTTCTTGCCCGTCTTGCCCGTGATGAACGCGATCGGCGCGTAGCGCATCGTCCGGTAGGTGTCGTGCAGATAGTTGACCCACTTCTCGGTCGGCATGGTTCCGGCGAGCTCGTCCCATTTGTTCACGACAAAGAAGACTGGCTTGTATTGCTCGGCGATGTAGTCGCAAAGCTGTTTGTCGACCTTGCCGATCCGTTCGGTGCAGTCGTGAAACAGCAGCACCACGTCGGCGCGGCGGATGCTTCGCTGGGCGCGGTGAGTGCCGTAGAAGTCGATGTCGTTCTGCCGACTTTTCGTCCGTCGCATACCAGGGGTGTCGATCGCGATAAAGGCCTTTCCATCCAGCTCGAATCGCACATCGACGCTGTCGCGCGTGGTCCCAGGAACTTCGCTCACGATCATCCGCTCGGCCTTCGCCAGGCTGTTGACAAACGTGCTCTTCCCTACGTTCCGACGGCCGACGATTGCCACCTTCATCACCGGCTCGTCGCCCGGGTCCTCCCCTTCGGAACTCGGCTCGGGAAGTTTGGCCACGATCTGGTTGAGCAGCACCCCACGGTTGCGGTTTTGCAGCGTGCTGATCTTTAGCGGCTGACTGAATCCCAGTCGGTAGAACTCCTCGGTCGAGGTGTCGAAGGTGTGGTCGTCGGTCTTGTTGGCCAGGCAGATCACCGGGACGTCGACCGTCCGTAGGCGCTTCGCTACTTCCTGGTCGAAGGGGAGCATCCCCGTCCGTGTGTCGACGATGAACAGAATGACCGACGCCGACTCGATGGCGATCGATATCTGCTCTTCGATGTGTTTCGTCAGGTTGTCGGCATCCTCGAACCCCATCCCCCCCGTGTCGACCAGCTCGAAAAACCGATCGTCGTGGCACATCAAATGGGTCAGCCGGTCGCGGGTGATGCCCGGCTTGTCGTCGACAATGGCGATCGTCCGCGCGGCGAGCCAGTTGAAGACACTGCTTTTGCCGACGTTTGGGCGACCGACGATGACAACTTGAGGGACGGGCATTGCACCCTTGGGGGGCTGAAGGTGGAGGAGGGAGGCATTCTCGCCGTGATGCACCCCATTTTAGATGGCCCAACGCGCCAGGGCACCCCCTTAACCAACGGTGAGGGGCAGGTTGCCCATATCCGCCAAACCACGGTAAAACCAAGCTTGCACCCATGCCTCGCGACTTCACGGAAGGAGCCTCCATGCCCAAAAAGCTCTCGCGCCAGCAGCTTACCGCCCACCTCGAAAGTCTCCACCGGGCAGGGGTTCGCCAGCTTCCCAAGCCAAAACCGGGCAGCTCGACGATCCCAGACCCAATCGCCGAGATCCCCGCCGACGCCCCGATCGCCCATGCTAGCGACTCCGGCCAGTTGCCACGCAACCTCGAACTCCTTGCTCAAGTGGTGGCGGGTTGCACGCGATGCACCGAACTCGCCTCCACCCGGACCCAGACCGTGTTCGGCGATGGGAACCCAAACACCCGGCTCGTCTTCCTGGGGGAGGCTCCTGGAGCGGACGAGGACCGCACCGGAACCCCCTTTGTCGGTCGTGCCGGTCAGCTCCTGAACAAGATCATCGAGGCCTGCCGGTTGAAGCGCGAGGAGGTCTACATCCTCAACATCCTCAAATGCCGCCCGCCGGGTAATCGCAACCCGCTGCCGGACGAAGCGGCCAACTGCCGACCCTATCTCGACCGTCAGCTCGAACTGATTCAGCCCGAGTTCCTCTGTTGCCTCGGTTCGGTCGCCGCCCAGAACCTGCTCGCCACCACCGAGACGATCGGCCGACTGCGGGGCCGATTGCACGACTACCGTGGAATCCAGGTCGTCTGCACCTACCATCCCGCCTATCTCCTTCGCAACCCGGCAGCAAAAGCCGATACCTGGGAAGACATGAAGATGCTGATGCGCGAGATGGGTGTCGAGCTTTGAAACTTCTCGTGCGCTCGCTACGCCAGTCAAAAGAAGAAAGACCGCCGAACCATATGGTGCGACGGCCTTTCGAGGTGGGTTATCGGTGAGACGACCGCATTACCGATTGGGTCGGAGAGATCGGTAGGTGGTTGTCGTGTTGATGGTGGTCGACGAGCTGGGGCCATGGTTATGGCCGACATGCCCATGATTGCCGTGTCCATGGTTGTGGCCGCCAGTCGAGTTCCCTCCCATGCTGTAGGCGACACCCGTGTTCGAGATCACCGTGCTGCTAGTGGGAGGATACGAAACGACGACCTGCTGTGGGCGGGGGCGATAATAAGGGACTGGGCGCGAGTAGACGACATTGTCGTGGTCGTGGAACTCGACCGAAGGACCGGTCGGCCGGTGGATCTGATGAGTCACCACCTGCCGCGTGAGATTGCCATGGGGGACGCCATAGCTGGTCCATTTCGTACCAAACTCGCGCACCAGTCTTCCCTGCGAATCGCGGAAGGTGCGATCGACCCGCACGAATGAGCC
The DNA here is from genome assembly GCA_964650265.1 of uncultured Planctomycetaceae bacterium. Taxonomy (GTDB): domain Bacteria; phylum Planctomycetota; class Planctomycetia; order Pirellulales; family Lacipirellulaceae; genus CAZYQQ01. The sequence goes on from CAZYQQ010000111.1 coordinate 12,170, forward strand.
AGGGTCGATGTGATTGCGATAGGGATCGAGGGCACTCTCGCGGACAAACTCACGGTTGCGGACGACGGTCACATGGTCGTGGAAGGGATCGTAGTCGACCGAACCGTGATAATGGGTATCGATGATCGGGTTCTGAGCTTCTGCTCGGGGAGCCGTGGAGAGGTTCCAAGCGGCGACAACAGCGAAGCAAGCCAACGCGACGGAGCGAACAGCGAAGGGGCAAGACATGGCGGGATTCCTTTGTGCTTGCGGTGGGAGGGGGGGAAATCAGGTTTTTCATCTCGGTTGCCCGCGGGGTTTCCGTCGGGCATGAGGTGAATAACGCCACGAACCGAAAGCGCGCACGCTGGAGGGAAAAATTGCGATCCGGGCGACTTCCGCCCCAGAGCAGGTCGCGAAGCTTTCCTCTCGTTCCCCCACCCACCAAACACCGTCTCACAGAGACATTCAGCCGCTCGTAGCCGTGTCGAATCTGTCCCGCGATTTTGGCCAACGGCGGCACGGACTTGAGCAAAACGGGGAATTCCCTGGGTAAGCTGTAGCGATTGTGTCGCTTCACGGGGCTGTGCTGGCGGATTTTAGGGATCGTACGGGTCGCATTCGGAGGCCTGGGCACAAGTTCTCCCCGTTTGGGTGGCTTACCTCTTTTGCCATGTGAAGCGGCTTGGTAGAGTCAGAGTCGGTGGTTCGCCGTGTGCGTTCACCACGGGTGGTGCTGGCGGAGCGGCTTCGCTTGCGCGGCCACCGCGTGTCAGGTGGTATTCCAACTTCGGACTCACGACTTGCCGGTCGTCCCGGCTGGTGTTTTCATGCCCTCCTCCAATTCCTTCAAGCCCGACGACGTCGATCATCTGCTCCGTAATGCGCAACTGCGCGACGAGCTCGAGCCACTGCTCGACGACGCCATCACAAGCGTCAATCCCGAGTACATGTCGACACCGGTGGAGAACGAGTTCCTCCAGTCGATGCTCGATTGGGAACGGGCCCCGATGGTGCCGATCAGCCAGTGGTTCGACCCCGAACTGGTCCTCCCTCGCCCCGACTCGCTAGAAGAAGAGCAGCTTTCGCAGTTACTCGAGGAGACGATCGAACTGCTCTTTAGCGAAGGGATCGTGCTCGATTTTACGAACCATCTCTCCGACCGCCAGCTCTACACGCTCATCTATCGCGATATCCTTCCTTGCTACGAAAAGCGGCTGAACCGCCGCGATACCTATCTCCACTGGGACTGCTCCGACGGCGACGAGGACTGGCTCCGCTACTACGCCAGCGAAGACGACCGCCAATCGTGGGCCGAGGAGACAGGAGACGACATCCCGCCTCACGAGGACCCGCCGTACGATCGGAAACTGCCGGAGAGGCCGTTGTAGTTGGAAGTTGGAAGTTGGAAGGGGTCGGGCAGGTTTGTGCCTATTCTGAACTGATTATCTCGAGCTTCAGCGACGGACAAAGGGGGCACATGGCGACTCATTCCCTCAGCGAAGAGTATCCCTCATCGCCTAGCGCATTCCATTCGACAGACTCCGCCCCTAAACCTCTTCCAACTCCCAACTTCCAACTACTCCTCACAGCAACTCCGGCCACATCGCATCGCTCACCATGAGCCCTTCGCGTGTCAAACGGATGCGATCCCCGTCGTCGATTAGCATCCCGAGGTCGATGAACCGCGTGATGGCTGGGCCGGCAAGTTCATCGACTTCATAGCCTGTCTGGTGCTGGAACTCTTGGCGGGAGACCCCTTCCAATCGTCTGAGACCGAACACCAGGCGTTCGCGCGCCTGAGCCTCGGGGTCGAGTTCTTCGCGCTCGGCGACGGGGTCCTCGCCGGAGAGGACCCGTTTGAGCCAGGTTGTCGTACTGCGGTGGTTGGTTTCGCGGACGCCAGCGACATAGCGCGCGGCCCCCGGTCCCGCCGCGTAGTAGCCGTCGCCGCGCCAATAGGTCTCGTTGTGGCGGCTCCGTCGCCCCGGGCGGGCAAAGTTGGAGACTTCGTAGTGCTCGAATCCGGCCGCGACGAGCCTGTCGATCGCGTGCTCGTACATCTGGCGTTCGAGCCCTTCGTCGAGCGAGGCTAGCTCGCCATGCAGGCGGCGGCTCCAGTAGCGCGTCCCCTGCTCATAAGTGAGTCCATACACCGAGATGTGATCGGGCTCGAGGGCGAGTCCCTGTGCGATATCGTACTCCCAGCCAGAAATGGTCTCGCCAGGGGCGGCAAAAATCAGATCGAGCGCCACGGACATCCCTGCTGCCCGGGCAAGATCGATGCTCCGCGCGATGTCGGCGGGAGTGTGGTCCCGCTCGAGTATCTTGAGCTTCGCCTCGCGAAACGACTGCCCCCCCAGGCTAAGGCGATTCACCCCGGCGCTCACCAGGGTATCGACGATTGGCTGGTCGACATCGGCGGGATTCGCTTCGACCGTCCATTCGTAACCCGCGGCCAAGGGGTGCCACTGGCACGTGAGGTCGAACAGTTGCGACAGCCCCTCCGTGCCAAGCTGGGTCGGAGTTCCCCCGCCGAAGTAGAGGGTGTCGACCGGTGCGGGACCAGCGAGATGGTGGGCCAGCTCGCGAGCAATCCCCTCCAGATAGGCCGGAATCAAATCGCGGCGGCCAGCCACCAGCGCGAAGTTGCAGTAGCCGCAACGATGGGCACAAAACGGGACATGCAGATAGGCTGCCCGCGGGGTCACTTCTTCAGCTTGGCGGTGAGGACCTGGAGGGTCTGGCGAAGCTCGCGTCGCGTCGCCGGCGAATACTCGATATCCATCCAAACAACCTTTCCCGCGGCATCGAGGACGTAAACCCGGGGAAGTCGCTCGGTGCCGAGTTGGGCGAAATACTTCCCTTCGGGATCGAGCACGACCGGGCCGGTGTACTCGACTTCGTTCGCCACGGCGACCGCTTCGTCGGCGGGCATCTCGACAGCGATCGCGGTGGTGGTCACGGCCCGCTTGGCCTCGGGTCCGGTGTCGAGTTCGGCATAGGTCTCGGCCACGTCGTGGCGAAGGTCGCGAAGCATCGTCCGCGTCATTCGCCCGCGTCCACGGAACACGGCGACCACCGTGGCGGCACGGCCATGGCTAAGGGAGAGGGGCTTGGCGTCGGCGTCCGGTTCCCGCGCGCTCGTGAATTCGGCTTCAGGAAAGTTGTCCCCGACCTTGATCTTCGTGAGCTTGCGATGACCCGTCGACAGAAAAACCTTGGGAATCTCTTCCGACGCCGGCGTCGCGGGTTGCTGGGCCCACGCCAGATCTCCCGCGGCCATCATCGCCAGCAGGGAGACCAGGGCACAACCGATCATGCGGCGGGTGGTGAAAGCGCAATCGAAACGCATCATCGTCTTGTCTCGCTCCATTTCGAAAGGGTATCCCACGGAGGGGGTCCATTTTCCAGGGGAAGCCGCCGGGGGTCAATCCATGCCCAGCCGAGCGGGCAGCGGCACTTGCTTGGGCACCCCTATTTACGCTCGCGCGTGGGGAGTGTTGCAATGAAATGAAAATCTGCCCCCAGGTTAGCGGGGTCGCGCCGCCGAATGACTCGATCGTCACGCTCGTGGGGAACTCCCCGGCGGAACAGGTGTCGCAATCGACACAATCTGCCCTCCTCCCCACTCCATTTGACCGGCAAGGTCAATCGACGCTTTCCTGGGGGGGGACTATGATGAAGACTTGCGGCCGACATGGCCGGCCGCGCTCGCCCGAAGGTCACCCGCGACTGCGTAAACCCATGCCCTGGACGAACTTGTGGAGCGGATGCTCCCCCCGCCCCACACGCCGCCCGCTCGATCGGCTCCCCGCGAAGATCGATGCGGTGGTGTTCGATTTCGACGGCGTGTTCACCGACAACCGGGTCTTCCTCAGCGAGCAAGGGATCGAGTCGGTGGCCTGCAACCGGAGCGACGGGTTGGGGATCGGTTTGTTGAAAAAGAGAGGAATCCCGCTGTTGGTGCTCTCAAAGGAGAAAGTGCCGATTGCGGCGAAGCGATGCGAGAAACTAGGGCTGGAATGCCTCTACGGGATCGACGAAAAGCTCGCGCGGCTCAACGAGTGGCTCGACGCACGAGAGGCATCGCTGAAGAACACAATCTACATGGGTAACGATGTCAACGATGCCGAGTGCCTGGCAGC
>CAZYQQ010000112.1:0-16279 GCA_964650265.1 uncultured Planctomycetaceae bacterium
CGTCAGGGAAAGCTCGACCCAGTGATTGGTCGGGCCAAGGAGATCGAGCGGGCGATTCAGATTCTTTCGCGTCGCACGAAGAACAACCCGGTGCTCCTGGGTGAGGCGGGCGTGGGCAAGACGGCCATCGTCGAAGGCTTTGCCCAGCGCGTGATCGATGGGAATGTGCCCGAGCTGCTGCTCGACAAGCGGATCGTGGTGCTCGACCTGGCGATGATGGTTGCCGGGACGAAGTACCGCGGTCAGTTCGAGGAGCGGATCAAGGCGGTGATGAACGAAGTTCGTCGCGCGAAGAACACGATTCTGTTTATCGACGAACTTCACACCCTGGTTGGCGCCGGTGGGGCGGAAGGGGCGATCGATGCCTCGAACGTCCTCAAGCCGGCTCTGGCGCGTGGTGAAATCCAGTGCATCGGGGCAACAACCCTCGACGAGTACCGCAAGTACATCGAAAAGGACTCGGCCCTTGCTCGCCGGTTCCAGGAAGTGCTGGTCGAGCCGACGACTCCCGAGGACACCGTCGAAATCCTCAAGGGACTGCGCGACCGTTACGAAGAGCATCACCGCGTGCAAATCACCGACGATGCGATCGAATCGGCCGTCGAGTATTCCGACCGCTACATCACCGGCCGCTGCCTGCCCGACAAAGCGATCGACGTGATCGACGAGGCGGGTGCCCGTGTGCGGCTAAAGAGCATGGCCAAGCCGCCGAATTTGAAGGACCTCGACGAGGAGGTGGAAAACCTCAATCGAGAGAAGGAAGAGGCTGTTGCCAACCAGGACTTCGAGAAGGCGGCTGCCCTCCGCGACAAGGCCGACAAGCTGAAGAAGCAGAAGCAGCAGCTCAACAAGGAGTGGCGCGAGAAGTCGCGCGAGAATGGCGGCGTGGTCGACGAGGATGTGATTGCCGAAGTCGTTTCGAAGATGACCGGCATCCCGCTGACTCGGATGAGCACCGAGGACAGCCTCCGTCTGATGCAGATGGAGGACGAACTCCACAAGCGCGTCATCAGCCAGGACGAGGCGATCAAGGCGATCTCCAAGGCGGTGCGGCGCAGCCGGAGCGGCCTGCAGGATCCGAAGCGGCCCACCGGGGCGTTTATCTTCGCTGGCCCGACGGGTGTCGGTAAGACGCTGCTCGCCAAGGCGCTCGCTGAGTTCATGTTCGGGGATGAGGACGCCCTGATCCAAATCGACATGAGCGAGTACATGGAGAAGCACAATGTGAGTCGCCTGATCGGGGCTCCCCCCGGTTACGTCGGCTACGAAGAGGGTGGTCAGCTCACCGAGCAGATTCGCCGCCGCCCCTATGCGGTGGTGCTGCTCGACGAAATCGAGAAGGCCCACCCCGACGTCTTCAACATGCTGCTCCAGATCATGGAAGAGGGCCGGCTGACCGACAGCTTCGGTCGGAATGTCGACTTCCGCAACACGATCTTGATTATGACCACCAACGCCGGTGCCGAAGCGATCAAGAACGAGTCGGCCTTCGGGTTCCAGAAGCCCGACGGAGACGCCTCGTACGAAGCGATGAAGGCCCGTGTGAACGACGAGATCGAGAAGGTGTTCCGCCCCGAATTCATCGGGCGAACCAACGACGTGATCGTCTTCCGTCACTTGCGGAATGACGATCTCACGCAGATTGTCGATCTCGAACTGTCGAAGATCACCAAGCGCCTGCAGGAGAAGGGGCTTACCTTGCAACTGACCGAAGAGGCGAAGCAGTTTCTCATCAAGAAGGGCTCGAACACCGACTTCGGTGCGCGTCCCCTTCGCCGGGCGATCGAGACCTTTGTCGAGGACCCGCTTGCCGAGGAACTCCTCAAGGGAGAGTTCGCCGGCAAGGACACGGTCAACGTCGAAGTGAAAAAAGTGGGAGACAAGAAACAGCTTGTCTTCACCGGCAACGCCACAAAGTCTCACGACGAGGCCGAAGCCGTAGGGGCCGGCGTGGGGCAGGGGGGCGAGGAGGTGCCCCAGGAGTCGCCTGAGGAATAAACCGAGGCGAAAAACCGAAACCCAAGAGCCCGCGGTCACCACTGACCGCGGGCTTTTTTTATGGAGAGCCGCCAGGGCGCGCAGTGCTGGCGCCAGCAACGGGTTAGTCGTCAAAGTTTGCTCAAGCGGAAAAGTTTGCCTCGCCGATACAATCTGAAGACGCCGCGCCCCCGGACGGGTGCGGGCCCCGCGCTTTTCCCCCCAACGCGGCCCTCATTCATGGCGACTGCTTCCCCAAGCACGGAGCGTGCAGGTGGCGGGTTTTTGACCCGCATCATGGACGGCGTGGCCGACGTGGGGGAGATCGCGCTCGCCTGGGTCGAAGCGGTGGGGGCGATCGTGCTGTTCGCCAGCCAGACCTTGAGCTGGCTCTTCACGCGGCTGCCGCGTCGCGACACGCTGGTGCTGGCCCTCTATCAGATAGGGGTCCGCAGCCTGCCGGTGGTGGCCCTCACGGGGACCTTCATCGGCATGGTGCTGGCAGTGCAGTCCTATTCCCAGTTCCGTGCCTTTGGGCTCGAGACTCAATTGGGAATCGTCATCAATCGCTCGATGTTCCGCGAGCTTGGCCCCGTGCTCGCCGCGACGATGCTTGCTGGCCGGGTGGGGAGCTCGATCGCCGCCGAACTCGGCACGATGCGGGTCACCGAACAAATCGATGCCCTGGTAAGCATGGGCTCGAACCCAATACGCTATCTGGTGGTCCCCAGGTTTCTGGCCTGCCTGTTCATGATCCCGAGCCTGACGATCATGGCGGTTTTCATGGGGGTGGTGGGGGGGGGCTTCTACTGCACCTATGTGCTCGACGTCGACTCCTACTATTACATTTCGAACGCTCGCTACCAGCACGCCAACTGGGATGTCTTCTACGGGATATTCAAGAGCGTCTTCTTTGGCGCGGCGATTGCCATTCTGAGTTGCTATCGCGGCTTCCACTGCGCGCCCGGGGCCGAAGGGGTGGGGCGGGCATCGACGGCCGCCTTCGTTCAATCGTTTGTTGTGATTCTGGTGCTCGACCTCTTGCTGAGTGTCGCGCTCGACAACGTCTATTACATGATCTACCCCGAGAAAGCCCTGTGAGCATCCGTGAGTCCAAGTCGGACCGAGGGGAGCCGCTGATCGAGGTCAGCGGGGTCGACGTGCGATTCGGCCGTCACAATGTGCTGCGCCAGATTGATCTCACGATCCCGCGTGGCGAGACGATTTGCATCATTGGCGAGAGTGGCTGCGGGAAGACCGTGTTGCTCAAGACGCTGATCGGTCTGGTGACGCCCACGGCGGGGACGGTCTCCTTCGGTGGAGCCAGGCTCGACCAGCTTAACGACCGGGCGCTAACACAGTTGCGCACGCGGTTTGGCTTTGTGTTTCAGAATGCCGCGCTGTTCGATAGCTTGACGATCGCCGACAATGTCGCCTTTCCGCTGCTCGAGCACAGGCGGCTCTCGCGCGAGGAAGTCTACGGCAAGGTTCGTGAAACCTTGGGTCGCGTGGGGCTTTCGCCGGCGGTGATGGGGAAACGTCCGGCGGAACTTTCGGGGGGGATGAGGAAGCGAGTGGGGCTGGCGCGGGCACTCATTATGGAGCCGGAAGTCATTCTCTACGACGAACCGACGACCGGGCTCGACCCGATCATGAGCGACGTGATTAACGAGCTGATCTTGCGGACTCGTGAGACGACCGACGTGACGAGCGTGATCGTGACCCACGACATGAATAGTGCCCTGAAGCTAGCCAAGCGGATCGTGATGCTCTATCCGCTTGGGCGATTGAAGAAAGAGGAGTCGCAGACCATTTTCGATGGCACATCGGCAGAGATCGAACGGTCGAAGGACAAACGTGTCGCGCAGTTTTTGCGCGGCGAGGCGGGCGATCGGTTGATGGAAATGCGAGAAATGACGGAATCGGCGCTCTTGGAAAGCCATTGAGCGAGGCGTCACACGGAGGGAGAGGGTCACGATATGGACCAACGACGAATGCAACGGCTCGTGGGAGCGGTGGTGCTGTTCACCATCACCTTCTTGGGCATCTTGCTGGTGATGAACAACCCGGCCACGTCTCCCTTCACGCGGAGCGGGTATGAGGTCTACCTCGACCTGGCCAGCGCGCCGGGGGTCGCCGTCAATACGCCGGTCCGCAAGGATGGCGTGCTGGTAGGGCGCGTGGCGGGCCTCGAGTGGACCGACACGGGGGTCCGGCTGCGGATCCGGTTCAACGACGAGAACGTGAAGATTTTTCCCAACGACACGGCGCAAGTCGAGCCGTCGTCGATTTTTGGCGACGCCGTGGTCAAGTTCACCCGCCAGCCCCATGAGGTCGGCAAGCCCCCCTTGATGGCGGGATCGGTGATCGAAGGGACCGCTTTGGAGGATCCGGTCGCCGCGCTGACCAAGCTGCAACAGAATCTTGGCCCCTCGATCGAGAAGCTGGGGGAGGCGGGCGAGCGGATCTCGGTACTGGCCGACAAGGTGAATGTCATCCTTGGCGACGAGGTGGGGAGCGAGCGACTCCGCACGCTGCTCGACGAGATGACCGTGACTCTACAGGATTTCCGCCGGACGACGAACAATGTCGACTCGCTGATTGCCGACCCGGAGCTTCGCTCCCAGTTGCAGCAAGGGTTGCACGAGTTCCCAGGGGTGATGTCCGACGCGCGGGCCGTTTTGCAGCATTCCAACGAAAGTCTGACCGCCTTCGATCAGGTGGTGGCGAGCGCGGGAACCAATCTGCGCAACATCGAGGGGCTCACGCAGCCACTGGGCGAACGGGGCGAGGAGATTGCCGACCTGTTGATCAACGCCATCGAGAATCTCGACATCGTGATGGGGGACATGTCGCGGTTCGCCCGGTCGCTGAGCAATAGTGAGGGGACCTTGGGCAAACTGGTGAACGATCCCTCGCTTTACAACAACGCCAACTTGCTGGTGCAGGACATGGACGTCGTGACGCGGCGAATCTACGAGTTCACCAAGGACTTCCGCAAGATTGTCGACGACCTGGGGATCTTCATGGACAAGATCGCCCGCGAGCCGGGGCGCGTGATCGGCGGGGCGATCAACCCCAGCATCCGCAAGTAGTGTGCGATGGGAAACGGTGCGCGACGGGCTAATACCGAAAGCCGCTTCCCGAGGGGATGGCGGGTAGCGCTGGCGGAGCGAATGCGGCGGGTGGCGGCGGGACCACCGTAGCGCCAGGCGCGAGCAAGGGCCCCCCACCGACAGAGGGGGAGGGGGGGAAAGCCAGCTCGCCGGCTGCTGGAATGACGGTGCCGGTTTGGGTCCGCGTGCGGAGCTCGTTGCCGCGACCGATGATCTCCTCCACCGGCATCATCAGTTGCGGCTGGAGATTGTAGCTGACCGTGCGGTTGTCGCGAATTTTCACCGGGACGAGATTGTCGCTCACAAAGTCGAGCGGGGGAACCTGATACCAAGGAGTCGGGATCGGCTGATTGATGGTGAGTGTCTCGAAACCCGACTTCACGAGCCGCATTTCCCGCGTCCCGTAGTAGGTGAAGTCGACCGAGCAGGGGGTAAAGCCGACGTGCTGATTGTCGACGTAGACCATGGCCCCAGGGGGATTGCTGCGAATGGTCAGACGGCGGCGGACACACCCCATTTGGGCCAGCGAGCCGGCCAGCAGCAGCACGACGATGGCGTGGCGGATGGCTCGGGGGGACAAAACTAGGGTGAAAACAGAGGGCATGTCGCTATTTTTTGCCAGGGGCCAGTGCTGCGACGGTGAAGGGTCGGGTACGCCGCCGAGACGACGCAATGCCCGCGGGGTTCAGGTACGGAGTGCCCCGCGCGGCGGGAGTATAGCGACCCAGGGCAGGGCTCTCCAGGCCGTTTTATTCAGGCTCCATGGGGTCACCCGAGCCAGTGCCGCCGATTTCTCGCTACCACTTGCGGGAGAGGTTGGATAAGATAAGTGCATGCGGGCAATCCCGTTTGGCACGGTAACTTGGCACCAAAATTTCCTCGCGCTGGTGATTCATGTCGCTGAATCCTTCGAGTAGCAACGGCAGCGACACCTATGAGATCGAGCATGCTAGCGTGACCGATTTGGGCATGCGCCGGCAGAATAACCAGGACGCCATCGCCACGGTGACCGCCGACCGCGAGACCTGGCAGGATCGCGGGCATTTCTTCATGGTGGCCGATGGCATGGGAGCCCATGCCGCCGGCGAGCTGGCCAGCCAGATCGCCGTCGAGAATGTCCCGCACACTTACCAGAAGCTCCGCAACCTGCTGCCGCCGGCGGCTTTGAGACAGGCCGTCCATAAGGCGAACGAACTGATCCACAACAAGGGGCAGAGTTCGGCCGAGTTCAACGGCATGGGGACGACCTGCAGTTGCCTGGTCCTGCTGCCCGGAGTGGCCCTGATCGCCCATGTGGGGGATAGCCGGGTCTACCGTCTGCGGAGTGGCCAGCTCGAGCAACTCACCTTCGACCACAGTCTGGTGTGGGAGATGGCCGCCGCCAATCATTCGTCGGCGGAAGAGGTCCCGGCCTGCATCCCCAAGAATGTCATCACGCGCTCCCTCGGCCCTCACCAGATGGTGAACGTCGACCTCGAGGGGCCGTATCAGGTGTTGCCGGGAGACGTGTTCCTGGCTTGCAGCGATGGGCTCACCACGGTGGTCGACGATCGGCTGATCGGATCGCTGATCGAGGTTCTGCCCCCCAAGGATGCTGTCGAGACATTGATCGACGTGGCGAATCTCCGCGGCGGTCCCGACAACATCTCGATTGTGGTCGCCAAAATCGCTGGGGAAAACGAGCCTGTTCTCGACGAGGACCAGCGGGAGACAGTCACCTTCAATGCCAAGACCAGCGTATGGGCGAGCCTGTTGGGCTGGTTTGTGGGAAATAGCAGCCGCTCGACGACCGTCAACAATCTGGGGGGCCCTTACGGGAACGGCCCTTACCGCTTTTATGAGTGCGAAAGCGAGGCGGCGTCGCAGAAGTTGGGCGAACTGGTAGCCGACCTGCTGCCACTCGAATCGGCCGCCGATTCGCCGCTGGCGGGTCGTCGCCACGTCGATTGGCCAACGTTCCGTACGATGTGCCAGACCGCCGACCAGGCAAGTGCCGAGGGGCGGTTTGTCGATGCCGTCGTCGGTTACGCCGCGGCAATTCGGCAAATCATGTCGCAGGTGCGGGCCAGCGAGAACGACGAAACGACGAACCACGAACGGGCGATCGCGGCGGACGAAGGGACCGCTATTTAGAGTGGGGGAGAGGGGGCAGGGCGAAGTCGAGAGCGTCTTCGAGAGTGCTAGCGGCTTACCCTTTCTCTTTCTTTGGTAGACGCTGTCGCCAAAGGGCAGGAGGACGTGAGCGTGCGGGACCCGGGTTGGGGCGCTCGGAGGGGTGCGGGGGGTGCGAATCGGCAAAGTTGTGGTTCGCGCGGTTCTTCCACCCTGCTACAGTTTGCCGGCACTGACTTGGCGCATCGTGCCTGGCGCCCTGTTCCTCATGTTCGTTGTCGGAGGACTCCATTGGGTATCCTCACGCGGTATGTCTTTTTCGACCTCATCAAGGTCTTCATGCTCACGTTGAGCGTGATGACGCTGATGATGTTCTTGGGCATCATGGGGAAAGAGGCCATCGACACCGGGCTGGGTTTGGGTGGACTGCTGCGACTTACCCCCTACATCCTTCCCAATGCGATGCAATTTACGCTGCCGGGAGCGCTGTTGCTGGCGACGACGGGGGTTTACGGGCGGATGGCCGCCTCCAACGAAGTCGTCGCGGTCAAATCGCTGGGGATTTCCCCCATGGCGATCGTCTGGCCAACCATCACGTTCTCGGTACTCATCAGTCTGGCTGCCGTGTTGCTCAACGATCTGGCGGTCTCGTGGGGGCGAGCCGGCCAGGAACGGGTTGTGCTCGAATCGTTGGAGACCATCGCCTACAACCAGCTTCGCATGCGTGGCCAATTCCAGCGGGGCCCTGTCACTGTCACGGTGGAGGGAGTCGAGGGGACTGTCCTCCTGTCGCCGAAGATCAAGCGGGTGGCCCACGGCAATCAGTCGGCGAGCGTGATCACCGCCGATTCCGCGGAATTCCGGCTCTATCCCGAAGAAGGTAAGCTCGTCGTGCCGCTGAAAAACGCCGAACTCGAGTCGGGAAACGGCATCGAGGTGATCGGCGGCGATCAAGTGCTCGAGCTGGCGATCGACGACTTGCTGGGAAGGTCGAATTCGACTCGCAGTCCATCGAATTATGCCCTCTCCGAGATTGTCGATGCCACCAATGAACAGCAGCGGTTGATCACCGACCTCGAGCAAGACATGACGACCCGTGCGGCCTACGCCTTGCTGACCGGCGAGTTCGACGAACTAGGGGAGGAGCAGTGGAGCGAACAGCAGCAGAATCTGGCCGTTGCCGACGTCCGCCTGGCGCGGCTACGAACCGAGCCCTATCGACGTTGGTCGAATGGGTTCAGTTGCCTGGCGTTTGCACTGGTGGGCATTCCGGTCGCGATCATCTTCCGTAAGGGAGAGATCCTGGCCAGCTTCTTCATCTGCTTCCTGCCGATTCTCGTGGCCTACTATCCCTTGTTTGGCGGATGCCTGGCTTTGGCGAAAGATGGCGTCATCCCCCCCCAAACGGTTTGGAGTTCCAATTTGGTCTTGATCGCGGGGGGACTATTCCTGATGCGGCGGGTGATCCGCTACTAATCCTCTGTTTCCCATCCCTTGGGCTCGCTAGCAGCCGCGCGAGACTGTTCTTGTGGCTGGCGGAGGTCGGCTGGTACACTCCCCGCCGGTTGGGGGCCCACGAAGGGCCCGTCAGCATTTGCACCGCTCCATTGGGGCAAGGTGTACCGCGGGTGCGGCAAGGAGGTCGCCGTTGTTTCTCGATTGGCCAATCCGACTCAAACTGCGCATTGGCCTCGGCTCGATGGCCGTGAGCATCGCGCTGTTGTTTGGGGCAGCCCTCTACGGCCTTTACGCTTACCGCGGGCTGGTGAAGAGCCTCAACGCCCGGGCGGCGGAGTTGCCCCTGGCCGAGCAGTTGAGCAACCATGTGGGTGAGTTGCGGGTGATCCTGGCCAAGGCCCGGGCGCGAACCGCCAGCGATGGCGCATCGCTGCCGGTGGTGCCCCTCCTCCCTTCCACCCATCCCATCGATACGGACGTGGAGGGGGAGGAACGGGCACTGGCCGATCGCTGGGAGCTCAATGGATATCGCGAGCGGTTCCTTGCCGAGTTCGAGCACTTCAAGGTCACGCTGGCCGATTATCAACAACAACTCGACGCGAGCATCTTGAGGGCCGACTCTCGAATCGGCGACGATGGGCGCGAGCGGGAGACGCTCCATGACATCGACGAAGTGATGGCCAGAATCGATAACCCGCAGGTGAATATCGACAGTTTCTTCCGCGATATCAACACATACGAACAGCAGGTCGAGGCGCTCAGGGAACTGGTCGGCGAACTTCCCAGCCACCTTCACGAGCGGCTTGCAAGTCTCGCCGGCGATGTGAGATCGCAATACCGGCTGGCAATCCCGTTGGCGTGGATCACGTTTGTCATCGCCTTGGGGATGATGGGGCTGTCGATCCACGTCTTCCGTACGGCCATTGCCCGCCCCTTGGGCCAGTTGGTCAACGGCTCGCGCCGCGTGGCCGAAGGGGACTTCAGCCATCGCATCGGGCTGGCCAGCCGCGACGAGATTGGCGAACTGGCCGAGGCCATGGACGCCATGACCGAGCGTTTTCAGCACATTTACGAAGACCTCGATCGGCAGGTCCGCGAGCGGACCAATGAAGTCGTCCGGAGCGAGCAGTTGGCGAGTGTCGGCTTCCTGGCGGCCGGGGTGGCCCACGAAATCAATAACCCGCTCGCCTCGATTGCCCTCTGTAGCGAGTCGCTCGAAAGCCGGCTCGGCGAGTTGCTCAAGGGGGAGGATGGCCAGTCGGCAGCAGAGTTCGACGTCGTACGGAGCTACCTCGACATGATCCAAAGGGAGGCGTTCCGCTGCAAGCAGATCACCGAGAAGCTGCTCGACTTCTCCCGCATGGGGGACTCGCAGAAGCATGCCACCGAACTCCGCGACCTGGTGGTTGGGGTGATCGAGATGCTTCAGCATCTCGGCCGCTACAACGACAAACAGGTGGAACTCCTGGCCGGCGAGCCGGTGATTGCCGATGTCAACCCGCAGGAACTGAAACAAGTCGTCCTGAACCTGATCACCAATGGTCTCGACAGCCTCGATGCGGGGGGGAAAGTTACCATCAAGGTCGATCGGAAGGGGACTTCCGCACGGATTATCGTTGAGGACAACGGTTGCGGAATGACGAGCGAAGTGATCCAGCACTTGTTCGAGCCCTTCTTCACGCGCCGTCGGGGAGGGCAGGGGACCGGGCTGGGGCTCTCCATTACCTATCGGATCGTCACCGAGCATGGGGGCCAGATCACGGCCGAAAGCGAAGGGCCCGGGAAAGGGTCGCGATTTGCCGTGACTCTGCCGGCCAGCAAGTCGTGGCAACAGCAGCGGGTGGCGTAACGAGCCTCCACAAACAGACCAAAGTCACCTGGTAGTTTAGCACAATAGGTTGAGTGGATGAGTATGAATGCGCCCAAGAGCACTTCTCCGGTAAACCAAGGCCTGTCGATCCTGTTTGCCGACGACGAGCGATCGCTGCAGGAACTGATGAAGCTCGAGTTGCCACGGATGGGGCACACGGTCACCGTCTGTCCCGACGGGCTGACCGCGGTGGCCGCCTTGGAAAAAAACAACTACGACTGTCTGCTGGTCGATCTCGACATGCCGGGGCTCCACGGCATCGAGGTTATCGCCAAGGCCAAGGAGATGTCGCCTACCACCGAGGCGATCGTGCTGACCGGCAAGAGCAGCACCGACACGGCCATCGCCGCCCTGCGCCATGGGGCGTTCGACTACCTCACCAAGCCATGCCGGTTGGTCGAAATCGAAGCGCTCCTGCGCCGCGTGCAGGACAAACGGGAGCTGACCAACAAGTATCACGCCCTCTGCCGCCGGTTGGAGCGGATCGAGGGAACGCCCAAGCTGATCGGCGACTCGCCCGCGATGGAGCAGGTCAAAATGCTCATCGACAAGGTCGCCCCCACCGAATCGACCGTCCTGATTCTGGGGGAGACCGGCACGGGCAAGGAGCTGGTCGCCCGCGCGCTGCATGATGGGAGCAGCCGGGCGGGGCGTCCTTTTGTCGCCATCAACTGTGGCGCCTTGCCGGAGAGCCTGATCGAAAGCGAACTCTTCGGGCACACGAAAGGGGCCTTCACCGGGGCCGACGACCACCGCGTCGGGCTGTTTGAGGTGGCCAGCGGCGGGACGATCTTTCTTGATGAAATCGGCGAACTCCCCAAGAGCATGCAGGCCAAGCTGCTGCGGGTGCTCGAGAGCCGCGAGATCCGCCGGGTCGGCGAGAACAAGACACTCACGGTCGATGTCCGCGTTGTTTGCGCCACCCATCGCAATCTCGAACAGATGGTGGCGGACGAGGAGTTCCGCGAGGACCTGATGTACCGCATCAATACGTTCGAGATTCACTTGCCCTCGCTACGCGAGCGACTTGGCGACATTCCCCAACTGGCGACCCACCTGCTGCGCCGCTTTCGCCCGGGGGGGCGCGCCTTCGATCACGACCTGACGGAGGGGGCCATCGAGGCGCTCAAGGGGCACGTATGGCCGGGTAATGTCCGCGAATTGGCGAATGTGATCGAGCATGCGACCATTCTCAGCGACTCGGGGCCGATCGATGCGGTCCATTTGCCCCAGCACTTCAATCGGCGGCAGCTCGTCGGCGCGGCCCGGTTGACCCAGGGGCCGATCAGTTTGCGCGACCTGGAGCTGGAGGCGATTCACCAGGCGGTGGAGCGCAACGGGGGCAACAAGCCGAAGGCGGCCGAAGAACTGGGGGTCAGCCTGAAGACCCTCTACAACAAGCTCAATCAGGTGGGGAACTTCGAAAGGTCTGCTTGAGAGCGCCAAAAAAAAGCCGGGCCGACCCTCATGGGCCGACCCGGCGATGGAGTGATTGAATCGTTGTTCTACTTCAGCGTTTGCAAGAAGGCCTCGGCTTCGTCGCGGTTGACGAAGATTCCCTTTTCGCTTTCGAGCGCATTGGTGAGGATTTTCTTGGCGGTCTCGTCCTGTCCCTGTGTGTGGAGCAGCTTGGCGACGAGCAGGGTCGAATCGCCGCTGAGTTGCCCCAGGCGAACCCCCTTCTGGTAGGCCTGGTTGGCCTCGTTCCCTTTGCCGACTTCCTTCAGAATCCAGGCGAGCGTGATGTGGACGTCGGGGCTCTGGTCGTAGAGCTTGGCGTTGATGCGGGAGAGTTGTTCCGCCCGAGTCTTGGCCTGCTCTCCTTCCTGATTGATGAGCAGCAAGGCGAGCTGGTTCATGGCATCGCGATTGCCCGGCGCGAGGGCCAGGGCGCGGTTGTACTGTGCCTCGGCCTCTTCGGGCTTGTCGAGCATTTCGGCCGCGACCCCTTGGAGCAGGGCAATTTCGAAGACTTGGGGATGGACCTTGGCCCCGGCGGCAAGAATCGTCGCCGCCTTGTCGAGTTCACCCTGGCGGATCAGCCACTCGCTGTAGGCGATCACCGTGAGCTTGTCGTTTTTGCCGGCTTCGGTGGAGTAGGCCCGCTCGTAAGCCTGCCGCGCCTTCTCATTGGCCTTCGGGTCCTTGTCCTTAAGCTGCTGATACATGTTGGCGGCGGCCACGTAGGGGCTCGGCATATCCTTGTTCAGCTCCTGAGCCTTCACAAAGGCGTTGTAACCTTCTGTTTCCTTGCCCAACTGAAATAGGACGACTCCCAACCGACTCTGGGCTTGGGCATCCTCGGGATTGGCCTCGATCAGCGAACGGAGGTCGGCCTCGGCGCTAGCCCAGTTGCCCCACCGCTGGAAGACCGTTGCCCGTCCGGAGTAGGCACGCTCGGTAAATCGCTGCTTGCGGCGGCCGTTCTTGTCGTACTGGTCGAGTAGTGCAATCGCTTTGTCGAACAGGGCGCTCGCTTGCACGGCCTGGTTGGAGGCGAGCGCTTGGTCGGCCAGTAGCAAATAGGGCTCGGGATCGCCTGGTTCCTCGCGGAGGACTTGTTCGAGCGAGATCAGGTAGGACTGGGTTTGATTCGACACGAGATAGAGCTTGGCCATCATCATGTCGACGGGAGGGAGCTTCTCATCCTTGCGCCGGGCCGATTCCAGCAAGGCCCGCGCGCTCATCGAGTCGCCGCTCCCGTAAAGCGAGATCGCTTTTTCCACGTCGGCGTACTTGGGGTCCCCCGCGTTGCCTACCGCATCGCCAATCAGGATTTCGGGGGTAATGGATTGAGAAGCAGCGTCACGACCGGCAAACAGGCCGGCCGCTGTGATGGCGATGAGACAGGCCATGCGAAGCTGCCCGTACGCAGGGCGAATGGAAGACGCGTTCATCAAGGAATGTTCCTTCTCAAAAAGGACGAGGGGGAGCCAAAGCTCCGAGTAGGGGATAATGGACTGTCGACGGTTTGCAGGTGAGGCGTGCTGGGCCTGGGTCGCACGGTGGCGTGAACTGGCGAGTCAACACAGCCCGCCAATCGGCCCCCACCGTGCGAAATGCCCCCGCGCGAGTGCCTAGATTCGATTCTACGCAATTCCACGGAGTCTGGCACCTCTCCGGGCCACCTGGAGGGCGAGGAATGGCTTACCGCATTGGGGTCTTAACGATTGTTCCGTCCGCGTTGGGGCGAGGCGGCTCGACCCGCCTGGGGCGATCTGCCTATATTGAACCCCATCGGACCCCCTGATGTGCCAAGGGGGGCAAGGCGTCCCTACACGATTTTGGAACTGAGCCAGAGAGTCGAAATTGATCGTTGGGCCGGTTTTCACGCGTGAAGCCACGACCGCACCGCGTCGCGCGCAATTCCACGCCGTTCCGGTCGTCGCCTTGATCGCCTTGCTGGGCCTGCTCTGGACCTATTGGCAAATCCGTACTGGACGGCATGCCCTGGTGACCGTGGGGGCCTCGGCTCGGTTTGCAGCCGAAGCCTTTTCGTTTCTGGCTCCGGTCGTCCTCGCCTTGGCGACCCTGTTTTCCGCGCTACTGACCGCCGCGGCGGTGGCCCAGGAAAAGGACCGTAAGACGATCCTGCTCCTCTTGATCACGCGGCTCACCAACTCGGAACTGGTCCTCGGGAAGTTGTTGGCGAGCCTGCTGGTGGTGCTCACCGTGATTGTCGCGGTGTTGCCATTCTTCCTGCTCCTCACGCTCTTGGGGGGCATTTCGGGCTGGCAGGTTGCGCGGTTCATGCTCGTAACCATGATGAGTGCCTTGGCCGCCGGCAGCCTTGGCTCGACCGTTGCCCTTTGGCGAGAGAAGACCTTCCAGGCCCTCGCCACCACGGTGCTGGCGATCACGCTCTGGTTGCTGGTGGGCGAAGGGATCGCTGGCGGAGTGTTGGGGGCTGAAGTGGCGGGTTACTCCGCTACTCAGGTCGCCGCCGCCATGAGCCCCTGGCAAGCCGTCGTGGCGGCGACGCGCTCCGATATTCAGACGATTGGCAATGCCAGCGGATGGCTCGCGGGGTTGGAACCGGTTCTGCCTTTCTTGGGAGTTTCCTTGCTTGCTATCGTCTTTCTCAATGGCCTGGCCATTGGAAGGGTCCGCGTCTGGAACCCCTCGCGCGAGGCGCGGGCCAGTTCTCCCGAGACCGACGAGCCGATGGCGACCTTCGTCGGCCCGGCGACGGAGGAGGCGGAAGATGCCCGGCGCATGGAGGCCCACAAGGCCCCCGGCAAGGTGCGGGAGGTTTGGAACAACCCGATCTTGTGGCGGGAAGTGCGAACTAGGGCTTATGGGCGGAAGATCCTCATCGTCCGCCTCGGCTACTTACTGGTGGTGGCGGTGTCGGCCTTTGCGCTCTACTCGATTTTGCAAGACGACTTCCGCAGTTTTGGCACCGCGCTGATTCCCTATCCCGCGCGTCCAGTCCTGCCGTTGATGGTGGTGAGTTTGCTCCTGGTGAACGCATTGGCGGTCTCTTCGCTCACCAACGAGCGAGATACCAAGGCCCTCGACCTGCTGTTGGTAACCGATCTCACGCCGCGCGAGATCATTTACGGCAAGCTTGGCGGGGTGTTTTTCAACTCGAAGGAAATGATCCTGTTGCCTCTGGCCCTCACCGCCTACGTGTGGGGGACCGATCACATGTCGACCGAGAGCCTGGTGTTCGTCCTGCTTGGCTACTTTGTCCTGCTTGGCTTCGCGGCGGTGTTGGGCATCCATTGTGGCATGACCTACGCCAACTCGCGGCAGGCCGTGGCCGTGAGCCTTGGGACCCTGCTGTTTCTGTTTGTCGGGATCTCGATCGGCATGCGGATGCTGATGGTGTTCGAGGATCAATTCGAGCAGCAACTGATGACGTTCTTGGGATTCATTGCGGGGGGAGGGTTTGCGCTCTACGCCGTGCTGGGGTGGCGTTTGCGGTCGATTGCGATGGTGATCGGGCTAGGGGGACTTCCGGCCTGCACCTTTTTCGTCATCACCAGCTTCCTGCAGCACCAATATGGCTCGGTTTTCCTGGTGACGGTCCTGGCTTACGGATTCGCGACCGCGGCGATGCTTGTCCCGGCAGTCGACGAATTCGATGTCGCCACCGGACGCACCGGCGAGCGACGGGATTAGAGCGCTCACGCAACAAACGGCGTAAACCGCCAGTTGGCGATGCGACCTGGCCGGGGCTGCGTCAGACGCGGCACACTCCCTCGTCCGGCGACTGCCGGTCAATACTCGGTCAGGCAGAATTGGCCGCCAATATCGTAAAACCGGCTCAACGTGGAGCTTCGCGTGACGCGGGCGACGACCTGAAGTGTGCGGTAGGGGAGCGTTTCCGCCGGCCAAGAGAGGGCCAAAAATTGATCGGGGATGTTGCGGGTGTGGAGCATTGAGAGCCCTCCCTCGGAAATGTCGCGAAGCGTCAGCCGAAAGGGATCTCCGCAGGCCTTGTAGGACTCATCGACTGGGACCGAGGTGGCCGTGACATGGATCACGACACGAGGGCTTTTTCGTGCCGCCAGGTGGCGAGCGATTTCGCTAGTCGGGGCGTCCTCCTCGTCGAGGGCCAGGCGGTCGATGAAGTCGTTGACCGCCTTGGGGGGCGAGGAGAGGTAATGGTCGCAGTGGAACAGCCCTTCCAGGGTTTCCTCGAAGCGGTCGGTCAGGATGGCCAACCTTTTTTCGATGCGCCGCAGGTTGGCCAATCGATCGACCGCTGCCGAGACCGTCGCCGGAGTGCCCGTCGATA
>CAZYQQ010000113.1:0-16156 GCA_964650265.1 uncultured Planctomycetaceae bacterium
AATGTCACACTCGTGGCACGACCCCCCCCTCGAAAACGCGAAAAGGGTGCCAGGAAGGAGGAGGTCGGAGACCAGAGGTCAGTACGAAGTACGGAGTACCCAGTACAGAGTGGCGAATCCCGCCTGTCTTCCAACTTCCAACTCCCAACTCCCAACTGGCCATTCCAAGCTACCGTCAAACTCGCACGGGCGGGATGTGCCCGGGCTACGGGGCGGCTTGCTCTTCGTTTGCTTTCTCGGCGTCATCCTCTTCCCATTGGACCTGCTCGGTTTCGCTCCAGTCGTGGCGAAGTGTGGGTGGTCCGCCGGCGACTTGCCAGATGAAGGACCAGTGGCAGGCGATGCCGACGAGGACCCACAGGTGCCACACTTCGTGGGGGCCGATGACGTCGGGGATGAGGGTGGGCCGATTGAGGCCGAGGCCCAAGGCGCCAATCGAATAGGCGATGCCGCCCCAGACGAGGCGACTGAGGTAGCCGAACCCATAGCGGCGCCAGATGACAATCGACGCACCCGCCCCCATCCATCCCATGGAGAGAAAAATGGCCAGGCCAAACCAGGATTGGGTTTGGTGGAAGAAGATCATTCGCAGCGTGATGCCGGTGATGGCCACTGTCCACACGGCGATGAGCATGGCCCAGCGAGCGATCCCCTTGAAGAGGATCGCGTAGAGGGGAGTGCAGGTGCTGGCGATGAAGAAGAAGATGGCCGCCACGTCGAGCCGCTTCATCACCTCGCGCGGCATGGTGTCGGGAGAGAACATGTGGTAAGTGCCGCTGATCGCCAGCAGGACGACGCAGGCGACCCAGAAGAGGTGGATCGTCCACGTGTTGGCCCCATGCTGCCTGGCCCGCGTCCAGAGGGACGGGGCCGCGGCGAGGGCGGCCGCGGCCCCCAAGAGATGGGTGAAGCTGGCGACCGGTTCGCGAAAACCAGGCAGGCCAATCACCTCGACGATGTCACGAACGGGATCCAAGGTTGCGGCGGTGTTGGTGGTGGGGCGACTGGGGGGGAGAAACAGTATCGCGCGCGGCACGATCCCCTTACAAGCGCCCCGATTCACCGCACACTGGCCGAATCCCCGTAGGGCAGGCTTCCAGCCTGCCAATTGCTGAGAGACTTGGCAGGCTGGAAGCCTACCCTACGGGTTGCATGTCGTCTGCCGCTCACCTATAGCGGGGCGGGGCTATTCGACTTCCTTATTGAGGATCACCCCGGTGATCAGCCAGCCATCGTCGTCGGTGCGGATGGTCCGGCCAGAGGGACCAAAGTAGCGGCGGACCATTTCGAACGTGGGGAGCTCCCCCCCGTTGAGCTTCTGCTTGCGAAGGAGCTGGTTCTTTTGGTCCTGCGGCGAGGTGAGAAGCTCGTTGAGCAGCCGGCCAAAGAAGGTCTCGGCCTCGGGCATCTTACCAGCCCGCAGCAGCTCGTAGGTCGGACGGAAGGCTTCGTCGGTGCGCACGAAGGACCAGGCGGACCGCTCCTTGGGAGCGAGTTCGGCGAGGGCGGCCACGACGTCCTGGACATCGAAGCTGCTAGCAAACGACTCGTGCGCCGGTGGGGTTTGGAATGCCAAGCGCAGGAACTCGACATCGGAGGCCACCAGCAAATGGTTGTCGGCAATGGACACCGCCGACCGCGTGAGGAGCCGCCCGTCGCTCTCCTCCTCGCTATCCGGGATCAGGCCGCTGCCGGCGCTAGTGAGTTCCTCCTCGGGCTGGAACTCCCAAACTTGATGACCGTCGATCGTTTTGAGGATGAACCCGTCGGTCTCCAGGTACTTGCCAATGGCCACGCGGAGGGAATCGACTTTGTCGGGCTTGATCTCGATGGCGGTGAGGAATCGCTCGCTATCGACTTTGATGGGAAGATTGTAGTCGGTCATCATGGTCACCCGCGTACCGAGGGCAGCAATGATTTCGTTGCGGACGTTGATCTTGGGTCCGAAGGGGTCGGTCTCGTAGCCTTCCATGGCGGTCTCGAACGCCCCTTCGTATCCGGCAAACGAATCGAACAGGGTGTTCACATGGTCGAAGGCATTGAGTAGGTCGATGTTGATGGTGGTGTAGCGAGCGACGGTTCGCGGAGTCCAGGGGTGGGGGTCCAGGTCTGGCCGGTTGGGCAAGGTGAGCATGTTCATCGCCAGGCGATACTTCTTACCCTGGGGCGCACCCTGTTGGGGCGGAGCATAGACCACCGTGCGGTGGACGAAGTCGTGGCCGGGGTTCGACGAGACATGGACGTAGCCCCCCAGAGCCACGATCGCGTCGAAGCCTTGCTCGCGAACCTGCCTCAAGCGATCAGCGGCGGTTTCGCTTCGGGTGTCGCCGCGGGTTGTCGCGGCGTCGGAGAACCGGAATGGATCGATGAACCAGCGGAGGTCTGGCGCAAGCCCCTGGGCCGAAGCTTCCGCACGCTTCATCACCTCGACATAGCCATTCACCGCGGCAAGGCTGCCGGCGGGTTGGGCCGCTTGGGTCAGTCGGGTGACGACCAGATCGGCCAGGGTGGCCTCGTCGGCCACGCAGAACAGATCCTGATGGATGAAGTAGGAAGCATGGGTCGGTGCCCCGCTCGCCTCATCGGCTGGAATGCTGTAACGAATCATCTTCACCCCCCCAACCTGGGCTTCGGAGCGCGTGGCGCGACGCGTCTTGAGGTGGGCCTCGATGCGGACGATCAGGGCATCGCGGGCTTCGGCGTTGCCGGTGGTGTCGACCAACAGCACGGCCGCGGCACGCTGCGCTTTGCGATCGACCATTCCCCAAGCGAGCTCACCCCCGGCGATTCCCTTGAGATCGTCGACCGTCACGCCAAGGCGTTCCTCGAGGTTGCCGAGCTTGCGGAAGAGCTGGTCCTTGACGCTCTCGATAAAGGGGTCAAGGTCCGGCTCCTGGCAGAATTGGCCAAACTGGGTCCGTTGCCAACGCTCGTTAAAGTCGCTCGGGTTGGCCACCGAGACATACCCCACGGTATCGGACGGCAAGAGCATGTCGCTGGGGGGAGGGGCCGCGAATGCCGGCGTCGATACAACCAGCAACAGGCAGGCCAGCGGAAATCGCAACGGGTGGGATATCAGCACAGGGAGGGCTCCTCATCGCAGGTTGGGGCTCGTGGCGGCGCGGTCCCCGCGAGAGGACCCCACGAACGGGTGTTGCGAGGGCAACCCCGCGCGGCACACGGTATAGAAGATCATCGACCCCTTGCGCGGCAAAATTTGTAAACTCTTGCTCACGCGGCATCCCCCAACCGTCGCTCAAGGTCGCCAGGCGACGAGATCGGAAAAGCCAACGTGGCAGTTTGCGTAATATATCGCAATCGTATCGACAGGGAAAAGCCGGGAGGACGGCCGGTGAGCGAATAGCGTGCCGCCGCGGGCAGTGGTACCCCTGGAAAAGGGGCCTAGGCGATTGGACTGGGCAAACGGCCTTTGGTACGGGACTTAGCCGACGATCTCGCGGCGCCGCTCCAGATAGTCCCACACCACATACCGATCGAGATCGTGCCCGGACGTGAAGAACACCCGCCCCGCGGTTGATTCCGCGAGTCGGTAGGCAAAGCGGATGTCCTCCTCCGATTGCGACCAACTGGGCAGCAGGAACAGGTTGATCGTGATCCCCTCGCGCGCGCATTGCATTCCCTCGCGCATCGTCGCTTCCTCGGTGAGGGGGTGGGGTGGGTAGAGCAGGTGGAGCACTTCCCCTTCGAAATGAGCGGTTGGCAGGCCGTCGGTGATCAAGACGATCTGACGGTTGGGGGTATCCTGCACCGAGAGCAAACGTCGCGCGATCGCCAGCCCATGCTGAATGTTGGTGAAGTGGGGAGGGACCTGATGTTCGCTGATGTCTTCACGACTCATATCGGCCGTCAGGTGGACATAGGGATTGGTGATCGTCACCGGCTTGGGCATCAACTCGATCACTTTGCCCGGCTCTACCTGTCGGGCGAAACTGTAAAGCTCGACAAAGCCGAGGTAGTCGCCCGGATATTCCGTCCGCAGCAATCCTTGCAGGGCCAGCGCCATCCGTTTGACGTTGATGTACTGACCGTCGTAGCGCATCGAGCCACTCATGTCCATCAGCACGCATGTCGCGCACTTGGGAGTGTTCCGAGTGCGATGGATTTCGATATCCTCACTCCGCAATCGCAACCAGGGTTGCTGAGGATAGCTTCCCGGCACCGCAACGGGCCCGAACGGCGTACTCGCGAGCCCTTGCTCACGAGCCTGCGCTTCGCTGGCGCCGCGAATCAGGGCATTGGTAAAGGTCCCGACGACATCCATGTTGGCGATGGAGTCGCCAAACTCGAACGGCCTGGTCGCTTGGAGTTCGACAGCACCTTCACCGACGATGTTTCCCTGGTGGCGCCCCGTGCGAGAGGCTTCGATTTGGCTGAAGAGCCTGGCGAGAAGTTTGCCTTGAAAGATCTGGTACGCTTTTGGGGTCAGGCGGAAATTGCGACCCACTTGCTCGAGCCCCTGGCGCTCGGCCACTTCGCGAAGGTAGTCTTGCACTTGTTGTTGAAGGGCGCTCAACTGGGTCACGTCCCCCGGTTCGGTGAACTCCGCAAGCAGTTCGAGATCGATCACTCCAATCTGGGCGGATTGGGCTGCTTCCTCGAGTTGCTTGAGAAGCTCGTCGATCTTCTCGAGTTCCTCCTTGATGTCGAGTGCCTGGGGAATCGTTATCCCCTGGTGGCCGATGAACTCGTATCTTGCCGCTAGTTCCTCAATCTGATAGCGCTCGGCAAGCCGATCAATGACATTCATCAAACCGCGGGCGAGAGACGAATTGTCGTCGCCAGCGATATACCAGAGCCGTTCGAGATCGCGAAGCTGCCCGGAGGCGGCTGCCTTCTGATAGCGGGCCTCGAGCTGAGGAGGGACTTCGAGCGCCGTGGCCGCCAGGCGAAACGCCTTTTCGGCCAGTTTTCGCACCTTGCGAGTCTCGTACCGGCGGAGGATCTTCTGCTTTCGTTCCTCCAGCATTGCCCGAATGGCCTCCAGACTGGGGCCCAGCGCGGCGATCTGACTGGGATCGATACGCACCGCTCGGGCAAGCTCGTCCTCTGTCAGCTCTCGTCGCGTGCCGAACATCAGCATGTGCTCGAACGCACTCGACACAAGATCGGGTGGAGGAGCTGTGGGGCTGGGGAATTTGACGGGGTCGAATTTCAAATAGGTGTGGATGACCCCACCCAGTGTCTCGCGATTGGCCATGAAATGAATGCGCGGTTGGTACCGTCGGGCAGACGACCGCCGGGCATGGTCCGGCAGGTGTCGCTGAAATGAATGCACTTTACGATAGGCGCCGAGGGACCAAAAAAGAAGCGCAATTCGACCTCGATTGCAAAGTATGCGGGGAGTTCACAGGGGCAGGATTTCGCGCCGGCGGACATCCGCTGGGATTCGCGCCCGAACCGTCGTTAGCAGGGGGTAGCCCGACACGGGGGGGCCGATCTGTCCCTTCCTTAGTTGCCGCTGGTTGAAGTTCTCTCCTTGACTATGCCACGAAAGAGCCCACCAAAATTGATATGCCCCCACTCGTCTTGCGAATCGTCGACCACTCTGACTTTGATCGACCGGCCCAGCCAAGGGCTGGTATTGATGAGCTGCGGGACCAGCGTGTTGTCGGGTTGGGCGGGGCTGATCCGAGTGAGTTCAAGCCCGGTGTCGGCATCGACCAGAGCGACATGGAGCTTGTCCGAATCGGTGCCTCCCGAGACATAGGCGAACATCCAAGGAGTGTCGATCTCGATTGGGGCTGACTCAACAGTCGCCCTGAGTCGATCGTCGAAGGTGTGATCGGGGAGTTCGGCAGTGCCAATAAAGTGGGACATCGGCGGGTCGAACGATTGCCGTTTCGACTGGGTGAACGTGTTGGGGAGTTCTCCGCTAGTGATCTTCCAGCCGTTGCGAACCTGCGGATCGGCGAGGTCCTGCACGGCCGACCCTTGCTCCGGAGGTAGCGTCCAACCCAGCTTGGCAATCTGGATTCCCTTGAGATTCGGCAGCAAGACGGCGATGTAGTCTTGCCCTTCGTGATGGACAATTTCGGGCGCCGCGATCGGCATCTCGGTGAGGTAATAAAGTCGATCCTGATTGATGCCGAAGTTCAATGGATCTGTCGAGTGATAAACGGCGGAGCGTGCCTGTTGGCCATATTTTTGCGTACGGAACAGGTAGTAGCGGCCGTGCCGCGCGATGACATGAGGGCACTCGGCCGCGAAGGGATTCACTCCCGCCCGGCCACCGAACGAGACGTTCACCGACTCCCCCCAGTTCTTGAGGTCCTTTGACGTACGGCAGTAGACCGCTCCCTGGCGGTTGGGGTAGGCCGTGTAGTAGCCATACCATGTATCATCCACCTGCATGGCAATGACGTCGCGTGTATTGGCTCCCTTGCCTTCGGTAAAGAGAGCAGTCGTGCCATCCGGGGTGATGTGGCGCTCAAACTTCTTGCCATCTTTGCTCGTCGCAAGGCAGATGTTTTCCCAATCGCCGTAGAGCATGTGATAGGTGCCGTCCATCTCGACCACATGAGGTGCCTGGAGTCCGCCGGCCGTCTCGCCGAGGCTGGGATCGGCCTCCATCTGCACACCCATCGGCTTCCAGTCGCGGTCGGTGATATGCTTGCCTTCCCAACCATGAAAGAGTCGCGAATTGCCTCCGCAGGCCGTGCCGCGGATGCAGCTCCAGATCTGCCAGGTCCCATCAGCCGCCTGCCACAGCGCGAAGTCGACCGGCTGCTGCCGTTCCGTGGTGTATGCACCCAGGTCGGGATCGCCTGCGACCTGCCACCACTGGCCATCGATGTAGGGCATCAACGGCCCTGCGGGTTCAGCGGCCCACAGGGTGGACCAGGACAGCGTGGCAACTAGCAAGAGCAGCAAGAGACTTCGGAAGCGAAACACGATTGATGCCTATTCGCAAAGGGTTGGCGGGACGAACAATTAAGGACGGGCGGTGTATAAGCCCCATCGCGATCAGGGTTTGGTTACCTTTACCACTACCGGGCTTGCCTGGTCCTCCGGACCGATATCGAAACCGGCGGAGTCGGGTGTAGGCACAAGCGACATGTCGGGGTGCGACACCTCAACGCGATAGAGGCCATACTGCATGCCGGCGAACTTCTGATGGGCCTCACTCTTGAGTTCGGGAGGGATCGAAAGGCTACAAGCTCGTGACGCGTGTGACACCGCTTCGGCCGGATGAATCACACCATCGAGCGATTCGTCGGGGATCAGCTTGACAGTTACATTTCCCAGTTGACGCTCTCCTTGCTTCACCACGCAGCGAATCGACACGAGCCCGTCGCCCCGATCGGCCCACAATTGCGCTCGAGCGGCTAGTTCGGATGGAGAGAGGGATGAATCTCCATCCGTGTCGTAGTGATCGAAGTCGGCAATGAGTCCGGGAACTGTGGTCGCTTCCTGTCGAGAAATGGCCCCATTTCCGTCGGCATCGCACCGGTCCATGAGGGACTTGGAGAAGGTGCCAGGATTGTAACGGGGGACGGCAACTCTTTCGGGCTGCGAACCGCATCCCACGATAAAAAGTAGCAATACCGTCGCTCGCGACGGCTGAAAACGGCAAAAAGCCGACTTAGGTTTCATCGGGATCGAGTTCCAAAATTGGATGCCAGGGCTACAGCGACGAGGTATCGGCCACGTTGCCATCCTCGCGGTTGGCCCGATAGACGTGGATGCGATTCTCAATATCGTAGGAAATCCGCTGAACCGAGCCGTCGCACATTGCCATGAAGAAACCACCCGTATGGGGTCCGCCAAACGAGTAGGTGAGATCACCCCCGTGGGTGTCCTGGAGCGGGGGAAGACCAGGGTCCGACGTCGAAATGCCATGCTCGACCCAGCGCACGGCATCGCGGTCGTCGCTTATGAAGGGCCCTTGGTTGTCGCCGAGCGAGGATCCATCTTCGTAGCGATTCGGGTCAAGATACTTCTCTCCCACGAGATAGGTGTTCGACGCGCCGTCGGTCACCTGACGCATCTTGATCTGACTACGCGTATAGACAATTCCGTTGCTTAGGCCTGGATCGGGCCACTTATAGCTTGCCGCCCCGACAATCGAGGCGGGACCCGCACCGAAATTGCGGATCCCTTCGCCAGCGTTGATGGCATAATCAATCCGGCCAGAACCTTGCGTCAAGGGATTGGCCCCTACTGGTCGCGTGATATAAATGGGCTGACCAGGACCGATCGGATAGAGCCGCATCTGCCGCCTCGTCGGGCAGTAATGAATCGGGATCGGCGTCTCGATGACTTGAGTAATGGCAACTCGTTTCTCCACCAGACCCATTCCTGCCCCCAAGTCGGCCAGGGGCTGTTGCTCGATGTAGGGAAGAATACTGTAGGCCCAGCTCCCGGGTTGCTCCTTGCCGATCCCCTGATCGGGGTCGGGAGCCCACGTGTACCCCCATCCTCCTGAAGGAAAGTGTTTCAAAGTGTCGTGGTAGTTGAGTACTCCGAGCGCGAGCTGCTTGAGCTGGCTCTGGCATTGCGCCGCTCGCGCCGCTTCTCGGGCTGCCTGCACGGCAGGCAGGAGCAACGCGACCAAAACGCCTATGATGGCAATCACGACTAACAATTCAACCAGGGTAAAACCCCTCTGGCCGCGATGAGATCGGGGTAAGGCGAACGACATCATAATGCCTCTGGATTGTTTCCTAATCAATGTGGGCCAGAGCGTGGAGCGAGCGAGTCTCCTCACTCCTTAACGGCGACGGCTCCGCTTCCGACGGCTTACTTCTAGTGCGATGACAACAGAAGCCATTAACCATAACCCGGAGGGCTCTGGTACCTGGGCCATGGCGATCGACCCACCCGCCCCAGTAGCGGTCATGCCGAAATTCTGCTTCCAAACAGCGTAGTCTTCGATCGTGACACCGGGGGTTGCGTCGTTGGGGAGTTCGGTATCGGTATCGAGGGCATTGCGCCAGACGAGATAGTCGGCAGCGTCGACAATGCGGTCGTTGTTGTAGTCACCCGGAATCCCCTCGGGGGGAAGCAGGTCGGTTGCGACGAGCAATTCCCAAACGCCATCGGCCAGGCTGTCGAATTCGCCGATCGTGGTGGCGGCAAACAGTTCGACCGAGGCACCTCCCCCATCCTGGTAGAATAGGAATTCGAGTTCGTGGACCCCTGGCATGAGGTTGATGGTGCCGAGTGTGTCGGCCGCGAGGTCGGGGTAGCTGTCTTCGGCGACCACCTGGCCGTTGATGCGAAGAATGCCACCGTCGTTGGCATGGAACCCAAAGGTCACGGGCCCCCCTTCGGTAATGTGAATATTCCCGGTGATGCGGGTTGCGAAACCGGTTTGTCCGACGAAGAACAGTTCGTCCCCCTCAAATCGCCCTGGGCTCGTCAGAAAGTCAAAGAAATTGATGACGTCCCTGTCGGCCGTCACTACGGCCAGTACGCCCGGATCGTCTGACGGGAGTGCGAACAGGGCCTCCGCATCGGCAACGTTGATTAACCGTGTGGCGGAACTTCGTTCCTCGAGGTGCCAGGTACCTCCCCCTTGGAAGATATTGGAAGTCGCAACGGCAGGAATGGTAATGCCGTCAACCGCCAGCGATCCAAAGGACCCATGGGCCGTATCGATCACATCGAGCGTGAACATGGCACCAGGATTGCCTGCAATAATGGGAGCAAGATCAGCCTCGGTGAAAATGAGGTTTTGCCACCCGAAGTAGTTCGAATCATTTCCCGTGCGCTCGCGCGTCAGCAGATAAGCGCCGTCACTCTCACGGCGGAGGGCAACTCCGATGTAACTAGCGTCGCCGCCTGCGTCGTTGCCATTGGTATTGAGGGACGGGCCCATGAGGCTGTTGAAGTTAGTGGGGAAAGGGGCAATCGCTCCGGGAGTCCCCCCAAGGGCATGCACCGAGATCGCACCACCACTGACGAGAGGAAACGCAGGCGAGCGCAGGACCAGGGGAGCGTCTTGAGATGCATCGCGCGTCGGAAAGGCCTCGGCGGCCGCCATATACCCGCTGCCGTTCGTCCGATAGCCCAAAGGTTCCCATCCTACAGTCGGAGGATTGTTCGTCTGGGTCGCGTACCGTAGCGGACCCGTGGTTGAGGTGAGCACGTTCGTCCAGCCCTGGAGTGTGCCATCCTCGAAGTCCCAGCCAGTGATCGCCGCGCGGCTTTCAGAGGCAAGAACGGGGAACATCATTAATGTCAGCAACAGAATGACATGCATGCATTTACAGAGTACCAGAGCGCCGTGCAGATCGTCACGCGGTGGATTCATCAGAACTGGCCTTTCAATTGCAACCTGGTGCGCTGCTTCGGAGCACAATCCACGCACCATGCTTCGGTCGACTTGCCCACGGCTGTCGCAAAAAAAACTCAGGTATCCTGGGAACGGAAGTTCCTGACTCCTCGCCTTTCTTGATCGGCGGTTTCCTTTCGCCGGTCGCCTCTCCTCCACCCCGCGTCCCCTACAGAGGGGAGTCCCCTGAAAACGGAAAAATAGCCTATAAAAGAGCCACTCATCAACTGGTATCACAAGTAAGTGAAGGTCACTGTAACCCTGGCCAACTGGTATGTCAAGTAAATAAATCTGTCTGGTCACGGCATCAAGTCACCGCGGCAGGTTAGACAATGTTCCGCCATGGGCTACCGGCCAGTTGAGAGCCATCGCCAATGCGACGCTATGCCATCATTTCGGCGTCGAACAGGCGATGAAATCGATGACGGGTTTCGTCGAACAACTCGAGGGCTTCGCGCTCCAGTCCGTCGGCGTCGCGCTTGCCGAGCAGGTAGGCTAGCTTGGCCAGTTCGTGGCGGTCGGTGGGAAACTCGTGACGCCCGGCCGAGTTCATCAGCCGGATGCGGGCCTCCACATTGCGCTGGAAGCGATAGCTGCGGCGGAAGAACTCGGCGTCGTCCAAGGCGAGGTAACCTCCCTTTTCGAGCGCTGTGAGAGCCAATAGCGTGCCAGGGACACGAACGGAGGGGTCGTTCCCGCCATGCTTGAGCTGGAGCATCTGGACGAGAAATTCCGTGTCGACCGTCCCGCCACGGCCACGTTTCAGATTGCGGTCGGTGGCCGACTCCTCGAGTCGCATGCGCATGTCGCAAATCTCCCGGGCGGACTCATTCGACCACGTGGGGCCGAATGCCGCCTGGTGGATCGCTTCCATCGTATAATCGGCCGCTCGCGGTGATCCATAGATCACCCGGGCCTTGCAAATCGCCTGCCGTTCCCATAGCTGGGCGCTCGTGCGGAAGTACTTCAGCAGTCCATCGACCGGCAAGGCGAGCGCGCCACTCTTGCCCGTGGGGCGCAGTCGGGCATCGACTTCATAGAGTCGCCCGAACGGCCCGATTCGGCTCGCCACCTTGATGATCCGCTGCCCCAGCTCGCTGAAGAAGTGACTGTTGGAAGTGCTATACCCTGAACCTCGCCCGGTGAAGAAAGTCATCCCGTCGGCTTCGTACAAAAACACCAGGTCGAGATCGCTGTGATAGTTTGGCTCGCTGCCTCCCAGCTTTCCCAAGGCAAGAATCACCAGCTCGCAGGTGTCTCCTTCGCGAGCAGCGAATCGCTCGCGAAGATCATCCGCCACCTCCGCCTCGGGAGCAATCGGACCGATCATCGGCTTGCCGAATTTTTGTTGCAGTCGCTCGAGTTCGTAGTTGGCAATCTGGCGAATGCAGTTGTCGGCCACCATGGCGAGTGTCGCATGGGTGTCGCGGATGTCGTCCTTTCCCAGGATATCGCGGACCCCCACGCGCAGGTGCTGGGCGTTCTTGAAGCTGTGAAGGATCGGATCGAGATCCTCCGCCCCACGGACCAGGTCGGCAAGAGTCGACGCGAGCACCTCCGCGGGGGGCAGGCTATCGACCAGCAGGCTGTCCATCAGTTCGTCGATCATCCCTGGATTGCTAGTCAGGATGCTCGCCAGGTAGGGGCATGCCGCGCAAAGCGTGACATAGAGCTGCATCGAGGGGCGGCTCGAACGGAAGAGCTCCCACAACGCGGCCTTCCCCCCGAGCGAGTCGCTCACACGGCTAAGGTTTACCAGGGTCGAATCGGGCTCGGGGGTCGAAGCGATTTCGGCCAAGAGCGCCGGAGCGATCGAAGCCAGAAAGTGACGGCAACGGCGCGTCGACAGGAAGCGGATCTTCTCGGTCGCGAGCGTCATCAGGTTCTGGTACGCCCCCTGGACATCCTCAAAGCCATACTTGTCGAGCACGGCGGCGATCCGTTCGGGACTCGGATCGGGATCGTTCACCAGGTCGACTTCCGGCTCGGCAGCCGTGTCGTCGTCGAAAGCATCGTGGAGCAAGTGGTCGAGAATCTTGCGGTTGAGCTCCGTTCGCTGGCGTAGGTCCTGCTGAAACGCCTTGAGCGCCGAGCAATGGGCCGTCCCCGTGTAGCCCATGCGGACGGCCAGTTTTGCCTGCTCCGCTGGGTCGGTTGGCAAGGTGTGCGTCTGCAGGTCGAACATGATCTGCAGCCGATGCTCGAGCTTGCGAAGGACGTGGTAGTTCTCGGTAAGGATGGTCCGTTCCTGGTTGGTGAGGCAGCCTTCCTGTTCGAGCAGAGTGATTGCCGTCAGCGTATTGCCAGTGCGGATCTCGGGGAGAGTCGCGCCATTGAGAAGCTGTAAGAACTGAATGACAAACTCGATGTCGCGGATTCCCCCCAGCCCGGTCTTCACGTTGCGACGGTCCCCCTCGGCGGTGCGGGTGCGACGTTCGATCTGCCGTTTGAGGGTTTTGATCCCGGTGATATCGGCCAGGCTGAGATAGCGGCGATAGATCCACGGCTCCAGTTGCTTCAGCAACTCCACCCCTAGGGGGATATCGCCCGCGATCGCCCGGGCTTTGATAAACGCCTGCCGCTCCCACGTCCGCCCCTTGATGTCGTAGTAGGCCAGCGCCCGATCGCGGCTGATGCACACTGGTCCCCGGGCTCCCTCGGGCCGAAGACGAAGGTCGACCCGATAGGCGATCCCCATGGGAGTTGGTTCGGTTAGCAACCGCACGACATCGCGCGACAGCCGATCGAAAAACTCCTGGTTCGTCGTGGGGCGGCGGCCATCGGTTTGGCCATCCCCATCATAAAGGAATATGAGGTCGATATCGCTCGAGTAGTTGAGTTCCTCCCCACCCAGTTTGCCCAGCGCCAGGACGACGAACTGCGCCGCTCGCCCCTGGTAGAGGGGAACTCCGAGCTTTTCCTCCAGTGCGCGCCGGGCAAAGCAGTAAGCCGCCTCGACCGCGGCATCGGCCACGAACGAAATCTGCCGCGCCACCACCTCGGTCGGCTGGTTCCGGACGATGTCGCCGTAGGCCACTCGCAGGATCTCGCGCCGCTTGAACCGCCGCAGCGCCGCCATGGCATCCTCTGGCCGCGGGGTGCTCATCACCTCGCCTCGCAGCTCCTCGACGAGCAGGTCCCGCGCCACCGGCTGCCCCTCGGTCATGCGCAACAGGTCGTAACACTCGTTGTCGATCACCAACAGGTCGCTCAGGTACTGGCTGGTCGACAGCAACTGCAACAGCCGCCCCAGCGCCTCGCGGTCGCGCTCAAAGAGGGCCACCGTCGCCATCGGATTCCGCGAGGCGAGGATGAATCGCTCGAGGTTGTTCCACGCCATGTCGGCGTCGGCCAGTGTCGGGGCGAACTTCGCGAACTGGTCGCACAGGTCGGCCAGCAGGTCGAGGGTCACTCCTCCTTCAGCCAATCGGCGGAGGTTCGAGTGCCCGGTCGCCGCTTCATGCAGGTGAAGCGATTCGAGCAGCGGACCGGCCGTGGTCGGCTCGTCGAGGTAACGCCGCAGCAGGTCGATATTCATGGTCGCAATACGAGTTGATTGAAATCGCCTGCCAAAGATAGGTCCGGTCGGCTCGACCGGACCTCGCACCATCCTCAATCTCAACACTCACGCCAGGTCCGGTCGAGCCGACCGGACCTACTACACGATCGACAATAGCTGCGGCCCGACCTCCGACGTGACGACCACTCCGAATAGCGTATGGGCGTTGGCGTCGTACACCGCGATCGGCAGGATCTCGCCGATTTGCCGGCGGTTCCCCTCGAACACGACGATCCGGTCGCACATCGTTCGCCCGGTAAGCTGGGTGATCGCAGGTTCGGTGCCGAGCGCGGCCTCTTTCTTTTGGGCCGCCTTGCTCGGCCCCTCGACCAGCACCTCGACCTGACTGCCGAGGAACCGCTGGTTGTCCTCCTCGCTGATCACGTTCTGCAACTCGAGCAGCCGGTTGTTCCGCTCTCGCTTCACCTCGTCCGGCACGTCGTCCGGCAGGTTCTCTGCCCCCTTCGTTCCGGGGCGTTCGCTGTATTTGAAGATAAAGCTGTTCTTGAATCTCGACTCGCGGACCAGTTCCATCGACTGCCCGAAGTCCTCCTTCGTCTCGCCGCTGAAGCCGACGATGAAGTCGCTTGTCACCGCCACGCCAGGGACCTCGGCGTAACACCGCGCGAGCATCTCGCGGTACTCGGCCACCGTGTAGCCCCGCTTCATCCGCTTGAGCTGCTCGTCGCTCCCGCTTTGCACAGGCACGTGCAGGTACTTCGCACACTTCGGCAATTCCCGCACTGCCGTCAGCACATCGTCGGTCATGTCCTTGGGATAGTTTGTCACGAACTTGATCCGCTCCAGCCCGTCGATCTCGTGCAGCGCGTACAACAGATCGCTGAACCGCGTCTTCCGCTCGCCATCTCGATAACGATAACTGTTGACCGTCTGCCCCAGCAGCGTGATCTCCTTGCACCCTTCGTCGGCAAGTTGTCGTGCCTCGGCAACGATCTGCCGTGGCGGGCGGCTCTGCTCCGGGCCTCGCACGCTGGGGACAATGCAATAGGTGCAGAACTTGTCGCACCCGATCTGGATTCGCACGTAGGCCTGAAACGGCGTCGGCCGCATCGTCGCGTCGCGCAGCGGGTCGAAACTCTCGTGGCTCCGCTCGATCGTCTCCCGCGAGCCATCCTTCCGCCCGAGGCTCACCTCCATTAACTGGCTCGCCCCTTGCTCCACCTCTTTCACCAGCCGCGGGATCTGATGCAACTGCCCCGGGCCCACGACGAGGTCGACAAACGGGGCCCGCTCGAAGACCTGCCGCTGGTGGTTCTGCGCCATGCAGCCGATCACCCCGATAATCTTATGAGGATGATGCTGCTTGAGGTGCTTCAGCCGCCCCAGCGCGCTGTAGACCTTCTCCTCGGCGTGCTCGCGAACGCTACAGGTGTTGTAGAGCAGGGTATCGGCCTCGTCGCTCCGCGCCGTCAGCTCGTACCCCTCCTTGCGCAGGCTTGCCACCACGAGCTCGCTGTCGAGCACGTTCATCTGGCAGCCAACCGTTTCGATGTAGAGCTTCTTGGGCATCGCCTCTCAATTCACCATTCGTGGTAGGGGCATGGCGCCGCGGGTCGGCCCACCCACCGCTAGGCGGCCTCGGTCGACTCAGCCGGCCTGTCGTCGCGTCGCCGCCCGTGGCTTTTCCGAGCCTCCTCCACCTGCTGCTTGACCTCGGCGACCAGTCGATCGCGGCGGGCCAGCATCATCCGCACCAAGGTCGTCACGGCCACCAGGGCCCCGATCACCAGCAGTACGACATCCGAGGTCTTCACGAGGTGCGTTCCTTGCACATTGCCGCAGGAGGGGCTCCAACCAGGTGCAAAGGGCCACCGGGGAGTCCTGTATTTTAGCCGAAAGAGGACCCCGAGGAGAGGGGAATCTCACCGGTTCCCCAAACCCCCAAGCCCCCCTGTCCCGTAGCATGGGCACATCCCGCACGTGCGAGTTTGACGGTAGCTTGGAATGACCAGTTGGGAGTTGGAAGACAGGCGGGATTCGTCACTCAGTACTGGGTACTCCGTACTTCGTACTGACCTCTGGCCTCCAACCTCCTCCCTCCTGGCACCCTTTTCTCGTTTTCGAGGGGGGGGTCGTGCCACGAGTGTGACATTTGTCGGCCTCAAACTCTGTGAATCAGGGGATGTTTTGATCGAGGGGTGTGCCACGTGGCACTGTTTCGTCAAGTTTTGTCGTTTAAGTGTGCTGCGCGTGGGGTCGGAGGTCAGGGGACGTAGCCCGAGCTCATTTGCCCGTGCGGGGGACCGGCGGGGCGAGTTTTTTGGCATTTTGCCGAACTC
>CAZYQQ010000114.1:0-16039 GCA_964650265.1 uncultured Planctomycetaceae bacterium
ATCGTTCCGGCGACCGGCGCTTCTGATCCGTGGTCATCCGACAGAACCCGTGGCGCTCCGTGTCCCATCGTTCTCGCTAACATTTAGCGACGGCTCTTTGGCAACTCGAACCCACCACACTGCCCGGGCAAACGAGCCCGGGCCACGGTTGGGCGCGCTCGCACGGGCGGGATGTGCCCATGCTACGATCCTTCATTCCTGACACCTGACACCTGAAACCCGACACCTGCCGCCTGACCGATTTCAGCCCTCAAAGTCTGGAGGAGCAAAAGTCAAAAGCGAAACGTTTTTTCACCATGGCCGCGCGAATATCCCCTGATTTCCAGAGGGATCGCTCAGCGAGTCGTCGAAAAAAGAGGCGACTTTTTCGACGAAAATCGTGTTTTGTCGAAAAAAGAAAAAATGCCCTCCCGGCTCGAAGGCGCGCCATCAATCGCAACCCGACACGTTAGTGAGGAGCGGGCCGCTCCGCTGCACGCAGCCTTTAATGCACGAAAGTCGCGAGGCCATTTGACGAAAATGCCTGTAATCATCGATCCGGCGAGCAGCGGGAGGTGAATTGTTTGGCGGAAATCGAGTTTCGCGAAAACCCAAATAATTCGAATCCGCAATCGAGCCGGCGCAGTAGGTCCGCGTTCGCTGAACCGGACCTTGCGTGCGTGGCGACGTTGGCTTTACTTCAAGGTTCCATCCGGCAGATGGAACCTACTCCGATAGGTCATGTTCTTCCACATGAGCCGCAGTTTGACGGCTGCCACAGCCTGACTGCTGGCGCCGCTAGCAGAAATCAGCCGATCAGCTCGTCGACCACCTTGCCGTGGACGTCGGTCAAACGGAAGTCGCGACCGGCGTAGCGATAGGTGAGCCGGGTGTGGTCGAACCCGCAGAGCTTGAGGATGGTGGCCTGGAGGTCGTAGACGTGGACTGGCTTTTCGGCCGCCTTGAAACCGAACTCGTCGGTCGAGCCGTGGACGTAGCCGCCACGGACCCCTCCTCCGGCGAGCCAGGTGGTGTAGCCATGGTGGTTGTGGTCGCGACCGTTGATTTTGCCCTGGTTCGAGCCTTCCTTAGGCAACTCCACCGACGGGGTGCGGCCGAACTCGCCCCCCCAGATGATGAGGGTGTCGTCCAGCATGCCCCGCTGCTTGAGATCGACCAGCAGCGCGCCGATCGCCCGGTCGCATTGATTGGCGAGATTGCGGTGGGCGACCGCCAGGTCGTCGTGGCTGTCCCATGGCTGACCCTGACCATGCCACACCTGCACGAAGCGCACTCCTCGCTCGATCAGTCGCCGCGCGATCAGAATCTGTCGCGCTTGGATCCCCGGTCCGTACATGTCGCGAATGTGCTGCGGTTCGCGAGTCACGTCGAAGGCGTCGGTGGCCTCCATTTGCATCCGGTAACCAAGTTCGAGCGACTGGATGCGGCTCTCGAGGGCCGTATCGTGACCCCGCGAGGCGAGGTGCCGCTCGTTGAGCCGCTGCACCAGGTCGAGTTGCCGCCGCTGGGCCTCCGGCCTGACGCGGCGATTGCGGACGTGCTCGATCAGCTTCTCGACATCCTCGTGCTGGGTGTCGACATAAGTCCCCTGATAGATGCCCGGCAGGAATCCCGATTGCCAGTTCTGCGTCTCCTGAATCGGGTAACCGTGCGGGCACATGGCGACAAACGCCGGCAGGTTCTCGTTCTCCGACCCGAGACCATAACTGAGCCACGACCCCATGCTGGGCCGTACTTGCCGGGCATCGCCACAGTTGAGCAACAGCAGCGACGGCTCGTGGTTGGGCACGTCGGCGTGCATCGAACGGATGACGGCAATGTCGTCGATCGATTGGGCCGTGTGGTGAAACAGCTCGCTCACTTCGATGCCGCTCTGGCCGTAACGGCTGAACTTGAAGGGAGAGGGCAAGACGGCTCCGGTGGGGCGCTCGGTGCGGAGATTGCCGCTGGGGATAGTTTGCCCCACCATCTTGTGGAGCAACGGCTTGTTGTCGAACGTGTCGATGTGCGACGGGCCACCATTCATGAACAGGTGAATCACCCGTTTTGCCTTGGGAGCAAAATGGGGTTCCTTGGCCGCCAGCGGATTGATGGCCCCGGCCGGCGCGGCTTCGGCCCCCAGAAAGCTCCCCAGCGCCAGCCCACCGAAGCCCATGCCGCAACGGCGGAGCGCCTCGCGGCGCGTCATGCCGAGTCGTTCGAGTGGGGAAAGGGAGGGGTCGTGCATGGCGCACTCCTAATCGACAAACAAAAACTCGTTCGACATCACCAGCGCCTGGGCCAGTTGGGTCCAAGGATCGAGGTGCCGACGGCGACGCTGGGGGTCGTCGGTGGTGACGAACGCGACCGTTTCGGTCAGTTCATCCACCTCCGGCTCGCGACCATAGGCATAATGGAACATCTGTTTCACTCGCTCACCCGCATCGGCCTCCCCCGCGGACCGGTCGGCGAGTTTCTTGGCTTGCTCGACGACGAACGGGCTATTGAGAAAATAGAGCGACTGCTGCGGAGTCACCGTACTGGGCCGCGTCGCCGCTGGGCTATCGGGGTTGGCGAAGTCGAACGTGCGGAAAAACGACGGCAAGTTCTGCCGCTCGATAAACCCGTACACGCTTCGCCGGGGACTGAAGGGTTGGCTCAGCAGGTCGACCGACGGCCCCCCCGCTGTCGAGTCGAGCGAGCCTGCCGCCACGAGCAAGCTATCGCGCATCGGCTCGAGGCCGAGTCGCTTACGATTCGCCCGCCACAAGAGCGCGTTTTCGGGATCGACCGCCGCGCAATCGCCACGCAAGTCGCTCGACTGGGTGTAAGTTGCCGAGAGGAGGATCGCGCGGATGAGTTTCTTGGTCGACCAGCCCTCGGTCACGAAACGCTCCGCCAAATGGTCGAGCAGTTCGGGATGGGTCGGCAGTTCCCCCCGGGTGCCAAAATCGCTCTGTGTCGCCACGATCGGCTTACCGAGCAGGTGTCCCCACACCCGGTTCACCCACACCCGGGCGGTCACTGGATTGGCTGGATCGACAATCGCGGCGGCCAACTCGGTGCGACCGCTCCCCTGCTTGAAGGGCTTGGGGGTCCCCTCGACCAGGCAGTCGAGGAACCGGCGAGGGGCGATCGGCCCATGATTTCCTGCCTGTCCGCGGAGGAAGACATGGGTGTCGTGCGGCTTGTCCTCCACCAGCTTGGGTGGCATGTCGTCGGGATTCTCTTCCTTGGTACTCGCGAAGACACCGTAGAGCGCGTAATAGTCGGCGGTGGGGATCGGATCGTACTTGTGATCGTGGCAGCGCGAGCAGGCGACTGTCATTCCCATCAGTCCCCGCGTCACAAGGTCGATGCGGTCGTCGATGATGTCGTGCCGGTTGTTGAGAAAGCGTCGCCCCAGCGTAAGGAACCCGCTCGCCGCGTCGTCGTCAGTGGTTTCGGTCAGATCGGACGTGATCTGCTGCGTGACGAACTCGTTGTAAGGGAGGTCGCCGTTGAAACTCGCAATCACCCAGTCGCGATACTTGTAGGCCCCCTTGTAGTTGCGATCCTCCTCAAACACATACCCCTTGGTATCGGCATAGCGGGCAATGTCGAGCCAATGCCGCCCCCAGTGCTCGCCAAACTGGGGCGACGCCAATAGTTGTTCGACCATCGCCTGGTACCGCTCGCGCGAGGGGTCGGCGGCGAACTCCTCGAGTTGCTCGAATGTCGGGGGGAGCCCCGTGAGATCGTAGAAGAGCCGTCGCAACAGCACCCGCGGCGAGGCTATCGGCCCAGGGGTCAGCCCTTTCGCTTCGAGCCGCGCGACGACAAACCGATCGATGTCGTCGCGAACCCATTCGCCATGCGTCACGGCCGGAGGTTCGACCTCCTGGCGAGGCTTGAACGCCCAGTGGTTGTCTGTCGGATCGACGAGCGCCGCGGCCTCGTCGCCACGCGGGTCGACCGCCCCCCCTGCCACCCACCGCTCGAAGTCGCGGACCACCTCGTCGGGCAGCCGCTTCACGGGAGGCATCTCGTGCGACTCGTAGCGAATGGCCGAGATCAAGAGACTCTCGGCCGGAGACCCCGGCGCCACGGCGGGACCGGAGTCTCCCCCTTGGAGCACCCCTTCGCGCGTATCGAGCCGCAAACCCGCTTCGATCGTCTCAGCCCGGGCAGAGTGGCAACTGTAACACTCACGAACCAGGACAGGTCGGATCTTGGTCTCGAAGAATTCGATTTCAGCGCGCTCGTCGGCCAGGGCCATGCCGGGAGCAAGTCCCAGCAGCAGAGTGCCGACAACCGAGGCAAGTCGCAAGGACGGCATGAAGGTGGGCCTACGCGCGGGTGGGAGGGAAACGCGTGGTGGGGAGGTGGGAAGAACGTAGTCTACCAGATAAGTAGGCCTCAAAGCAAAAGGAAAGGGTGGCACAAATTGACACCAAGAACGACCCGCTCGCCGGCAGGTTTCCTTTGATTTTCCCGGAATCTGCTTGATGGCCGCTGATAGATACGGGTACAAGCACATTTGTTTGTTGCGTCGTAACCCTGCCTCGCAGGCTGGAAGCCTACGCTACTTGGTCTTTGCCTCGCAGGCTGGAAGCCTACGCTACTTGGGTGCGGGGACTAGCACTTTTGTTCGACTCGATCGGACGATCCGACCGTAAGGTCGCTCAGGCGCTGAGCGTCCGGCCATCGACCGCCAGACAGGCTTCCTTGAAGGCCTCGGCCAGTGTGGGGTGGGCATGGCAGGTCCGCGCGACATCTTCCGAAGTTGCCCCGAACGACATCGCGGCGGCCGCTTCGGCGATCAGGTCTCCCGCGCGGGGGCCGATGATGTGGACTCCCAGAATCCTGTCGGTCGCTTCGTCCGCCAGCACTTTGACGAATCCTTCGGTCTCGCCAAGCGCTCTCGCACGGCCGTTGCCGCGAAAGCCGAACTTTCCTTTGCGGTAAGCGATCCCTTCTTCCTTCAGTTGATCCTCTGTCTTGCCGACCGCGGCGATTTCGGGATGGGTGTAGGCCACGCTAGGTATGGAGGCATAGTCGACATGGCCATGCCCGGTGGCGATCCACTCGGCGCAGGCGGTTCCCTCCTCCTCTGCCTTGTGGGCGAGCATCGGTCCGGCGATGAGATCTCCGATTGCATAGATTCCCTCGACCGACGTCTGGAATTGCTCATTGACTTCGACTCGGCCCCGTTTATCGGTGACGACCCCCGCTTGGGCGAGCCCCAGACCATCGGTCATCGGCACCCGTCCCGTCGCGAGCAGGACCCGGTCGCACATAATCGGTTCGGTCCCTTCGACTTCGATCCGTACCCCATCCTCGATGGCCGTGGCTCCCACGACCTTCATCGACAGCCGGAACTGAAGTCCCTGGCGCTTGAAGATCTTGAGCGCGTCGTTGGCCACTTCGCTGTCGGTGCCGGGGAGGATGCGATCGAGATACTCGAGCACCAGCACTTGGCTGCCGAGTCGGCTCCAGACCGCCCCCAGTTCGAGGCCGATGTACCCGGCGCCGATGACGACCAGCTTCTTTGGTGGCTCTCCGTAGGCGAGCGCCTCGGTACTTGTCCCGATCCGATCGCCGTCGGGGGTTACGCCGGGGAGCGTGGCGGGCTTGCTTCCCGTGGCAAGGATGATGTACGGGGCCGATAACTCAGTGGTCTCCCCATCCCCTGCGACCACAACTTTGCCTGGCGCTTCGAGTCGGCCCGTTCCGAGATATCTGGTTACTTTGTTTTTCTTCACCAGGGCGTCGAGCCCCTTGGCGAGTGTGTCAACCACCCCTCGCTTGCGCTTGTGCATCGCGGCGAGGTCGACGCCGAGTTCGCCCACATTGATCCCGTGAGG
Organism: uncultured Planctomycetaceae bacterium; assembly: GCA_964650265.1. GTDB lineage: Bacteria > Planctomycetota > Planctomycetia > Pirellulales > Lacipirellulaceae > CAZYQQ01. The sequence continues at coordinate 5,826 of CAZYQQ010000114.1, forward strand.
GCCAAGGCGATTTTGCACCATCGAGTAGAGTTCGCTCGACTCGAGCAAGGCCTTGCTCGGGATGCACCCCACCCGCAGGCAGGTTCCCCCGAGTTGCGGTTCTTGCTCGATTATCGCGACATTCATCCCGAGTTGGGCGGCGCGAAACGCCGCAATGTATCCCCCGGGACCACCACCGATCACGATCAGGTCGTGTTGCATAGACTCGATTTTCCTTCCGCGATGACACTACGATTCGATGCGTCTCCCACCCCCGCGGCGAGCCGCCAGTCCGACCCCAAAAGGGGCTCGGAGCGATGTATGCTAGTGGCAATCGGACCGCGCGGCCAGCGTCAGGCGGCCCGGCGGTCGGGTGTGTCGCCATAGCCCCACTGGCGGCGATAGGGGCCCATCGCCTCGTCGACCTGCCGCCTCTCCTCGGGGCTCAGTCGGGGAAAGCGGTTTTTCGAGTAACCCGCCCGGCTGGCGAGATACTCCTCCAGCCGCCCGGCAAATTGGGGGGAGGGGATTATCTCCAGGGTCTCATAAATCCGGGCCACCTCCCCTTGGGGATCGCGTTCCAGGTCCTCGAAGCGCACCCGGACGGCATCGCTGGCCGGGAGCAGGGCCAGATCGCGTTCGCAGGCGTCGGTCGCCTGCCGATAGTTCTCGAGCACCCGATCGGCGTAGGTGTCGGCCGGGTCGGGATGTTGAAGCTGGAACACCGCCAGCCCATGCTCGGCGAAATGGAGATTCGAGCGATAGACGGCATCGGGATCGCGGACGATCGTGATGAACTTGGCTCCAGGAAACATCTCCTTGAGCACCGCGACACGGCTGGTGTTGATCGGATTCTTCAGCAGCGGACGCCGGCGGCCGCGCCAGGTGATCTTGCGCAGGAACGTGATGTAGTCGTGCTTCCACCGCACCAGTTCTCGCGGTGTGAAATTCTCCGGATGCCAGTAACGATTGTGGTGTGCCAATTGTCGCGGGAAACAGAAGGCCCAATAGGGGGAAGGGCTCCCCATCGCGGCCAGCGCGAATTCCTCCTCCTGCGAAGAGAAGGGGGTCATCTGCACTGCGTCCATTGGACGACGCCACATGAGCAACGGGGCGAGGGCCGCCGTGGTGGTCCAGGCCGAAAGGAATCCGTGTGGATTGAACACCTCGAAGTTGCGCGGCGAGCGAAACTGCGAATCTAGTGACAAGAGTTGATGCAGATGGGTCGTTCCGCTACGGTGCATCCCGACGATGAACACCGGGTCGGGAATCTCGTGCTTCAGCAGCCGCGAGGCGAGCCACCGTTCGGGCAAGATGACAAGCGTATTGAGCGCCGAGGCGATCAAGGTGAACGCCAACCGTGGCAGGTAGACCAGCCCCACGCGAATCCGCGATCTCGTCAACTCGCGAAGCCATAGGTCGAGCGGTGCGAAGGCGAGCAGATTCGAGAAGGGGACGATCCGCTTGAAGCTCGCATCGACCGCCGCGTCGGCGCTCGGCGTCTGCTCGCCGCGCCGCCAGAGCCACAGGCTCATCCCTAGCACTCCCGCTGCCAGTGCTCCCCAGAGCAAAAGCCCTTGGCGAGGGTCACCCGCGGGGGCCATCCAATCGGACCAAGTGGCGTTCGGTTGAAATTCGAGCAGCCCCAGCTTCGAGATCGCCTTGCGGACCAGAATCGACCCGGCGAGGAAACCAGCCGGTGCGACAATTGTTCCCGTGCGGAGTCGCCACAGCCCTAGTACGATCGCTAGCAGAAACATCCCGGTGAAGAGTCGCAGCCCCTCGGCTCCCAGCAGCCCCTCGGGGCGCCCGAGGGCGGTCGCCACACCAAACAGCACGGCTGGCACGACGAGCGCCGGCAAACGGTGGCCTCCAACACGGAGCCAGCCGAGCAGTAGCGCCCCAAACACAATCTGCTGCGTCACCGCGATCGGCAGCGATGTCAGGCCGGCCAGGGCCGCTTTGACAAACCGGCTGGGGGAAAGGTGGCCGAAGTCGAGCGTATAGACTCCCCACGCCACGCAGAGGGCGCAGCAAGCGGCGTAGAGAGCTGCGCCTAAAGCCAGCGCCCTCCCCCCGTCGCGGAGCCAGCCCTTCGTGGCTACCAGTCCATACTCGGCCAGCGGCCGGCCGGTGGTCGTGACGATCGCCAGCAGCGACGTCATCGCCCCCACCATCAGGATCGTGCCACCGGGCCCCTTGTTGAGGAGCGACAGCGGGAGGCCCGAGATCATGCCCGCGAGTTCCAGTCCCGCGACCAACAGCAGGATAGCCGCGGTCCAGAGCGAAATCTGAGCCAGCGGCGACAGACGTCGCCACTTGGACAGCCGCAAATGAAGTGGCGATATGGCCATAAATGGTGGCGCCCCCCAACGCACGGGTGGCCCCCCGCCACCATCTGTTACGCCTATCGACCCGTCGGGGGTTCGGCTTGAGTCGGATGGCCTGATCGAGGAAAACTACGAGGGTGCCAGCAGCTAGCACGTCCCTCATCCGACGCGATCCTGGAAGACGCCGATGCCGATCACCGACGAGACAAACCCCTACGCCACGAGCGAGCCGGTCGAGAATTTGGATCCGGGGAGTGTGCCGGCGCTCCCCGCCCCGCAGAGGGTGCGGTTTACGGATGTGCTGGAAAACATCATTGCCTTCAACGTTTATCGGGCACTACATAATCCGCTCGAGATTCGTTCAAGGCGGAATACGCGACGAGTATGCGTTTATCCCATTCTCGTCATGGTCATCCTATTCCTCATCAACAAACTACTCCCTGCGTTTCAAGGGGAAGCCCAAACGCTGGATTTCCCGTCGTATCTACTCGTCCTACTAGGAATCGTGTTCGCGTGGTTCGTGTGGCGAATAACCAATCCCCGACGAATCCCGGATATCATGAAAGCTCAATTTAAGATCATGTTGGGAGAAGCCCCGCACCCATCGATTGAGATTCCTTGCGAGGTGACAATTGACGCGAGCGGGATCGCAATTGACGAGCCTTATGCGAGCCGGCGACTTGCGTGGCCCGCAATCGAAGCAGTGGTGATCGAACCGCAGTATCTCTTTCTTCTGCAATCCTCCATTCTTGCGCACATAGTCCCACGCTCTGCTTTCCCCAACGAGCGCGCCTATCTCGGCTTCGCCAATCTCGCCAGGCAGCTTTGGCAGGAGCATAAAGGGACGATCGAATGACACGTGAGAGCTCAAACAATCCGTACGCACCTCCCAAGACGTGCCCAGCAGACGATCCAGCCTCCGTGCCCCCCTTGGCTCCGCCCCAATCCTTGCAGTATGAGTTGTCGGTCGATGACCTCGTCGCACACACTCTGTATGCGACCCATGGCGATCCCGTCGCCAGACAAGGCCAGCGGCGGTACCTCATCTTCATGGGAGTGGCTGTTGCGGGCATCTTTGCCATTCTGGGGTGGACGCTCTATCAGAGTGATGAACCTGCAACGCCAAAATCGCAGGCCCTGACGTGGACCTTCATTCTTATGCTGACCACGATCTATGGCATGACGCTTTGGCGGCGCAGCCGGTGGGGCATCACCTCTCGTGTGAAAAGCTACGTCGCTCAGCTTAAGAAGCAAGGGACTTACGACGCCTACATGGGTCCGCGAATGTTGACGATTGACGAGCAGGGACTCCATGTCGAGACTTCGACCGATACAGGGAACACATCATGGTTAGGGGTGAAGGGAGTGGTCATCGACGGCGACTACACCTACATCACTCTCACCGTGGAGACGGCCCACATTATTCCCCGCGCCGCGTTTCCCACCGTGGAGGCCTATCTCGGCTTCGCCAATCTCGCCCAACAACTTCACCAAGAGCACGGCCCGAAGTCGGCCGATCAGTAGAACTTCACCGGCAGCGTAAGCCGCCCATCCAGTTGCAGCATCAAGAGACTCGCCGCTAACAGGTCGGCCGTCGTCCCTGGGTTCCGCCGGTGGCCGTCGCTGCGGAGCCAGAAGTCGAAGTCGGCGCGTTGCTCGTGGTAGCGCTCCTCATCGATCGTGCGGGTCTCAAGGAGATGCCCGGCGCGGGTCGCGACGTCGCGTGAGGCGTCTTCCCCAAGCTTCCGCGCAACGAGGCTATCCCCATGCTCGGCCAAGAGAGTGAGTTGCGCCACGACGATCGCCTCCCCCAGCGGCGTGCCGGCGCGGTACTCTCGTTCAATCACCTCGGCGGCCTCGGCCACTTCACGAAACTCGTTGACATACTGCCGGGCGACCAGGTCTCGCTCGGCGGCTAGCGTCATCGCTTCGATAAGCGACATCGTCGGTGCCTCGGCCACATCTCCCTCCGCCACCTTTCCCAGTCCCCCTGGCCGGGCGAGGCGAATCGCCTCGTAAACCTGCTCGGTCTCCGCGAGAGTCGTCTGGCGGACAAGCTCGGCGGCCTTCGCTCTCAACTCTTCCCTAGGGGAACGCCGCACATGGGCCAAAGCGAGCGGGACCACCAACAGCAGCGTGCCGAGGTTGGTATTCACCCCCACCGCATCACGGGTCGCGCGCACGGCGGCGAGGACCGTCCCGCCCAATCCCAGCTCCCCAACCCGGGCCACAATCGGCCCGGTGACCGCGGCGCTGGTGAGGAAATCGACATAGGTCATGTCCCCAAAGTCGGCCCCGCGATAGACGTTCCCCGGCTTGGGAGCAGTCGCTTCCCAGAGGGTGGCGAGGGAGACGGCGGTGGCGAGGGGAGGGGCCAGAGGTCGGAGGTCAGGGGCCGGGGGGGAGGGTTGGTGGGGGTGAGATTTATCGGGGCCTTTCGACGGGCTTGTGATTTGAGTCTCCATGATCGCCAAATAAGTCAAGTTGGGCGAAATCTGGAAACTTTTCAGCGGCCTCGCGACGTCTAAACGGTCATTCTACCACAATGCGTCCCCAATACATGCTTTCTACGCCCGGTCTCTTTAGTGGAGCTTCCCTTTCCTATGCCCTCCACCCTCTGGTACCACCGATTCCTCCGCTTCCGCCTCCGCACGCTGCTGGTCCTCACGACCCTCGTCTGCTGCTATCTCGCCTGGCAGGTTTCTGTCGTCCGGCAGCGGAAGGAGGCTCTCGACAACCCGGGGGCGCATGCGATTGCCTACGTGACGACGGCCCAGGAATGGATCGATCGCTATGGTGGCAATCCTCCCTCCCCGGCGGTCGAAGTTCCCCTCGTCCGCCGATGGCTCGGAGACGTGGCGATTCAAGAAATTGCCTATTCCCCCATCGGCTCTGGCCGCGACTCGTCGCACGCCCGACTTAGCCGCCTCTTCCCCGAGGCCGAACTGACCGAACCCCTTTACGAACCATGCCACCCCGGCTGCTTCCCTGAGGGGACGACGATCGAGACCACCCGCGGCCCGCGAGCGATCGAAACCATCGAAGTCGGCGACACGCTCCTCTCCTTCACTCCCGATGGCCAGACGGCCACCGCCACGGTCCGTTCAATCTTTTCGACCGAAAATCGCCTCTGGCAGATCGAGACCACCGCTGGAAAACTCATTTCGACCGAGGCACAGCCCCTATTTGTCGACCTGGCGACCCCGCGGCCTGTCGGAGAACTCGCCCCAGGGGACACCCTGCTGTATTATCGCGAGGGAGGACTTGAAACGGCCCGCGTTCTGGCGATCGCCAAGACCGACCGTGCCGAGCGGGTGATCAATCTGGTGCTCGACGACTCCGAACCGTTTGTGGCCGGGGGATTTCTCGCCCGGAGCAAACCGCCAGCGGAGTGCGACTGCCCGGCTGATCCCTAAACGTCGCAACAGGCTATTTGCGAGGTTCGTCGGCGTCGAACAGGAACCGGTCGACACAGGCCAGCCCCCCGAGCACCAGCCCCATCACGCAGGCAATCACCGCGTAGATGCCTGCATCGCGGAGCAGGAAATAGTCGGGGGCGACCTCGTTGCTCAAGGTCCGGCACCACCCGACAAACAGGTAAATGGCGACTCCCAGGGCGACCCAGAAGAGAATCAGGGCGACCCACGCCGCCAGTTCCACTGTCCGCTCAAACAACCAGATCACGGCCGCCGCGCTCCTGATAACGAGGTCGATCTCGGCTCCCCCAACTGATGCCAGGGGGACAAAACTATGCGGCAAGTATCGTACGCCCTTTTGCCCGGGGTGTAAATCAGCCTGGATGTTAGGCTAGATTAGCGTTCCGACAGCGAATACAGTATCACCCCCCACGCAGCCCACTGCTGGGCCAGCTCACCCTTGCGGCCTGCACGTCCCCGGATTCTCTCGATGGCGAAAAAGCAGAATAAGAAGCAGCGGCAGCGCGAACCGCAGGCCGGCAGCACGACTCCCCCCCTCCCCGGCAAGGCCGAACCGCAGAAGCCGGCGCATCCTCCGCTCCCTGGCCATTCGATTCTCCGCGAGATATTCGAATCGCTGGCGGTGGCCATTATGCTGGCCCTGTTCATCCGGACGTTTGTTGCCGAACCCTTTGTGATCCCGACCGGGTCGATGGCCCCCACGCTGATGGGAGCCCACAAGGATGTGATCTGCCCGATTTGCGGCGAGCGGTTCAAGGTGAACGCGAGCACGGATTCCGCCCAAAGTGATAAGCAGCGTGCCGATATGCAGTGTCTGGCGGGGATGTGCTCCGTTTGCCGCTACACCGTTCCGTTCAATCGGCATCTCGCCGAGTTGCCCTCGGCCCCGGAGACAATCGCCCCCACGCCGACCTACAGTGGCGACCGCATTGTCGTTAACAAGTACATCTATTCGTTTCGCGACCCCGAACGATGGGACGTCGTGGTGTTCAAGTTTCCTGGGTCAGCCAGTGACAACTACATCAAGCGCCTGGTGGGACTCCCGAATGAGACGATTGGTATCTACCAAGGCGATCTATTCGTCGGCGGAAATGAGGCAACTCGCATCGCCGACATGAGGATTGCTTCAAAACCTCCTTCCACCGCCCTGGCCATGCGGCACGTTGTCCATGATACGTACCGCGAACCCGCAGCGCTGTATGACCGTGGATGGCCCGTTCGCTGGGCGAGCGATCCAGCCGCAGCGGGATGGACGGTAACCGACGAACGAAAAGGGTCCAACCTGGTTCAACGATTTCGTTCTTCCGAAACAGGAGAACACTGGCTCCGATATCGCCATTTCGTCCCGACGCAGCAAGACTGGCAGGCGCTGGAGCGAGGTGAGTCGCCTACGCCTCGGGCAAAACTGATCGATGATTTCCAATCGTACAATTCCTCGGTCACGCAGGGTGGTATCAACCATAATCTCCACAACGAGACTCAGGATCCATTTTACATACCGGCCGTATCCCAAGGAATCCATTGGGTGGGCGACTTGATGGTCGAGGCGGATCTCACGACGACTCGAAACGAGGGAGCCATTCTGCTGGAAGTCGTCGAGTCAGGGCATCGCTTCCGCTCCGTGATCGACCTGGCGAATGGGACTGCCAGGCTGGAAGTCTTGCCATGGGGCGCCGATGAGGCGATCTCGCTGGCGGAAGGAGGAAAAACATCGCTCAACAAATCTGGCAAGCATCATCTCATCCTTGCCAATGTCGACGACGCACTTCACCTTTGGGTCGATGGCCAAATTGTGGAGTTCGATTCCTCGCCAGTTTACGACTGGGCAAAGCTATTTGGCGAGCGAAACGACAAACTGCCGCGCACGTCTGGCTCGAACCCCGGCGACCTCGCTCCGGCCGGCATTGCCTCGCGCGATGCGTCGATCTCGGTCGAGCGATTGCAGGTATGGCGCGACACTTACTATCTCGCGGTGCGCGATATGCTCCGGGGGTACGACCCCAAAGTGCCGCAACCTTGGGGCGTGCTCGTCGATTACCAGGACTGGCCCGAAGATGATTTGCTCTACGATCCAAGGTTATGGCATAAGTTTGCCTTACGTCGCCCGGAGTTCTTCTCACTCGGCAAGGATCAATTCTTCGTCCTCGGCGACAATAGCCCGGCCTCCCAGGATGCACGTCTATGGCATACCGAAGGTTCCGTCACCGGACTCATAAACAATCCCGGTGGCAACTACCTCGAACGCCGGCTCCTCATCGGCCGGGCCGTGGGGGTCGTTTGGCCCCACACCTGGGACTACGTGATCCCCGGGTTCAGCGACATGCGGCTGATTCGTTAGTGCTTTGTGACAGGTGAGTTCAGGTTAGCAGGAGCAGCCGATTGAGAGCTGGCGTCCCCGACTCAATGGCGGTACAGCGCACTTTCCAATTCTCCTCGATGGCGGGCTTTCCCTGCCACCGATACCTGCTACAATGTGGGGCTCCCACTCATCAAGAGAAATAAGATACCCTGCTTGCCAGGACGACCCATACACCGCCAGGTGACACCATGCCAAAGCAAAAGACACACAAGGGAACCAAGAAGCGGTTCCGCCTGACCGCCTCCGGCAAGGCCAAGCATCGCCGCTCCGGCACCAGCCACTTGGCTGCCCGCATGAGTCAGAAGCGGAAGCGCAACCTCCGCGGGACCGGGACCACGACCGACAGCAACTCGAAGATCATCGCCAAGGCGCTGGCTGGCAACAGTTACTAGGTCGACCGTACGAAGGCCATTAGCCGTTCTGGCGCTAGCCACGGTTGGTTGATTGAAACCAGGGGACGGCAAGAGACAACCAGTTTTTGACCCAGCGGGTCGGGCAATAGAACGTTCGCCGTTTTTTCGAGCAGCGAAGGCCTGGAACTCGCAAGTATCCCCCCCGACGTCTTACGCTGTCGTCGGCCGGGGCGAGAGGAGTTTTGATCGATGCGTACCACGATTGGCGGCGCACGCCGCCGCAAGAAGAACCGCCTTTTCAAGCAGGCCAAGGGGTATCGCGGAGGACGCAGCAAGCTGCTGCGGACCGTCAAGGAAACCCTGGTCCGGGCTGGCGCCTACTCCTTCCGCGACCGTAAGGTCCGTGCTCGCGAGTTCCGCAAGCTCTGGATCATCCGCATCAACGCGGCGGTTCGCGAGCGGGGACTTCGCTACAGCGAGTTCATTCATGGCCTGACCAAGGCCGGCATCGAGCTCGACCGCAAGACCCTGTCGGAAATGGCCATTCACGACGCCCCCGCCTTCGACGCCGTGGTCGCGAAGGCGAAGGACGCTCTGGCTGCTACCTAGCCTCCCTCTTATTCTTGTTCGCTGCATGGGGGTGCATGGGTTGTGGCCCTGGCGGAATTCCTTTCCGAGCTCGATCAGCTAGCCAGCGAGGCCCAAACCGCCTTCGCTGGGGCCGCCGATTCCGCTGCGCTCGAAGCGACGCGGATCGAGTACCTCGGAGCGAAGGGGGGACGACTGAAGTCGACCCAAAAGGGGCTCGGCTCGGTGGCCGGACCCGATAAGCCAGCGGCCGGGCAGAAGTTCAACGCCACCAAGCAGGCGATCGAAGCGGCGTTCGCCGCCGCCGAGGTTCGGCTCGCGGCAACCACCGGTCAGGCCGAAGCCTCGTCGTTCGACGTAACCCTCCCCGGCGCGCCGCTACGGCTCGGTCGCCTCCATCCGGTCACGCAGACGATCGAGCGGATGAAGGAGATCATGGGCCGGCTCGGCTTCACCGCGGTCGAAGGCCCCGAGATCGAGGACGACTGGCACAACTTCGAGGCGCTGAACATCCCGCTCAGCCACCCGGCACGCGATCCCTTGGATAACTTCTATCTGGCGACGGCCGGCACAGCGACTGACCAACCGCTGTTGCTACGAAGTCAGACGAGCACGGTGCAGATTCGCGTGATGGAGCAGTGTATTGCCAACACCGTCGCGGGCGAGGCGCCCCCACCGGTGCGAATCGTCTCCTTGGGCCGGGTCTATCGCCCCGATACGGCCGACGCGACCCATTACCCGATGTTCCACCAAATCGAGGGGCTACTGGTCGACCGCGACGTGACGATGGCCGACCTGAAGAGCGTCCTGCGGATGTTTTGCCAGGCGTTCTACCACGAGTCGGACGACCTGCACGTAAGGTTCCGCCCGAGCTTCTTCCCCTTCACCGAGCCAAGCGTCGAAGTCGACATCAACTGGCGCGGGGGTTGGATGGAGATCGGCGGCGCGGGAATGGTCGACCCGAACGTCCTCAAGGCGGTTGGGTACGACCCCGAGGAAGTCACGGGGTTCGCCTTCGGCATGGGAGTCGAACGAATCGCCATGCGACAGCATCACATTACCGACATCCGCGACCTCTACACAAACGACGCCCGCTTTCTGGGGCAGTTTTAGTTAACCACAGAGCGACTGTGTTAGTTGTCAATAGTTAAGCCTGCTCAAATCAGGC
>CAZYQQ010000115.1:0-15870 GCA_964650265.1 uncultured Planctomycetaceae bacterium
ACCAGCTTCATCCAGCGGGTCGAGTTGAGTGAAAACATGGCGATGCCCCGAAAGCGAAGGCCCTCGACGAGGCTTTTGGCGACGACGAGTTGGAGACTCTCGATACCGGTGATGGGGCATCGACTGAGTTCAGGCAGGACGCTTCTCACGTCGTCTCCATACGACCGGCACCAGCGCCACACCCACAAACGCTGTAAATCTCCAGATCCGCGGCCAATCGAGTTCATCCGGGCCCGAGTGGCGGCAAATGACCTTCCGTATCGTTGAAGTTCGCAATGGCGAGCCACTGCTGCTTCAAATGGCCGCGGCACTGATCTCGGAACGCGGCTTCGCGAGCTAGGAATACAGCCGGAACCATCAGCAACCCGGCAACGAGCACAACTAGCGTCACCAATGCCAAAGCATGAAAGATCATCTCCTGCTGTCGTGAGAGCCACCAAAACAACAGCACCAGCGCCGCCGCCGGCACTCCCCAAGCCCCAAACGCGACGAGCGAGACCGCCAACACGGTAGCCGAATAGATGAGCCTGGTCATGCGAGATTTCGTCCTCGTCCCCCCGCGATGGAAAAGTCCTGCGGCCGAGCGGCCGATGTGCATTCTATCACACCTTCGCTCGCAACGGCTGTAGCGATTGCAATGGCGGCAACGACCGCCATTTCGGGTCCCAGCGAGGTCCTGGTGAGCTAAACTTCGGTGCCGAAAACTCATTCCATCCCGAAGCTGTTGCCACCCCCCATGACTCCCCCCGCCGCGGTTCCCATCGAAGCGATCCTGGCCCGTACCGGGGCGCTCTACTCCCTCCCCGCCGTGGCGATCGAGGTGGTGCAGCTCACCGAATCTCCCAAGGTCGACACGCGGGCGCTCAAGGAATGCCTGGAGCGCGACCCGGCACTGGCGGCCAAGCTGCTGCGCGTCGTCAATAGCTCGCTGTTCGGCATGCAGAGCAAGATCGAGAACCTTACCCAAGCGATCGCCCTGTTGGGGATCAAGCCGCTCAAACTGCTGGTCCTCGGTTTCAGCCTTCCCGACGAACTGCTCGAAGGACTCGAACCCGCCGCCCTCGAAGACTACTGGCGAGGGGCCCTCACCCGAGCCGTCGCCGCGCGTCAGATTGCCGAGCAGTTTTATCAGATGCAGGGAGACGACCCCTTTTTGGCGGCCCTGTTGCAGGATGTCGGCAAGCTCGTCTTGCTGCAGCAACTCGGCGAACCATACGCTCGGTTTCTCTCGCAGGTGCGCGCCGAAGCAGAGGATCTGGTCACTCTCGAACGACAGTCGCTCGGCTTCGATCATCGCCAACTGAGCGCCCGCCTCCTCCGCCAATGGAAGCTACCGTCGCTTTACACCGACGTGATTGAATGGGAGAGCGGGCGCGCCGAACAGCCGGAAAGCGACCTCGTGACGATCGTCCGACTCGCCAACCTGGTCGCCGATCTCGTCAGCCAGCATCGCCTGGCAGTCCTCCCCGAACTGCTCGAGCTGGGCGAGTCGACTTGCCAGCTTACCACCGCGGGACTTCACGATCTCGTCGCACGACTCGAGCCGCAAGTCGCCCAGCTTGCCGACATCCTGCGCGTCGGGCTCGGAGAGGAAAACAGCTACATTCAGCTCCTCGAGTCGGCCCACTCCCAACTCGCCGCTGCCGCCGAACAGGCGGCGGGCGATTTGCTTGCGGGGACCGACACCCCCTACCACAAGCTGCTTGGCGAATCGCGCGAACTGGCCACGAGCCTGCGGTCGTTCGTCGAGGGATTGGAAACCAAAGGAGCAACGTCGCATCGCCCCCCCCACGCCTCCAGCCCCCTTGCCCCTCCCTTCGCACCGCCGGCTGCCGCTTCGCCCATTCGCGGACTTTCGGCGACGTCGCAACAGCGGGCGGTCGATCAACTCGCGACGGTCGTCGCCGCCTGCCGCCAGTTTCGCCGGCCACTCTCGCTGCTGGTGGTTGATCCCACCCCCGTGGGAGTTCCAAGCCAATCTTCCAAAATGCACAAACTGCTCACCTCCCTCTGCCAGGAGCACCATCTCCCCCCCGCCTCGATGATCCCCCTCGACGAATCGGCCTGGGCCCTGCTGTTGCCGGGTTACGAGCGCCGCGAAGCGGTGAGCCTCGCCCAACAGTTGGTCCTCGACCCGGCCCCCTGGCAAGCATGGGCCACGGAGCTCAAGGTGGGGATCGCCACCGTGACGGTGATCGCCAAAGGTTTCGAGCCCGCCCGCATGCTCACCGCCGCCGAAGGGTGCTTGAGTGCCGCCCAGGCTTCGGGGGGGTCACTCGTCAAAAGCATCGAAGTCTACTAGCAGGTCCGTGTCCACCCAGTAGGTCCGTGTCCGCTGGACCGGACCTCGAAGCAGGTTCCAACTCTCCATTCGCGCCAGGTCCCGCTCGGCAAGCGGGACCTACTCCCACACCAAACTTCCCCCCGATTGTAGGTCCGTGTCCGCTGGACCGGACCTCGAAGCAGGTTCCAACTCTCCATTCGCGCCAGGTCCCGCTCGGCAAGCGGGACCTACTCCCACACCAAACTTCCCCCCGATTGTAGGTCCGTGTCCGCTGGACCGGACCTTGAAGCAAGTTCCAACTCTCCACTCGCGCCAGGTCCGGTCCAGCGGACACGGACCTACACCGCGGCCTGGATCAGCCAATGCTCTCCCTCGCGACCCGGGTGGGGGTCTGATAAAATGCCCCGTATGACGAGCCCCGCCGCGCCCGATGACGCCCCCACTCCCGGCGCGGAAGGTCCCTCGCCCGAGACGCGCCGCCCCGAAACGAGTGCTTCGCGGCACTATCGCGAGTCGCGGCAAAACGACGTGGCTGGGAAGGAACCACCACCCGAGCGGCGCATGGCGCTCCCGCTGATTCTCTTTATCGCAACCTGCCTGTCGACATTCTGGGTGGGCTGCGCGAAATACAAGCCGCTGGAGGGAATGGGCAACTACCAGATGATGGCCCATACCATCTCGACCAACTGGCAAGAGGGGCTCATCTACATGGGGGCCGTGTTGGCCATCCTGCTGACCCACGAGATGGGCCACTTCGTCATGACGGTCCGCCACCGCATCCCCGCGAGCTACCCCCTCTGTATCCCCGTCCCCATCAACCCGATCGGCACCATGGGGGCGGTGATCAGCATGGACGGCATGAAGGCCGACCGCAAGCAAATCTTCGATATTGGCATCGCGGGTCCGCTCGCCGGTTTAGTCGTGGCAATCCCAATTTTGTACTACGGGGTTCAAAAGCTCGATCTCAACCAACCGATCTACCCCCTCGAGATCCAACTCAACAGCCCACTGATCGTCCAATGGATGATGCAGCATCTCCACAAACCCGAGTGGGTTGCGAAGTCGCAGTGGATCGGCATCTCGCAGGTCAATCCCTTCTACATGGCAGGTTGGGTCGGCATGCTGATCACCGGCCTCAACATGCTCCCGATCAGCCAGCTCGACGGGGGCCACACTCTCTACGGCCTGTTCGGCCGCCGCAGCTACACCTACGCCCGGGGCTTTGTCATCGTGGCGATCGCCTACGTGGTGATCCACCTCGACCAGGCCGCCATCTGGACCCCGATGCTGATCCTGGTGATCCTGATGGGGATCCACCACCCGCCGACGGCGAACGACAAAGTGGAACTCGACGACTTCCGCTGGCTGCTGGGAGTGGCGAGTCTGTCGATCCCGATCATCTGCTTCCCGCTGTTGGGATTGCGGACCTAGTTGGTGGGGCGAGGTTCTGGAAGGGGGATGGTTTGGGGATGGGGGGATAGCCTGAAAATCGTCGTTGGTGATGTGGTCGGTGGAAATTGACGGCCGATTTACGTTTCGGGGGGCACTGCGTACTCAGTACTGGGTACTATGTACTTGCATGCGGACGTAACCAATACATCCCCAGACACCTCACGCTCGAGGTCGAAGCGATGCCAGTATTCGATCTTACCCTCCTCCTGACAGGGACCTCCTCCATAACCGACGAGATCGCCAACCAACTGTTCGAAGCCGGCTGCGATGACGCTACACTCTGTGCCACATCGAACCGGGTGACTCTGGTTTTCTCTCGATCAGCCTCTGACTTCGAGGCGGCCATATCGAGTGCTTTGCAAGATGTCAGAACCGCCGGATTTGAAGCCACGCCGTTACCGACGGCGGACTGGCCCGACCTCTGAATTCGTCGCGACCTTGTTCGCTCAAGGTCGCATGGTCATGTACCAGTTTTGAAAGTACGCGCATTCATCATCCGATGCTGTGGGATAGTCGGTCCAAGGGGGATCGTCCTCACCGATTTCCCAAGCGCGAAATCGAAGCCGGTAGCCATCAGGCAATGTCTTCCAGTAAGTCGGATGCCACGGGGCGACGTGCGAGGTTGCCTCGTGCCCCAGGTCAATGTAACTGAAACCGTCCTCAAGGTAGACACGCCTGGCCTTATCGAGATCCTCTTCGCGCAGGGTTTCGACGGTGATGGTCACCTGCGGATCATCTACTTCCCCGTCGACATCGACTTCGTAGTAGCGGCTCCAATCGGGGATGGTGAGCTCCTCCCAACGCGCCCCGCCCGCAGGGGTCAATCGATAACCAAAAACGTCGTCGCGATGAGGACGTCGTGCCGACACGGCTCGCAAGATCTCGTCGATTGGCAGGGCAATCGATTTGTCGAATTCACTATACTGAAACAGCTCGATCCACCCCCGTTCCCGAAATCGGTGGAGTTCCGCCGCAAGTTCGGCTTCACTCATCGAGTGCCCAGGGCGATTCCACTGCCCCAGATGCCACTTTGGCGGGCCATACGTTAACCGCAGCGGAACGGCCCCTGTCACGGGAGTGGTAAGAAGCCAGTATTCGTCGTAGTCAGTCATGTATCCCCAAACAATCGTGGTACTTCGTCATCCTAACCATCCTCTCCATCGATGTTATTTACGACATCGATGTCCAGGATGAATAGGATAAGTGCGAGAGATAGCCACACTATATCAGCAGTTCCGGCACCACCCGGGCCAAATTCTCCACCCCCGTAAGCCGTTCGAGCCGGCCGCTCACCTCGTAGTGGAGCGCCTGGTGGTCGAGGCCCAGCGCATGGAGAATCGTCGCATGGAGGTCGCGGAAGGGGACCGGGTTGTCGACTGCCATCAGCCCCAGCTCGTCGGTGGCGCCGTAGTGCAACCCGGGACGGACCGCGCCTCCTGCCATCCAGAGGGTGAAGCCCGCCGCATTATGCTGGCGACCATCCTTTCCTTGCAGATTCGGTGTGCGGCCGAACTCGCTCGAACAGATCACGAGCGTGTCGTCCCACAACCCGGTCTGCTTGAGGTCGGCCAGCAGCGCGGCAATCGGCCGGTCGACCGCCGTGGCGCACCGCTCGTGATTCTCCTTGAGCCGGGCGTGGGCGTCCCAGCCGTTGTGGTCGGTCATGTCGTAAAGCTGCACGAACCGCACCCCCCGCTCCACCAGCCGCCGCGCGAGCAAACACTTGCGGGCGAACTTCGCCTCCAGGTCGTTGGCACTGTCGATGCCGTACATTCGTTGGATCGAGGCGGGCTCTTGCTCGAGGTCGGCCACTTCGAGGGCCGAACTTTGCATGCGATAGGCGAGCTCGTAGCTGGCGAGTCGGGCGTCGAGTTCCGAATTGCCTGGCCGCTGCTCGCGGTGCAGGGTGTTGAGCCGCTCGAGCGCATCGAGCGCCGCCCGTTGCGACGAGGCAAACTGCTCGGGGGGCAGCAGGTCCTGCACCGGGGGGTTCGCCGCGCGGAGCCGGGTCGCCTGGAACGCCGCGGGCAGGAAACCGCTCGAGTAGTTCGGCGTCCCCCCCATCGGCCCCGCCTCGAACAGCAGCACATAGGCTGGCAGGTTTTGGTTGTCGCTCCCCAAGCCGTAAGTGACCCACGAACCGAGGCTCGCCTTGCCCCCGTTCATGTCGCCGGTGTGAAGCTGGATGCTCGCCGGGGCGTGGTTGTTGCTCGTCGCCTGCATCGAGTGGACGAAGCAGAGGTCGTCGGCATGCTGGCCGACATGGGGAAACAGGTCGGAGATCCAAGTCCCCCGCTCGCCATACTGGCGAAACGTCCAGGGCGAGGGAACAAGTTGATCGATGCTATCGTGCAATAGATTGGGATGCTCCGAAGTGGCGAGTCGATCGCGAAAACTCTGCGGAATCGGTTCCCCACTAAGCTGCTCGAGGAGTGGCTTGTAGGCAAAGGTGTCGACACTCCCCGGCCCCCCCACCAGGTAGAGAAAGATGACATGCTTGGCCCGTGGAGCAATCATCGGCGCTCGCGGACGCATCGGATAGGCCGGGTCGTACTCGACCGCGGCGGGCGCGGCGCGGAGATCGCCCGCCAACAGCGATGCCAGCGCGGTCGCCCCGAAGCCACAGCCAGCGGTTTGCAGAAAACGGCGACGTGTGAGGGGCGAAGGGAACATGGCGGGGAATGGAAGTGGGTTAGTCGGTGGTGAGGAACTCGCTCGTATTGAGCAGCACGCGGCAGACGGCGGCCAGGCCCGCCTCGTCGTGAAGCGACCGGAGGATCGACAGCTCCTCGTCGCTCGGTTCGCGCTGGAGTGCGAGACCGACGGCGACCTGAAGGGGATCGGACTCGGTCTCTTGCGACTGCTTCTCGACCCGGTTGCTGAACGCCGCGACAATCTCATCGGTCACTGTGCTATTAAGGAGCGTAAGCGCCTGGGGCGCCGTGATCGACGACTCGCGCCGGCCGCACGTGACATACGTGTCGGGTGGGTCGAACGCCTCGAGCAGCGGCAGCCGCACGCTCCGCTTTTGCACGAGATAAATACTGCGCACATGGTCGGACCCCGGCGGCGAGGTGTACCAACCCTTCCCCTTGTCGAACTCCCCCTTGTCGAGCAGCGTCGGGTTGGCCGCCATCGCCTCGGCCGACAATTCGGGCCAGATCGCGGGCCCTCCTTCGCGGGAATTGAGTAGTCCCGCCACCTGGAGCATCGAATCGCGAATCACCTCACCCCGCAGCCGCCGCGGGTTGGCCCGCCACAGCAGCGTGTTGAGCGAGTCGCGAGCGTTGCCCGCCAGCAGTTGTTCCTCGGCAGGATAAGCGGTCTGGCGATAGGTGTGCGATAGGGCGATCTGGCGAATCGTGTGTTTGAGCGACCAGCCATGGTCGACAAGGTCGGCCGCCAGCCAGTCGAGCAGCGGCTGATTCACGGGCCGTGTACCACTGTAACCAAAGTCGTTGGGAGTGGCGACGATGCCGGTGCCGAACATCCCCTGCCACAGTCGATTGACAATCACCCGACTCGTCAGCGGGTTGTCGGGCGAGATGATCCAATCGGCCAGCACCATCCTTCGACCGCTGGAATGTTCGGTGGAAGTGACCATCGCCGGAGTGGGATCGAACAGCGAGGGAATGCCCGGCGCGATGGCTTCCCCCACGGGGCTGGCGTCGAGGCCCAGCTCGAGGACGAACGTCTCGGGGGGCTCGAGCGACATCTCGCGTACGGCGAGCGCCCCCTGCCAGTCGCGCTTTTGACCCGCGAGTTCTTCGATCTCGCGCGTCAGTTCGGCATGTTCGGGCGAATCGGACTCGATCTTCTTTAGCTTTTCGCGGCGACGTCTCATCTGGCCGTCGATTCGCTTGTTGTGAGCCTGCACTTCGGCGACCAACCCGGGCGGGTCGAGTTCCACGTCGTTGTCGATGCCAACACCGGCAAAAAACGCCCGCAGTCGATAATGGTCTTCGTGCGACAGGGGCTCGGTCTTGTGGTCGTGGCAGCGGCAGCAGCCCATCGTGAGGCCGAGGAACGCCGCGGCGGTCGTCTCGGTCATGTCGGCCAGCACGTTGGCCCGGTTCTGCCCTTCTTCCTTAAAGAGTTTGGACGAATAGTCGTACGGACCGATCCGCAAAAACCCGGTGGCGACAAGCTGCTCCTGATCCTCCTCATCCTCGATCTCCCCCGCCAATTCATCGCCCGCAAGCTGTTCGCGAACGAACCGGTCGAACGGCTTGTCGTTGTGGAGCGAGTCGATCACGTAGTCGCGATAGCGGTACGCCTCGGGTCGGTACTCGTCCCAGTCGTACCCGGCACTGTCGGCATAGCGGACGACGTCGAGCCACATCCGCGCCCAATGCTCGGCAAACGCCCGCGAGGCGAGCAATCGATCGACGAGCCGCTCGTAGCGATCGGGAGAGGTGTCGGCCAGGTAGGCCGACATCTCTTCCGGGGTCGGCGGCAGCCCGGTGAGGTCGAGCCACACGCGCCGCGCCAGTTGTCTCGCGTCGGCCTCGGGACTGGGAGCAAGACCCTCCTGGGCCAGTCGCGCGCGGACGAAGGCGTCGATGGAATGCAGTTCACTCTCGGTCGACGGCACGTCGGGACGAACCACGGGTCGGAGCGACCAGAGATCGAGCCGCTCTCCCTTGAAGAGTTGGGTGATGGGGTTCGCCTCGTCAACGAGCGGCGTCTCGCCGTGAGCCAGACAGCAGACGACGACCAGGCACCCCGCCAGGCAGGATGGCAGAATCGAACTCCGGGGTAGCTTACAAACTCTCAAAACCTTCACTCCGCCAGCCAGATGGCAGGAAGACGGGACACATGGAGGACTGGAGTTAGTTTACCCGACAGGCGGGGGGGTGGCTATCAGGAATATTTGGCCACTTGGCGACCCGTTCGAGGGGGGTGAATTGCTTTTGCCCAGGAATGCGGAGGTGTGGTAGAATAACCAGCGATGAAGAATGAAAACCCGATTCTCGACGAACTTCACCAGGTGCGTCAGCGACTCCTTGCGGAATCCGGGGGGACGCTTGCGGGACTCGTGGCGCGACTTCAGGAACGGCAGAAGCTTTCCGGTCGGAAGCTACTCAAGCCCCGCAACCCGCGACATCTCCGTGCGCCTCAGTGATCTTGACCTTGCTCTAGTCAAGCCGAAAAGCAATACTCGCACGGCTCAATCGCTTGGCTTCGGGACAACGCACCTAAACGTACGAGATCGTGTTCTCAAATTGTTCCGGGGACCGCTCGGCACAAAGTTGGTCGACAATCTTGATAATCTGCCCAAAGTGGCGGTTGCTGTTCCAGAACAGAATTCCAGCATGCTTCACTCCCGCCGCGTGCAGTATGGCAAAGTCGCTATCGCGTGTAATGATCACGCGATTCTCTGAGAGCGCGTAGGCGAGTTGCGATTCATCAGGTGCTTGCAGAAGGCCAACCTCTTGCGATGTCGTGCAATCGCGCCCGCGCTGGCGGAGACCTACGGCAATGTCACCGTGGACACTCTCGTCAAGGTGAAACCGGGCTACTTGTGGCATCTGTACCTTGGCCCGTAATTTGCGAAATAACTGGTTGAGCCTGAAGACGTCGAACCAATTCCTCATCTTCACTCATCATGCGACGCATCTCATCGCGGTTGTCATGAAAGAAAGCGAGTGCCGCATGCACTTGCGCTAGTGACACTCCCGCGTAGCCCCGAGCGATCTCGTCGGGGGAAAGATTGTGAACTTCGCTATCCTTCACGATAAACTGCACCTCGATACCGGTCCCCGCGATGAATGGTCGCAGCCGGCCATCCCTCTTCGGGCGTAGTTCGATGTATTTGTCTAATTCTGTCCGCATACTTCAAGTTTACGCAAACGGTCCAACTTGGCCAATGGTTCGCAAGTAGTCGCTCCAAAGCGAATTGCCCGAATCCTCGTCCGATTTCGACTTCGAAGTGGGTGTCGGTCGGTCGAACCGAGCCCAACTGACCCCAGACAGTCACTTTCCTTGCCCATTCCGCGATGCATTCGCCGTCACCTCTTTGAGCTGTTTCTTCAGCGCCTCAGCCACCGCCTGGTCCACATCCGCCTGAGTCAACCCTGCCGGCTCGGCAAACGGCACCCCGTCGTAATCGACACAGTCCCGCTGGACCAGCCTCACATCGCCCTGCACGTCGTCCGCAAAGGTGCCCGCTTTGCTGACCCGCCGGCAAGCGTCCAAAATCACCGTGCCACCCTCCCCCTCGATCGTCCCCCCGCCACCCAGCATCCGCACGTTCCGGCAGGTGACCACCACCCCATCCGCCACCTGAATCATCGTTCCTTTTTTCGTGTCGCCTCCCGAGACAACTCCCGTGTCGAACACCACGTCGGCTCGCAGCGAGTCGTTGCAGCGAATAAGCTGCGGGGCCGCGGCCTGCGTGTCGCTCTTGAGCCGCCCGAAGTGAAACACGCCGTTGTTCTTGCCGGTCGATTGTCCCGCCGCGCCACCCGGCCAGCGATTCGCGGCATTCAGCTCCAGTAGCGGGCCGTTGAAGTAGGTCTCGTCGACCCAGATGCAACCCGAGGCGTAGACCTGCACCCCGACACCAACGCTCCCGCCGGTATAGAGCGACGTGAACCGTTGGCAGAGCGCCTGATGACCCACCACACGGAAACCGACCGGCCCGTCGTGAAACGCCTGATGTCCCCACTGGTTGCACTCGTTGGAGTTCTCCGCCACCTCCATGCCAACCTGGATCGCCGCATCGGTGAAGCCCGACCAGCTCGCTCCCTCCCACGTCATCCGACCGGCGTTGTAGCTGCCTTGCTTCGTGGTCAAGAGGCCGATCGCACACTTGGCATTGCCATGGAAATTGGGTGATCCGTAAAAACTCCAATCGGTGCTGCTGTAGAGGAACATCGGTCCCCCTTCGCCACCCGTCCATTCGATCGAGCAATGCAGACCCGTCGTGTGCGCGTTGCTACCCTGACCAACGAACCAGATCGAGCCACCGTGCTGCCGCGGGATCTCGATCGTCCGGCTGATTTGCCACGGCTCGCGTCCCCCGGTGTGCCGGCCCTGGGGAATGACGATGATATGGTCGCGACTCTTATTCTTGAGCGACCACTCGAGCGCGTGGGTAATGTCGACGCGATTCGCAAAACCACCCGGCGCGTCGGCGATGTTCCAGAGCGGCAGGCCCTCCGATCGCAACACCTCACGGTGGCGAAGCGGTCCCTGCGCGGCCGCCAGATGACAAAGAACAAGAGACTGCAAGCCGCAGAGTAGCAAACTGCCATACGAGAAGAAGCGATGCGTGCTCATACTTCGGTTGTCTCCACCTTGACCTTGATTCGGCGATCTCTGCTTTGGTCCATGTTGGCCTGGTCCACAGTCAAGAGTCGAGCCGCATGGGACAAATCGATGCTGAGAGTGCAAAGGTGAGTCGCGTCTCATCCGGTGCTTGTCGCAGCCCCATCTCCTTCCAACAGTCCGCGAACCGTCTCAACCACATTCCCTATTATTACCACTGCGCTCGATCCGTCGCTAAGATTCTTCACCTGGCACTCCCCCGCGGCCCATTCGTCGGGGCCGACGACTAGCGCCACCCGGTGGCCGCGGCGGTCGGCGTATTGAAGCTGTTTACCGAGCTTTTTCGCCTCCCCGAAGAGTTCCACCCGCAGGCCCGCGGCGCGGAGCTTCGCACAAAATGGCAGCAGGTGCGGGAGCATCGACTCGTCGAATAGCGGCACGAACACTTCCGCCGGAGTCCGCGACTCGGGGAGCAGTTTGAGTTCTTCCATCGCCGCCAGCAGCCGATCGAGGCCGAGCGACGCCCCGATGCCGGGGAGCCGCTGCTTGGTGAACGTCTCGGCCAAGTTGTCGTAGCGGCCACCGCTGGCGACCGAGCCGATCTCCGGCAGGTCTCCCAGCAGGGTCTCGTAGATCATGCCGGTATAGTAGTCGAGCCCCCGGGCGATCGAGGCGTCGAGCACCACCTGCGACTCGGACACCCCCGCGGCCGACACGCCGGCGAGGACCTCGCGGACCCTGGCAACACCCGACTCTCCCTTTTCGCTCCCCGCGACGAGTTTTTCGAGTTCGGCGAGCACCTCGTCGCGCGAGCCGGTCAGGCTGGCGAGGCGGAGGACGTCCGCCGCCTGCTCACTTGTGGCGCCGGCGGTCTCGGCCATTTCGGCGGCGACTTTTTCGGGGCCAATCTTTGCCAGCTTGTCGATCGCCCGCAGGACGACCGTCGATTGCTCCGCGAGACCGAGCCGTTCGAGCAGGCCGTTCAAGACACCCCGGTGATTGACGCGGATGGTGAATCGCTCGATGCCGATCGCTTTCAAAAGGTCGAAGATCACCAGCGCCGTCTCGATGTCCGAAGCGACCGACTCGGTGCCGATCGTGTCGAAGTCGCACTGCATGAACTCGCGATAACGGCCGCGCTGGGTGTTTTCGCCCCGCCAGACGCTCGCGATATGGTACCGCTTGAACGGCAGGCCGAGTTCCTGCGTGTACTGGGCCGCGACCCGCGCGAGGGGGACAGTGAGATCGAACCGCAGGCCGACGTCGCGCCCCCCATGATCGGTAAAGCGGTAAAGCTGCTTGTCGGTTTCGTCGCTCCCCTTGCCGGTGAGGATCTCCAGATACTCGAGCGCCGGCGTGTCGATCGGGGCGAAGCCGTAGCTGCGATAGACCCGCCGCGCCGTGTCGATCAGCTCCTCGCGGGGGAGCATCGCCTGGGGGAGATAATCGCGGAAACCTTTGAGCGTGCGGGGGGTAATGAGTGACATAACGAAATTCGACTTCGACTCAATTGATAATGGGCAACAGCGCCGGCTTGCGGCTGCGGATATCCTTCCCCTTCGACCGGTACATCGCCTCGGTGTACTCCCACACCTGCTCGTGGGTTTCGAGGTAGAAGTCGTAGGTCCAATCGTCGTCGTATTCGCAGTTTTTGGTGGTGTACTCGCGGCAGATGGTCGGGCGGTTCTCGTAAATGCCGCAGCGATAGTCGTCGCGGAGCTTCTCGCACACGGTATGGACCAGCAAGTACCAGTCGTCGTCCTCCTTGAAAAACGTCGCCCGGTGATGGAGGACGATCCAGCGGATGTACTCCATGTCCTCGAAGGCGGTCGGCGTCTCGTAGGGGACGGCGATGTAGTGACAACACTTGGCGGTGCAATGTTCGCAGAGGTTCCCCCCGGCGGGGAGGTCCTCGCGCTTGATTTTGACGGTTCCAAAGCGGGCGGGGGCGGTGCTCATCTGGGGCAAATCCTTTTAGTCGATGGGCGAGCGGAAACGGCTCGCGAGCTGGGATGTGAGCCTTTGGGCCAGTAGTATAGTAAACTGGGGGGGAGGAGGGTATCCCAAGGGAAGTAAGGCACATTCCCCGAGCGGGGCAGCACGGGACGGTCACCAAAGTGTGCCGTCCTTCGACTTTCGTACTTTCGTGGTCTATACCACTACGGAAGGCAATTCCAGACAGGGCATGTAGGATGTGTCAAGCGAGCGAGGACCGACGTCGTCCTGCTCGGTCGTTGAAACGCTCGCGCCGACGCATCATGCCCAACGTCATCACCCGGGGGGTACTTCATTCACATCGCCAGGGGCGATGCTGTACAATCGCAACGGCGGTTGCCTTGCAAACGGAATCTGAATTCTGCTCCCCGCGTCCCTCATTGCGAGAATGGTAACCGGCGATGCCCCAACTGTTCACTGAAACGAATATCACTTCCAGTAGAGACGTCGAGTCTTTGGCGTGGGACGGAGATTATCTTGTCGACTGGGTCGCGGGAGGGCACCGGTATGGCCTTGATGGTTCGTTTGAGAGTGCGCACGTTTTCTACGCCTACCGTTTCGACGCTTCGTTGGTCTCCCCATCGGGTCGATATGTCGTTCTTTTCACTTCGATTGGTACGAAGGCAGTCCTCCTGCGCGACGGCAGTATACTTCGACAACTCAATCGCGACTTTTATCATGCGGACGCTTATTTGTACCCGCTTGCTTTCGCTCGATTGCCCAACGGGCGTGAAGTGCTGATCCACTGTCCCGACAACTACTGCCAGCTCGAAGTCGAAGACGCTGAAACAGGCGACAAGCTGACAACAAATGTCGAACGAAAGAGTCAAGACATCTTTCATTCTCGCCTATCGACAAGCTCCGATGGTCGCTGGCTGTTGAGTGCGGGTTGGGAATGGCACCCACTCGACGTTGTCTGCGTTTACGACTTGACAAAGGCGATTGAAGACCCTGAAACATTGGACACCGGTGGAACGCAGCCGCCCGGATTGTGGGAGAAGTCGTCGGCCGCATTTGTTGACAACTACCACCTGGTTGTTGGAACCTCTGATGAGTTTTACGGCAATGAGGGAAGTGCCGAGGAGTTGCAGCCAGGAAAGTACAGCGTCGCCTTATGGAGAATAGGCGATTCGTCCTACTCCACATCCGTCGAGTTGCCTCACCATCCCGGGACACTTCTGCCCATCAACGAGCGATTCATTCTGTCGATGTTCGGTCATCCTAAACTTGTTGATCTCGAGAAACGACAAGTGGTTCACGTTTGGGAGGAAATTCAATCCGGCGAGCAACGGAGCAGCATAACTTGGGACAACCTGCCGCCACCGATTGCATTTGACCCCCACAATGCAAGGTTTGCCATCGTCCAAGGCAATACAATCAAGGTGATCACCATCAATGCCCAGGCCCTTTGAACGATTGGCTCTGTCTCGCTAGCAAAAGACGAACCTAGCCCACGAACCCAGACACAAACCCTGCGAATTCCGCGAGCCGCACAACACGAGACCATCGCCAGGATGCATCTCCGCCGAACTTTCGTGCTTTCGTGGTCCCTACCTAGTCGCCCATATCCAGAGTCCACACCAAGACAACCAACCGTACCATTGGCGTTGGGTTTTCCGAGATCACGAAAACACGAAAGCACGAAACAGAGGACGGCAGACTCTCTGGGCCGAGCAACACGTAGCTGTCACATGTAGCGAGTCTCCGCTTGACTTTCGTGTTTTCGTGCTTTCGTGATCCATTCCAAACGCGAAAGCGAACCCAGGCTACACACGTATGCGCATGGCGATTCGCGGCTGAAGCAAGTGGCACCGCCAACGTCCCGCGTGGGACTCGACCCGGTCAACCTTTACCCCGCTCCTTACCCAAGTTATGCTTTGAGGGCAAGCATTCCAGAGAGTCGGAAGCGGCGGTTAGCATCTCTCCACCGGAAGTCCAAAAGAAGTGATTAAAGCCCTTGTTCGCTTTCTAAGTGTCGCCGCATCCGATGCGCTGGGACTGGTCCGGGTTTGCGGGCTCGGTGTCGGACTTCGTTGGTTGGGATGCATCGCATCGACTTTCGGCGAGTGCCGGCGCGAGGGCAACCTGCAACCGGCCGACCGAGCGATGGGACCCGGGCCGTTCCGAGTCAGACGCAAGCACGCGACGGCCCTCCTCACGGGTGAAAAGGTGCTGTCGGGCATCCGAGAGATTTGGGTGCGCGACGTCTACCTGGCAAACGATCACCTCCAGATCGCCCCCGATGCCGTCGTTGTCGACTTGGGGGCCAACATGGGGAACTTCACCATGCTGGCGCTAGCCCACGGGCCCCAGGTCCGTGTCGTGAGCGTGGAGCCAAGCAGCGAACGAAACGAGCTGTTTCTCGAGCAACTACGTGTCAACGGCTGGGAAGACCGCGCGACCCTCCACCGTTGCTTTTTGGGAGGCGAGGGCGAAACTCAACAAGAACTTCTCAGCGACAAGGACTTTCAAGGAGCCGGATTTGTTGCTCCTCACGCTTTCCTAGAGCAGCACAAACTAGAGCGGATTGATTTCTTGAAGTGCGACATCGAAGGGAGCGAGTTCGAACTATTGCACCCCGACAGCCCGATCCTAGCCATCACCCAGCAATTGGCAATCGAAGTGCATGATTTTGCCGGCGATCGCCACGCTTTTCTCGCCATGCTCAAGCAGTGCGGTTTCACTGTGGTCTACGTCAAGCACGATCCGGGGGGATGCATTGCACTCGCCAAGCGCGAGCCGGACAACACGAGACAGGGCATGTAGGATGTGTCAAGCGAGCGAGAACCGACGTCGCCCTGCTCGGTCGTTTAAACGCTCGCGCCGACGCATCATGCCCAACGTCATCACCCGGGGGGTACTTCATT
>CAZYQQ010000116.1:0-6348 GCA_964650265.1 uncultured Planctomycetaceae bacterium
CGGTGATGATCTGGTCGGCCGAGATGTCGGGAAACATCCGACCGGCACGGGACGTCGACGAATCGGAAAAACAGGACGTCGACCAGGCCCCGGGATTAGTGCGGATTGACGACGAGCTATTCCAGCTCACTTCCGACGACTACTACATTCCCTACGCGGTCTATACGAAGGTCAAAGGAAGTGCGGGCAAGCAAGCGAGCCCGACCGGCGCTTACGATATCTACGAACGGTACTTCAAGCTCACTTACTTGCGCCGCCAGGTCCTGATACCGGTGTTTCTGGGCATCTTCATTCTGGTGCTCTATCTGATCGGTAAGTTTCTCGCGGCGGGCGTGGGCCGTTTTCTCTGGATTCAGTTCGAGAAACTGATCGTCAGCGTGCCTCTTGTTCGCCAGGTCTACTCGTCGGTCAAGCAGATTACCGACTTCATGTTCAAGGAACCCGAGATCAAAGCGACCCGGGTGGTGGCCATCGAGTATCCGCGCAAGGGGATTTGGTCGCTGGCCATGGTGACCGGGGAGGGGATGATCGACATTGGGGCGGCAGCCAACGAGCCGGTCCTCTCGGTCCTTGTTCCCACCTCGCCCATGCCCTTCACGGGGTTCACCATGACGATCAAGAAGAGCGAGGCGGTCGACCTCAATATCACCATGGATCAGGCACTCCAGTTCATCATGAGCTGCGGTGTCGTCACCCCCCCCCACCAGACCCCCTCCCTCATGGTCCCGCGATCGGAAAGAATGAAGGAAATGGGGCTGCTTGGCTCGAGTGAGGAAGGAACCGACCATCGATGACCCAAACGGGCGCGGAGCGGGCGATCCGACTCGGAACTCGCGGCAGCAAATTGGCGCGATGGCAGGCCGACTGGGTCGCTGCCCAACTTCGCGGCCACGGGGCGAATGTCGAGATCATCGAAATCTCGACCCAAGGGGATCGCGATCAGCACTCGCCCATCGAACGACTCGGCGGGGTCGGACTCTTCACCAAGGAGCTGCAACGGGCCTTGCTGCGCGACGAGATCGATGTCGCCGTCCATAGTCTGAAGGATCTCCCCACCACTCCGATTCCCGAGCTTGTGCTGGGGGCGGTTCCCCCTCGCGAGTGCGCGAATGACGCGTTTGTCGCCAACCTGGTTGCCAATTTGGATGAATTGCCCCAAGGTGCGAAGGTGGGGACCGGCAGCGCGCGGCGCCGCGCCCAGCTCTTGCGCCTTCGACCCGATCTCCTGCTCGAGGAGGTCCGAGGCAATGTCGACACGCGCCTTCGCAAGCTCGATCAGGGAGACTACGACGCGCTCGTTCTCGCGGCGGCGGGCCTGACCCGGCTCGGCTTGCAGCACCGCATCAGGCAAACGTTGCCTGTCGATCTCCTGGTGCCAGCACCTGGTCAGGGGGCCTTGGGCGTGGAGTGCCGGGCAAGCGACGAGCCGACTCGCGAGGCGCTGGCCACCCTCCACGACCCTGATACGGCGGCCTGCGTCTTGGCCGAACGGTCGCTCCTGGCGGAAGTCGAAGGGGGCTGCCTGGCAGCGCTTGGGGCCCATGCCACCCTGGCGGGCGGCCGCCTGGCCCTGTCGGCTATCGTCCTTAGCCCCGACGGGCGACAGCAGCTTGCCGCCCAGGGAGAATCGACCCCCGAGCGGGCCGATTGGCTCGGAAGAGACCTTGCCCGGCAGTTATTGGCCGCCGGAGCGGGCGATCTCCTGATCCGCCGCTAAAGGTAGGTCCCCGTCCGCCGGACGGGACCTGGAATGAACAGGAGAGTTGGAATCTGCTCCAAGGTCCCGCTTGGCAAGCGGGACCTACTGGGAAACCGCGTCTTGGGAGGTTTTTGTTCGCACTCTTGATTTCCGCAGTTTAGCATGGAGGGGATAGGGGGAATTTACCGACGATGACCAGGAGAAGTGCCATGCGAACTCGGTTGATCATCGCCCTGCTGGCGTTGAGTGCAGCGGGAACGGTCGCTGCCGGCGATGGGGGCTACCAACGCTGGCGGCAACCACCAGCCCCTGGTTGGGGTGGAGGCTGGGGAGGGCATGGGACATCGCACCACCACTGGGGTAGCGGCTACCGCGGTCCGCAGACTGTCGTCGCCAACAACTTTCAGCGGCCTTATCCGTATCATCTCGACTATTATCGCATGCGCTTCGGGGGGAGTTATGCACCCTATTTTGGCAACATGTATGGAGTGCCTCAGGTGGTGGCCCCGGTCTATGGGTACCCACCCGGATTCTATGGCAGTCCCTACGGCGGTTTCGGCTATGGAAACGGCGCGGCTCCGTTTGCGTCGCCGGAGATGGCCCCTCCAGTCCAGTCTCCTTGAGTCGAAGGGAGGGGCAACGCACGGCCGCCGAGCGCGATCGGGGGGCATTCTATTACTTGCTTTGCTGGGCGGGCTCTCTGCCGGCAATTCAGCCTTTGGCGGCGCACCCTGGTGGCGCGCCCAGCGCGCAAGTGCCCACGCCCCTTTGCCCCCTGCGCCACATCCGGTTTCCGCGCCAATGGCCATGAAACCAGCCGAGCCCTTTCGTTGGGGCTATTTCGGCGCCCACGAGTTCTCCGCGCCAGCCTCCTGGCATCGAGGCTTTACGGGAGAGGTCAGCACCTGGCGAGTCCATCGCTAAGCGCGCTGGGGACCTGCGTTAAACAGACTACCGGCGCTGCAAGGCAGGAAAGAAGTGGGAGTAGTACCGGTGTGTGGCCCCATGCCCGGTGGGCATGATATTCGTCGATCCGCGTGGAGAAAAAGAGTTCTGCGCCGCGATGGCCTGCAGCCTACGGTTCATCTGCTGCTCCTGAATACCGACCCGGCGGTTGAACTCCTGCTGTCGCAATTGTGGCTGAACAAGCGTTTGGAAGTTCAAATCGTCGTTGCCACCCAGGTCAGTGCGAAACAGGTTCATATAGGGGCTGACCGTCGGAGAGGGCGAGAAATTCGCAAACGGCTTACTGCCAGGACCACCGATTGAACCTACCGTCCCTCCACCAAACGATGCGGCGCTACGAGGCGAAGGAGTCAGCGACGACGGGGCACGGACCGCGCTGCCAGAACTTCCTCCTACGCCCGACTGACGCTCAATCCCCTGGCGGATGAGAAAATCAGCCGATGCCTGACGTTGAAAGCTTGTCCGTTGCCGATCGGCCTCGGAAGTAAAGTTGCTGCGGGGCTGAGCGATAGCGGGAACGGTCCACAGGAGTAACACGATCGCCGACAGCGTCGTTTCGAGAATCATGCGTTTCATAATTGTTCGTCTCCAGTGGTGGGAGCCCAGTGGTGGGAGATGCCCCAGCGGTTGCAGGTGTGATGGAGTGCGACTCCCGGTCGATGGGAGCGAGCGGTCGATCCTCCACTTCTATCCTAATCACATGGCCTGCCAGCGGCAAACAGGCGTCGACCCCTAGCAGCGCTGATTGCCACGAGAAATGCCGCGTTGTAATCGGCACAAGTGGCAAATCGAGAGGAACGCTTAGTCTTCGTAGAGCGCCGAACTGTAACTGCGGGTCCCCATCTGGCTGTCGTCGAACACCCGCGTGGTCGGCTTGGGGGGCTGAAGTGCGGGCCACGGGAGGAGGTCGCCAAACGTGCGGTAAAGTGCGAGCAGAAAAAAAGCCCCCACCACGGCAACCAGCATTCCCAGTGGGCTCGTTGGCATCATGCGGCCCGTATCGACGAAGACCCCCACGCACCCACACCCGAGCACCGATCCGGCGATACCGAGCAAGACCGTGGCGATCGGCCCCCCTCCGTCGCGTCCGGGCATTATCCCCTTGGCGACCAGTCCGACCACGGTGCCAAAACCGATCCACACCAGGAGATCATTTACCAGGGCGGTGACTTCGGGCGAGAGTTCGAATCCGGCCATGTTGATTTAGCGCCGTCGAAGAAGGGGACATCGAGATGATAGGAGAGCGCTTTTAGCGGAACGTGGTCCTCCAAGGCAATAGATTTCGACTCGCACCCGTGACAAAGCGCTAGCACATGGTGCCCTTGCCCGGCAGTCCTTCGGTTTGCTATTTCTCGCGGCCGGTACTTTTCCCTTGCAACCTTGGTGCGCACTGACCGATGTCTTTTGCAATTCCCATAGTGTTGGCGGAGGCTGCTAGCAGCGAGGCGACTCGCGAGCAGTCGCTCGGCAAACTGATGTCACTCGATCTGGGGATGAGCCCGCGTGAATGGTATCTCTTGGCGGAGTACTACGGTCTGCGGGCCGCCCTGGTCATCGTCCTGCTCACACTCGCTTGGACATTGGCGGGTTGGCTGACGTCGGTCGTCAAGTCAAGCCTGTTGCGGCTCAAGTTCGATGAAACGCTCACGTTGTTTCTCGCCAAGCTCACCTGGTGGGGAGTCATGGGCCTTGCCGCCCTGGCATGCCTGAGCAAGTTTGGGGTCGAGACAACCAGCTTCGCCGCGATGATCGGTGCCGGCGGTTTGGCAATCGGCCTTGCCTTCCAAGGCACCCTTTCCAACTTCGCTGCCGGGGCGATGCTGCTGATCTTCCGCCCCTATAAGGTGGGCGACAGCGTGAATATCGCCGGATACACGGGCAAAGTGGCCGAAATCGAGCTATTCACCACCTCGATCGATACCGCCGATAATCGCCGAGTCATCATCCCCAATGGCTCGATCTTTGGGGCCGTGATCGAAAACATCTCCTACAATCGCCAACGGCGGATCGACGTGGCCATCGGGCTGTCGTACAAGGCCGACATCGACCAGTCTCGTCAACTGCTGCTGGAGACCGTCCGTTCGGTTCCGAACGTCCTGCTCGAACCCGCGGCTGCCGTGACGCTCAAGGAACTGGGGCCCGCGAGTGTCGACTGGTCGGTTGGGGTCTGGTGCAGGTCGAGCGACTCGTCGCAAGTTCGGCAGGACCTGTTGCGAGCGATCAAATACCGGCTCGAAGGGGCGGGGATCGCGCTACCCTGCCCACGGATGGACATCCACCTCCGCACCGACGAAGCAACCGTCCCAGGCATTGCCCGCGCCGCTTGAGTGCATGCATTGGAGAGTTTCCCATGCTCCTATGCGGCAGCAAGCAACTCGGTGGCGAAGAGGGACGAGTTCGTATTGACGACATTCGCCCTCTTTGGGACATTTCCGAGGCGCGCGGGGCGCGCCTCGACTTCGATTGCTGGCACTTTGCACTCAAGGAAGGATATTCGACTATGCGATGGCTCGTTGCATTGGTCCTGGTCGTTACGGGAATCACTGGATGTGGCAAGGGTGAGCCGGAGAAGCAACCGGCCGAATCAGCCCCCGCCGCTGCCAAGCCACTCCACCCCGCCGGACAGGCGGCTCACGATTTCATGACCGCCGTCGTGAAAGGGGATATTGACGCGGCGACCGCGTTGCTCTCGCCCAAGTCGATCGAGCAATTCGAATCCCAAGGAATCGGCTTCGTGAACCCGGGCCTGGGAGCCGCGAAGTTTCGCATCGGCGAAGTGGAAGCGGAAACAAACGATCAGGCGATCGTGCAGTGCCTATTGAAAGGGATTGACGGGGAGAGCGCCGCCGAGGAAGTGATTTGCTGGTCGATGCGCAAGGTCGACAATCGCTGGTTCGTTTCCGGGATTTCCTTCTTTGACGGAGATCAGCGTATGACGCGCGATTTCGAGAACCTGCCAAGACCAGCACCGGTCCAAGCCGTGCAGCCGGCAGCCCCCGCGGAAACCGCAGGGGCCCAACAACCCCCTCAGACGGCGCTTCAGCCAGGCGGATATCCCGTCCAATAGCCTGGCACCCAAACGCTAAGTCTATACATAGCTACCATTTACACAGCGGCCGTAGCTAAAGCTACGGCCGCTGTTGTTTGCGCAAAGCCGCATTTTCTGGGCTCGATTATCGCCAGCTTCCCGGGCTACCCTGCTTCCCCCTGTTGACAGCTTAGATGAGGGTGCTAGGCTTGTCGTTCAGTTCAGCCTATTTTCCTTAGTTCACCTAACCGGAAAACCCACCTGAATTGGCTGAACCTGCCAGTCGGCTCCGGAAGTCGGCTGGTTGAGTGGATCGCAATTAAGTGCGATGGGGGTCGATCGGTTTTGGCCCCACGGTCGCTTCCTCTAGGCATTAGGTCTAAGCAGGTGCGGCCGGAGGAAAATAGGCTGTGGGAAACCATTCCAAGGAGTTTGTTGAGATGAGCATTGTGAAGAAGATGCGTGTTGTGGCCCTGTTGGCGATTGCCATGGTGGCCGTTTCGTTTGCCTCGACTGCAGAGGCTGGTTGTTTTGGCGACCGCTTCCGTGGCCGTGGCGGCGACTGCTGCGAGCCGGCGTCTTGTTGCGACGATCCTTGCGATCGTGGTGGCCTGTTTAGCCGTTTCCGCAACAAGCACCGTGGCAACGATTGCTG
>CAZYQQ010000116.1:6448-15676 GCA_964650265.1 uncultured Planctomycetaceae bacterium
TTGCTGCGAGCCCGCTCCTTGCTGCGAGCCGGCCCCCTGCTGCGATCCTTGCGATCCCTGCTGCGAAAAGGGAGGCTTCTTCGGCAAGTTCCGCAACAAGTTCAAGAACCGTGGCGGCAACTGCTGCGAATCGAACGGCTCCAGTTGCGGTTGCTAAAGCACTGAAAAAATCGAGGATACCTCGCTCTCTTACCGGGGAGTCGCAGGGACAACTCAATCCAGCCCGGCGGGGAGAATGTCTCTCCGCCGGGCTGTTTTATGCGATGAGATTTTTTTGCTGGGGTGAGCGGGAGCCCGCTTTTGCGAAAACTCCCGCTCAAACAAACATTCAGGCATGAGAAATGCCCAGCTTGCCTAACCGTCAATCGTTGACATGTCGGATGGGCTCTTATAGCCTGACGAGTGGTAGCACGCGACTCACCTTGGCGTGCGTGCGACCCGCTTGTTTTTTGTTCCCGACAACCTGTAAGCGACCTTTTGTTCTGTTGTAAGGGAGGAAGTGTGATGAAGCATTTGATTTTATTGGCCGCGATTGCGTCCATGGGAATGGTAGCGGCCGACTCGGCCGACGCCCGTGGCCTGCGTGGTCTGTTTGGTGGCCGCGGTGGCGATTGCTGCCGGGTCGAAACAAGCTGCGAACCTGTGTACGAGTCGCGTTGCTGCGAGCCTGTGCGTCGCTCGAATTGTTGCGAGAGTGCGTGCGACACTTGCAACGATGGCTGCGACAATGGCCGCAAGCGGCATCGCCGCCATCGCGGCAACTGCTGCGACCAACCTGTCTACAAAACTGGGTGTGGCTGTGGATCGTCGCACCATGGCGAGGAGGGAGTGATCATCCACGAGGGTGACCAGCCGACCGAGGCATCCCCTTCGGACGAGCAGCTTGCTCCCGAGCCTCCAGCGAATGACGAGGCTGCGGACGAAGCAGCCGATGCGGTTGAAGCCGCCGCGGAAGGTGGGGCTCCCGCTCCTCCCGAGCCGCCGGCCCTTCCGGCCGATCCTGGTGCTTAATTCGGTTGATGCTAGCAATGCTCCTTGAATAGCCAGCCGCCCCGCGGGGGGCGGCTGGCTTTTTTCGTCGGGTTCGCCAGCCTTCGGAGCCCGCCTCCCCTGCGGCATCATATCCTGCTACAAAATCTTGCTCCCCCTTCACTCGGATTGCCGTGGAGCCAACGGTTGCCTGATTTTCGCGTAAAGCTTGACATCTACAGCGGTCCGCTCGACCTGCTCCTCTATCTGGTGCGGCGCGAGGAGGTCCCGGTGGTCGACCTTGCGCTGGCCGAACTCACCGAACAGTATCTCGAGCATGTGGCCGTGCTCGAGCAAATCGACGTCGATCTGGTGGGGGACTTTCTCGACACGGCCAGCCAGCTTCTCGAACTCAAATCGCGATTGGTACTCCCTCATGGGGAAGAAGAGGCTCAGGAACCCGAGATCGAGGACCCTCGTCACGATCTTGTGGCCCGGCTGCTCGAGTTCAAAAAGTATCGCGATGCGGCCGAGCAACTCGAACTGCGGGGCCGAGAGTGGCAGGAGCGCTACCCGCGGCTGGCAAGCGACCTTGAGACCCGGTCGAGCAACCCGGCGGAACAAGAGATTGGGGGGGTCGAGTTGTGGGACCTGGTGAGTGCGTTTGGCCGCGTGCTTCGCGAGAAGCTCAAGGCGGCCGATCCCACCAGCATCCGCTACGACGACACACCGATCCACGTCTACATGCGGCAGATCGATCGACGATTGCGCGACGAAGGGCGTGTGTTGTTCGCCGAGCTGTTTCCCGAGACGGTTCACAAGTCGACCCTGGTCGGCATGTTCCTTGCCCTGCTGGAGCTGGTCCGTTACCGTCACGCCAGGGCGCAGCAGGTGGAGCGTTATGGGGACATCCTCATCGAGCCGGGAAGCGAACCTTACCCCGATGGCGAGTCTCCCCCTTTAGAAGCGAGCGCCGAGGCGACCGTGGGGCCAGAGGCCTCCGCCCAGGGGTAGTCTGCCTCGCCCCTTTCGAATCCTTGCGGCGGGGACTCCCCGTTCGCACCAACCTCCGGTCGTCCGCTCGATGGTCAACAACCTTCCCATCAAGACTCTTCAGCATGGCGATCTGACGATCGAGGGGTACTCGCGCGCGGCGGTGCAAACCTATTGGCGGATCCCCGAGCTCAAGGTCGGCTTCGACCTGGGGGCCCAGCCCTGGTCGTTCATGGGGACGGAAAACTGGTTCGTCTCCCACGGGCATCTCGACCACATCGCGGCGCTCCCCGTCTATGTCGCACGGCGGCGGATGATGAAGATGGAGCCCCCCACGATCTATCTCCCCTCGGCAACGGTCGCACCGGTGCGCGAGATCCTCAAGCAGTTCACGCGGCTCGATCGAGGGCGACTGCCGGTCACCCTCGAAGGGCTTGAGCCCGGGATGGAGATCGAGCTGTCGCGCGAACATGTCGTGACGACGGTCGCCACCACGCACACCGTTCCGTCGCTCGGCTTCCTCGTCTGGCAGCGGAAACGCAAGCTCCGCGAGGAGTTCCAGGGATTGGCGGGCGAGGAGATTCGCGACCTGCGCTTGGGGGGGACCGAGGTGACCCACGAAGTCCGCGAGCCGATTTTGGGCTATGTTGGCGACAGTTCGCCGGAGGGACTCGACAACAATCCGGAGTTCTATGCGGCGAAGATTCTGATCTGCGAGCTCACCTTTGTCGCGCCGCGGCATCGCCGGCAGAAGATTCACAAGTTTGGCCACATGCACCTCGACGATTTTGTCGAGCGGCAGGAGCTGTTCAAAAACGAGCTTGTGATCGCCTCGCACCTCAGCACGCGCTACCATGCCAAAGGGGTCGAGCAGATGGTGGCCAGGCGGCTCCCCGACGCGCTCGGCGGGCGACTCCACTTGTGGCTCTAGGGAGCGGAAAGCCAACAGCAAAAAACATCAGTCGCTGGCAACGCCGGTGTCACTATGCGACAGTCCAGGTGTCGTCCGAGTAGTAGAGATCACGCAGGTCGCCATCGCCCAGGGTCTTGCGGGCCTTGTCGACCTGATCGTTGATCTGCACATCGTACCGCGGGCGTTCGACCGCGCGGAACACGCCCACCGGCTCGGGAAAGCCTTTCTGGCGGCTCATCCGGCTCAGCATGTAGGCCAGGGTCGGCTCGGGGGCCTGCTCGTCGTGGAACAACAGGTCGTCCTCGGTGATCCCCTTGCCGAGTTCGACGACCTCGGGGGTGAGGCCGTTGAGGCGAATCCCCTTGTCGCGATTCTTGCCGAAGATCATCGGCTTGCCATGTTCGAGTTCCAGGACCGTCTCCTCCTTCGACTCGCGATCCTTGGCGTAGTCCCACGCCCCGTCGTTGAAGACGTTGCAGTTCTGATAGACCTCGACGAACGAGGTGCCGCGATGGGCGGCCGCCCGTTCGAGTATCTTCCCCAGGTGCTGCTGGTGGGTGTCGATCGACCGGGCGACAAAGCTCCCTTCGGCTCCCAGCACGATCGATAGGGGATGGAGCGGGTTGTCGATCGCCCCCATCGGAGTGCTCTTGGTGCGATGGCCGGGCAAGGAAGTAGGGGAGTACTGTCCCTTGGTGAGGCCGTAGATGCGGTTGTTGAACAGGATGATGTTGAGGTCGATGTTCCGCCGCACGGCGTGCATCAGGTGATTGCCGCCGATCGAGAACCCGTCACCATCCCCCGTGATGACAAACACGGTGAGGTCGGGGCGGACCGTCTTGAGGCCGGTTGCCACCGCCGGGGCACGGCCGTGGATCGAGTGCATGCCGTAGGTGTTCATGTAGTAAGGGAACCGGCTCGAACAGCCGATGCCCGAAATGAACACGATTTTCTCGCGGGGGATGCCGAGCGAGGGCATCACCTTTTTCATCTGCGCCAGAATCGCATAGTCGCCGCAGCCGGGGCACCAGCGGATCTCCTGGTCGCTCGCAAAGTCCTTGGCTGTCAGCACGGGAAGGGATTCGACGCTCATCTGCTAGGGTTCTCGGTCTACGCTGTGGTGAAGTTTGTTCGGGTCGGAAGTTCGGGGTGCCGTTGTGCTGTGCCGTTCTGTTGAGGTTGGCTGACGAATCAGGCCTCGGTCTCTTGCAGGTGGACATGAATCTGGTGAATCAACTCA
Organism: uncultured Planctomycetaceae bacterium; assembly: GCA_964650265.1. GTDB lineage: Bacteria > Planctomycetota > Planctomycetia > Pirellulales > Lacipirellulaceae > CAZYQQ01. Next base: position 10,564 of record CAZYQQ010000116.1, read on the forward strand.
CCGACGCTGAACGGCTTCCCCTGCACCTTGTTGTAACCGGCCGCATCGACCATGTACTCGGCGCGAATGAGCTTCAAGAGCTGCCCCTTGTTGAGTTCGGGGATCAGCACCTTGCGATAGCTGCGCAAAATCTCGCCGAGATTCTTGGGGAAGGGGTTGAGGTACCGCAGATGGCAGTGAGCCACCGACTTGCCGGCGGCACGCGCCGCACGAACCGCCGTGGCACACGCCCCGTAGGGACCACCCCAACTTACGACCAACAGGTCACCCGACTTGGGACCGTCGACCTCCTGGAGCGGGATGTTGTCGGCCACCAGGGCCACCTTACGGGCTCGGGTGTCGACCATGTGCTGATGGTTGGCCGGGTCGTAGCTAACATTGCCAGTGATGTCCTGCTTCTCGAGACCACCGATCCGGTGTTCGAGCGTGGGGGTGCCGGGGACCGCCCACGGACGGGCAAGCCGCTCGTTGCGATGGTAGGGCAGGAAGGGCTCGCCATCGGCCATCGGCTGGGCGAATTTCACTTCGGTCGGTCGCAGTGTGTCGATCTCGGGGATGCGCCACGGCTCCGAGCCGTTGGCGATGTAGCCATCGGTGAGGAAGAAGACGGGGAGCATATGCTCGACCGCAATCCGCCACGCCTCCTGGATCGCATCGAAGCAGTCGGCGGGGCCGCTGGCGGCGACGATCGGCACGGGGCATTCGCCATTACGTCCGAACATCGCTTGCAGCAGGTCGGATTGCTCGGTCTTGGTTGGCAGACCCGTCGAAGGACCGCCGCGCTGGACGTCGATCACAATCATCGGCAGTTCGGTCATCACTGCCAGGCCAATCGCTTCGGCCTTGAGCGCGATCCCCGGTCCGCTACTCGAAGTGACCGCCATCTCCCCCGCGAACGAGGCCCCAATCGCTGCCGTCACGGCGGCGATTTCGTCTTCCGCCTGGAAGGTGAGGATATCGAAATGCTTGAGTCGCGCGAGCTCGTGGAGAATGTCGCTTGCCGGAGTGATGGGATAGGCCCCGAAGAAGAGCCGTCGATTCGATAGCTTGGCCGCGGTCACCAGCCCATAGGCCAGCGCCGTATTCCCCATGATGTTGCGATAGGTCCCTGGGGTCAGGTGGGCCTTTCCCACGTGGTACTGGGTGTTGATCGCCTCGACCGTCTCGCCGTAGTTGAAGCCGGCGTTGAGCGCTCGAGTGTTGGCGGTCGCCACGTCGGGGTTCTTGCCGAACTTGGTCTCGATGAAGCGCAAGGTCGGTTCGAGCGACCGATCGTAGAGCCAGAACACGAGCCCCATGGCGAAGAAGTTGCGGCAGCGGTCGGACTCCTTCACCCCCAGCCCGAGTCCCTCGACCGCCAGCCGGGTGAGCTTGGTCATGCCGACTTTGTGAAGCTTGAACTTTGCTTCGAGGCTCCCATCCTCCAGCGGGTTCGAGCTGTAGCCCGCCTGTTCGAGTCCCTTCTTGTCGAACTCGTCCTCGTTGCAGATGAGGATGCCCCCTTCGCGAAGGTCGCCGATGTTGGTCACGAGCGCCGCCGGGTTCATCGCGACCAGGGCGTCGACCGTGTCGCCGGGGGTGTAGATCTCCTGGCTGGAGAAGTGGATCTGAAAGCCGCTGACCCCCGCCTTGGTACCGCGCGGGGCGCGGATTTCCGCCGGGAAGTCGGGGAACGTGGCGACATCGTTGCCGGCCAGGGCCGAGGTGTTGGTGAACTGGGTCCCCGCTAGCTGCATCCCGTCCCCTGAATCGCCACAAAAACGAACGGTGGCCTCTTGAAGTTCCTGTGTGGTTTTCTCGATCACGGTCGACATGGAGAGAGCGGCTTTCACGCTAGGGCGGGGGGAAGGTGGAAGGGAAAGGAGGGTGGCGAGGAAAAATTTACCGGCCCATCGACAACCATTGTCGGATGATGGGGCGACTTAGGCAATTGGCAAAATGTTCTCTAAGTTTATTTATTTAGTCGTGATTTGGGTTTTTGGCTTGCTAGAACACGATTCCGAGGCATGACGACGAGTGTCGCGAACTGGTGCGCCAAGCGGAGTTTAACCCGTGGCAAGACGGTAAAGAACGTCACTTTGGCGCGAACGTTATATGAAATTCCCCTCGCAATCAAGCTTGACGGGGTCGCCCGCCGTCGAAAGGAGGTTCTCGCTCGAAATCGAGCATTTTCACCACCAATCCTCCCTCGAATGGGCCGTTAAACTGCCCACTCTCGCGCACTGAGTCATTTTGTCACGTCACGGGGTCTGTGACCACATCCACGTCAATTCCTGGGGTCACCTATTCGACACCCGGGGGGTGTTTGGGGTCGACGTAGAGCTTCGTCAGGTCGATGCCTCCCCGTTGCTCGTCTTCCATCAGGGTGATCCGCTTCTCGAGTTGCTCCAGGCGGCGGGCGATTTGCGGCAGTGGATTCTCGTTCTCGTCCCGCGTCTGAGGCCGGGGAACCTCGGGGTAGCCAAGCTGCCGGTGGAGCGAGGCGAACAGGAACAGCGGGTCTTTCTTGCGATTCGCCAAGGCGATTCGCCCTTCCCGATCGCCGAACAGCGGCTCGGCCATATCCGTCTCCCCCTTGCGCCGGGCACGCGCGTTGTAGTGCTCACTCCGGACGTAGACCAGATCGGCCAGGTCGACCATTCCCACCTGCCGGCGAATCGTTTGGAGCCAATCGCGCCACAAGGGTGTGTAGCTGGGATCTTTCGACATCGCCTCGAGCCCGTGATCGTAGCCCAGACGATTCCGGCAGAGGACCTCGAATTGATAGAGAAACAGCCCCTGCAGCGACGGTGCCGCCGCGTGAAACCGCCCAGCGCGGTACTCGGCCTCGCGGGCGAGCACGACCAGGGCGATCCGCAGATCGAACTTGCCGCGGTCGTCTTCGGCTTCGCCGATGAGGAAGGTCTGGAACGGAGTGAAGTAGTGGGGCAATTGGGCGAAGGCGGTACCAAATGTCCCGGCATGCCGCAACTCGGCGAGCAGAAAGTCGATGGCCATCGGCAGTTTGGTAGTGGCGAGCACCTCTTCCCGCACAGAGGCGAGCACCTCCTGGGTGGGGACGTCGACGGCGATTCGTTCCCCAAGGGCCGTGAAAAAATGGGCCTGTTCGACATACTCCTCCTCGCCCAGAGGAGCTAGCGACCCGGCATCGACTGAGGGAGACATGGGGGTAGGCCAGGGGTGAAGGGAGAGACGTCAAATGCTTGCCAGTGGTGTAAACACCACGGTGTGCCTATTATCCTAAGAGAAAGCGACGGAAAATACCCGCGTCCCCCCCTCCCCCTGCCACGTTCCCCTTCCCCCTTGGAAATCCACCGGTGCCCACCCGTTTCTCTTCCATCGAAGATGCCGTCGCCGCTATTGCGATGGGCGAAGCGGTGATCGTCGTCGACGCCGAGGACCGGGAAAACGAGGGGGACTTCATCGCCGCGGCCGAAAAGGTGACCCCCGAGCTGGTGAACTTCATGATTACCCACGGCCGGGGGCAGCTCTGCATGCCGATCCTGCCGGAGGTGAGCGAGCGGCTCAAACTTCCTCCCGTTGTCGAAACCAACACCGCCCCCTTGGGGACCGCCTACACCATTCCGGTCGACCATCGTTCCGCCCGCACCGGCATTACCGCCGCCGAGCGTGCCAAAACAATCCAGGCCCTCTGCGACCCCCACAGCGAACCGAGCGACTTTGTCCGCCCTGGGCATCTCTATCCACTGGTGGCCAAGGAGGGGGGTGTGCTGCGTCGCGCCGGGCATACCGAGGCGGCGGTCGACCTGGCCCGCATGGCCAATTTGGCCCCCGCCGGCATGCTCTGCGAGATCCTCAACGAGTCGGGGGACCGCGCCAATCGCGACGAACTGGCGAAGCTGGCGCAAAAGCACGACCTCCACATCATTTCGATCGAGCAACTCATCGAATATCGTCGCGTGCGAGAGAAACTTGTTTACCGCACCGCCGAGGCCCTGCTCCCGACGCGCTACGGCAACGGCCGCGTGATCGCCTATGGCGTTCACTACGAGTCGCAGGAGCCGGTGGTCTATGTCGTTGGGGACATCACGTCGGTTGATGCCCCACTGGTGCGGCTCCATTCCTCCTGCTTCACCGGCGACCTGCTCGAGTCGCTCCGCTGCGATTGTGGCGACCAGCTTCACATGGCGCTCGACATGATCGGCCGCGAGGGATGTGGTGTGCTGGTCTACCTGCCGCAGGAAGGGCGCGGCATCGGTTTGGTGGAAAAGATCAAGGCCTACGCCCTACAAGATCAAGGGCTCGACACGGTCGAGGCGAATCTCGCCCTGGGGTTCAAGGCCGACCCGCGAGATTACGGTGTGGGGATCCAACTCCTCAAGGACCTCGGGCTCCGCAAGATCCGCCTGCTGACCAACAATCCCAAGAAGACCGACGCCTTCATCTACGGTGGCTACGATCTGGAGGTGGTCGACCAGATTCCGATTGTCCCGCCGATTCACGAGCACAACGAGCGCTACATGGCGACCAAGCGGGATAAGATGGGGCATCAGCTTCCGCAAGGTTGATTGAGGCCATGGAGGGAGCCAGTAATGTTGTCGTTCCATGCGAATCTCTTCGCCGAACCTGGTGAGCATGCCGCGGGCCCGCTCGTGTCGCTGCGAGGGCTCGATCTGGCGACGTTGGTGGCTCCGGGCGGGGACCCTCCACGCTTGGTCGAAACGTTTGTCGTCACGTTCGAACAAGCCCGCGACCGGTTGCTGGAGATTCCGCGGCTCGACTTCGAGCCGGATGGCTACTTCGTCGTCGCTGGTGCGTCACCCGAGAGGTGGCAGGTCGATGGCCACCTGTTTGAATACCAGGAGCGGCTCCACCGGGTGGAACTCCACGGGATGTGTCCCTCGGAGATTTTCGACGAGCTACTCTCATGCGTTGGTTGGCCCGAGGCGAAGGTTGTGTTCCAACTGGTTCACGAAGGGGTGACACTTCGCGAGGCCGAGTTCCGCCTCTGGGCCGTGGCCGGCGAGTGAGGTGTCAGGGGCCGGGGGCCAAGGAAGGAGGAAGGTCATTGCAACTTGCAAACTGACGATCCCTTCCCCGACCTCTGAGAGCCTGTGAATTTTTCCCACCAAGCCCCCGTTCTCGCCTCGAC
>CAZYQQ010000117.1:0-1782 GCA_964650265.1 uncultured Planctomycetaceae bacterium
CCGACTTACTGGATCGATGGCCAGCGAGTTCACTGGCAGCAGTATGTCGAATCGTTGCAGGCGACCGTCGACTGGTGCGACCGGAAGCTGGCCGAGTACGAGCCGTTTGAAATCCGTTCGCAAGGAACTTCGTGATGACAATCGCTTGGAACCCAGGTGGCGACTTCGCCACTGTAGTCGACGCCCTCGAATCGATCGTTCATTGGCGCCCCGGCGCGGCGAGTGGGACCGCCATCGCGAGCGCCTGGCGATTTGCTCACACGACTGGCGAGAGCGTTCCGGCCGGCGGGCAGGTCCGCGCATGCGACGTGGTCTGGCAATTCGAATGGCCAGAAAACCAGCCCGACCCGCGACCGGGCGATTGGCTGATCGACGTGGGCGAACACCGCTGGACGATCCTCACCGCCGAAAGGCTTCAAGGCCTCACCCGCTGGCGCGCGACGGCGCGGGAACTCTCGGTCGCCTACCATCTCGACGCGATCGTCCAAGTCGAGCTCGGCATCTGGGAGGAAGGAGAGGAGGGCCCCGAACTCACCGGCTGGCAAGTCGTCCACCCCAGCCTCCTCGCCCGGGTCCAACCGCATGAAGTGACGGTCGACGAGACGACCACTCCCCCCACGTCGACCACCACCTACAGAATCTTCCTCGCCGAACCGGTCGAACTCACCGGCCTCCACCGCATCGTCACCCCCGACGGCAAAGACCTGCGGGTCGTGAAGTATGAAGCGGCGGAGAGGATTGATGTGCTGCCGGTGGTGACGGCGAAAGAAGTGTGACGTAGTTGGAAGTTGGAAGTTGGAAGAGGATGGGCCACGGATGTTCACGGATTAAACTGATCCTCACGGATCAGAGAAGGCAGAAAGTCTGTGTGAGTTGATCGTGGATCTCAAATTCTGATCCGTGGTCATCCGACTCATCAGTGATAATCCGTGTCCCCTCGTTCGTTCTTCCAACTTCCAACTCCCAACTCACTCCTCCTCCCCCCGCTTCACCGCCCGCTCGTACATCACTCGCACCATCTCCGCCAGCAGCGGGGCTTCGCTCGTTTCTAAGAGCACCCGGGCCTGGTCGAGGACGCGGCGTTTGTCGTTCATGCGGGCCGCGGCGGCGAGGGCTCCCTCGCGGGTCAGTTCACCCCCCTGCCCCATGCGGCTGTAGAGTTCGGCGAAGTCCTGCTCGCGCCATCCTTCGAACAGCTCGGGATGCTCGCGCCGCACGACATCGACCATGGGGTTCGTCGCGCGGTCGAACGCGGCGACGTCGAGCGAAGGACAATCGCGAAACAGCTCGTCACTCTCGACCCCCAGCCCCTCGGCCAGCTTGTGAACGCTCCGCGCATGGGGTCGCGTCCTCCCCAGGGCCATGCTGCGAATCGTCCGCTCATCGAGCCCGCTCGCCTCGACCACCTCCTGATAGGTCAGGTCGAAGCGGACCATCAGCCGCCGCAGGTTATGAGCCACCCGCTGGGCATCGCTCGGCGCGAATTTGGTTGACGTGGAGGGCATTTTGGGGGGTTAGAGGCGAGCTGGCGGGAGTGATGTACTCTTGTATACAATGGAGAAATTGGGGTGTCAAGGGATTTGTCAAGGGATTTTCGCCGGCAAACGAGCCCTGAGCCCTTGAGGAAGAGCTTGCCGCCAGAGTCGAAACCCCGCTACAATTGAGCAGAAAACATCTTGGCCTTTAGATGACTGCCCATTCGCCAACGAAAAAATTTCGACCCCTTCGGACGATTGCTACGATATTCCTTGCCTTGGGGTTCATCTTGGCACTCCCGGTTAT
>CAZYQQ010000117.1:1882-15584 GCA_964650265.1 uncultured Planctomycetaceae bacterium
CCTTCACCCTTCACCCTTCACCCTTCACCCTTCACCCTTCACCCTTCACCCTTCATCCTTCATCCCTGCCCCCTGACCCCTGACACCCGCCCCCTCCCTTCCCCATGGACCAAAACTACTGCCCCCAATGCGACGCACCGATCGGCCCCGAGGCGATGAATATCACCGAGGGGGTCGCGCTTTGCCCCACGTGTGGCAAGCTGTCGCGGCTGTCGGAAGTCGTCGATCTGACTCGGCCGCTAGGGGAGTTAATCGCGAACCCTCCGCATGGCTGTTCGATCGACGAGTGGGGGGACCATACGACTCTCCACGCAACGCTGCGGTCGGGCACCGGGCTGTTGGGGTCGCTGTTTGTCGCCATCTTCTGGAACGGCATCGTCTCGGTCTTCGTCCTGAGCGCCATGGCAGGGCTCTATCAAAACCTGGTCGGGCCGATTCCCGAGTGGTTTCCGGCTCCCAACATCGACGACGAGATGTCGCTCGGCATGGTGCTTTTTCTCTGCTTGTTCCTGGTCCCCTTTGTGCTGGTGGGAGCGTTTCTCATCGCCGCCGTCTGTTCCTTTGCCTTTGGCCGAGTCGAGGTGACCATCGACCGCCATGCCGCCCGGGTACGCACCGGCGTGGGGCCCTTTAATTGGACCAGCCGGTTCGACCCCAACAAGGTCGACCGGGTTGAGGCCGGACTCACCAGTTGGCAATCGAACGACCAGCACCAGGAAGTGATCGTGATTCACTCCGACCGTACCGTGAAGTTCGGTTCGATGCTCACCGAGACCCGCCGCGACTGGCTCCGCGACGTGTTGCGGGCAAAACTGCTCCGCCACGACGCGCACCGCTAAGTCTGGCGCCGTCGACGCTCGGACTGATGGCGGCGCAAGTAGTGCGAGGAATGGGACGCGGATTGATAGGATTTGACGGGATGGTCAGGATTTTTTGTTGGAAGACCGTCATTGTCGGGTTCTTCGAGTAGTCGACAGGAACGCGACTGGAACCGATCGATTTCAGAAGTCGTTTGAGTTGGATTTTCGGATCCTGCCGATCCTGCAAAATCCTGTCAATCCGCGTCCCATTCTTCGTGCCACACACCTCCCAAGAGCACATCGATGCGTCGGCGCGAGCGGTCACGACGTCTCGGCACTTCAGGCCGTCGTCGCGCTCGCTTGACGCCTACTTCTCGCTTGACGCATCTACTACTTCTACTCCGGCGGCGTGTCGGTTGGCTCTTGCATCCGAATCAACAGCCACTGCTGCGTCGTACCATCGGCGTAGTGCATCAGCGCCGGGACCGTGTCTTGCGTCAGGTTGCCGAAACCGGACTCCATCAAGGGACGGGTTTCGCCGATCTGCGTCCAGGCGGCTCGCTGCGACTCCTCGTCGACCATTCCCTCGACACTCACGGTCGTGCCGGAGACAACATTCTTGAAGGTCCCGGCGATCATTCCCTCCTTGCTCACGGCAAGTTGCAGGAACATGGTCGGATCGGTCGAGCTTTGCTCGTTATCGGGAACCATTCCAAACACACCGAGCGACATCCACGAATCTTCCGCCGGGGGCGTCTCCGGCAAATTCGTGGCGATCGCCTCGGCCTGCATGGCATAGTCGGCGGTTGTCGCCACCGGGGTGGTACCGTAATAGACGTAGTTGTCCTGGAAATAGACATTCTGGCCGTAGTTGTAATAGTACGGCTCCGACCAGTTCCACGTGAACCACCCGGTGGCCGCTGGCCACGTGGCAACTCCCCAATAGTTGAAGCCGGGACGATAGCGCCAATGGGGATGATGATGCCACCAATCGCCAGCAAAAATATGCTGATAGTTATGCCAATGGGTATGCCAATGGTTGTTGACGTGCGACCAGCGATCGCGCTGCCAGTCGCGATGCCGATCCCAATTGTCGATGCGATCGGGACGATGCCCTGGGCGTGGTCGGTCGGGACGTGTCCACTCCCCTCCTCCGCCCGGTCGACCCGGACGTGTCCCCTCTCCTCCTCCACCCGGTCGCCCTGGGCGTGTCCCTTCTCCGCCTTCGCCCGGTCGACCCGGCCGTGTACCCTCTCCGCCTTCACCCGGTCGACCCGGACGTGTCCCTTCTCCTCCTCCGCCCGGTCGCCCTGGGCGTGTCCCTTCTTCGCCTCCGCCCGGTCGACCCGGGCGTGTCCCTTCTCCCTCTCCACCCGGTCGACCCGGCCGTGTCCCTTCTCCCTCTCCACCCGGTCGACCCGGTCGCGTACCCTCTCCTCCTTCACCGGGTCGACCCGGACGTGTCCCTTCTCCGCCTCCACCCGGTCGCCCTGGTAGCGTCGTCGCTCCTCCCTCGCCAGGACGCCCGGGACGTGTTCCGCCAGCCAATCCCCCTTCACCGGGTCGATTGGGGCGCGTGCCGGGGCGCGTTGCCGGGAGGGTGCTGGGGCGATCACCCGCCAAAAAATCACCCGCCGCATTCCCTGGCCGAGTTGTTCCAGGTCGCCCACCGCCTGGTCGCGCTGTCCCTGGTTGTCCCGTTCCTTGCCCAGGTCGCGTTTCGGGGCGGCTCGGTCGGCCAAGGTCGACGAAATCTTGCGGTCGCGAAGGGCGAGTCGCTCCTCCCGGGCGAGTGTTCCCTCCGCCGGGACGTTGGGCAATCCCTTCACCAGGTCGATTGGGGGAGGGCAATTGCCCGATCGAAGGTCGCGTTTGAGGTCGCGTCTCGGGGCGTGTTTGAGGCCGTGTCTGTGGGCGATTGGCCGTTCTGTCTGGCCGTTGAGGCGCGGCAATACTGGGATTTGGCCGCGAGGCGCCCCCCGGTCGTGCCGCGGCGCCACCCGCCTGGCCCCCAGGCCTGGAGGAACGGTCGACTTGCGGTCGGTTCGCTTGCGGACGGCTCGCCTGTGGTCGGTTCGCTTGAGGCCGGCTCATCGAAGGAGTTCGGGCCGCGCCCGACCTCGCCTCCCTCCCCCCGCCACCTCCACCGCCGCGTGCTCCACTCGCACCGCGTGCCCCTCCGCCCCCCTCACCCCCGCCGCGGCCACCGCGGGCCGAAAGCGAATCGGCGGACCAGATGAGTAGTGCGAGGGCCATCGCCATCAGGACCAGGAATCGTTTCATCGCATCACCTCGTTGAGCAAAGCACCGCGTCAGCGGCACGTGGATGGGAAACCACAAGCCTCGGGCATCGTCAGTTCGACTCCGTATTGTCGGTCGGCTGCTCCGCGTCGACTTGCGCTGCGGACGATTGTTCGCCATCTAGCGACTCGTCGAGCGACTCCGCCCGGACGACGATCACCGGTTCGATGTTGGGCAATACCTCGCCATCGACTTCACGACTGAGCGATTCCCAGCGGAAGCTATGCTCGTCGACCGGAGTGAGCAGGTTCACGGAGGTCGCAATCCCTCCTTCGGGCAACGTCCCCTTGTTGATGATATGCCATGCCGATTCCTTGAATTCCCAAGTCGCCTCGGCGAAGCCGCCATCGGAATCGAAAGTCCACGAGCGGATGCACTCGTCGTTGGGGTCCCAGCCAATGATCTGCACGCCACTCAGGGCCACCTCATCGGCCGTCACCACGGCAAACGACCGCCGCAGGAAGTTCTGGTTCTTGGTCCACTCGACCGAGGTCTCGATCGTGGCCTCCTCGTCGCTATCGACCCAATCGCCGACCAGCCATTCCAGGGCCTTGAGGTGTTCGTAGTGCGAAGGAGCGGGGGGAGCCACCACTTCCTCCGAAATGCGATCGATCAACCACTTGCCCTCGCGCTTGACGTGAACAGCCGAGTAGGTCGACTCCTCCGGGTCATGCTCCGAGTAGGTCACCACGGCGCTGCCGCGCTCGATCGCCACGTTGGGCGAAACGAACTCGACCGTATCGACCGTCACCGCAAGCTTGGCATCCTCCATCCCCGCGAACACGTAGGCAAAGTGTTCGGCAATCGCCTCGCGACCGGTGAACCGATCGCCGGAAGTCGAGTCGGTGTAGACCGCCTCGGGGGACCACATGTCGGCCATCCCCTTGGCATCGCGGCGATTGTAGAGCTCGACATACTTGCCGGCGTTCGCACGGATCGACTGCTCGTCCCCACCCAGGGCCTCGGCAACATCCTGCTGGGCGGATGCCATGGCCGCCAGCCAAGGGGTCACCATCGCGACACACAACAAATAGCGAAGCATCTTCATGCCTGGTCTCCTGCAAGCTGCCGGTATTCGAGAAGCCGACTCGGGCGAGTCGCATCGATCCCATCGGGCAGACATAATGAAAAGGTTGTTTCCAAGGCCAGCGCCCCGGACAGCCGATATTCTAGGGCAGGCGAGGTGGCAATTCCAAGCCTCTCGGCGTCCGATAGGCAAATTTAGCTCACTTTTCCACCCACCGACTCGACCGCACACCCCCATTGCGGCTGCTGGCAAGTGCCAAGAAATCGTGCGAGAATCAACCACCCGCCCCCATGCCTTGCCCCTCGCCCAGCCGTTTCGCTAAACCCCAGTGTCGAGAGATGTCGTGATGTAGATGTGTCGAACGATGTTGGATGTGTCGAGCGAGCGGAGTAGACGTTGTGCCACAAGTTGATATTGTCGCTCGCGCTGACGCATCGGGCGTGTGGTTCGACGCTGCTTGATTCCGATGCGTCGGCGCGGGCGGTTTGGGTTGCGAGCGGGGTGACGTTCAATGTCCGCCCGCTGGACGGCATCCTACGATTGCGCCCCTTCGCGGCCCATGCCGGGGGTCGGATCGGCGATGAAGCCGTAGATCTGTCGCCCTTCGTGGTCCTCGGGCAGGTACTCGGTGATCGGCAGCCCCTCGGGGGTGACGAACAGCAGGCAGTGGCAATATTTGTACTGCTTCATCTCGTCGCAGGCGCAAATCCAGCGGCGGCCATGCTCGTCGAGTTCCTTTTGCTTGTCCTTGTAGAAGTTGCAAGGGCACAAGGGGCGGCCGACCTCCTCGATGTTGGCGGCGAGGCCATTGATGACGACCTCGGTGACGCCCGCGTCGGGATGGGGGGAAGTGCCGGTTTTTTGCCAGTACTTTTGGGCGTACTTTTGCATCCGTTCGACGTTTTTTGGCGAGGGTTGGAGGGTGGGCATGCGTTGGGCTCCGGAGGGGGCTCGAGGGGGGCGGGGAGAGAATGAATCTGCGCCTGCGGTTCAGGATAGCGAAAACGCCTGGAGAATGACACTCTGACACCAACTTTTCTTACTCCTCAGAGCGATGCTGTCAGGTTATTATGGAGTGAATTGAGTGAATTGTGTCTTGACCGGTTTGTGACGACTGAGGGCTAGGGGAATCGGTTGATGGAAGCGAAAAGACTTGTGTTGTGGGGCACTATCGTCGCATTTGGGGTGTTAGCTGGGGCGACCCCGGCTCAGACAACGAACGTCCAGCTTTTCATTAGATTGGAAGAGAGAGTTTCCGCTACCGACAGCTACATCCGGTTCTGGCTGTCTGCTCCACCCCCCAGCCCGTCGCCGTTTTTCCCGAGCATCGATGTTTATGCTCCGTCGATGCCCGATTCTCTCGCACTCGACTCGGTAGGGAACTGGACACGCGACTTCGATTCGTTTGAGGAGGTAAACCAGTTTCTCAGCGGCGATTGGAGCATGCGGTATACAAGGCCGGGGATGTTTCCTCCGTTTCAGGACCAAGTCGAGAATTACCAACTTACGGTCGATCCATTGGTATTGCCTCCTAATGCCAAATCTCTTGGTGAGATTGTATTGCCCGTGGAGAGCCAGCAAGTGCAAGAGGGGGACTGGTTCGATATTGCTTGGGATTTTCCCGATGGCACACCACCGGGAAGTATCAAGGTTTTTACCGATGTCGAACCGCAGGGGCAAAAGGTGGAATGGGACGTCACATTGTGGGGACAGAGCGGGCAGGGGACAAGACAGCGAGGGCCGAATCCGATGGGGCAAGTCCTGCAGAGGGAACATCGCTTTTATCGTAAGGATGACGAATCGTTCGATCTCGAACTGCGATTTCTAAGCGAGGGGTACGACCCGTTAATTCCGATTGGGCTATCTGTGGGTTCTCTTACCCAGCTAGGGATATTCGATGGTTTTCTGGTCGACGGTCCTCTACCGGGGGAACTCGACGTGTCGATGGTGGTGCAGTACACGTTTCACCCCGACCCGACTGTTTATGTCTATCTAGTGCCAGAGCCGCTACCAGGCGACTACAACGAGGACGGCCTGGTCGACGCGGCCGACTATATCGTCTGGCGTAACAATCTGGGAAACACAGAATCGCTACCGAACGACGACACCCCTGGCGTCGACATCGACGATTACACCCGCTGGAAGGTGTACTTCGGCCAGACTGCTGGTGCCTCCCTGGAAGCGGGTGTCCGAGCCATCCCCGAGCCACGGACGATGGCGTTTGCGGGGGTTTTCGCAGTAATCGTGATGGGGTTGCTGGGAAAAACCCTAGGAGGAACTTTCACGCCAACTCCTCCTCCGCCGCCGCAATCGCTTCAAACTCCTCCTCCGGCGCCTGCGCCACCAGATGGTGGCGGCTGTAGAAGACAAACCAGGCGATGAGCAGCCCATAGGCCGTGGCGGCGTAGAGGATTGTCTTGGGGGCGTCGACCAGGCCGGCGGCGAAGGCGACGGTGGCGAGCGCGAGGGCGACGCCGGATGTCGCGATCCCCCCAGGTGTGCGGTAGGGGCGGGGCATGTCGGGCTGCGTGAGTCGCAGGCGGATGTGGGAGGCGAGCATCAGGATGTAGGAGAGCGTGGCGCCGAACACCGCGACCAGGATCAGTCGGTCCCCCTTGCCGGTGAGGGAGAGGCCAAAACCGATCGCGCCCGGGATGATGAGGGCCAGAGTGGGAGTCTTGCGGCGGCTGGTGAGGGAGAGGAAGCGGGGGAGGTACCCCGCGCGCGACAGGGCGAAGATTTGCCGCGAGTAGGCAAAGATGATCGAGAAGAAGCTGGCGATGAGACCCGCGAGTCCGACGAAGGCGACGAACCGCGAGATGCCGCTTGGCCCGTCGTAGGTGGTGGGGGCTTGGAGGGCGGTCTGTAGCGGATCGTCCGACGACTGAATGGTCGACGACCCGGCGCCGCCGGGGCCGACGAGCAGGATGGCGGCGGCGAAGACCAATAGAACGAGCATGCCGACGATCAGACCGCGGGGGAGATTCTTTTCGGGGTCGGCCGTTTCCTCGGCGGCAAGCGGGACCCCTTCGATCGCCAGGAAGAACCAGATGGCAAACGGGATGGCGGCCCAGATGCCGAGATACCCGTGCGGCAGGAACTTGCTCGCTCCGACAGCGTCCGTTGGTGGAATGTCGAACAGGTTGGCGACATCAAAGTGGGGAATCATCGCGATGACAAATACGACGAGCGCCAAGGCCGCCAGCGCGGTGACGACAAACATCACCTTGAGCGCCTCGCCAACGCCGTAGAGATGGATGCCGACAAACACAAGGTAGGCCGTCAGATAGATGGGCCAACCCCCGACGCCGAACAGCCCCTCGGTGTAGGCGCCGATGAAGACGGCGATCACCGCTGGGGCGATGGAGTACTCGAGCAGGATGGCTGTCCCGGTGAGGTATCCCCCCAGGGGACCGAAGGCGCGGCGGGCGAAACCGTAGCCACCTCCGGCGGTGGGGATGGCGGAGGCGAGTTCGGCGATCGAGAGGACCATCGTCGTGTACATGGTCGCCATCAGCAGGGTGGCGATCGCGAGTCCCCCCCAGCCCCCTTTCTGGAGGCCGTAGTTCCAGCCGGCAAAGTCCCCCGAAATGACGTAGGCGACTCCGAGCCCGGCGAGCAGGACCCACCCGGCGGCCCCCTTGCGCAACTGGCGATGTTGGAAATAGTCGGCGGAGACCTGCTCGTAGTCGGCCCCATGGACGTGGAGCTTGGGACCTTCGGGATCGTCATGCACGGGTGAGTTTCCTCGATGAAGCAGGGCGTACGGGGGAGTCACTGAGGGCGCGGCGATGTGTGGTATCATAGGGATGCCGCAAAGGCAACTAGCACGTTCGCCAAGCGGCTGATGCGGGTCGTTGGTGCGCACCCCTAGCGCCGACATGAAATGCCGATAGTAATCAGAGCGATTGCTCCCTCCGCTGACGCAAAAAGCGCTTGCGAATTCGCCACGGACCTGTAACAGTCAGGGGGCGCCAACTGGTCGATACCTCAAATGTTCGGGGAGCCCTGCGTCGATGACCCATTACGCTGCGACGGTTCAGAATCGTCGCTACAACTTCAATAGCCTCGCCGACATCCTCGCCAAGGCCTCGCCCGCCAGGTCGGGGGATGAACTCGCCGGGGTCGCCGCCGGTTCGGCCCAGGAGCGGGTTGCTGCGCGATTTGTCTTGGCCGAGGTGCCGCTCGCGCGGTTCCTCGAGGAGCTGGTCATTCCCTACGAAGCCGACGAGGTGACCCGGCTCGTTGTCGATACGCACGACGCGGCGGCGTTTGCTTCTGTCGCGGGCCTGAGCGTGGGGGAATTTCGCGACTGGCTGCTGTCGTACGAGGCAACGGGCGAGGTGCTCGCCGACTTGGCCCCTGGCCTGACCCCCGAGATGGTCGCCGGGGTGTCGAAGCTGATGCGCAACCAGGACCTGGTACTGGTCGCTCAAAAGTGCCGCGTGGTGACCCGGTTTCGCAACACGATCGGCCTCGCGGGTCGGTTGTCGATCCGCCTCCAGCCGAACCACCCGACCGACGACCCGCTGGGGATCGCCGCGTCGGTGCTCGATGGGCTGCTCTACGGCTGTGGCGACGCCGTGATCGGCATCAACCCGGCGAGCGATAGCATCGAATCGACGGTGTCGCTCCTCAAACTGCTCGACGAACTGATCCATCGCTACGAGATCCCGACCCAGTCGTGTGTGCTCGCCCACGTGACGAACCAGATTGCGGCGATCGAGCGCGGCGCGCCGCTCGACCTGATGTTCCAGTCGATCGCCGGGACCGAACAGGCCAACGCGAGTTTCGGGATCAACCTGGCCTTGCTCCGTGAAGCGTGCGATGCGGCGCAATCTCTCGGCCGCGGCACCGTGGGGCAGAATGTCATGTATTTCGAAACGGGGCAGGGCTCCTGCCTGTCGGCTGACGCCCATCATGGCATCGATCAGCAAACGCTCGAAGCCAGAGCTTATGGAGTTGCACGGGCATTCGAGCCGCTGCTGGTCAACTCGGTCGTCGGGTTCATTGGGCCGGAGTATTTGTACGACGGCAAGCAGGTGATCCGCGCGGGGCTCGAGGATCACTTCTGTGCCAAGCTGCTCGGCGTGCCTGCCGGGAGCGACGTCTGTTACACCAACCATGCCGAGATGGACCAGGACGATGCCGATACGCTCCTCACGATGCTCGGGGTTGCCGGGTGCAACTTCTTCATGGGGATCCCGGGGGCCGAGGATGTGATGCTCAACTACCAGTCGACGTCGTTCCACGACGCGGCCTATCTGCGGCAGGTGCTCGGGCTGCGTCCGGCGCCGGAGTTCGAAGCGTGGCTCAACCGGGCACAGGTTCTAAGCGATGAGGGACGGCTGTTGCCGATTCGCCCGCGCCATCCGTTGCTCGCCAATGCCGGACCACTCGAGGGGGAGGGCTAAGCCGTGGGAGAGATGTCGAACCCTTCGGGATTGACTCCCGACCCGTGGCGTGGGCTGCGACGGTCGACCCCCGCACGGATCGCGCTAGGTCGCGCCGGAGGATCGCTGCCAACAGCCGCGTGGCTCGACTTCCAACTTGGCCACGCGATGGCCCGCGACGCGGTTCACCAATCGCTGGAGATCGCACCCTTGCAAGCGGAAATCATGCGGTTGGGATGCGAGTCGTCTGTTGTTCAAACGCGGGCCACGGATCGGGCGGCTTACCTCCGGCGTCCCGATCTGGGGCGCCGGCTCGACGAGGAGTCGCGCGCACGGCTGGCGGCCGAAAGCTCCCCCTGCGACCTCTCGATCACTCTCACCGACGGCCTCTCGGCCCTTGCGATTCATCGCCAGGCGACAGGGCTGCTCGAACGATTGCTGCCGCGGCTCGCGAACGACCATTGGCGAATCGCCCCGCTCGTGATCGCCCCCTTCGGCCGGGTTGCCCTCCAGGACGAAGTGGGGGAGGCCCAGCAAGCCCGCCTTGCGCTGATCCTGGTCGGCGAACGGGCCGGGCTCTCGTCACCCGACAGCCTGGGGGCCTACCTGGTCCACGGCCCACGAGTCGGCAACACCGACGCGATGCGGAACTGCGTGTCGAACATCCGCCCGGAGGGGCTAACGCACGAGCGGGCGAGCGAACTGCTGGCGTATTTGTTGGGGGAGGGGCGGCGGCGGGGGGTGAGTGGGGTGGGTTTGAAGGATGAACGGCGGCCGTCGCTTGGTTGCGAGTAGACGGTCACTCACCTTCTTGCGGCGAAGGTATGTTAGGATGAGAGGGGTCGGGGGGCAGGGATCAGGGGACAGGTGGGGAACTATTTCATGATGTGCCGTATTCTGTTGGCAATAGCGATCCTGTCTGCGTTCGCGGCCGTACCCTCATTGTTGGTCCGCGCGGACGATGTGGCGGAGGATGAGGAGCTGGTCGACGAGGAGCCCGAACTCTCGTTAGAGGAACAGCTCGCCAGATCAGGCATCCCAAACGCCGACGGGTCGCGCGTGGTGACGATGCCGGGCGATATGGAACATGGCTCAATTGCCAACGTCTTCGCGGGTAACGAGTTCTTGTTCGGAGTCCACCACAGGGTTGGCTTGCCCTTCGACGCTTTTATGATCAATCGTCTGACGGGAGGATACGATTACAACTTCGAGTTTGGGGGAATCGACCCTACCAGGAATGTCATGATTGTCAAATCGGATTACAATCATGTCATCCTCATCGATCTCGCCGATGGCCACGTGATCGACAATCCCCTCGCACGGCAGGAGCGGCTGAGGCTGGTGACGACTCCGTGGGGGCTGGCGTTTCTGTGCGTGCTGTTTGGGTTACTTGCTGGGGGAGCATGGTTTTGCCTCTGTGTTGTGCGGTTAATCCGCCGCAAGGTGCGATCGGAGAGTCGCGCCTAGAGAGGATTTCCGCGCGAGGCTAAATAAATTTGCCAGATGCCGGCGAACTTGGTCTACTGACCTGCAACCGCCTCGGCCTGGGGGGCTGCTTTGTCCTTCGCGAAATCAGAGGGAGTTTGCCATGATGACTCGCCGTTGGGTTTTTCTGCTGTTGGCCGTTGGGGTAGGGAGTCCCTGCGCCTGGGGAGCGGAGGGGGATGGCACGATCGACGCCATGCTCGCTCGATGGAAAGAGCGCCCGGTGGACGCCGTCTATTATTCACTCGAGGGGAAGCGAACGGTGTTGCAAGGCGATTTTCCTGGCATCGTGCTTGAGGCCCCCGCCGGAGTGGAGCGAGCTGTGCTCATCGATCCTCCGGCCGACGTCGATTACGCAGTAGCTTTCGAGATCGTCTTGGACTTCAAAGGGGGGCGACTCCGCATGGATGAAAGAGCCAAGGACTATCATCTCGATGAGCGGATATTCCGGAAGTGCCGCGAGATCCACCTGTTCGACGGCGAGTCGTACCAGCGCTACTCGCCGCGAGCCGACAACGAGAGTCTCCTGCTGGAAAAATATCGGTTCGCCACCGAGCTTCATATCAACCTCGACCCCAACTCGAGCGCCCTCTTCCACCAGCGACACTACGCTCCGCTCGCTATTTTTTTGTCGCTCGGTATTCTGCCGGGGGACGACGGGCAGTTTCCCGAGCCGAGTCGCCTCGTACCTCGCGTCGATCGTGACGCTTTCCAATTGGTGGACGAGCGGAGTCGTGAGGAGGAGAAATGCACGGTGGTTGCGATGCCCTTTGGCGATGCAGGCAATAGCTACGAGTACTGGGTCAGCCAGGAGCGGCCAGGAAAGATAGTGCGCTGCGACAGCAAGCGGGGTGATACGATTCGTTGGAGGCTCGACCTTTGGTACGACGGCAAGGAACTGGCGCGGACGGTCCGCTGGAAACTGAATACCGAGCAGGAGTTGGAACTGGTTGACGACTTTCGAGTCAAGAAACTGCTCGTCGACCCCCCGCTCGACAATGTGGTTTTTCATATAGAGCCAACTGTCGGCATGGTCTATAACGACCACAAACTGGACGAGCGGTTTCTCATCGAGCGCGAGGGGGAACCCGCGAGGGACGTGAAAACCATTTATGCCGAGGAAATGAAGAGAAAGGGCAAGCGATAGCCGCTGGGAGCGGGTCGTGGGAGGAGTGGGCGCGAGAGCGCATTTTCGCCGGGCAACGCCACCGCGATTGTTGCCTCCCCGGCGTCGCGGGGTTAGGCTGGGCACCGACCGATAACCCGTGACCCACCCCGAGGACCCCACCCCATGTTCGATCCCCAATCGCGTCGCGAATTCATCCGCCGGGCCATGGCCGCTGGTGTTGGTACGACCGCTGCCGCATCGCTTCCTCTCCCGTCCCTTCGGGCACAGGAGCAAGCCGCCGATGTCGACAAACTCAACATCGGCGTTGTCGGCGTCGCCGCCCGCGGGTCGGCGAACCTGGCCGGGGTTGCCAGCCAGAACATCGTCGCGCTGTGCGACATCGATAGCCAGCGGCTTGGCGGGGCGGCGAAGCAGTTCCCTGGTGCAACGCTCTACACCGACTATCGCAAGCTGGTCGATCACGAGGGGCTCGATGCGGTGGTTGTCTCAACGCCCGACCACACGCACGCCATCCCCGCTGTGTGGGCGATGAACCGGGGCCTCGGCGTCTACTGCGAGAAACCGCTCGCCCACTCGGTGTGGGAGGTTCGTCAGATGCGCGAGGCGGCGGCCAAGAACAAGGTCGCCACGCAGATGGGGACGCAGATTCACGCCGGCGACAACTACCGTCGCGCCGTCGAAATAGTTCAGGGGGGTGTGCTCGGCAAGGTAACCCGGGTCCACGTCTGGCAGGGGAATGGGGTCCCGTCGGGCAAGCGGGTGGCCGAGGGGACTCCGCCATCGCACGTCGACTACGACCTGTGGCTCGGCCCCGCACCGGAACGGCCGTTCCACGAGTCCCACTTTCATTTCAACTGGCGGTATTGGTGGGATTTCGGTGGCGGGGTGCTGGGGGACATGGGCTGCCACTACATCGACTTGCCGTTCTGGGCGCTCGGTTTGCGTTATCCTACGTCAGTCGAGGCCAAGGGGGAGAAGAATTACGAGGGAGACAACGACGTCCCTGATAAGCTGCGAGTCGACTGGAAGTTCCCCGCGCGGGAGGACCAGCCGGAGGTCCACCTCACCTGGTACCACGGCGGGTGGAAGCCCGCGGGGGCGGAGGAGTATCAAAAAGGTTCAGCGGTGCTGTTCGAGGGAGAGCGCGGGAGGATGCTAGCCGACTACGGCTCGCACCAGGTTTATATGGAGGAAGGCCAGGAAGCGGTGATCCCCGAGCGGAGCATCCCCCGATCGACCGGCCACTACGAGGAATGGATCGAAGCCTGCAAAACGGGGAGCCCGACGACGTGCAACTTCGACTACTCCGGGGCGCTGGCCGAGACGGTGCTGCTGGGGAACGTCGCCTACCGCGTGGGCGAACCACTCGAATGGGACGCCGAGAAGCTCACCGCGACGAATAGCAAGCAGGCAGCACAGTTTGTGCGGCGTGAGTACCGGGCGGGGTGGAGTTTGGAGGGATGAGATTTTGGAAGGAAGATGGGGGGATGATTGGGGGATGGGGATTTCTGATTTGGGTTTTGGGTTTTGGGTTTTGGGTTTTGGGTTTTGGGTTTTGGGTTTTGGG
>CAZYQQ010000118.1:0-15164 GCA_964650265.1 uncultured Planctomycetaceae bacterium
TTGACTGGGGTGGGGTGTGAACGATAGGATGGGAAAGTTGAGTGGCTGGGTTTTTACCAGAGCAATTCACCGCGTTAAAGAACCCTTAGGCCACAGCCATGAAGAGCCGAAAGCACTGGTGGCGTTTCTCGCTACGCGCACTTCTGGTGTCGATTGCTATTGTTTCAGTGGCCATGGCATGGCTTGGTGCGGAAATTCGCACGAGCGTTATTCAGTCACGATTAGTATCGCAACTGGAGAGCGGGCCGATCAGCATCAGTTACCATGAAGCCCCCCAGAGAGTGGCCCCCTTGCGATTCTTTGATCGCTGGCTGGGGCGTGACTGGTCATATGATATCCAGCGCATGGAGGTGAGTTGCGATGCCGACGATTCACAAACGTACACGACTGCAATGGATTTACTTGGAGAAGCGAGGAGGCTTCGCAACCCTCAAGGCGTTGCGATTGTCTTGATCAATTGCAACGACCGACAGATTCGCGATCTCGTCTCTCAAAACACCTTGGATGCTTTCGGAAGTGTTACCGTCGCCTACTTTCGCGAAGTAACCAAAGAGGAGTTTGCCTCCTTAGAATTGCTAAAGCCGACACGTGTAAGCGATATATCCCTAGCGGGGCGCCATTGCAATGACAAACTTGGCGAACTGCTCGAACGCTTTGCAAACTTGCAGTCGCTTACCTTAATAGAGACGTCGATAACAGACCTCACATTACACGCGATAGCAGAGCACCCTTCACTAAAAGTTGTCCACCTCTCCGACAACGATGGCATCACCGCAGAAGGATTTGCTCAACTATCGAAAAGTCCTAGCCTGTGGAATCTCTCGCTAGCGGGGACTGATATAAATGCCAAATGCGTGAAGGCTTTTGGAGATTGTGGTCGTGTTCAACAACTGCTTCTGGCGCGATGTAGGATCGATGAAGAGTCACTTGCTGAGTTCAGCGGCTGGCGGAATCTTAGAGAGTTGTGGATTGTTAATTGTACTGGATTAAATTCGAATAACCTTCATCTACTAGGCCACATTCCCAGATTGAATACGCTTGTCCTTTCCCGCACCGGCGTTAACAAGGCAGATGTGGCATCTTCATTAGGGTCGCGAAGCGATGTCGACATCCGTGTGTACGAGGAGAAAGCCAATAGTCACCCTTCACAAGAAGCGATCATTTGGACGTGGCTGGACACTCTACTAGGCGTCTATTTGAAAGTGCGATTGTTAACGCCGTAGTAGTGGAATCCGACTGTACTGGTTTGTTCTGCCTAGGCCTCAAACCCAGACACTCAACCTCCACCACCCGCTAATTTATCAAATTGATCCCCCTGTGTTGGTCCACCGATCTTTTAACGACCATTAAAGTGAACATGCGACCATTAAGTCAAGCGGGGATTCGCCGCAACGGACGCGACGAATTTCTGCTCAACGTCGTTGCGAACAGTTAGGGAGACGTCACAACAGCCAAGACTCCACCCACTGCGCAGACGTTGAGCGTGTCCCGTGCGGAATACGGTTTCACCAGATTCACGCCGCGCGGCGAAGCGTAACCACCGGCAGATGCTTGCGGCCCGCAAGATAATCGACGCGCAGGTCAAACCGCGCGCCGGGCTGTCCGGCCACGAGCACCTGCGGCCGCGCACACGGCGCTGGACGCGGCCATTGAGGACGAGGCTCGATCCGCGGCCGACGAGCGCGGGCAGGTTGGTTGAGGTAGACTTCATTGGGGGTTCGGCCATCGAGTGTCGTGTGGGGACGATGCGTATTGTACCACTCCAAGAACAACAACAGCTCGCGCCGCGCCGACTGAGCAACCAGTGGCACGATCAGCTTCCGCACCCCTTCGGATTTCAGCGTCTTGATAAACCGCTCCACGACCGCGATGCTTCCCTGTTTTCCCACAGCGCCATAGCGAAGCTTGATCCCCCGCCGCTCGCACCAGTCCCGGGACCCAGCGCAGTCGAACTGTGTCCCACGATCGCAGACGAGATACTTGGGCGTGTTGCCAGCGCTCGTTATCGTCCGTGCCAGAAACGCACGGACCATTTGGGAAGTCGGTTGTTGCCGAAAGAGAGCGACTCCCATGGCGCGACGCGAATGGTGATCGAGAACGACACCCACCAACCAACAGAAGGGCCAGCATTGCGGCAGCGCGAACGGCAGCCACGGTGTCCAGAAGCCGCCAGACAAAGCACCTTCAGTCGCTGCACGGCATAGCGCACGAAATCGGGGAGCTTGTGGGAAAGTTGAGTGGCTGGGTTTTCCTTCGCTGGGTTTTCCTTCGGACAACAAAACTCCTTAGCGTTATGCCGCTGGCACAAGGCCTCCCGACTTTGCGGGCGAGTGAAGATATTCGGGCCAGAATTCGTCTTGTTAAGCGGTTTTTTCCGTTTGGTCGACTTTACGACTCGCGGGCGACTGGTCCACCAAAGCTTACTCCACATCGCACAAGTCGACCGTTATCAGGCTTCAAATAAGCCAACGGCGGCCAGGGAGGACGCTTTGGTGAGACGCCTGCTTACGCTTCGGACCTTGAGCGCTTCTGCTCTGTTGGTATGCACGCTCGCTGTCCATGCCAGCGCCGAGCCTTTCGGCGACCCGATCGTCACGCCGGAGAATCCCTCGCCGGGTGCCCACAAGAAGCTGCTGTACAACAGCGATTTCACTTATCTTTCGGAACTTTCCGAATATCCCGATGTGGGAACCGACCTGGGCGACGCGCTCAAGCAGTTGCCTGTTGGCAAATGGGGCGTGCTCGACCTCGGCGGCCAGATTCGGATGCAGTACAACCACGAGGTTGGCATGGGCCAGGGCCTCGGCCCGGCGCAAGTTCGGTTTCAGGACTACCACACCGACCACTGGCTAACCCGGCTGCGTCTGTTGGCAAACTGGAAAGTGAATGACAATCTCCGCATTTTTCTCGAACCGCACTATGTGGGGACGACGAGTGACGACGGTTCCTACGTGCCTCGCAGCTTCGATGGCAATTACGGCGACTTTCTCAATGGGTTTGTGGACCTGACGATCGCCGACGGAGTCGTCGCTCGCGTCGGTCGCCAGGAATTGATCTACGGCGCCGAACGCACAATCTCCGTGACGAACTGGCAGAACAGCCGCCGCACGTTCGAGGGAGCCCGGCTGCTCACGACGTTCGACAACTGGAATGTCGACCTGTTCTACACGGCGTTCGTGCCCGTGAGTCCGACCGACTTGGATGAGGCGGATTGGAAGCAAGCCTTCTACGGCTGTTATTCCACTTACACGAACTCGCCGGGCAACCTCATCGATTTTTACTACATTGGCTCCGACAACCGTCACGTTGGCGACCCGATCGCGACGGACTTTTCCTTGCATACGTTCGGCACGCGATATTTTCGCACATTTGAAAACAACTGGATGTTCGAGTACGAAGGCGCCGCTCAGTTTGGCCGGCAAAGCGGACTGGGGCTCGATCATCGAGCGGCGTTTTCGACGATCGGCGTCGGCCGCAGTTTCCCAGACGCGCCATGGAAACCGACGATCTGGGGTTACTACGACTACGCATCGGGCAACGCCGGTGGCGGAACCTTCAACCGCTACAACCACTTGTTCCCTTGGAGCCACCAGTTCCTCGGGTACATCGACGCCGTGCAGCGCTCGAACATCGAAGCGCCGAATTTGCTGGTGACGATGCGGCCTACGGAACGCCTTGAACTGCTGTTCTGGTATTACTACTTCTTTGCCAATCAGGCGGGCGACATCGTCTCTGCAAATACAAGCTCGACACCCCAGAATCTCACAAGCGATGAATTCGGGAATGAATTGGACATTACCGCGCGGTACCTGATTGGCCCGCGATCCAACGTTCTGATCGGCTATTCCCATTTCTGGCGAGGCAACAAAATCACGGCACCCCACGACGCCGATTTCACTTACATGCAATGGGAGTGGAATTTTTGAGCCAGCAAATGGCGCCCGTGCCCCAGCAAATCTACTGGCACGAGTGCCTCGACCCCGGGAAGTTTGATAAAGCCGAACATTTTCGGTCCCCATTCTTGCCATCCCGTCTACCCCAAGGCATTCTGGAAGAATGCTAGGCAAACTAGCCTGAAATAACAGGTGGTCTTTCGCCCTTGCCGAGTGCCGAGCGGCTCTATCCGTCTCGCGATGAGCGCCATTGATGCGCAGTCTTTGCACTCGATATTTGCATGGGGCGTGTGTGCTTTACACCTCGGAATGAGAGGGATTCCATCATGTCGGAAGCCGAGATTGGCAAACTGATCGTTACGCTGGGCGCATTCGTCGCCGCCGTCCACGTCCTCGGGCATCTCCTCGAACGTCTACGACAACCGCGGCTGGTTGGAGAGATTCTGGCGGGCATCCTCCTCGGCCCTTTCGTGCTCGGCAAACTCAGCCCCGCGACGTTCGACTACCTCTTCAACAATCCAGCCCTGGGCGAAGAGAAATCCAAACTTGTGTTGGGCTTCGTGTACTGGCTCGGATTGTTGCTACTGATGTTCATCTCCGGAAGCTCCGTTCGCCGCCTGCTGTCGAAGGAAAATCGGCGGGAGACGGCGTGGATTCTCGGCATTGGTACGCCGCTGCCGTTTCTGCTCGTCATGGCGCTCGGCCTGGCCGCCGTGATTCCCTTGCAGCCCCTGGTCGGGGTCAAGCAGGTGGAAATCTCGGCGCTACTGGTCCTGGCAAGCGCCGTCGCGGTGACGTCGATTCCCGTCATTTCGAGAATCTTTCACGACCTGGGCATCCTGCAAACCCGATTCGCCAGCCTGATCTTGGGCTCCGCCGTGCTGGAAGACATTGCGCTGTGGGGCGTGCTCGCCGTCGCCACGGCGCTGACGCAGCAAACTTCACTCGCCGAACAGGGGATCGTTGGCTCGACGGCCACGCATCTAGCCATCACGATGGTCTACATGGCAACCGCGATCGTCCTCATGCCTTTCGTGCTTCGAAAAATTCGCACGCTACGGCTCAACCTGTTCTACAAGGCGTCGCGCCTGGCTTACGCCGTTCTGATCCTCTTTTTCTATGTTGGCGTGGCTGCCCAGTTGGGTGTCAACCTGGTGTTTGCAGCTTTTCTGGCCGGCTTCGGCCTGGCCGGAGGGATCTCCGGCGGGGAGCGCCACCACTTCGCAGACGCTCTGGACACGATCAGCAAGTTCACGTTTGCCGTCTTCACACCCATCTATTTTGCAATCGTTGGCTTCAGGCTGGTGTTTGGACGAGAGTTCTCGCTCGCGATGCTGCTCATCTTCTTGATCGGCTCGTCGATTGTCGCGCTACTTTCCGTCGGATTCGCCGCTAAGCTCGCCGGGTTCAAGCGACTGGACATCGTTAACCTGGCGATCACGACCAACGCCCGCGGCGGTCCGGGCATCGTCCTGGCAAGCGTGGCATTCGACGCCGGCATCATCAGCCCTGCCTTCTACACGACACTCGTGCTCACCGCAATTTTCACGTCACAGTTTGCCGGAGTCTGGTTGCGTTACGTATTGAGTAAAGGCTGGCCACTGCTGTCCAGCGATCCCGACGACCTGGGCGAAGGTCGCGAACGAGTTCCGAATGTCGGTTGAGGGAAAGCCCTTCGACGGGAATCGCCGAAGGGCTTGTTTCTGAAAAAAGTCGGGCCGACAGGATTCGAACCTGCGACCTTTTGACCCCCAGTCAAACGCGCTACCAGACTGCGCCACGGCCCGAACTTTAGAAATGCTTGGAGTTTAGCTCCTCCGACAAGACCCGTGAGTATGCCATATAGGTTCACCCCTGGAAAGACCGCGTCAAACAGGCGAAAGTAGCATTGTTTGACTCCCTTCCTACCCCTGCCCCCTTCGCAAACCCGCAAATGCCTCCATTTTTCGACCGCCTGGCCGTCGCCGTGGCCCAAAAACAGACTCCGCTGGTCGTCGGGCTCGACCCGCGCTGGGAGTCTCTCCCGGAGCCCCTTAAGGGCCTCGACGCCGGCATGGAAGCTCATGTGCGGGGGATTCGCGAGTTCTGTCTGTCGCTCGTCGACGTGGTCGCCCCGTTGGTCCCCGCCATCAAGCCGCAGGCCGCTTTTTTCGAGCAGCTTGGCTGGCGTGGGATGCAGGTACTGGCCGAGGTGATCGAGGCCGCTCGCCAACGGGGGTTGTTGGTGATTGTCGATGGCAAGCGGAACGACATCGGTTCGACCGCCGAGGGATACGCCGATGGTTGGCTTGGTGATGAGTCTCCCTGGCGGGCCGACGCTCTCACCGTGAGTCCCTATCTGGGGGACGATAGCCTTGAGCCGTTCGAGCGGATTGCCTGTGCGCGCGATGCCGGTTTGTTTGTGCTGGTGAAGACTTCGAACCCGGGCGGAGGGTTCCTGCAAGACCGAGTCGCCGACGGCCAACCACTCTATCGCCACGTCGCCGGCTGGCTCGAAGAGCGCGCGGTTGCGACCCAAGGGGAGCGCGGCTACGGTGTGACTGGTGCCGTGGTCGGCGCGACCTATCCCGAGCAACTTGCTGAACTCCGCGCGGCAATGCCCCACGCCTGGATGTTGGTTCCTGGCTACGGCAGCCAGGGAGGAAGTGCCGCCGACGTGGCCGCCGCCTTCGACTCCCGCGGGCTGGGGGCGATCGTCAACAGTTCCCGCGCGATCATCTTCGCCCACTCGCGGCCCGAGTACCGCGATCGTTTCGCCCCCAGCGACTGGCAACGGGCCGTCGAAGAGGCAACCCGCGAGGCGATTGCCGACCTCGCCAGCGTGCTCCCCACCATCACCGGGTGACAGGAGTGGGCCACGATGGAGTTTCTCGAAATCCCCTACGGCTCCCCCGACTACCGCGCCGCGCTCGAACTCCGCCACGAAATCCTCCGCCGCCCGCTCGGCCTCGATCTTTATGCTGAAGACCTCGCCGTCGAAGAGCAGGAGTGGCACTTCGGCTGCAAGGACCAAGGCCAACTCATCGCCACCGTCACCCTTCGCCCCGACGGCCCCACCCGCGCGCGACTTCGCCAGATGGCCGTCGCCACCAGTTACCAGAGCCGCGGCATCGGCCGCCGCTTGATCGAACAGGCCGAACCGATCGTCCGCACCCGCGGCGTCAGTGAGATCTCCCTTCACGCCCGGTGCGAAGCCCAGGGGTTCTATACCCGCCTCGGCTACGAGCGTGTAGGAGAGGAGTTCATGGAAGTCGGCGTGCGGCATGTGGAGATGAGGAAGTGGATGGGTGGGGATTGAGGGGAGGGGGGAGGTGACAGGGGTCAGGTGACAGGGGTCAGGGGTCAGGAAAAGTAGCCCGGGCTCGTTTGCCCGGGCAACTTGAGGGGGATGAATTGCCAAAGACCAAGTAGGTTCCATCTGCCGGATGGAACCTTGAAGCAAAGCTAACGTCTCCACGCGCCCAAGGTCCGGTTCAGCGAACGCGGACCTACTTCGAGGCACAAACGCGAATCTATGCCGGGTGGTGCCCAATTCCCACCACGAAGTCGGGAAAAAGCGGGAAATCGCGCCGGGCAAGGGGATTTTCGTGGTTGCGAAAGTCGAGTGTCCTCTTCCGCCTGTCTTCCGCCTGGCCAGGGCGTGCTGGCTGGTTGCCCGCCGGTGCGATACAAATAGGCTATCAGGGTGGAAATGATCGGAGATCGCGAACATGAAACTGCGCGAAATGGCGACGGCTTGGCTTGAGGCGAACTGCCCAGGGATCGACGTACGGCAAGACTTCCAACAGAACTTCGACCGTGCCTTGCAGCGAAACGCGACTTGCTCGTTCGTGCTAGGAAGCCGGTTGACCAGGGGCAGGAAGCCCTATCTGATCTACTGCTTCGGCGGCGAGTTCTTCGCATTCGCGCTGACGCCGCGCCAGGTGGCCCGGCTTGGAGTGCAAGACAACGAGATGCGGTGCGCCGAGGGCCCTTCCCACGAAGTGCGCGAACCAACCGTTGAACCGTTCGTTTTGATCGAACAAGTCAAGGTCGACGATGCGGACTCCCTTAGTCGCTTGCAGCCGATCACGGGGACATTGCAATATCGTGCCAAGCAAGTGCAACTCGCGCCGGTCGCCATTAAAGTCGACTGCGAACCACCCGGCCGCGGCCGTCTCAGCTTGTACCACCATTTGTCCTGTCTGGTTCCCATGGAAGGCAACGTGAAATTCTCGCTCCTCCAGCTCGGCGATTTTCTCGATGCTGGCGGAAATCAGTTCGCTAGCGTCTTGCCGTTGTTCTTTCAAATCTGGACAGCGCCGCCACCGCTCCCTGCGCCTCAAGGGTCCCAGCACAGCGTGGCCTCGGAAATGAACCTTGCTTGGCCGGCGATTCCTCCTGCGATTGCGCCCACGATACCCGTCGGTTCGCCCTACCCGCCTGCGTCTAACGCCGGTGCATCGCCGTCGCAGACTTTCGATAGTCGGCCGATCAGCGATATTCGCGCCGTGTTGGTCGAGATTTCCTAGCCACCTGCAAGTACCGACACTGGCACGGACAGACATCATCTCCAACTCCCGCATCGATCTCTCAAACCCTTCTCGATCAAACAGACATTAGAAAACTTCCACCAATTGCAGGCAAAAAGTTGACACTCGCGGTCGGGCGCAAGGTACTCTAGCGGGAGTCTTTTTCACATCTCTCCAGGAAACGGCCGACTGATGGGGTTGATTTCGCAGTTGTCCCATGTCTGCGGATCGTGCTAGAATTGCATTGTGAGGAACAACTGTATGTCCATATGCATCAATCTGCCATCCGAGTTTGAGGCCCAGCTTCGCCGGGAAATTGGCGACCTGGACCAAACGGCCAAGGAGGCTCTGCTCGTCGACTTGTACCGTCGTGGCACCATCACGCTTCACGAACTTGGCACGACGTTAGAATTAGGCCGGTTTCAAACGGAAGAACTTCTCGGCCGCCACGGCGTCACTGAGGACTTGCCGTCGCTTGAGACCATTCTCAAGCAAGCCGACAGGTTCGAGTTGCGTCAGGTGAAATGATCGTCGTATCCGACACCTCGCCGCTCCATTACCTGATTCTTATCAATCGGGTCGACCTGCTGCCCAAACTCTTCGGCCAGGTCATCACCACGCAATTCGTTATTGAAGAAATGAGTCAACCCTCGTCGCCTGAAAAGGTGCGGCGATGGGTGAGCCAGTTGCCCACGTGGCTCGAATTGAAAGAGCCAAGCAGCTATTTGCCCGAAGTGGCCAGGCTCGATAGGGGAGAAGCATCAGCTATTTCTTTGGCGAGCGAACTTGGGGCGGGGATTCTTATTGACGAAAGAGACGGGGCAAAAGTCGCCGAGGCCGCCGGACTGGAAGTGATCGGAATTCTAGGCCTGCTGCTCAATGCAGACCGCAAAGGCCTTGGTTCCCTGAGAGAAGCGTTAGCGGAACTCCGTCAAACGAATTTCCGTTACACGGAAAAACTGTTTGACGGTCTGATACGCCAATCCGAATCGGAATCGTAGTTGTAGCGGACCTGCCGCCTCCGTGGTTCGCGTCCTCCCAGCGCGCAGCGATCGGCCTCGTGACCCGCAAATCCCTCCTGGTTTCTCAAAATGCCCAGGTTGGCTCCCCGCACGGGTGGGGCGAAAAGTTGACACTCGCGGCCCGGCGCAAGATACTTTACCTGTGGATTTTTCGCATCTCTCGGGGAATCGGGTATGAGCAAACGCACCGCCGGAGCGGGCAAGCGCGCTGTAATGGACGACATTTCCGAACCCTCCAGTGTACCGCCGCGAATCGAGGCCCACGTCGCGCCGGCACTGAATTACGCCTCGTGGCAAAACTCGGTGCCCGTGGTGAGATCGCTTGCGGTCGCCAACCCTGGGGACGAACTCCTCGCGGGGCTTGAGCTCCGCCTCACCACCTCACCCCCCTTTGCGCGGGCGAAGTCGTGGCGGATCGAACAGATCGGGCCGGGGCAGTCGCTCACCCTGCTCGATCGTGAGATCGAGATCGATGCCGATTATCTGGCGGGACTCGATGAAGCGGAGCGCGGGGAGCTTCGCTTCACGCTCCACCGGAAGGGGGAACTCCTCGCCGAGATCGCCCATCCGACCCGGGTGCTCGCCCGCGACGAGTGGGGAGGGATGGCGTCGGCGGAACTGCTGGCGGCGCATGTCATGCCGAACGATCCGGCGGTGGCGCGGCTGCTGAAGGGGGCGAGCGAAGTCCTCGCCCGGCATGGCGAGCCCCCGGGACTCGACGGCTATCAATCTGGCGACCCACGGCGGGCGTACCAGCTTTGCGCGGCGCTCTGGTCGACCGTGGCGGGTGAGGGGATCACTTACGCCGCACCCCCCAGCAGCTTCGAGCAAACGGGTCAGA
This sequence comes from uncultured Planctomycetaceae bacterium, assembly GCA_964650265.1. Taxonomy (GTDB): domain Bacteria; phylum Planctomycetota; class Planctomycetia; order Pirellulales; family Lacipirellulaceae; genus CAZYQQ01. The sequence goes on from CAZYQQ010000118.1 coordinate 10,268, forward strand.
AGACGCGCCGCCCAGGCGTCGTATTGGGAGACCGGCTCGCGACCTGCCTCGACACGACACTTCTGTTTGCCGCGGGGATCGAAGCGCTGGGGCTCAACGGCGTCGTCGTCATGCAGCAGGGTCACTGCTTCGTGGGGGCCTGGGTGTTGGAGAAGACCTTGCCGCGGATTGTCGAGACCGACCCGACCGAACTCCGTAAGGCGATCGCAGGCAAGGAACTCTACGTTTGGGAGACGACTCTCGTCACCGGCCGCCCGCCTGCCCCGTTTAAGGATGCGCTCGATCACGCGGTGGGGAACCTCCGCGACACGAACGACAGCCAGTTTGTCGCGGCGATCGACATCGCCCGGGCACGGATGGCACAAATCCGCCCGTTGGCCTCTCACGAGCGGCCGACTGCCGAGGTGCCCGCACGGGAAGCGGCCGAACCACTCCCCCTGCCCGAGGCCCCGGAGTTTTCGGAGCAGCCGACCGCGGAGTCGGACGAAAAGCCGACCACCGCCGAGGGTCGTATTCAGCGCTGGCAGCGCAAGCTGCTCGATTTGTCGCTGCGAAACAAGCTGCTCAACTTTCGCCCCACCAAGCAAACCGTGTCGGTGTTGTGCCCCGACCTTGCCGACCTCGAGAATCGCCTGTCGCGCGGAGGCCGACTTCGCCTTGTCTCGCTCGCATCCCAGAATCCACTCGGCGAGCGCGACCGGGAGCTGCACCAACAGCGCACGGGGCACGATCTCGATATCGAGTTCGCTCGGCAGGCACTCGCGCGTGACGAAGTCCCTTGCGAGGTCGCGGAAAATGAACTGTCGAGTCGGCTGACGACCCTCTATCGCGCCGTCCGCAACGATCTGGCCGAGGGGGGATCGAACACGCTGTTTCTTGCGGTCGGCTTTCTCAAATGGAAACCGAGGGACGACGCTTCGAGGACGTGCCGTGCCCCCTTGCTACTGATCCCGGTGAGCTTGACGCGCAGGAGCGCGGCCTCTCCCTTTTATCTTCAGCATCACGAGGATGAAGTCCGCTTCAATGCAACCCTCATCCAACTTTTGAAGAAGGACTTCGACTGTGACATCTCGGGCATGGAGTCGAACCTTCCGCTGGACGAATCGGGGGTCGACGTGCCGCTGGTTTTCGAGCGGATGCGCCGGGCCGTCCGCGACATACCGGGATTTGAAGTCGTCGACGAGTGTGCCCTCGCCACCTTCTCGTTCGCCAAGTACCTGATGTGGAAGGACCTGGTCGAGCGGCTCGACGACCTCAAGAACAACCGGGTCGTACGCCATCTGATCGACAATCCCGACAAGCCATTCGATCAGGAGGCCCGCGAGCGGATCCCCAGCCCCCAGGAAATCGACAAGCGGTTCGAACCGCAATCACTCCTTCACCCACTCCCTGCCGACTCGTCGCAGTTGGCCGCCGTGATGGCCGCCTCCGAAGGACAGGACTTCGTCCTCATCGGCCCTCCCGGGACGGGCAAGAGCCAGACGATTGCCAACCTTATCGCCCAGTGTCTGGGGACGGGCAAAACGGTGCTGTTCGTCGCCGAGAAGACGGCGGCGCTCGATGTCGTCTACCGGCGGCTGCGGGCGCATGGACTGGGGGACTGTTGTCTCGAACTCCACTCCAACCGGGCCGATCGCCGCCACTTTCTCGATCAGCTTAACGATGCCTGGCAAAACAATCAGCGTGCGAGCAAGAGCAAGTGGGTATCGATCAACGGTCGACTGAAACTGCGGCGCGACGAACTCAATAGTTATGCCGAGGCGATCCACACGCGATATTCCAACGGCTGGACAGTGTTCGAGGGAATGGGGTGCGTGGTCCGCGGCACCGGTCGCGAAGTTTCGAAGCTCGACTGGCCGGCCGATACGTCACACGACAGGGGGACAATCGAGCGGTTCGAGGAGTTGGTTCGCCGTGCGACGGCGACGTTCAAGGCGCTCGACCCCACCGTTCGTTTGCCACAGGTGGCCGCCACCGAGTGGTCGGCCAGTTGGGAATCGCAGCTTCTGGCGAGTTGCGAGCAACTTCGCCTGACGGCGGCGGAGTTCAAACAGGTCTTTGCCCGCTTCACTTCAGCCATCGGACTGCCGGAAAAAACGGACGGCTCGTGGGGTGAATGCGAAAGCCTGAATCAACTCGCCCAGGCCCTCGACGACTGTGCCGGCGAGCAGGGGAAGGTGATCTTCCACAAGCAGTTTGCCCAGTTCGCCGCGGCCGCCGATCAGCTCGGCCAGTCGATTGCCCACTATGGCGAGGCGGTCGCGCAGGCTGAAGGGCATTACGACGACGACCAACTCGAGAAGATTCCCCTCGACGATCTCGATCAGCGGTGGCGTCTCGCTTCGGCCTCGTTCTGGCCGATGTCGTGGCTGGCGAAGCGCAAAGTGACCCGGCTGCTGCAAACCTATACGGCGGGGGGCAGGGCCAACCCGGCGACCGACCTGCCGGCCCTTCAAGCCCGGCGCCAGCATCTGGCCGCCATCGCCGGCAGTCCGCTTGCCGGGCAGGTTCCCTATTTCAATGGACTCGAGACCAACACGGGGGTGCTCAAATCGTACCTTGCCCGGACGAGTCAACTTCGCAAGGCGATGCTCGCCGTCGGGCAGCCGCTCCAGCGGACCAACGAGATGTCGCGGGCGGTCTTCGCCCAATGGACCGGTGCCGAGCGCGATCTCCCGGTCTTCACGGCGGCGCGCGATTACGTGCAGGGCTGGGAAGAGTTCCGCGCGGCGGTGGCGGAGTTCGGCCAACTCGCCAAGGCCAACCCAGTGGAGTCGCATCATCCGGCGGCGATCGAGGGGGCATGCGACTCGGCCAGCCATGTGATCGCGCACCGCCGGCACCTCCAGCGGTGGACGGCGTGGCGCGACGTGGAGCGCGAAAGCGTTGAACTCGGCCTCGATCCGCTGCTTCGCGCGCTGGAGGCAGGCAAAGTTTCCGCCGACGAGTTGTTCGCTCACTTCCGCCTTTCCTACGCCCACTGGTGGCTCCCGGGAGTGATCGACCGCTCTCCCGTGCTCCGTACGTTTCAGTGTTTCAAGCATGAAGAGGCGATTCGCGACTTTTGCGCGCTCGACGACGAAGCCCGCAAGCTGGCCGCCGTGCGGGTGCGAAAGGCCTTGGCTCATGGGCTCCCGGCGCAGGACGAAGTCACTCGAAAGTCGGAGCTTGGATTGCTTCGCTTTCAAATCAAGCTCAAGCGGCCGAGCAAGTCGATTCGTCAGATGATCGGCGAGATGCCGGAGAGTTTCGGCAAATTGGCTCCATGTCTGTTGATGTCGCCGCTGTCGATCGCGCAGTATCTCCCTCCCAATCAGGCGATCTTCGATGTCGTGGTGTTCGACGAGGCGTCGCAAATCACCACGTGGGATGCCATCGGTGCCATCTCGCGCGGGCGGCAGACGATCATCGTCGGCGACCCCAAGCAGCTTCCCCCGTCCAACCGCTTTGGCCGCGTCGATGACGATCAGGAGGACGACGAAATCGAGGATCACGAGAAGGACCTCGAAAGCATTCTCGACGAAGCGGCCGCTTCAGGGCTCCCCACATTGCAGCTCAACTGGCACTACCGCAGCCGCCACGAATCGCTGATTGCCTTTTCTAATTTCAATTACTATGGCAATAAACTGGTAACCTTTCCCGCCGCTGAGTCGGATGACCGTGGAGTGGAGTTTCGACTGGTAACAAATGGAATCTATGATCGGGGAGAGGGGCGAAGCCAAACGAATCGCAGAGAAGCAGATGAAGTTGTTGCGGATTTGGTGGATCGAATGAAAAGAGAACTGACAAAGCCAGTTCACAGTCGACTTACCTTCGGTGTCATCACCTTTAACAGTAAGCAACAATCGTTGATTCAAGATTTGCTCGACGCAGCTCAGCGCAACGAGCCGGAACTCGAATGGTTCTTCTCCGACGACCGTATCGAACCGACTGCCGTCAAGAACCTGGATAACGTTCAAGGGGATGAGCGCGATGTTATGTATTTTTCAATTACATTTGGACGTGATGCCGCTGGAAGATTTCCACTCACGTTAGGTGACCTTAATAGAGAAGGCGGCGAACGACGACTCAACGTCGCCGTCACCCGGGCACGCCAGCAGCTCATCGTCTACTCCTCGTTCAGGGGGGAGGAACTCGCCGCCGAGCGTTCGGGCAAGCGGGGTGTGATGCACCTCAAACACTTCCTCGAGTACGCCGAAAAAGGCCCGCTCGCCCTCGCGGCCCAAACCAAGGGCTCGGTCGGCGACTACGACTCCCCATTCGAGGAAGCGGTCGCCGAGGCCCTGACCGCCCGCGGGTGGCAAGTCGTCCCGCAGGTGGGCGTCTCCGGGTTCCGTGTCGACCTGGGCATCGTCCACCCCCACAAACCGGGGGCCTATCTCGCCGGCGTCGAATGCGACGGCGCCACCTACCACCGCTCGGCCATCGCCCGCGATCGCGACAAGACACGGCAGCAGGTGCTCGAGAACCTCGGCTGGCGAATCCTCCGCATCTGGTCTCCCGATTGGTGGTACGACGGGGCGTCGGCGATCGAGCGGCTGCATGCCGAACTCGAGGGGCTGGTCGAACGTCCGCCTGCCGACACCCCGGCGTGACATCGCGGAGTGACATCGATTGGCAGGATGTTCAGGATAAGGAGGGTCCCCACGTGAGAACGATCTCACGCGAGGGGCCTCTGATCCGTGGTGATCCGGAAACACCAGTGCCGATCCGTGGCCTTAATCATCCGCCCGCACACCCTTATCAGGATGTGGCACCCGAACATCCTTCATCCTTCATCCTTCACCCTTCACCCTTCACCCTTCATCCTTCATCCTTCATCCTTCATCCTTCATCCTTCACCCTTCATCCTTCACCCTTCATCCTTCACCCTTCATCCTTCACCCTTCATCCTTCA
>CAZYQQ010000119.1:0-15056 GCA_964650265.1 uncultured Planctomycetaceae bacterium
AGTTCTTTCCCAAAGGAACCGACTTCTCTCGGATCAGTCACCGCCAGGTGGCCCGGGCGGAGAAATTACTTAACGAACGACCCCGAAAAAGCCTCGGATACCAAACACCAAGCGAAGTCTTCCACAAAAAGTGCGCTGCAATTAAAGTTTGAATCCGCCTCTTATTTACCCTGTCGCACGCGATAGTTACTTGGCGCAGCCGATAACCGGCGTAAACTGAGGGCTTGGCCCCCCTTTCCACATCGCCAAGGAGTCTCCCCGTCATGACGACCAAGCCCAGCCATCGGTTGACCCTTCGGGACCGGCTGTCGCGGCTCAATTTCACGCAGGCCTGCAAGTTGCTTGGCCCCGAGGGGAAGCGGCTGATTCAGTTGGGGGGGAAGTGGGAGATCGATATCGCCGAGCAGGTTTACTTCCAGGGTGATTTGTTCCGGGTGTCGTTCGACGATGCGACCGTCACGATGACCCAGATGGCCGAGGCCAAGGACCGGCTCCACTGGAACTGCACGAGTTGCGAGTTTCCTTGCGAACACGCGGGGGCAGCGTTTTCGCTGGTGCTCGAGGAGAAGATGACTCTTGGCCTCGCCGCGCCGCCGCGCGAGCGGATTCCGGTCGAGAGTTTGAGCGAAGCGGCACTCGTCGAACAGGCCCTCGCCGAGCGCGAGGAGCGATCGCGAAAGGAGAAGTTCACGCTCCGCGCCGCCGATCCCAAGCAGCCCTGGACCGACTACACCGTCACCAGCGCCGCGTCGGGCAAATCGTATCGCGTCGCTTTGCGAGGTCGCGAGCGGGGCATATCGTACTGCTCCTGTCCCGATTTCCGCACCAACACGCTCGGCACCTGCAAGCACATCATGTGTGCCTTGCGCCGCGTGGCCGCCAAGTTTTCCGCGAAGGAGTTGAAGAAGCCCTATCGCCGCAAGCATGTGAGTGTGCATCTAACGTCGGGGGAACCTCTTGCATTGCGAGTGGCGGTGCCAAGTCGCCTTTCCGACGACGTTGCGAAGATCGTCAAACCCATCGTGGGGCGCGACATCGACGACCTCCACGACCTGGTCAAGCGACTCGCTCGGCTGGAGAAGGAGGGCCAGCGGGTGAATGTCTATCCCGACGCGGAGGAATTCATTTCGCAGCGGCTGTTTCAGGAGCAGATCAAGACGAACGTCGCCGAAATCCGCCGCAACCCGACCGACCATCCGCTTCGCAAGACTTTGCTGAAGACTGAATTGCTCCCCTACCAGCTCGACGGCATCGCGTTCGCCGTCGGGGCGGGCCGGGCGGTGCTGGCCGACGACATGGGGCTGGGGAAGACGATCCAAGGGGTGGGAGTCGCCGAGCTGCTCGCTCGGGAGGCGAAGATTGGCAAGGTGCTGGTGATCTGCCCGACGTCGCTCAAGTCGCAGTGGCGGAACGAGATCGAGCGATTCTCGAATCGCACCTGCCAGTTGGTGATGGGGCCGACCGCCGATCGAGCGACACAATACGACAACGAGGCGTTCTTCACCGTTTGCAACTACGAGCAGGTGCTCCGCGACCTGCTCGCCATTGAACGGGTGAAGTGGGACCTCATCATTCTCGACGAGGGGCAACGGATCAAAAACTGGGAAGCGAAGACGACCAATGTCGTCAAGCGATTGCGTTCCCCCTTCGCGCTCGTCTTGTCGGGGACCCCGCTGGAGAATCGGCTCGACGAACTCTACAGCGTGGTGCAGTTCGTCGACGATCGCCGGCTCGGCCCGGCGTTCCGGTTCTTCAACCGGCATCGTGTCGCCGACGAAAAGGGGAAGGTGCTCGGCTACAAGAACCTCGACCACCTGCGCAAGCACTTGGAGCCGATCCTCCTGCGACGGACCCGCGAGCAGGTGCTGACGCAGCTTCCCGAGCGGACGGTGGAGATCGTGCGGATCGCGCCGACCGACGAGCAATACGGCATTCACCAGGCGCAGATGAAAATCGTCGCGGGGATCGTCCGCAAGGCGTTCATCAGCGAGATGGACCTGCTCAGGTTGCGGCAGGCGCTACTCATGTGCCGGATGTCGGCCGATAGCACCTTTCTGGTCGAGAAGCGCGACCCTGCCTATTCCAGCAAGCTCGATCGGCTCGACGAGTTGTTCGAGCAGTTGTTCGCGGAGCCGGATCGCAAGGCGGTCCTCTTTTCCGAATGGACGACGATGCTCGGCCTGATCGAGAAGCAGCTCAAGCGTCGCAAGCTCCCCTACGTCCGGCTCGATGGTTCGGTCCCCCAGGCGCGGCGGCAACAACTGGTCGACGAGTTCCAGCGGAACGGCGACTGCCGGCTGTTCATCACGACCAACGCTGGATCGACCGGGCTCAACCTCCAGGCGGCCAACACGGTGATCAACGTCGACCTGCCCTGGAACCCGGCGGTCCTCGAGCAGCGGATCGCCCGGGCACATCGCATGGGGCAGAAGCAGCCGGTGCAGGTCTACCTGATGGTGACGGAGGGGACGCTGGAGGAGAGTCTGCTGGCCACCCTCGGGGCCAAGAAGGACCTGGCGCTGGCGGCGCTCGATACGGAGTCGGACGTCGACGAGGTTTCGCTGGTCAGCGGCACCGAGGAACTCCGCAGCCGGCTCGAGGTGCTCCTCGGGGCCAAGCCCGAAGCGGCCCGCGACGAGAGCCTGCAAGTCGCCGTGTCGGCCAGCAACGGGCAAAACGCCCATCGCGATCGGGTCGCCGCAGCGGGGGGAGAGTTGCTGGGCGCGGTGTTCAACTTTCTGGGGGAACTGGTCGCGCAAGACGAGCGCGCCGCGCAGCCCGTCCCGGAAGCAGTTACTCAACTGCGCGGTCAGCTATTGCAATGCGTGGAACAAGACGACCAAGGGAGGCAGCGATTGTCGTTCACCTTGCCGAACCAGGAGGCGATTGATTCGCTGGCGACGACCTTGGCGCGGCTCTTGGCGGTGAAGGGATAGTCGGATCGGACCTGCCTGGAGAATCGATTGGCAGTAAGAATAGGACGCGGATTTTCAGGATCCGGCAGGATCGTCAGGATGTCGTCTTATTGTGGCTCGACGGTCTCCGTCGAGAGCCATGGTTGCATGGGTGTGCCTTAACGATGGGACACGGATGAACACGGGTCGGAAGGATCACCACAGATCAGAAGGTGCCTGTCGCGAACCGCTTTCCACGAAGCGCTTTCTGATCCGTGGCGACCAGTAACGATCCCTCTTCAATCCGTGTCCTATTCCTTCTGTTCCCCCACCTCGCCAAGCTCAAGCAGATCCTGACAATCCTGCCAAATCCTGAAAATCCGCGTTCTATTCTTAGTGCTCGCAGGCTGCGTAATGAAAAACACGGAGGCACAGAGGCACGGAGACGGGCGAGCGGGGTAAAGTCGCACCCTGCTGGTGTGCGCCTTCGTGTTGAGGAGTACTTGCTGCCATCGGGCAGCCATTTTCTCGATGCACTGGAATTCGATGACAGTACCTACCTCCCGACCCCCAGGTCTCGGCCCTCGCCGCATAGCCGAATTCTTCGCGCTGATGGCAGGAATTGCGATCGTCATCGCCGGACTGCGCGCGAGCTGGATTGCCGCAACAGTGATTATGTTTCTGAGTGGCGTGCTGATGGTGTTTTGCGACAGTCTGCTTGATCGAAAGCGCGATTCTGCCCCCTCTGCGCGCTGGGAATTGCTTGAGCGGTGCATGTACTTCCTGATCGGCGGCGCGTTCGGGGTTGTGCTCGGGGCCACGATGATGGTCACCTTGATCGTCTGGGGCCATCCCAACTGGGATCTTGCCCGACCATTGCTCGTCACGAGCATGACGACCGGTGCCATCATGGGGTTTGCAATACCACGGGCGCTCGCCTGGTCGCGGCGTGTGCTGGAGGTCGTAGGCGCGCTGGTGGGCAGCTTGGGAGGTTGATTCGCTGAGGGGGCAGGTCGTAGCGACTGGATGCTGAGACAAATATCGTTTACTTCGGTCTAACGATTGTGGTAGAATCCAGGGAAGAAGCAGTTGAACTCGCTCGATCCCATAACCGAGAAGAGATTTACGATCTTGAAAGCAGAAAAACCATCATCGTCAAAGGGGGAGCGGATCGTCGTCGGGTTGTGGAAGCCCGCTGGGGAGACAGACGCGGATCTGAGGGACATGGCGAAGGGGATCGTCGATTTCGTGCGCCACCAGAGAGAAGGCGGCAAACGGAGGATCAGCAATGAGCAGTCCAATGAACCAGTCGAACCTCCAGAATGAACAGTGGATTCGCCGGATGGCGGAACTGGAGGATGAGCACCCTTCTATTAGTGTTGGTGGGATGGTTGCCGATCTGGGAATGTTCAAATCGCCTGCCGCAATGACTAGCGGCATCTTCGGCCGCTTCGTCGAGTTCGTCACGGTGATCGCCAAGTACGGAATGCACATAATCATTCGCGTGTTTCATCTTGGCGTCAGAATTCTACTCTGGAAGACTGGTAGCCACTAAGAATAGGACGCGGATTTTCAGGATCCGGCAGGATCGTCAGGAAGGTAGTCTTATTGTGGCTCGACGGTCTCCGTCGAGAGCCATGGTTGCAAGAGTGTGCCTAAACGATGGGACACGGATGAACACAGATTTAAGCGGGTCACCACGGATCAGAAGGTGCCTGTCGCGAACCGCTTTCCACAAGGCGCTTTCTGATCCGTGGCGACCAGATACGATCCCTCTTCAATCCGTGTCCTATTCCTTCCGTTCCCCCACTTCGCCAAGCTCAAGCAGATCCCGACAATCCTGCCGAATCATGAAAATCCGCGTTCTATTCTTTGGGCTGGCAAGCTCCGAGTCGCAGGTTGTTCTTCGCCCTAATCGCTGAGGTGTAGCGCGGCGACTAGCGCCGCTAGTTGTTCGGCGTGCTTGAGCTTGTTCGTCTTCAATCGCGCGACCGATAGGCGCGGCATGTCGCGGACGAAGAGATTGATGGCCGTTCCCCCTTTAAGGGCAAACCGCTCTTCTTCACCAACTGTCGGGAGTACACGAAGCAATAGCTCCGCCTGCGCGCGATAGACTGGCTCGATCATCCCTCCACCAACTCCCGAGGCAAAGTCAACTGATACTTGGCATCATAGATACCGCCGTCGACGATGCGGCGGTGCCCGGTGCCAAGGTCGACGCTACCGACATCAACTCGACTCAACCATGCGTGACCAGTTTTGTCGGCCATGTAGAGCAGCAGACGTTTTACTTTCACCGATGTGCATGCGTCGAGAAGTTGCTGCACCAGCTTTGGGCGCAATGTCGTTAGTCCCTCCATAACATGGAAACACTCGACGAGATCCGCTTCGCCGGGTGCGAGGTGGAGTAACTCGAGCATCGCCCGTTCGGGTGACGAGATTCTGATCGAGAAGTTTCCCGCATCGAAGTCGGTCAGGCCGAGCACGTCCGGTAGGATCGACGTGCGAACATGCCGGACCGGCATACCCCAGTCGTGTTTTTGAAACCAAGCTGGGAGGAGTATCTTGGGGGGCGAGAACAAGTAAACGGGAGCACTGCCGAGCCGCGCGTAATGGGCGTAGCCCTGCAACGTAAGTGCCGTCATCCCTCCCACGTGGAAAGCTAGGTGTGCTTGAGCTTGCAGGGCATGAAGGGCTCCCTGCCAAGTCACCTCCTCGGCTGGCCGTTTGAACGCGCCTGTTCCGATCGATTCCAGCCACCCGCTACGGCGGTAGCGTTTTTGAAGGTCGCGAGAGATCCCCAGCCGCTCGAGCCACGGCGCAAGGAGGACCGTGCCCGGGCGGTGGGTATCGAGCAATTTCGTTAAATATGTCACTATTTGGGTACTCACGGTACCAATAATACGACATATTTAACGAAAAGCAAGTTGTTTCGCGTGTGAATTCCAGCCTGGGCGTTGGTAGCCAGTAAGAATAGAACGCGGATTTTCAAGATTTGGCAGGATCAGCAGGATGTCGTCTTATTGTGGCTCGACGGTCTCCGTCGAGAGCCATGGTTGCAAGAGTGTTCCTCAACGATGGGACACGGATGAACACAGATTTAAGCGGGTCACCACGGATCAGAAGGTACCTGTCGCGAACCGCTTTCCACAAGGCGCTTTCTGATCCGTGGTGACCAGATACGATCCCTCTTCAATCCGTGTCCTATTCCTTATGTGTATTCCAAGGACTCGCGCCACGCGGCGCATTTTCTGATCCCGACAATCCTGCCAAATCCTGAAAATCCGCGTTCTATTCTTTTGTGCTGGCAAGCTGCGTAAGCAGACATTTGCGCCCGCGGAGGGGGCGAATACGGTGATTTTGGTGCTGTTCGTCGTCTTTCCATTGACTTCGGGTCATTTAGGTCCGATAATAGCCATAGGCCCTGTCGCTCTCGAAGCCCCAAGTTCCACTTGGGGCACGCCGAAAGGCATAGTGAGCACGGGGCTCTTTTTTTAGCGCTTGGTCTTCGTCAAGTCCCGCTGATGGTTTTTGGGTATCAGCTTCCAGTGCCGGTAAGGGTGCTTCCAGCGATTGGCAACATCGCCTTGCGTACCGGTTGATTCCCCGATGTTGAAGTTCGGATAAATCCGCCGGATTCGTGTCGAGATGTGCTTGTAGAGTTTTTCTTTTGCAATCGTTCGCTTGCCGCGTCGGACCTCTCCAGGTGGCTTCGCCAAGTGCTTGTTGTTTAGCCGAAACGCCATCGACCCCAGGACGATGTCGAGGCATTGCAGCAGAACGTGATTCTTTGAATCCACCTCGGCAATCTGTCGCCGACTCAATCGCACGCCGGTTCTATTGAATACCCTGTTGCGGTTAAGGCCATCAACGTAGGACTTGAACTGCGCTGTTTCCTCTTTGCTGGTCGGCATTTGATCGAGGTTGAGTCGCATCTGAATGGGCGGCGTCAACTCTCGGGAGGCGTGCTGCAATCCAAAAGCGTGCTTGATGAATTGATAGTATAAGCGGTGGTACTCTGTTTGCCTCTGTTCGCTGGTCAGCCCTTGGGGGACGTACTGATTGCTGGTGAACATGATACGCACTTTCGCCTTGTCCGTCGCAACGACGTCGAAGAAGGTATTTATGACGGCGACATACTTCTCCAAATAATTCTCAGTGACCCTTTGCCATTTGATTTCATTGAAAAGATGATGTTGTTGTTTGCAGTTATCCAAGTTGGCAATCACGGCTTCCAAATCACGCGATCGCACCAAAACTCCTCCGTAAAAGTTCGAGAAATACTCGCCTTCCTTGTCGGATTCGTCGGTGTAGATGATTAGTTCGGTCGGCATGGACTCAAGTGCTATGCAAGACGCCGAGATGGGCCAGTGGGGCGCAAGGCCCAGCCCTTTGTAGCTAGCACTGAAGCCGTATTTGGTTGAGTCTAGAAAACTAGTTGATTTTCGGATCGCCGTTATTAAAGAGACCACGACGCGGTCGTGATCCTCTTCGAAAACACCTTGTTTTAGAGACTGAAAGACTGCTAGCTACAAAGGGCTGGCGCAAGGCCCTACCCGCTGCTCTTCGCAATCGCCCCCCGAGGCGTCCGTCGATGCGACGCCAAACCATTCAAACTCCCCAACCCGCGACCCGCGCGGCGGGAGCCGGCCGAGTGCCAGTGGTGGGGGCTGTGTGCCGCGGGGCGATACTTGGCTCGCCGAGTGGAAGTGGCGAGGGCCGGGGAGAGTTTCAAGACGATGAGGTGCCAGGTGGTGAAGTTCACTTAAGTCTCCGAGCGAGTTGCTCCAAGGTGCGGCGGTAGCTGAAGTGTTCGACCTCCAGCAAATGCCGTGGGGAGGGGACGTAACGGATGCCTCGGTTGAGTGCGGCGCGACTTGTGCGCTTGCGCTCGCGGAATCGTAGGGCGCTTGCGGTGCCCTGGTCCAGTCCTTTGATGTACCGGGCCATCAAGCGGGCCTGGCAATCGACCAGCCCCCACTGGCCACTGTCGGGTTGGATCAACCCGCAGACCATCAGGTCGTCGCGCTCGGGGTGGAAGATGTTGAGATAAAGGTCAGGACGCTCGCCGTGCCAGTTGAGTTCACTGGGGTCAACGAACGGGATCGTGATCTTGAACCCGGTGGCGTGGATGATGACGTCGACCTGTTCGCGCGAGCCGTCGGCGAACCGGACCTCTTCCCCACACAACTCCGCCACGTCGGGCTTGATGGCGATGTCGCCGTGGGCCACGTGGTAGGCGAGTTGCGAGTTGATGATTGGGTGAGTCTCGAACAGCCGGTGATCGGGCTTCGGTAAACCCAGCTCGCGGAGGTTGCCGAGCATCAGCCGCACCACGACATAGGACATTAGCCGCCGCAGCGTGAGGGGGATCCGCAGCCAGAGCATCCGCTCGCCGACCTGGTCGATGGGGATGCCGCGATAGAACTTGGGGAGAAAGTGGTACCCGCGGCGGAAGCTGTGGAACGTCCGGGTGGCATGCCCGGCCGACTCGACGGCAATGTCGCAGCCGGAGTTTCCCGCGCCGACCACCAATACCCGCTTCCCTTCGAGCACGTCGGGGGTCTTGTACTGGCAGGAATGGAGGACGACGCCATCGAAGTGCCCTGGGATTTCGGGCCAGCGGGGGTCCCAGTTGTGGCCGTTGGCAACGACGATCCCCCGGTAGCGGCGAACCTCGCCATTTTCGAGTTCGACGTCCCACCCGTGGGGCGGCGCCCGGCGAACGGAGCGGACCGGCGTGTTGTACTCGATATGCTCTTCGAGCCCGAAGTGGTCGGCGTAGCGCTGCAAATACTCGAAGACGAGCTGGTGGCTGGGGTACTCGGGGTAGTGCTCCGGCATCGGGAAGTCGGAGTACTCCGTGAGCTTCTTCGACGAGATGAGGTGGGTCGAGCGGTAGACGCTGCTGGCCGGGTGGCCGTAGCACCAGTTCCCCCCCAGGGTGTGATGTCGCTCGAGGCAGTCGACCGGGATGCCATGCTCGGCGAAATTCTTGACGACCGCCAGGCCCGAGGTCCCCGCGCCGATGACGCAAAAACGGTCCAAGGTGTCGCGGGCTGGTGGGGCGGCGCGTTCGGAATGGGCCGAAATCGGAAGCGAAGTGACAGACGTCATCCAGTTGTGCGCATAACGTGGGGCAGGCTTCCAGCCTGCCGATTGTTGATATTACTGGCAGGCTGGAAGCCTACCCTACGGTGTTGCGGCAGGCTGGAAGCCTGCCCTACGGCCACTTCTAGTGTAGTCAGCCCGTCCTTGCGAGGCGACAGGTTCGCTCGGAGTTTATCGCCCCCAAGGATCGACAGCGTTCGCGCGAAGTCGGCCTGGCCTCCACTCGGCCATGAGTCGTCGGAAAAAAAGCCATTTTTTGTCAAACTCAACTTGACAATTGCCGCAGGCAACTCAAGAATGTGCTCGGAAGAGATGAATTTCTCTTTCCACCCTCCATCAGCGCTCTGGTTTTGTAGTAAAGGCATTCTTGGCGCGCACCTGTGACTCTGGCGAAGCAGGATCTCTGGTGGATATGGATGACCGGATGAATTCCAAACCTCGGCGTGCTGGCACGCGCTCGAGGGGTGCGGGTACAACCTCGCCGTGAGGCTTCCTTCAGCTCTCCGTGAGGCCGATCCTTTGTCCCTCCGCGGCCGGTGCGACCAACGTTCGCATGGCCTCCACGGCAGAGGGCCCTTACGGGTAAAGATAGTATGGCTAGGAAAGCCGTTTCGACCGATCATTACCGGCTGGTGGGGACCTACCAGCGGCTCCGCAACCAGCTTCTCGCCCTCCCCGACGATGGCCGGCTCGACCGCCAGCTCTCCTACTGGGTGCTCACCTCCGACCGGCGGTTGCCGATCGCCTTTCTCGATCGCCCCTTGCGCGAACTGCTCGAGTGGCCCCTCGACGAGTTGATGGCGACACCCGGGGTGGGTCAGAAAAAGATCGTCGGGTTCTTCGAACTCCTCCGTCGCGTCGCCAAGGGAACACCCAACGACCAACCCTTCGGCATGACCCCGGCCAAGCGCCGGGCCGCGGCCAGCGAGGCGACCCGGAGCGGGTTCGACCCGAGTCAGGTGTCGGAGGCGCTCTGGGGCACGTGGTGCGAGTCGGTGGTGCGGCACAACTTTGGCCAGCACAAGCTCGGCCGGCTCGCCCCCACATTGCAAGCCCTGCCGACCGTCATCTGGCATACCCCGCTTGCCGAGTATGCCGACAAAACGCTCGCCCAAATCCGCCGCCTTCGCACCCACGGCCAGAAACGGATCAACGCGATCCTCGAGGTCTTCTGCCTGGTCCACGAGGGGGTCGCCACGTCGACGCGAAGCGATACGCTGGAACTCGACCTCATCCCGCGATTCATCCCCCCCATCCATCGCTGGGTGATGGAGCAGCTCGCCAGTAGGGCCACACCTCAAACCGCGGAACTCCGTCGCCAATTGCTGACGCCGCTCCTCAAGCAACTGGAGACCGACCTGGGAGAGAATGTCGCCAAGATCGTTCGCCAACGGCTCCAAGCCGACGACACCGTCCCCACCGTCAAGCACCAGGCTGACGCCTTGGGGGTGACCCGGGCAAGGGTCTATCAACTGCTGGAAGACTGCGGCAAGGTGTTGGCAGTCCGCTGGCCCGAGGGACGCTGGCCACTCGAAGCGCTCGCGGCGCAAATCGACCGCGGCGGGACACGCACGGCAACCAAGTTGGCGCATGATGCGCTGGCGATTTTCTACCCGGCGCATGGGATGAGTGTGGGGGAGCGGGAGGTGGAGTCGGCGTGAAGAGGGGAGGAGGGGTCGGGGGCCAGGGGTCGGGGATTGGAGGTGAGAGGTCGGAGGTCAGAGGTCGAGGGCCATGGGTGTCACACCCTGTGAAGGGTGTGCTGAGTAGGAGGATGTTTTTGGGACACGGACGACCACTGATTCATTCGGATGACCACGGATCGTTTACGCAGATCCGTGATCTGTAGTTTCCAACGTGGCTGTCCTTAGCCCTTTTGGCACACCAATTGGCATGCAGCAGGGCGAACGTAAGTCGAATCGCAGTCGAAGGACGACATTCGGGACTTAAGAAGCGATGACAAAAGACGAAGTACGAGCAATTCTGCAATCTTGTATTCCAAGGGCCGCTGGAGTGTATCGGCCCCCGACGATAGATGAGTGGAAGGCTTTGGAGGAAAAATTCTCGTGTGAGTTTCCATCGGGCCTGCGAAGCTTCATCGAATTAATGGCAGAGTTTGATTTTCCTGGTGATATCATGAATGTAGGAGATGGTCCCAATAACGGTAACGACGGAATCGAACTGACCTACGATTTCGAGATTCGTGAGAACCCAGCCTGGTTGAGCGAAATGATTCCGTTCTATGCCATTGGCAACGGCGATTATTTTTGCGTATCGTCGCGGGAGGGCCCCAGTTCAGCCATTTACTATTATGATCATGAACGAAATGAATTCACAGGAGATTGCCCCGACTGTGAAACATGGCTGAAGGCGCTGCCGGACTTCTTGGCTTCATAGCGTGAATCGGGGGAAGTAATGTAGGATGTGTCGAGCGAGCGCATTAGGCTTCACTTCGACCTCGGTCGTGACCGCTCGCGCTGACGCATCGAGAGGAGTTTGAGGTTCTCTGGTGGCCATCCTGTAAATCCTGCCGATCCGCGTCCCATTCTTCGTGCAATTCGACCAGTGTGAGAGGGGGCTTTTTCAACTTGAGCGGAGTGGCGGGTTCGGTGTAGAGTGTCGGAAAACCACTCCGGCCCAATCAAGGAGGATGAGAGATGTCTAGAGCGTTGGCGATGCTATTGGCAATGGTCGTCGTGGGGGCAGGGGCGGTTGTTGGTAGCGAGAGCGATCCGTCGAGTGACAGTTCAAAATCTGCCCGTGCCAGCACCGATGCTATCCAGAGCGGCGTGATTGTCGATTGTGAAATTTACATCGGCGACGACGGCAAGGAGCGGTTGGCTAGTCGCCCCCAAGTCCAGCTATCACGGCCAGACTTCAAGAGTCCCTCCACATGTGAAGTCGGAACGATCGACGAAACGGGCGCACGGCTCATCGATGCCGGTGTCTCCATCACACTCGTTGATGCCGATCACAAGAGCGCGACACTTGATGTCGCGATCAGCCATTTCAAACGCTCGCCCTCAAGAAAGGAGACACGGATCTCCGAGTTTCGCGAGACGATCGACTTGGGACGGCCGCATGAGTTTACGATCCCGGGCTGCAACGACGATCACAATCTGTTGCGCGTGGTACTCATTCCGCAACGGCAAGAAGAGGTGAAGCGGAAGTCGAAGCCGAACGAAAAGTGAAGTTATGGGACACAGATCACCACTGATTTTTTCGGACAAGCACGGATCGCTCGCGAGACGCTCTGGTCCTGAAAATCCTGCTCGATCCTGAGGATCCGCGTCCTATTCTTCGTGCTCGAGATCCATTGCGAGAGTGCCAACGTTTCTCTCGCGTCAAAAAGATGACCCCGGGCCGGCAGCCTCAGGCGGGGGGGGACCAATTGAAGAACCACCGGACCCGGGGTCGTGTTGGGGGCGTCCCTGTCCGCGTCGGCCTCCCTGCCTCTTGGTTAATCGAGATCGGGAGAGGAAAGTGACCGCAAAACTGCCCCGAAAAAAGAATTATCCCCGCGACCTCGCCGAGGGGGCCGGAGCGAACGGGTTAGGGCAGTTGGGGGATGCGGTTGGCCCGGGCAGGGGGCGGCACAGCTTGCCTTACCCCCGCAATATTGCCCAGTCGGCCATCAAGGGCCGGTGTTCGGATCGCCCGCGACAGGTTCCTGCCGCGAGGAGCGGACAACCTTGCGGCTGCGGGCATTATAGGCCCGGAGTTCCTCTAGCCCGTACTCGGCCGCCAACTGGCGAGCGGAAACGCCGGGCCGCCTGGCTTGGAGGACGAACCACTCCTCGCGCGGCATTTCGACGTCGACCTGCACATCCGCCCCGCGCTCGCGAAGCAGCTTGTCTCGCCCCCCCATGTTGTAGTTGTGATGATAGATGCCGCGGTCGAGGTCGAGAGTGAGCGAGGCGACATTGATCTCCTTGGCGTCTCCCTGGCGCGGTTGGTCGAGGAGTCGGCGGCCGGTGATGTCGTAGGCTTGAATGTCGCCACTTCCCGAGGTGGCCGTCACAATATAGTAGTGGTGCAGGAGGGCGTACGCCTGTAAGTGCGTCCCCGCCGAGTAGGCGCTGGGCCACACGACCAGTTCGGCCCCCTGATCGCTGAGCTGCTGCCAGACTTCGGGGAAGTTCACGTCGAAGCAGATGGCGACCCCCAGCTTGCCGAAGTCGGTCTCGAACACCGGCATCTGTTCGCCGGGCCGCACGGGAGGCTGATAATCGAGTTCCGGCAGGAAGGGGAAGTTCTTATCGTAGGTCCCCGCCACCTTGCCTTCGCGGTCGACAAGCACGGCCGTATTCCGCCGGTCCCCCGCACTGTCGATCAAGTCGATGGGGGAGAGGATGTAGGTGCGATGCCGCCGGGCAAGTTCGGCGACCGCCGTGGTGGTGGGGCCATCGATCGGCTCCATCGAGCCGGCATTTTGGCCTCGCCACGTCTCGGGGAGAACGATCAGGTCGGTCCCGCGTGCCGCTTCGCGATCGATGCGGCTCAATATCTCTTCGAGGTTTCCGTTCTGAAAGGCCATGCTCACAATCCGCACGGGACGGCCAACGGCCTCCGCAGCTACGGGTTCGTCGGCCAAGGCCGCCACGGAACACGAATATATTCCCCACGGGATCACCAACATGGCAACGCACGCGATGTTCAGTCTCATGGTCTTACGGTTGTCTCCAGCAAGGGAAAGGACATCGATAAACAGGATGGATAGGATAAGACGAAGTAGGATGACACTATGAGCAAAGCGAAGGTCGAGCCGACGGGCTGACTTTCCTTGAGATTCGTGATAGACCGGTGTTTTTCGGAAACCCCGTTAGTCTTCACACAAGGAGCAAGTCATGCGTTACGTCGGCGTCGACCTTCACAAACAGTCTATCAGCGTGTGTGTCGTGGAACTAGCGGATCGTGAGCGAAAGATCCTCCAGCGGCGGCGTTTTCGCTGTGACCAGGAGGAGACGATCCTCGATTTCTTTGCAGGAGTAGGGGAGTATCAGGTCGTGATCGAAGCGACGGCCAGCTACGAGTGGTTTGCCGAGCTGCTCGAGCCCTCGGCCGACCGGGTCGTGCTGGCCCACCCGGGACACTTGCGCGTGATCGCCCAGAGCAAGCGGAAGACGGACAAGCTCGACGCCCAGACCTTGGCCGAGTTCCTGGCGCTCAACCAGATTCCCGAGGCCTGGCGACCGACACGGCGGGTACGTGAGCATCGTGTGCTGGTCCGTCAGCGTCATTACATCCAGGGCCGAATCACGTCGGTAAAGAACAAGCTGCGGCGGATTCTCGCCCACTACAACGCCGACATCAAGGACCTGTTTTCGCTGAAGGGACGTGAGTACCTGGCAACAATTACGCTTTTGGCCGCCGATCGCTTCGCGGTCGACCAGCTCTGCGAGGAACTCGATCAGCATGCGCAACGACTCCAGCGGGCTGACAAGCAATTGGCCGCGTTTGCCAAGCAGGCCCCGCTCGCGGAGCAGGAAGCCCGGGCGGTGCTCGAGAGCATCCCCTGCGTGGGACCGGTGACCATCGATGTCGTGCTGGCCGAAGTGGGGGACATCCGCCGTTTCGGCTCCCAACGCAAAGCGACCGCCTACGCGGGGCTCGCTCCCGGCATCCGAGAGAGCGCGGGCAAGGCGAAACAACTGGGGATCACCAAGGCCGGGTCACGGCTGCTGAGAACGATCCTGATCGAAACCGCCTGGCGACTGGTGAACAAAACCCGTCGTTGGAGCCGCATTTACGACAAGCTCAAGCTTCGCTGCGGAGCCAAGAAAGCGATCACTGCCGTGGCCCGCCGCATCTGGTGTGTGATGGTGTCGATGCTGCAGAGTGGCCAGGCTTATCACCTGGCAGGCCCCGCCGCGACGAGCTAGCCGTTCGAGGCGGCAATGACCTTTGAAAAAGAGCCTCCTCACCAGAATCTGTGGGTGAAATCTGGCTCGGGCAGGCGTCCTAGCGAGTGATACAAGGCGATTTCAATGGCTTCGTAGGCGCGAAAAAGGCCCTGGTGGACATTGGTAGTTATCACACCAACCCAAAATC
>CAZYQQ010000120.1:0-14873 GCA_964650265.1 uncultured Planctomycetaceae bacterium
AAGTAGGTCCGTGTCCGCTGGACCGGACCTTGAATGGATGGTCCGTCCAAGCTCTCCATGCGCGCAAGGTCCGGGCCAGCGGCCACGGACCTACTTCGAGGCGTAACAGCGAATCTATACCGGGCGGTGCCCAATTTCGACCAAGAAGTTCGCAGAAAATCGAAAATCGCGCCAGACAAGTGGTTTATCGATCGGGGGAGCCGCCCAATCTTAACTCGAAGCGTCAGCGAGGCGGCAGAAAAGGTCGATTGCGACTTGTGACAAGATTGGCGTTCCCGAGCTGATCTGTCTTTGCTCTCGGGACTTGCCATCCGCACTCTTGGTCACCCGGTGTGCCGAGTCTGTCGAGGGTTCAACGATCCGGAGGATCGAGCTACATTGATAAGACCCTCCCGCCCCATCACGACCCTTCGACGAGTGCTCCCATGTCCGAAAAATGGCCCCTCGGTGTCTTTGCCAGTATCGATGCCGGGCTTGGTGTCGATCTCCAGGTGGCGCACGAGCTGGGGGTGACCACCGTCCATCTTCATACTCCCCATTCCGAATCACGGACCCCCGAGCGGATCGAAGAGTTCCGCGCGCTGCTCGACCGGCTTGGTATTCGTGTGACCTGCGTCTTCGCCGGCTTCGAGGGGGAGAGCTACGCCAGCATTCCTGCGACCGTCGAGACGATCGGCCTCGTGCCGCGCGCGCTTCGTCAGGAGCGGGTCGCGGAACTTCGTTCGATTATCGACTTCGCCCACAAGCTGGGGGTCGAGGCGGTGGGGCTCCATCTCGGGTTCGTTCCGCACGATGCCAATGATCCCGAGTATGGCGAGTTGGTCGAGGTGACGCGGCAGATGTGCGATGTTTGCGCCGGCAACGGCCAGCGGTTTCACCTCGAAACGGGGCAGGAACCGGCCGATGTGCTCGACGCCTTCCTGACGGCTGTCGACCGCCCGAACATCCGCATCAATTTCGACCCGGCCAACATGATTCTCTATGGGGTGAGCGAGCCGCTCCCCGCCCTGAAGCAACTGGGGAAATGGGTCGGCAGCGTCCACTGCAAGGACGCCAACTGGAGCAGTGAGCCGGGGGTCACCTGGGGGGCCGAAATGCCCCTGGGCCAAGGGTCGGTCGACTTCGACGCCTTCCTCACGGTGCTCGACGAGATCGGCTATACCGGCCCGCTCACCATCGAGCGGGAAATCCCCCAGGAGCCCGCACGGCAACGGGCGGAAATCGGCGGGGCCCTGGCCCTGCTCAAGGACCTCAAGGCGAGGCGAGGTCTGGGCTGAAAACGCCAGCAAATCGAGCCCCGTTGGGCCGTCTGTGCCGGCTGGACCGAACAGTCCGCCGCCGAGTGCAAGATAGGCCGATTGCGGAGTTTCGGCGGGGCGGAGAGGGGAGTACACTGGAAGGTCTCCCCCAATACGGGCGGGCGAAACTCCCTTCATTCCCTCACCGCGGCAAGGACGCGCGGCCGACCTTTCATCCGAACTGCCGCCATGATGTTCCAACCTGGTCGCGGGACCCCCCGCCTCGTCATTGGACTTGCCCTCGCGCTCCTGCTCTCCATGGGGAGCGCCCTCGCGGGGACGATGCCGCTGGTGGCGGATGTCGGCTTCGAGTTCCTTGTTCAAGAAGAGACTCCTGGCACAGGTGACGACCCGCCGGCCGAAGAGCCAAAGCCTGCTGAAGAGACGCCCCCTGCCGAAGAGCCAAAGCCCTCGGAGGAAGCTCCCTCGAACGAACCCGAGAAGCAGGCGGAGACTCCGCAACCCGAGGAGCCCAAAACCGAGGAGGCAAAGCCCGAAGAACCAAAGCCCGAGGAATCCAAGCCCGAAGAGAAGCCGGCAGAGGAGGAGATGAAGCCCGAGGGGTCTGAAGGAGAGCAGCCCGCGGCTGAAGAGCAAGAGAAAGCCGCACCAAAGGAAGAGGCCCCGCAGGAAGAGCCACCGGCCGAACTGCCCGCGAGGCTTTCCTTCAGCGAGTTTGTCGTCATCCCCAAGGGAGGAACCTACGGCCGGGCCGCCATTCAAGTCGATCCCGTCGAGGCCGCGCTGGCGAAAGGGGAATGGAAGACACCCAAGCCGGGGGACAACTTCACTCCCGCCGAAGGGCGCACGATGAAGTGGCGCGCGGCGAAGATGGACGCCAAAGGGGTGTTGGCCACCCAGTCGATCGCGGGGGGAGGCTACGCCGTCACCCAGGTCGAAGCTCCCACCGATGGCGTTATGCTGCTGCGGGCCAGCGGGCACGCCGCCGTCTACGTCAATGGCGAGCTCCGCGCGGGGGACGTCTATCGCCTCGGCGACTTCGACCTGCCGATCGAACTCCACAAGGGGACGAACGAGCTGGTGTTTCACGTCTATCAGCCCGAACTGCACGCCGAACTGGTCCGCCCCGAAAGCCCGATCTTCATGGTCCCCGAGCGCGCGGTCGTGCCCACGCCGGTGGTGGGGACCGAGGAGCGGGTCTGGATCGGCATCCCCGTGGTGAATGCCACGAGCGAGCCAATCGAGGGAGCGCGACTCGTTGCCCGAGCCGAAGGGGGAGAGGCGATCGAAACGTCCTTCCCGTGGACCGGTGCGGCGACTTTCTATCACGCCTCGCTCGAAGTGGCGATTCCCAGTTCGGCCACCAGCCACTCCTTGCCGGTCACGATCGAACTCAAGCGTGGCGACGAGACCCTCGCCTTGCAGCAACTCGAGCTCTCGCTCGTCGCGCAGGGGGAAATCCAGGTCCGCACCTTCCGCAGCAGGATCGATGGCAGCGTTCAGTCGTACGCCATCCGACCCGCCTCCGGGACGACCGCGGCCAGCGACCTGGTGACCGACGACAACTCGGCGACCGACGCCCAGGGGGCCATCGTCGCACTCCATGGTCTGGGGACCTCGGCCCGCGAGTTTATCGACCATTATTCGGCCAAGACGTGGGCCCACGTGATCGCCCCCTCGGGGCGCGGCACCTACGGCTTCGACTGGGAAGACTGGTCGCGCCAGGATGCCCTCGAGGCGCTCGACGATGCCCAGGTCCACTTTGCCATCGATCCCCAGCGAATCTATCTTTCAGGCTATGCGGCCGGAGGTCACGGCGCGCTGGTCCTTGGTTCGAGCGAGCCGCAGCGATTCGCCGCGATCGCCACCTCGGGGGCCTGGTCGACGCTGTGGACTTATGGTGGCGGCATGCCTCAGTATGCC
Source organism: uncultured Planctomycetaceae bacterium (assembly GCA_964650265.1). Lineage (GTDB taxonomy): Bacteria > Planctomycetota > Planctomycetia > Pirellulales > Lacipirellulaceae > CAZYQQ01. Next base: position 3,183 of record CAZYQQ010000120.1, read on the forward strand.
GATCCGACCCCGCCCCAGGAGATGATGCTCCGCTGCGCGAGCCCCAGCGCAACCGACAAGCTGATGGTCAACCTCCGCGGCATGGGCATCTATGTCCAGCACGGCTCCGAGGACAAGCAGGTCCCCCTGGCCGAGGCGCGGGTGCTGATGGAATCGCTCGCCGCCGTCCACGACGACTACAAGTTCCGCGAGCGGGTGGGGGCCGATAGCGGGCGGGATGGCGCGACTCTCGACGACGAAGCGACGATGGAGTTTCTCGCCTCGCGAAGTCTTGCTAGCGAGGGGCCCTCCGTCGTCGAACTGGCGACCGCCGATCTCGCCACCGTGGCCCAACGCCACTGGGTGGGAATCGGAGCGCAAACGCATCCCTATCAGCTCAGCACGCTCCGCGCCGAGCGCAAGGGGGACAAGAATCCGACGATCGAAATCAAAACGGAAAACGTCAATCGACTCTTTCTCACCAAGGGATCAGTTCCCGAGCAGACCAATTTCACCGTGCGGATCGATGGCACCGCGCCAATCCGACTGAGGGGGCTCCCGGCGAGTGGGGAAGTGTGGTTTGCCAAGCGCGGAAATCAATGGTCGCGCGTGCTGTCGGACAAAAAACTCAAGGGGCCCCATCGGCCCGGGGGATTCAAGGAAGTGTTCGACAACGACCCGGTGCTCGTCTACGGCACCAAGGGGAGCGACGAGGAAACGGCATGGGCCCGCGCCAAGGCCCGGTTCGACGCCGAATCGTTCTACTACCGGGGGGGCGGATCGCTCGAGGTGATCCCCGACACCCAGTTCAAGGCCGACGAGGACCGCGATCGCAATGTGGTCCTCTACGGCAACGCCGATACCAATGGGGCCTGGCCCGCCCTCCTCTCCCTCTCGCCGGTTCAGATTCGCCGCGATCAGGTCCAGGTCGACCTTCGCCCCGAGGCCGGCTCGGCGCTCGGGGTGCTGATGGTTCGACCCCGCCCGGGGAGCGACACGGCCCTGGTCGGTGTGGTGGGAGGGACGAACGTCCAGGGAATGCGGCTCACCAGTCGCCTTCGCTACTTCATGGCGGGAGTCCACTACCCGGACCTCATGATCCTCGGTCCCGATACGCTGGCCGAAGGGGATAGCGACCTCCGCGCCGCCGGGTTCTTCACCACCGAATGGGAAGTGGGAGACGACGACCTGGTGTGGCGCGATTTGGCGCTTTAGCCGATCGGTCCATCGTGGAACCGACCCGCCGCTGGAGGCTCCTTTCGAGACCCTACGACGTTTCGTCCGGGGCCGTTTCTTCGCCTGGATTCTCGCCCGTATACTTCTCGTCCCCCGAAAAGGAGGTTCGTCCCTTCTTGTCGTCCATGCGGCCAAATTGACGATCGAGCGAGGTGACCAACTTCTCGGTCGCCCCGTCGAGGGCCTGGACCACGGTTGCGCCAGAGTCTCGCACGCTGATCGGTTGTTGGCCTGCCACCCGTGCCTCGAGCACACACCGTTTGTCGTCTTCCCCAATCTTCTTGTCGCTGTTCTCGTCCGTCAGAAAGACTTCCACCCGGGTGATCCGCGCGGCAAATCGTCCGAGGGCGCTGGTGAGTGTCTCCTCGACCACTTCCGTCAGCCGGGCGTCCCCCAGGATGTTGTTGTCGGTGTTGACCTGAATCTGCATGCTTGCTCCTGATGAACAGACTTCGTTGGGCCCGTGATCGGCCCTGACCCGCGAAACCGCGCAAGTCCACCCTCGAATCTAGCTTAGGGGGCGCGAGAAGGAAATCGGTCCCCCTTCCCAATCCGAGATCGCAATGCAAAGTGTGTCCCCGCGAGGTGCGGCCAGTTGTCGCTGCCAGCCCGCCCCGCGGAGAGGGTCGGCTGCGCCCAGGCGCAAGTCGATGGCTCCTTCGCAGCGACCTGAAGATGTCTCTGGGACCAACCGGGCCGCTACTGCTGTGGTGGCTTCGCTGTCTTGACCATTGCCCCATGGGTCTCGCTCATCACGAGCACGGCGAATTCGGAAACTTCTCCCATCTCGTCGGTGTTGACGCTGGTGTAGTCGAACTTGCCTCGCAGGTCGGTGTACCCATCCTTGAAGAACCGCGGTCCCCCGGGAGTGCGGGCGTAGACCTTGACGTAGACCTTCGAGAGGGGCCTGTTCGTCTCGGCATCGCGGACTTCGAGGCGTCCAAATTGTTCGACGAGTTGCAATTTCAGCCGGTTGGCATAGACAGCCTGGGCGACACGCCGACCGGGGCCCACGACTTCGACCAGCACGTTCTTGCCGGCGAACTCCTGGGGAAGGTCGATCCCGTGCGTCTCTTTCTCCGCCGGCAAGTCGACCACGTCGGTCCGGTTGGGCTTCACCACGCCAAACCGATCGGCCTCGCTCTCGACGAACGGATTTGAGCTGAACAAGAACTCGAGATCCATCTCATAGTAGTTGATGGTCACTTGCTTCACGTTCTGCGTGGTCAGTTCGATCCGGTCGCCGACGACCCTCATTTCAAGGGCCGGCTCGGTCGTGGCAAGCTGGTCATGCAGGCCTTCGCGGCTCGCCTCGTCGCGCCCACTCTCGGCGACCTGGCCACCATCGATTTCCCTGGCCTGCGAGACGACATTGGCGAACCGCGCCCGCCATTTGTCGACAGGGTAATCCTCGTAGCGCCGCGCAATCGCTTCGGCTTCCCCTGGCTGTTCGCGATAGAAGGCGACATAGCACTTCAGATAGTCGAGCTGCAAGGCCGTCGCCAGCTTTTCGGCGTCGAGCGTGTCGAACCACCCAATCGCCTCCCCAATCCGGTCCTGCAGGAACAGGTAGTAAACCACGTCGAGCTTGTCCTGCTCCGAGAGCTCGGCCTTGTACCGCAGGACGTTCATCAAGCGATGGTACTGCTGGCGGAAGGCGGCGTTCACGATTCGGCGCTCCCGGCCCAGCCGGTGGGCGCGGGCATTCACCAGGGGACTGTATTCCAGGTGCTGAATCCAATGCCGCTCGACCGGGTCGACCGTTACCAGGGTGCATTCGACGAACTCTCCAAAGCGGCGGAGGAATTCCTCACTGGTCCGCAAATACTCCTGCATGCGGTCGAGCCGATTGTGGTGGATGGCGTAGCTCCAGAGCACCGGATGAAAGACATGCCGTCTGGCGAGCAAGTCGAGCGCTTGATTGAAGAAATCGACGTCGCGCATCCGCCACGCGATCCGCTCCAAATCGATGCGGTGGAGGTTATTCTGCTTCAGATACCCCAACACTTCGGCGGGAGTCCCCCATTGCGACACATACTCCCACGACGCCGTGTCGATCTGGCTGAGTTCGGCGACCACGTGGAACACGAACGGTTCGGCCCAAGCAGCAATCGCCTCGTCCCGCGCCACGTGGACCGGGTAGTGCCTGAAGTCGCCGGTCCGGGGGAAATAGAAGTGGTATTCGATCTTTTGCGTCGCGTAGGGACCAAGCTCGACGGGCAGGCTGCGGGTCCGCTTCCCTCCCAGCACCGGCATCGCCTGCTCGGGGATTTGCACCAGGACATCCAGCTTTTGCGTGGCCGAGGTCGGGTTGGTGACCACGACCTGGCAACCATAGACGACACCGGGAAGGAATTCCTCGGTCACGTACTTGTCGCGCTGCACGTTTTCCACATGGATATAGCGGTCGCCGTGGCGGAAGAAGTTCTGCCCCACCAGGACGGGTGTGTTGTCGTCGCTCGCCGCGGCCTCCTTGATCTGCTTGTGGAAGACAATGGTCGGCGAGGCCGCCTTCAGGGTGAGGGAGGCGTCCTCGGTTTGCACGTCATGCTCCCCAGCCTTCGCCGGGAGGTCGAGCACCGCCAGCGCGAACATCATCTCGCTGAAATTCGAGGTCGGCACGACGACATGTTGCGACAGGAACGGCTGCTCCTTGTGCTCGGCCAGGTGGGCCGCGTAGTCGCGCCAAAATGCGTTGATCGGCACCCGGGCTGCAAGCTGCTGCTCGATGGGAATGTGGTAGTAGTTGTTCTCGGCCCATTCCTTGACGGCCGGCATCTGGCGATAGAACCCGCGAAGGCTCTTGCGGAGTTCCAGATCTTGCGCTGGTCCCCCTCCACCGCCGAAGCCGAATCCCCCACCAGCACTAAATTTCTTGTCCGCTTCGACCCCTTCCTGCAACCCCAACTGATTCCGCGCGAGCCGCCGAGAACGCGACTCCGGCTCGCTTTTCTCCCGTTCGGCCAGCGCTTCTCCCGACATCGGTCTTCCCCCGCGGGCGGGAGGAGAGGGGGGCGCCGCGACCGCTGGCCTCGGCACACTCGAAGCGGCAGCATCACGTGGTGCGGCGAAGCGATCCTCCGCTGCGTTCACGGGTTCCGCGGCCTCATCTCTTCCATCGGCGAAGGAATAGAGCCTGTCGACGCCGCTACTTCGTTCAAGTGAGAGCGAGCGACCCCGCAACGCGGTGAAAAACTGGAGGTCGCGCTCGGCTGGATTGGCAGGCACCAGGGCGTAGAGGTCGGCCAGGTGACGCCTGGTCGCGGCCCGCTCGTCCTCCCCCAGCCGGTCGGCCAGCAGCACGCGCTCGGCCATGTTGAGCCGGCTGTAACGCCACGGGTCGAGATACCCGGCGAGGTCGTCCCCCAGCAAGTAATGATCGACGAACGTCTTGTCCTTTTTGTTGCGAAGGTAGGGCAGAATGACCGCTTCGAAGAACTCGGGGGCCTTGCGACTGAGATAGAAGCTCAGCTCGTGCGAGGCGTACTTCGAATACCGGGCACGCTTTTCCTGCTCTTCCAGCGAATCCCAATCGATCACGAACGCGAACTCGGCGAGCGTCGCATCGCCGCTGCGCGTCATGTAGAGGCTGTAGACCGACGCGAGTGTGTCGTAATCCTGCATTTCGGCGGCACGGACGTCGGCAATCGCCAACTCGTCCCCCTGCTTGAGCAAGGCGACTTCCTTCCGCTCGGTGAAGTGCTTCTCGAGATCGAGCGGCGCGGCGAGCCGTAGGTCGCGGAATCTGGCCCCGGCATCCGGCAGCGAGACGTGGCGATAGACCGCGTCGGTCGCGCCGATGGCGACGATGTGGACATCCTGGCGATCGCCGAGTTGCTCCTTGGAAATCCGCAACGTCCCCTCCTCGTCGGGAGACAGATTCGCCAGCACGACTCCGCCATGCTTCAAGAAATCGAGATTCGACAGGTCGTCGATCTGCCGCGCGGCCTGCCCACCATGGGTCGAGATCATCGCTTCTCGGGGAGGTTCCACGCCCGACCGGTCGTCGTATTCCCCGCCAGCGTTCGCCTGCTGCTTCCCTGTGTCAGTCTCGCGAAGTTCCCACGGGTTGAGCAGCAGCCCGGGCCGTTCGAGCATGTTGCCGGGAAATGTCGGCTGCTGGCGGCGGTCGAGGATGTAGCGATGCTCGTCGCCAATATCGCGGCCACTGAGGTAGAGATTCCGGAACGCCGACCGGGTGATCGTCGTCACTGGCGGATCGTAGGCCCCGCCGAGCGTCCCCAGTAGCGGAAACGCCGGCTGGAACCGCGTCCCCAGCACGTGGACTCGCGTTCCTTCGCCGGCGTTGGCGAGTTTGACAACCAGGTCTCCTTCATCCTCGGCGACTGCAACGATATGCAGCGGCAGCCCGTGGGCCGTTTCGAGAATCCGTCGTTTGCCGACGGCAAAGCGGCCGACCATCCTGCCGGCCGTGACGCGGATTGGCAGGACATAGTTCTCGCGTTTGATTTTGAGGCTGTAGTCTCCAGGCGCGAGCCCTTCGATCAGCAGGAATCCTCCGGCGAGCGAGAGTTTATCGAACTGGTCGGTCGTGAAGTTTCCGTCATGTTGCGCCAGCAGCGAGTAATCGTCGCGCGAGAGTGTGTCGCGCCCCAGGTGCGGAATTTGCAGCGTTCCACTCTCGACGATCTGCAAGATGGCGGGACGGCTGTGAGCATCTTCCTCGGCCGCGATGTTCCAAACGGTTTCGCTGGTGCCGTCGGCCGTGGCCGTTACCAGGGCAATGTCGCCGAGCGTCCCCAGGTCGATCCGTCCCCCTTCGTCCGACTTGAGCGAAAGGGAGTGCCCCCCCTTGAAGTCGCGGTGCTGAAACGTGAAGCGCACCGCGCGATCGGCGAGCCGCTCGCCATTCTTGCCGAGCACCTCGACCACCGCATGGCCATCCATGCGGCTGAGGTGGAGTTCGAACGTCTGGTCGGTCTTGTCGATGCCATTGACGCTCCGCGAGGCAAAGCTCGCCAGGGGAAACTTTTGGCCGGTCGTCACCTGTTCGACCATGGCTGTCAGTTGGAACGTGAGCGACAGGAGTTCCGGCGAGACGGCGAACTTGTATTCGCTTTCCTTGTCATCGTGGAGCTTGAAATCAGGGACCTCCGCCCTGGTGCTCACCCCGTCGAGATTGGTCGACGTGATCGTCAGCTTGACGTCCTCCAGCAGCGCCAGCGGAGCCTTTACTCCATTGATGCGGAAGTCGGGGCGCACCAACAGAACCGCTTCCCCCCCGACGCGCAACGCCTCGCGGTCGACGAAGAATCCGGCTTCGAGCGTGTAGTGTTCGGCAGGGTGCTGAAACGAAGCGAGCGACGCCTGACCATCCCCCGCGCGGAGGATCATCGGCCGCGAACCGGGGGCAGTCGAGTAGGGAATGGTGATCCCCCCGTCGTCGTCGGCCTTGAACTCGCGCCCGGCAATCCACGCCGACGCATTGTCGACCGGCTCCCCCTGCTCGTCGAGGACCAATAACACCGTCCCCGCGACCCCCTGCCGCGCGACGTGCTGCAAGCCCCCTTTGCGCACGAGGGCCCGGCTACTCCGCCCTCCCCCGATCAGCTCGATCATCCAGACCCCCCGCTTCCCCGTCAGCTCGGGAAACGTGAACTCGCGGCGGACGCGGCGAAAGGGGGACTCGTTGTAGGTCGACTCCTGTTGCGATCCCGCCACCAGGCCGTCGAGCGCCAGCCCCGTGCTCACTTCCTGTTGAGTCGTGAGATAGACATTAAAGGCGTTGATCTCGTAGACCTTCACCAGCAGCTTCTCGACGTTCTTGATGTCGGCGGCTAAGGTGACTTCTTCCCCCACTTCGAACCTCGGCGGGTTGGTCGCCGCGAGGTCGATGTCGACGCGGTCTTTCAGCTCTTGATAGGCGGCCGGCGAGAGCATCGACGCCCACCGCTCGCGATCGGGAGCGCCGGAGACGATTTTGGCCTCTGCCAGTAGCGGGTTGACAAATGTGTCGCGAATCCACTCGGTCCAGGGAGCGACCCCGTCGGCGTCCTTCAAGAAGTGGAGCAAGTAGTCGCGGACCAGCGCCGTATCGTTCCCAATGGGGGGGCGGCGCGTGACCGTGGCGAAATCTTCCCCCAAATTGACGGGAAAACGCCGCACCGCGTCGCTATCGAGATAGCGCGGCTCCATGTAGGGCATCGGCCGGGGGAGCTTCACGTAGGTTGTGAACAATTCGCGGTCGTAGTTGCCCGCCGACCGCTGGTGGTCGAGCAGCGCGTGGAGGACGTGGGCCTTGAGCGAGTTGTGAGCCGGGGGAAGGTCCTTGACGAAAGCCCACATCCGCTCGAGGTGTTGCTGCCGCACCTCGGGGTCGCTCGGATCGGCGTCGGCCCCAGGGGCCAGCTTGGTCAGATAGGTGTGAATGAAGTTCGTATTGGTGCGCAGATCGGGCTTGAGGTCGGCCAGCGCGTCGAGTTGCGTCTTGAGCAGTTGGCGATGGATGCCAAACTCGCCAAAGCCCCGGCTCTCCCTGGTGCGGAGATCGGCCACGACCAGGTCGACAAGCTGCTCGTAGTCGGGGCGGTCGAGCCGCGAGAGGAGTTCCCGCCGCCGCCCGGAGGTCAGTTCGACCCCACCCTCGCGCAACAGCCAGTCGAGCGCCGAATCCTCAAAGCCGTTCAAATTGTCTTGGGAGGCCGTCGCCCGCGAGATGAAGGCCTGGCGGCTGATGACGGCCTCGTCGAGCGCTGTCGGCAGGTCTGGCTTCTGGCCAGGCACGGGACTTCGCTGGTGGGCAAAGTGGATCCCGAGTTCGAGCCGCAACCACTCGAGCGTTTGCTGAGGATCGCTGTCGTAGGCCATGAGCCGCTGCCGCCGCTCGATCAGGTTGCGAAGCTCCGACGACTCGACCCGCTTCCGCCAGTTGTCCATCAGTTCGGCCAGCGGCTCGGCCTGCCTGGTGTTCTGATAGTGCAAGGCATGATAGAAGTAATACTCCTCGGTCCCCGGTATCAACTGCTCGAGCACCTTCGCCCGATCCTCGGCCAGGGCGAACGTTTCGACAAAACCGATTTCGTCCTGGGCGGAGGCGTGAGGAAAGCACAAACCAAGCATGATTGTCGCCAACGAGAAGGTGATGGACCAATGTTTCATGAGAGTGATCTCTTGAGTGCCAGCGTGTTGTGCCCCGCCTCGAGCCAGGTCGCCCCAGCACGGCTGGAATACCTTCCCCAAGTGTAGCCCAAGGGAGGCTCCAGGTGGTTGGACGCCATGGCCCCGCGTCGAGTTCCCCCCAGGCCCCGGATTTTGCCACCCGAGCGCAATCCCGGAAAGCAAGTGACGCCGGTTACAGATCGGGGGTCAAAAAAACGAGGAGATTTTTAGGGTGGATGCGCTGGCGATCCGGCCTACGGCTCTGGACGGGGCCGATCGGGCTAGCATTTGGTTGCAATGGCAATTCGGTCGCCATAGAATTGAGCCTTCAAATCGCTTACTCCAAAAATCCAGGTTTCGCGAGTGAGATCCCATGCGCGATTCGTTACGGCTCGCGCACAAGGCAAGACGTCCTATTGCCCAGGATGTGTGAGTCGTGGCGGCTGATTTCCATTCGTCCATGCACCCCGAATGAAGCAGACAAATGACCGAACGAATCGCCATCACGAGCCGAATTGCCACCCGTTGGTTCTTGCCCTTGGTCCTGGTGATCGGCGGCAGCGTGCAACCTGGCAATGCCGCGACGGACTCCTCGAGCTTTAGCACGGTGATCAACGCGCCGCCAGAGATCATTGGTAACAGTGCGAGCATCGGTTCCAATACTCAACTCAACGTAAGCGAGGGGGGAGAAGTCGGAATTTTCTTCCAGGCTGGCCTGGCTTCGGATCAAGGAGTTAGCACGAATGTCGAGGTCAATATAAGTGGTGGAAACATCGGCCGAAATTTTTCCGCCAATCGCAATTCGACCGTTAATATTTCCGGCGGCAGAATAGGCTCGTCGTTTGAAGCAAAGAATGGCAGCCTCGTGAATGTGATGGGCAACCCAACGTTTGAAGCTTTCTTTACCGCCGGTTCAGGAAGCGACGTCCGCATTCATGGTGGTTCATTCAGCAACATCGAATCGGCCGGGGGCGCTACGTTGAGCATCACAGGTGGAGAGTTTGTCAACATCTTGGCAAGGACGAACACAGCGCTGAACATCGACGGCGGACTGCTGCGGGGCGCGTTTACCGACGGGGGAAATAATGTCGTCAATATTGCTGGCGGTCGATTCGCTCCCCGCTTTGACGCAGGCCGAGCCGACAGCATGGTGACACTGATCGGCAACGAGTTTTTGCTCGACGGGGCACCTATCCGTGGCCTGACGGTCACGCTGGCCACAGGGCAATCTCTCACCGGAACCCTTCGCGATGGCTCGACATTCGTCTTCACTGCCAATGGGTCTTCGGAGAGGTTGCGGAATGCCAGATTGCAGTATGTCGCCTTACCCGACCTCGAGCTAACACCCATCGTCCTCACCAGCGCGGCCGACCCCGTTCCCCCCGGATTGCGTGCTGGCATGTCGCTAGAACTGCGCGGCGATAGCCACATGGGCGACTATTATTCGGCTGTCGGCAGTCAACTCAACGTTGCTGGCGGTACCGTCGGTGTCGGACTGGAGACTTTCAACGCCACGGTCAATTTGTCGGCGGGCAGCATCGGGGAACGCCTCGATTTTCGCAAAGGTGGGGTGTTGAGTGTTTCGGGAGGATCACTTGGAGCCAATGCCGTTGTGCGCAACGCTTCCGTCCAGATCTCAGGGGGATTGATCGGCCGTCAATTTTTGGTTCGCAATAGCCAATTCGATCTGACGGGCGGGGAAATCGACGGAGGAATCACACTTGATGGTCCCGATTCGGTCGCCCATATCTCCGGTGGAAGAATTGGAGCGGCGTTGTCCATTGAAAACGGAAGCCTGGTCAATATTTCCGGCGGAAGCATTGGGCGAGACATCGATGTGAGCGGGTCGATCGTCAATATTCAGGGGGGGATGCTCGACGGCAGAGGCATGGAAGTGTTTGATGGCAGCACAATCAATCTCCTCGTACAGCACGCCTTCTTCGACGACGCCGCTGTCACCGGTCTCTCCCACAGCACTTCCAGCCTCTTCACGTCTCGCGAGGGCGTTCTGTCAGGCAAGCTTGCCGATGGTTCCGACTTCCGATTCGAGCTCACGGCGACCAGAAGCAGCTCGAGTTTCAATAACCTGACTTACTTGGCGGATGGAGCGACATTGACGCTCCAACTTGCCTCGGTACCCGAGCCGAGCAGTCTAATCTGCCTTGCTGCGGCGAGCAGCCTTGTCTTCTGGGCGCGGCGCAGGTATTGGAACGCCAGGAATTCAAGCTGACAACAACGTGTCAACCAATTGCCCGCCAGGCAACCGGCTTCGACAAGTCAAAGGTTGAGTGAGTGGGATTGATTGTCAGTGGCTGGGATTGTCTCCAAATCGTCAGCGAGCCGTCCCCCCACGCTCCTCGCTAACGCGGTCGGGTTGGGATTCCCACGACCCTCCGACTTTCGTCCTTTCGCGCTTTCGTGATCCCCATCAAAGTGGTACCCCTCGGACGGCGAAGCGCTACGATGGTCATTCAGGATCACGAAAGCTCGAAAGCACGAAAGAGAGTGCAGCCGACTTGCCAACGTGGTAACCGAATTCACCTTCTTGCGCAACTCTAGCGCGCCCACACCCGTTCTTGACGGCGGGAGTGGTCTTCGTGGCGGTGGAAGGGCTGTTTTGTTGACTGAGGTGGGGCGCGAACGATAGGATGTAGAAGTTGAGTGGCTGGGTTTTCAGAAAGTCGTGTCTCCGCAGGAAGTCATGTCGGTGCTTGGAAGACCTTAGTTATGAACATGAATGGTTGGGAACAGCTTCTTTGCGGCTACTTTAATGCCACCTGTATCAGTGAGCTCTCGGAGCCGCTAGGGATGGACGGCTTTAAAGTTGTCCGAACTGAATCATATGGGGCTGTAATTTTTAAGCGATTCGATGTGTTCATTGAAGTTGGCTACGAAGTGGAGTCTGCACCGAATTACTCGCCCACGGTGGTCATCGGCTTTGGTGACAAAAAGTATGACGAAGCCGGGAAACCTGCGGGAGTCCCGCTGTGGTTTTTGATTTGCGACGACGAACCTGCAAAGCGATATTCGTTTTGGAATTTCTCGTCCGAGTCGCAGCTCCGGCAAGTCCTTGGCAGAATCAAAACCGAAGTGCTTGATCTTCATGTGCGTTCGCTTTGGGAGCGCACTGAAGTTCTTGAGAAAGCGCTGTCCAATTTTCGTGCCGAGTTTGCATGATTCACTGTCATGAGGCTCCCAGAACGGGAGTGGAATTACGCGGCCAAGAAGCCGCGTTTTGAGAAGAGTGAACTGGTCCAGCGATCTTTCACAGACGCTTTCAGTGAACGGATGAGCATAAACACCAGCCCTTTGTAGCTGTCACTTTTTGATTGTTTGCGAACGACGTTGCTTAAGAAT
>CAZYQQ010000121.1:0-14820 GCA_964650265.1 uncultured Planctomycetaceae bacterium
AGCTTGCCGTTCCGCGTCAGCACCAGTCGATAGAGTTCTCCCTCGTGGCGAATGTGGACGGCCCGATGCCCGGCGAGCAGGTCCTTCGACTCCAGGATGGGAGGCGACTTCCCCTCGTCGGGAGCTGACTTTGGGGGGGGACTGGTGTTCTCGGGCATGACGTGGGCTCGCAAAACTTATTGGCTAATGGTCGGGTTTTTTCGCAAGGGCGGTTGTAAATAACCCGGCGGCTGTGTATATATATAGCTACTGAGACTCAATCGCAAGTACAGCTTTGCTTGTCAATTCTCGGTATCGCCCGCCACGAGGCCCTTTCTAAGGCCTCTCGCCAGCCGCTCTGAAGCTGGTTGACCGCTTTCTTGCGGTTATCCCCCGCTTGGAGGTCCCTCCCCGCGTTGGGGCGGACCGCCCCGAGGTTCCCCGTTTTTCCCCCCTCACCAGAGAGGCATTGAAAGGAGGTTGGACTCTCTGCCGGTCAAGTCGAGCCACCAGGCCGCTTGGGTGGACGGGTGGGGGCGATCGCCCGCCCGCATTTGTTTTTTTTGAACTCGCTTTTTTGCAACTGGAGATTTGTCTGATGAAATCAAGAGATTTCGTGTTAGCCCTGGCCCTGCTGATGGGAGTGTCCACGTTGGCACCCGCGGCGACACTTGTCGTCCCCGATGGGGCCACGGCCCCGTTCACGGAGTGGTCGCGCAGCGATGCCGATTCGTTCTATGCCGAGTGGGATGTCTTCACGAATGCCAACGGCGGGGCGAACCTTCCCGACGTTGGTTCCTTTGGCCCGACAACGGCGTCGCTTGTGCAGACGGTCGACGACTTCATCTTGTTGACTGGTGGCGGGAATATCTATTCCTTCGCGGTTCCGACCGCCTTTGATGTTACGATTCCCAACTATGGCCACGGCGCTGGCTATGCGACCCGAGTCGTAGCACAGATCGTCACGCTGGGGACCGAGATCGACCCGTCGACCATCGATCTGTCGTACGACGATGGCAATGGCGTGGCCAATGTCGCGCCACAATACCTTGACAGGCAAGAGGGGACAGCAGGCGATGTCCTGCTGACTCTTGGCTGGGATATTCCCGACTCTAACCCCTCGTCGATGCTCCTGTCGTTTGCCGCTGCCGGTACCTCGATGAGCCTCGACCGTGTCGCCATCGACAGCTACACCCACACCGGGTCGTTCTCGGCCTTCCCGGCCACCGCGGTTCCCGAGCCGGCCACGGTGGGCTTGATGGTGCTGGGCACCGTCGGTCTCGCCGCGGCCAGCAAGCTGCGGCGTCGCGGATAGTTTGATTTGGCAACTTGGAACCTTGCGCGCTCTCGCCGGCCGCCAGCCGCCGCCAGCCCGGCAGAGTCGGCGCGCAGAGGATGGTTAGCATTTCCCTCCCTTGGAGAATCGACATGGAACGTGTTTCTTCCCCTGCGATCGCGTGGCGGCGACTGACCGGCCTGGCGACGGTTGTCCTCTGCCAGGCGCTCCTCTGCCAGGCGATAGGGGGTACGGCGCTTGCGTCGACCCTCACTCATATCTCCGACCATCCCGAGATTCAGATGTGGTCCTATCCGGCCGCGTCGTCGATCGGGGCCGGGGCAGTCCGCGACCGTGCCGCCACGTTTGCCACCTACTCCTATGTCGACAGCACCACCGGCGAGGCCGCGTTTTATCAAGGGAGTGGGCTCGATCCCTCGCGGCGGGCCACCTTCATGATTGCCACCGACACCACCACGAGCATCCCCGCCGGGCTCGACCCGTCGCGCTATCGCATCGATTCGCTTCGCGTCACCACGACTCTGCTCGGCAGTCAACTCTACACCGGCCAGGGACAACTGCGGCCAGTTCCCTACGACCATACGCTCGACACGGCCGAGGAGCTGACGACGATTGCCGACCCCGATCCCGGACGTCCGATGGAAATGTATGGGGTGGGTTTGCAGGGAGATTTCGAGACGATCGGATTTTCCGACACTCCCGCGGCGGGGGAATTCACTCTGGGGGCCCCTCGTTGGCGGCAGTGGCGCGAAGGAGAGCCCAACTACGACCCGAGTAGGCCAGCGAATCAGCAGTCGTTCACTCCCTATCAATATTTTGCGATCGATGCCGATGGCCGGGATGCGGAGAACTCGGTGTTCGGAGGTTATAGCGCCACCGAGCCGGACCATCGGGCACCGCAGTTCACGCCGACCCCGTTTGCCATCGGTCAGGGACTGGACAGTGCGGGCAATGTCCTTGCGCCAGGTACGCTATTGGAGCATGGCTACCAGTTCGTGTTCGAGCCCGACCTGACCAACCTGGGGATTCTTGCCTATTTGCAGCAGTCGCTGGCCGCTGGGCATTTGGCCTTCAGCTTTTCGTCGATGCACGAGCCGGCGGGGCATACCGGATCCGTTCCCTACCCCGACTTCTATATGGACGACTGGGACGTCGGAATCAATCCCGACGGATCGGCCCCCACGATCGAACTGATGGTCACGCTACTTTCCACGCTGCCGGGGGATTACGACGGCAATGGCACCGTCGGCATCGAGGACTATACCCGCTGGAAGGAACTATTCGGCACCGACGACAGCCAGGCCGACGGTAATGGGAATGGGGTGGTCGATGCGGCGGACTACACCATTTGGCGCAATCATTTCGTCAGCCAAGGGGGACTCGCGGGGAGTGTCACGACAACAACGGTTCCCGAACCCGACTCGGCGCTGATCGGAGGCTTTCTCACGCTGGTCGCCTTTTGTGTTTGGGTCGATCGCTACGCCCGGCGCGACCCACGGGGGGAGGACCGTTGCCATGAGCAGTAGCCAGACTCGTTGGGGCTTTACCCTGGTGGAACTATTGGTTGTGATTGCCATCATCGGCATCCTGGTTGGCCTCCTGTTGCCGGCGATTCAGTCGGCGCGCGAAGCGGCACGGCGCGTGAGTTGTCAAAACAAACTCAAGCAGATCGGGCTGGCGGCGAACAACTTCGCCACGCAGCAGAAGACGCTCCCCCCGCCACAAGTTTTGGGCAAAGGGGGAGGGCTGGTCGCCGGCGATTCCTATTACAGTGGCTTGGGAAGCATGTTCGTGCTGTTGCTTCCCTACCTCGAGGAAGGCAACCGCTTCGACGCCTACGACATCACGCGACCGCCGAGTTACCGCGACGGGGCGGTCGACAATCGCTCGATCACCGAGGCGCCACTTCCTTCCTACTTGTGTCCCTCGATGAATCTGCCCCGGACGGTTCCCGACCCGTGTGGCGAATCGCTCGGTCCGGGGAGCTACCTCATCAGCAGCCGTGTGCAGTACACGCCGCAGGCGGAACTCGACGGGGCCTTTCGGACTCCTCCGTCGATTGGCAAGCGATATGACCTTAAGATCTCGCAGATCACCGACGGCGCGTCCCACACCCTGCTCGTGGGGGAGACGAGCTACGGGCTGGAAAACTATCGCTGGAAGGAGCACTCGGCCGCCGGATGCCAACAACAGGAGGGGACCTGTTGGGGGGACTTCACGTGGGCCGAAGGGTATTGGCATTTCGCCTTCGGTCATACCGGCTGGACCCGGTTCCAGGCGTCGAAATACCACTTCAACAACACGTCGACCCCCTTCGACTCGCGGCAACGGACGACCTTCCGCAGCGACCATCCAGGAGGAGTGCAGTTCGTGCTCGTCGATGGATCGGTCCAGATGCTCGCGACCGACATCGATCAAGAGACCTTGTTCGCGCTGATTACCCGGCAGGGAGAAGAAGTGGTCGGCCCCTACTGATTTTTCCCGCGATCTGGGCTGGCCGGCAATCAACGTAGCATGGGCACACAAGCCCGGGTGCTAACCAGCGGATTCCGCCCGGCCGCGGCAAAACCTTCCCCGCATTCACGGCGTATTAAAGGGGAGGGAAATCACGCATGTGCGCGGTTTCCGGCGCGCCATCTGCACACGCTGATGGCATCGTGCCCCAGGGGACACACTTCGGGGGCCCCTCTGGGTGGAAACCATCGGCTGTGAGGAGCTAGCAACATCATGCGTGGATCGTGGCGGATTGCGACTTTGGCGGGAATCGGCGTCTACATGCACTGGACGTTCCTGCTGCTGGTGGCCTGGGTCATGTTGAGCTACCTGATGGCGGGGCAGGGGCTGGCGACGGCCCTGGTGGGGGTGGCGCTGATCCTGGTGTTGTTCGGTTGTGTGGTGCTCCACGAGTTGGGGCATGCCCTGATGGCGCGGCGGTTTGGTGTCGCCACGCAGGATATCACCCTGCTGCCAATCGGTGGTGTAGCCCGGCTGGCTCGCATGCCCGAAGAACCGAAGCAAGAGCTGCTGATCGCGCTGGCCGGACCGGCGGTCAACGTGGTGATCGCCGCGGTGCTGGCGGTGGTGCTGGGGGTCCTTGGAGAAGTTCCCTGGAAAACGCCGTTGATGCTGGTGGGTGGGTCGTTTCTCACCAACCTGATGGTGATCAACGTCATCCTGGTGCTGTTCAACCTGCTGCCGGCCTTTCCGATGGATGGCGGCCGGGTGCTGCGGGCGTTGCTCGCCATGCGGCGACCCTACGGCGAGGCGACGCAGATCGCGGCCAAGGTGGGGCAGATCATGGCCATTCTGTTCGCCGTGACCGGGGTCCTTCGCGGGGATCTGATCCTGCTGTTGATCGCCTTCTTCATCTTTGCCGCAGGGCAGGCCGAAGCGGCGCAAGCGGAACTCAAGGATGCCGTCCGAGGTTTGCCGGTCCGCGAGGCGATGTCGACTCAGTTTGCCACGGTCCATCCGCAAGACACTCTCAGGGATGTCGGGCGGGTCGTCATGGGAGGCTACCGGGGAGATTTCGTCGTGGCGGTGGAGGACGAGTTTGTCGGCATCTTGCGGAATCGCGACGTGATCAAGGGGGTGCTGTCGGAAGAGTCGGATGGGTTGGTGGCCGATCTGATGAAGACCGACTGCCCTACGGTGGGA
The DNA here is from genome assembly GCA_964650265.1 of uncultured Planctomycetaceae bacterium. GTDB lineage: Bacteria > Planctomycetota > Planctomycetia > Pirellulales > Lacipirellulaceae > CAZYQQ01. The sequence goes on from CAZYQQ010000121.1 coordinate 4,934, forward strand.
GAACACGAGCCGTTGTCGAAGGCGCTCGACAAGATTGCCGGACAGGATTGCGCCACGGTGGCGGTGCTTCGCCATGGGGCGGTCATCGGCTTGCTCTCGCTGGCGGAGCTGGGGGAGTGGGTCGCCCTTCATTCGGCACTCCAGCGGCCGGGGCAGCTTCCCTCGCGCCAAGCGGCTCCCCCCCTAGCCGACCATCACGAGCCGTACGCCACCTCGGCCCGCTAGCATGCCCCTAAGCGCGATCCAAGAGCCCTGGGGCCGAAGAGCAAAAATGACGCACTTGGTTGCACGGGCGACGTGAAACGAAACAATGGAGATAGCTAGGGAGGCCATGTCGTTGTCAGGTTGACTTGCGACTCCGCTCGACCAGAGCGTCGAAGCCGAACAGATCAATGCCCGTTTCGCGAACGGAGTGCTGACGATCACGGTTCCCAAGTCGCAGTCGGCGTTGCCGCGGCAAATTACGGTCCAGGAGGATTGAGCCTTCGCTAGAGGGAGGTTTCACGAGCGCTTGCGAAGCTCTGGAAAACATGCATATTTACCATGCTGTCACGACCCGATGGAGCATGGACTGCATGGCTGACTTCACCCCCACTCAAGGCCGATACCTGGCATTTATCCACGCCTACACCGGCCGGCATGGCCAACCCCCCGCCGAATCGGAAATCGCCGCGGCGATGTGTGTCTCGCCGCCGTCGGCGAATCAAATGGTGAAAATGTTGGAGAAGAAAGGACTGATCCTCCGTCATCCAGGCGAGCCCCGTTCGCTACGGATACTCATTCCGGAGGACGAGATTCCGCCGTGGGGAAAGTCGAAGGCCCCGAAACAGCGATCCAGCGATAAACCAAGCAGCGCGGCCCCGGTTCCAGCAGCCCCGCCGGCGAACTTGTACGTGTTATCGGTCTCCCTCACCAGCGGGCCCATTGCCAAGAAATACACCAAAGCGCCCATCACCCGCGTGATCGAAATCCGCGGCGACCAGACGCTCGAAGGTCTCCACTATGCCATTTTCAAGGCGTACGATCGCTGGGACGACCATCTCTACGAATTCCAGCTTGGCAAACGCCCCTTTGATCCCAAGGGGCCCAACTACGGGGTATCTACTCGACGGTCGAAGTCGGAGGGGACGGCGGGCGATGTTCGTACCACGAAGCTCGACGATCTCGCCCTGAAGCCGCATCGCACCTTCGGCTACTGGTTCGATTTCGGCGACGACTGGTATCATCAAATCAGCGTGGAACGAATCGACCAAGCGATTCCCACCGTGACCTACCCGCGCGTCATCAAACGGTCGGGCAAATCCCCGCCACAGTATGACGACGAGTAGTGGCTGAAGCGTAAGCAAGCGATGGTTAGGGAGGCGGTGCATGGAAGATTCGTCGGCTGTCAGTTGGCTCACGAGGGCGATCGACAAGGCCGCTCGGTCGAGCACCAGCGAGTTTTGTGTCGCCGGTTGTCTACCCAATGTCGATCCCGGCTTGGAGGTCGACGGTGTGGGCCCTGTCAAGCTGCCATTGAAACAGGGAATGGCCAAGCGGATTATCGCTGCCGGTCAAGTGGCCCCCTTTGGCAAGGGAGCGCGAACGCTGGTCGACACAGACGTCCGTAAGACTTTCGAACTCGACCCGAGGAAGTTTCGACTCGGTGACCAATGGACTGCCGCGATCGCCGAGGCGACGCGGACGATCGCCGAGCGGCTTGGACTCCCTTCCGATCGCTTGGAAGCCCGGCTCTACAAACTGCTCGTGTACCAGAGGGGGGGATTCTTTCTCCCCCATCGCGATAGCGAAAAGCACGACCGCATGCTGGCGAGCCTGGTCGTCGTTCTGCCCAATCGTTTTGCTGGTGGATACTTGACCGTCCGGCACGGCGTGGAGAAAGAAAGTCTGGCTTTTCGTGAAGCGGCCACCGGCAAGTCTCCCTGTTACGCGGCCTTCTATGCCGACTGCGAACACGAGGTCAAACGGATCGATAGCGGGGTGCGGTTGGCCTTGACCTACAATCTGGTATTGAAGCCGCAGCCCCGGAAGGCAAAGTCCGCGGATCAACCCCTAGCGCCGGTCGACCAGTTAGCCGAATCGATCGACTCGTGGATCACCGCGCGGCCCGGCCGGCCGTTGGTGTTCGCCTTGGAACATCATTACACGCAACGTGGACTGTCGCTCGACTTGCTCAAGGGAGACGACCGGGGGCTCGCCAACCTGGTCGTTGGTGCGGCGGAAAAGGGGGGGTGCCTCGTCCACTTGGCGCAGATCGAGCGGCATTTGGTGCAATTTGCCGACGACGGCGACTACAGCCGCGGGTATCGCCATGTTCGGTCGACGCCACGCGAGATCGAAATTGGCGAGGTTTACGATGACGAGTTGAGCGGAAGAGAGTGGTTTGACGTCGATGGCAAGCGGCAACCCTTTGGGCGCCTCGCGCTCGATCGTTTCGCCATCGTCTCGTCGGTGCCACTCGACGAGTGGGAGCCGACGTCGGAGGAATACGAAGGTTACACGGGGAACGAGGGTAACACGCTCGACCGTTGGTATCACCGCTCGGCGATTGTCCTCTGGCATCGCGACCACCACTTCGATGTCGTCGCCAGCGCTGGGCCGGCAGGGAGTATTCCCCTCCTCGGTTCGATGGTCTCGAAGCTCGCCAAGACACCCAAGCGGCGACTGGAGGAGGCCCGCCACGACGCCATCCGCCTTGCCCGGGCGATTGTCGCCAGATGGCCCGACTGTAGCCGTGGGTACCGCCCCTGGTCGATGGAGGGGAAAGCACCACTCGACGACTTCCCACCGCTGCTCGCGCGACTCCACGATCGCGATACGATGGCGATGTTCCTATCGAAAATGGCGACCCACGACCCGTTGCTGTCGCTGAAGTCCCTTGTCGTCGCGGCGTGTGGCGAGTTCGGATGCCGCGGCTTTGCCTCGGAGTTTCACCAACTTCTTTCCGATCCTTCCAACCGTTTCGGCGAGCAGCGGCTCTCGACGCGAGACGCCGAGTGGCTGGCTGGGCTCTGCTCGGATGTCGACGCCACCCCCGATGACTCGAAGCTGATTCAGGAACTGTGTGGTTTGGCGGCCGAACGGTTCTGCAAACCGTTTCCGCCCCGGTCCCCTTCTTATCGGTTTTTCTACCAATCCCAGCCACTCTCGGTTTCCGAGAAATCCCTTCCACTATTGCTCAAGGGGCTGCTGGCGCAAGGGCGCGACGACGACTTGTCGCGAGTGATTCACTTTGTCGAGCAATCGCCCCACGAATTCCGGCGTAACCTCTGCCAGGTTCCCATCCTGAAGAAGCTAGTTCCCTGGTCGCGAAAGCGGTTCGGCCGGGTCCATCCGCACTTGGGAGCGTGGCTGGGTTCGGTCCGTCGCCAACTCGAAGCGGCTACCGCCGAGGCGCCGCGGCCACCAACCAATTGGACCCGCCCAGAGGAAGTCGATTGCTCGTGCGAGTACTGCGCTGAACTCAAGGAGTTCCTGATCGACTCGACGTCCGAAGTCACTCGCATCGCGGCTGCCGAACGCCAACGGTCTCACCTGGTCGAAATGATCAATCAACACCAGTGCGATGTGAAACATGCTCTCGAGCGTATCGGAAGACCTTACTCCCTGGTGCTCAAGAAGACGACCGGCTCCTTCGAGCGGGCGGTGAAGCAATTCAAGACGGACCAGAAACTGCTGAGCCAATTGCCTACGGAGTAGAGGCGGGTTGTGAAATAGGCGTCGATGGCTGGCCAATGCGATGATGGTCAGGCAGCCGATTGGACTGGTTGCCTTCACAAAAAAACCTCCGCCACGGTTCCCGTAGGTCCCGCGGCGGAGGCTGGGTCGTTTTTCGGCGATTGCTCCTCGACTCTTACATGTCGAAGTAGAGGCAGAACTCGTAGGGGTGGGGCCGGAGGGCCATCGCCTCGACTTCGTTCTTCTGCTTGTAGGTGATCCACGTGCTGATCACGTCGGCCGTGAAGACGTCGCCACGGAGCAGCCACTCGTGGTCCTTGGCCAGGGCGTCGAGCGCCTCGCCGAGCGAGCCGGGGGTCTTGGGGACTTCGGCCAGTTCTTCCGGCGACAGGTCGTAGATGTCCTTGTCGAGCGGCTCGCCCGGATCGATCTTGTTCTGGATCCCATCGATCGCGGCCATCAACAGGGCGCTGAAGGCCAGGTAGGGATTCGAACTCGGGTCGGGGCAGCGGAACTCGATCCGCTTGGCCTTGGGGCTAGGGCTGTACATCGGAATGCGGCACGAGGCCGAGCGGTTCCGCTGCGAGTAGGCCAGGTTGACCGGCGCCTCGTAACCCGGCACCAGCCGCTTGTAGCTGTTGGTGGTGGGGTTGGTGAAGGCCAAGAGGGCCGGGGCGTGCTTGAGGATGCCCCCCATGGCGTACATGGCCATGTCGGAGAGGCCCGCGTACCCGTTGCCGGCGAACAGCGGCTCGCCATTCTTCCAGAGCGAGATGTGGGTGTGCATGCCGGAACCGTTGTCGCCGTACATCGGCTTGGGCATGAACGTGGCGGTCTTGCCATGCTTGAAGGCCACGTTCTTGATGATGTACTTGAACAGGCACTGCATGTCGCCCATGCGGACCAATTCGTTGAACTTGAGGTCGATTTCCGACTGACCGGCGGTCGCCACCTCGTGATGCTGGGCCTCGACGTCGAGACCGCATTCGATCATCGTCTGCATCATCTCGGCGCGAATGTCGTTAAGCTGATCGGCCGGCGGGCAGGGAAAATACCCCTCCTTGTGCCGCAGCTTGTGGGCCAGGTTGCCCCCTTCGCCCCGCGCCTTGTAATCGGTTCCCCGATTCCAAACCGCCTCGCTACTGTCGAGGTAGAAGTACCCGGCTTGCGGCGTCTGGTCGAACCGCACGTCGTCGAAAATAAAGAACTCGGCCTCGGGGCCGATGAAACACGTGTCGGCAATCCCGGTGCTCTTGAGATAGTTGGCCGCCTTGCGGGCCACGTTCCGCGGATCGCGCGAGTAATCCTCGCGCGTGATCGGGTCCTGCACATTGCAGATCAGCACGATCGTTTTGAGCTTCGAGAAGGGATCGATAAACGCGGTGTCGGGCTGCGGCATCAGGAGCATGTCGCTCTCGTTGATGGCCTGCCAGCCGCGGATGCTCGAGCCGTCGAAGCCGAGGCCATCCTCGAACAGGTCCTCGTCGAGCTTCGAAATCGGAATGCTGAAATGTTGCCACACGCCGGGGAAATCCATGAAGCGGAAATCCGCGCTCTTGACATCGTTCTCCCGGCACATTGCCAGGACTTCTTGAGGCGTCATACAGAAGGTTCCTTTAGATACTCACGCTAGAAAAACGGGCAATCCTGTTCGCCCAACAACCGACATCCCTCAAGGCCATCCAAACCCGCTGGCAGTGCCTCGCCCTGGTGGCGTAAAAAAAGGCCACTGCAACGAACTCGAATCGCCCGCGCATGGCCGCCTGATGGGGTACAGCGTAATCGATCCAAGGGCGCTTGGAAACAACCCCCCGGGGGTCCGTGAGGCCCCTTTCCGGGTGAGGTCCCCGCACCCGGCGAAAAACGGCTCTTACGGCTTCAAAATGGCGGTTTCTCCAACGGGGAAACCCAGCCGACGGAGAGTCGGCTTCCCCCCCAAAAGTGCTAGCGCCAGGCAGACCAGCAGCAGGCTTTCTGGCTCGGGGACTCCCGTGGCGGGGAGGGAGAGCCCACCCGGCTGGCTACTGGCGAAGTGGTTGCGCCACAGAATGTAGTCGGCGGCGTCGACGACGCCGTCCGAATTGCCATCGGCACCCTGACCGGCAGTCGGCGTGGTGCCGTAGGAGTTCTTCCAGAGAACGTAGTCGAGCTGGTCGATCACGCCATCGCGGTTGTAGTCGCCCGCGAGAGGGAGCGGCAAGTGGTTGCGCCACATGGTGTAGTCGTAGGCATCGATGGCCCCGTCGAAATTCCCATCGGCCCCCAACCCGGGCTGAGCTGGGACCTGGCCATACTGCTGCTTCCACAGTTCGTAATCGCTCTCATCCACCTTGCCACTACGGTCGAAGTCGCCCGGCAAGGCGAGTACCAGCCGCAACGTCGAACCAGGGTGGAACCGGGCATTGAAAAATGGTGCGGCCGCCGCGTTGAGGTCGAATCCAAAAGTCCCGCCGTTGAGGTAGTTTCCCGCAAGCCGGGCACCGTTGAATTGAGTCACCACGAATTCGTCCCAAGGATCGGAAAGACCCGCCACCGGATTCCCCCCGATGGTGAAGCTGGTGCCGACGATCGTCATCTCGGCCCCCGAGAGGACATTGAGCCCGAGGCCCGCAGTTCCGCCTGAAAGGATTGTGGTCGAAGAGCCAAAGGCATCGTAGCCGAACCCCAGGCTCCCACCGGTCACCGTGATACGCGATCCCGATTCCGCATCGAAAAAGATGCCGAGCGTCCCCGAACGCACATAAACGTCGCCTCGCGATCCGCCATTGTCGGTAAAGTCCCCTCCGACGACATGGATGGTCGAACCGGCCAGGGCGTTGAAGGCCTCGGGGAGTGTTCCTCCCGGCCCAAGATAGAGCGTCTCTCCCGCGGCAAGTGTCGCGGGGGCAGGCTGGGGGGGGACATGGAAAGTCTGAGCGATGGCACTGCTGGCCAGCGTTAAGGCAACCGCCATCCCTCCCCAACCAATGACTTGCAATCCATCGCGGCCCAGCCAGGCCCAGAAAAGCCTCATGTCAGCGACCCCAAGTTGCGACTCTGAAGAGAGAAATCCACCGCACGTATTGTAACCGGGCGACGATCGGGAGTGCAGCCTGTTGTCGGCAGCCTGCTGGAAAACGGCAAGAAGTCGGCTCAATCGGGCGGGAATTTCGTGAGCCGGGAGGGGAGCAATTCACCGCGTGCGTGGTTTTGAGGGGGGGCGAGACGGGTCGCAACGGTCGTACCGCCAGGCGTCCCCGCGAACTTGTCCGAACATCGCGAATCAGGCCGCCGGCAGTCGCGCGCCCCCCAAGATGGCAAGGTACGTTTTCAATAGCCGGTGAGTGCGGCGACTTTTGATCCCGCAGTTTCCGATTCCGCAGTGTTTGATTCCGCAGTGTTTGATTCCTTTGGCCTTACGCGATATCCCAGGACCGATTCCCACCATGAATGCCAACAAACGCGGAACCGAGTATATCGACCCGCATGTGCAGGGGACTCTTTGGAAGCGATTGGCGCTCCACTGGGTCGTCTTTTCGCTGGTGGCCGCCGTGTTGGCGCTCGGCTTGGAATGGATGAGCGACCCGTTCCGCACATTCGGCCAGGTCGCCCGCGATACCTGGTGGAACTACAGCCCGTTGCTGTTGGCGTTGCTCTTCCTGGTGCCGGTGTTCGTTTACGATGCCATCCGTGTGAGCCATCGGTTTGCCGGTCCGGTTTATCGGCTACGGCAAGTGATCCGCTCGCTGGCCGAGGGAACCCAACCGACTCAGGTCGAGTTTCGGGACAACGATTTGTGGAAAGATATGGCCGACGACTTGAACCGAGTGATCGAACGAGTCCGGCAGCAGTCCGGTACAAAGGGGGAACCATTCGCCGGCATCGGCGAACCGCTCCCCACCACCTCGCGCTAAGGGCCCTGGGCCTCCACCTCATACCCCTCCTCGCGGTTCTCGCCTCTTCACGACTACCTCCTTCCCACGAATCGACAACATGTTTGCCCAGTATCCTTCCCCCCGACAATCGACGAAGGCGACTTGCCGCGACCGACGATCGGGCCCCGGCAATCGCCGCGGGCTGGCGGCCACCGAGTTTGCCGTTTGCCTGCCGGTGCTGCTCTTGGTGGTGCTGGCGATGATGGAAACCTGCTCGATGATCTTCCTCAAGCAATCGCTGGCCGTCGCGGCTTATGAGGGAGCTCATACGGCGGTAAAGCCCAACGCGACCGCTGCCGAAGTCGAGACCGTCTGTCAGGCGATTCTAGCCGACCGTCGCATTCGCGACGCCGTGGTCACCGTCACCCCGGGCAACCTGCCGGCACTGGCTGTCGGAGAGTACATCGAAGTCCAAATCACGGCTCCAAGCGAAACCAACAACATGCTTCCACTGCGGTTTTTTCGTGGCAAGACCCTCGATGCCTCGGCCGCTGTAATGAAGGAGATCTAGCGGGAGATCCCTTCCCCCCTTTCCCCCCTTTTCCCCCCTTTTCCCCTCTTCCCACTCCTCCCCACCATCCTCCCGCGAAGTCGAGACCCCAGCCATGACCCCTCGTCCGTTGCGCCATCGCCGCCACATGTTTCCTGTCCGCCATGATCGCCGGGGGGCGATCCTGGTACTCGTTGCCTTCCTCGTGCCGATCATGGCCATCTTCGCCGCCTTTGCCGTCGACGTGGCCTGGATGCAACTGGTGAATACCGAGCTCCGCACCGCCACCGACTCCGCGGCGCGGGCAGGGGCCAAGGTGCTGTCGGTCGAACAAGACACGATTGCGGCCCGCGCCGCCGCCATCGACGCCGCCAGTCGTAACAAGGTGGCTGGCGTGGGGCTTCAAATGGCACCTGACGATGTCCAATTCGGGCGTTCCAACCAGGTGATCATCGGCGGCAGGTTCCAGTTCGTCGAAGCCGACAGCGGCCTGATCAACGCGATTCACATCGATGGCCAGCGGACCGAGGGCTCCCTCGGCGGGCCGGTCAATTTGTTCTTCTCGCGAGTGTTGGGGGTCGATTCGTTCCAACCTCGGCAGGAAGCTGTCTCCACCGTGCTCGACCGCGACGTCTGCCTGGTGATCGACCGATCGGGGTCGATGGGGCTCAAGTCCACGAGCACGGGAAGCGGCAATGGCCAGAACTGCGGACCACTGGAGTCCGACACCCGGTTCGCTGCCCTCGACCGGGCCATCGCCGGCTTCCTCGAGGAACTCGAGCTCACCTTCCCCAACGAGCAAGTGGCCCTGGCGAGCTACAGCAGTAAGTTCAGCACCAACTGCTCCGGTGGAAAAATCGATTTCCAAATCGCCGATATTTGTGAACCTCTGACCCACGACTACAATGCCATCCGTAGCGACATGAATGTCTTCATGACCAAGGGCATTGGTGGCAACACGGCCATCGGCGAAGGTCTCAAGAAGGGCATCGAGGCGATCACCGGACCGAAGGCGCGCCCCTTCGCCGCCAAGACGATCGTGCTAATGACCGACGGGCTTCACAACACCGGTACCGAACCGATCGTCTTTGCCCAACAGGCGGCCGCCAAGGAAATCGTCGTTCATACCATCACCTTCAGTCCGGCTGCCGACGTCAACCGCATGAAAGCGGTGGCCAACGCGACCGGAGGCCGCCACTACCATGCCGATTCCGAAAACGACCTCAACGAGATCTTCCGCGAAATCGCGCGAACCTTGCCAGTGCTCCTCACCCAGTAACCACGGTCGCTGGCCTATCCAAGAGACTCCCTTCATGCCACGACACCTCCTCCCATCCGCTCCCAGGGACCGCCAGGGTGCGACGATCGTCGAGTTCGCGATCGTCGCCCCCGTGTTCCTGCTGATTATCCTCGCGCTGTTCGAGTTCGCCTGGATCAACGTCGTCCGCCACACCGCCGACAACGCGGCCTACGAGGCCGCCCGCACGGTGATGGTCCCCGGGGCCACGTCGGCCGAGGGGATTGCCGAGGCGACCCAGCTCCTCAGCGCGGTTGGCGCCCGCAACGCCAATGTGACGGTCATTCCGAACGTCATCACCACCAACACCACGCACGTCACCGTCCAAGTCGAAGTCCCGATGGACTCCAACGCGCTACTCCTGCCGCGCTTCACCTCCGGCCTCGAACTCCGCTCCCAAGCCACGCTCCGGACCGAACGAGTCGAAACCAGGTAAACCCAAACCCCGTAGCCCGGGCTCGCAGCCCGGGCAGCGTGAGGGGTTTGAATTGCCAAAGACCAGGTAGGT
>CAZYQQ010000122.1:0-14754 GCA_964650265.1 uncultured Planctomycetaceae bacterium
GACTTTTTCGACGAAAATCGTGTTTTTCGAAAAAAAGAAAAAGTCCCGCCCCCTGTCACACTTAACGGCGCGCTCGCGACCAAAAAGTGCCACGTGTGACACGACTACCCCCTGTTTTATAGGCTTTTGTGGCCACTGATGTCACACTCTTGGCGTCACACCTACCTGGCACAAAGTTGGTGCCAAGCCGGATGGAGGTCGGAGGTCAGGGATTCTGACCTCTGGCCTCCGACCTCCGCTCTCCCTTCCAACTCCCAACTGGTTATTGCAGCCCCCCGAGCTACGGGGGTGGCTCCACCATATCGTTCGTCATCTCCTGCCACCGGGTCATCAACTCCCGCATTCGCCGAGGTTCTTCGTCACGCAGGCCCCGCGTCTCTGCCCGGTCGTGCGACAGGTCGTACAGTTGCCACGGTTCCCCCTTCGCGGCCACCAGCTTCCAGTCCCCTTGGCGGATTGCCCGGTTTCCTTCGTGGAGCCACCAGAGGGTTCGCTCGGTCGTCTTGTTGGCAAAGCTTGGCACGAGGCTCATCCCTGGCGGCGCTGGCGCTCCATCGACAGCATCCTTGGGGGGCCATTCACCCCCAGCCAGTTCCACGAGGGTCGGGGCGATGTCGATCACATGCCCCACCTGTGTGCGCCATTCTCCCCGCGCTTCGATCCCCGCCGGCCAGTGGACCACCAGCGGGGTCGAAATCCCGCCTTCGTGGACCCATGTCTTGTGGCGGCGGAAGGGAGTGTTCGCCACCCGCGACCAGCCGGGGCCGAGGGAGAGAAACGTCGCCGCCGACCCGGGCGGGGCCTCGGGATCGTGCCCGTCGCCACGGACCATGATCTCCGCACTGGCGCCGTTGTCCGACAGGAACAGAATGACCGTGTTGTCGAAGGCGTCCATCGCTTTGAGCTGTTCGATAATCCAGCCGATCTCCACGTCCATCCGATCGACCATCGCCGCGTGAATCGCCATCTTGGTCGCCTGGAACTGTTGCTGTTCGGGGGTAAGTTCATCCCACGCCAGTTCGCGATTCACCTCGCCCGGGCCGAGCTGCTCGATCGCCTCGGGAAAGTCGTACGGGGGCCCAATGGCCGATTCGAGAGGTGCGAGGCTGCCGGGTACCTGCCCCATCGCCTTGATCCGCTCCCACCGGGCAGCTCGTGCTTCATCCCAACCTTTCAAATAGCGATCGCGGTACTTGGCGATATCCTCTTGCAAAGCGTGCAGCGGAAAGTGGGGCGCGGTAAACGCGACATAAGCGAAGAAGGGCGCGTCGCCATGCTGCTCATGATGATCTTGCAGGAAGCCGATCGCGTGGTCGGCGATCGCCGTCGTGGCGTAGTAGTTTTCCGCGGGCGTCGGCTGGGGAAGCCGCTTCCCATCGAGCAGATGCTGGTCGGGTGTGAAGAGGCGGTTGTGGTCGTTGAGCACATAGCTCCGCGCAAAGCCCCCTGCTTCCGGTGTTCCATCGATGTGCCACTTGCCGGAGAGATACGAGTGATACCCGTACGGCTTCAAGAGCTGCGGCAACAGCCGGCTCCACTCGGGGCGTTCCGACCGCGCCCCACCCGGGACGCCCGGCAGCGCATCGCGACCGACCTGCTGGGCATAATACCCCGTCAGCAGCGCCGCCCGGGTTGGCCAACAGCGTGCCGTATTATAGTGTTGCGAATAGCGCAGTCCCCCGGCGGCCAGCGCGTCGAGATTCGGCGTCTCGATCTCCCCGCCGTAGCAGCCGATGTCGGAGTACCCCAAATCGTCGGCCAACAGAATGACAAAGTTGGGCCGCGGCGGGAGCTCCTGGCCCTGCGCAGAGACAGCAGAGACAGATGGGCTAAGCAGTGCCAGAAGAATAACGACGAGCGTCCGCCCCAGTAGGTCCCGCTTGCCGAGCGGGACCTCTGAGCGAATGGAGACATTACTCTGCACGCAAGGTCCCGTCCGGCAGACGGGACCTACACTGTTCGTCATCGGTGTTCCTCCACGGTCATCTTCCGCTTGGCCCAGTAGGCGTCGTCGCGGAACTCGAACTTTGTCGGCTTGTACTCACCCACAATGTCGACCTTCGCTCCCTCTGCCGGCAGCTTGTCGGCCATGCCCAACAGCCAGTAGACTGCGTTCACCGCTACGCGCCGCGTCCCCTCGCTCAGCATGTCGGTCGACGAACCGATGGTCGACATCACGGCTTGCCCTTCCTCGCCTCCCGGCAACTGGTACGGCCTGGTCCAGACAATCGGCATCATCGGGTTGTTGAGTTCCTCTTTCGCCGCCGGTGGATCGTCGGACCGCATGCCGTAATGAAGGTCGTTCTCGTCGTACTCGCCCCGCCGGTCCTGCACCTGGCCGAGCACAATCGGCTCCGTCCCCGCGGGCTGGGGCAAGCGAATCGTGTAAACGTCGGTTGCCCCCCAGATATCCCCTGTCGAAATACCGCGCAGGATCGGGTGCCCCTCCGCCCCCGGCGCTGGCACGCCCCGCGTCGCCTGATGCTTATGGTGCCCATGATGGGCGACCCACTTTTCCCCCAGCACCAGCCGCCCGAAGCCCCCCTCCCACTCTCGCTGCTCTCCGTTGTACTCGCGGCTGTAGTGGGCCCAGGGCGAATCGGTGGGAAACTCGAAGGCGTGGGTCGCAGTGCGGAGCCCCATTACCGGATTGCCTCGCTTCAGGTAGCGGTCGATCACTTCCATCGACTCGTCGGGCAACGTCCGCATCCGGGTGGCGATGACCATCAAATCGGCCTCCTCCAGCGCTTCGATCCCAGGGAGGCTCGCCCGCTGGTTCGGGTTGATCAGCCCCGACTCCGGGTCGACCGGAAAGAGCACGGTACACTTGAACCCATGATGTCGGGCAAGAATCTTCCCAAGCTGCGGCAACACCTCCTCCGACCGGTACTCCTCGTCCCCCGAGATGAGGACGATATGCTTCCCCTGCCCGGGACCGTCTTTTCCTTCGTAGACGACCCACGGGTCAGCGGCCCTGGATGCGGCGGAGAGAACAAACACAGCTAGAAGTATCAGTGGTAAACGAGCGTGAAACATGGTGAAACACCTGGAGTTGCAGTGGACGGAGGGGACTGGGGTTAAGGATAATCGATCGGGTGGGGGAAGTCACGCTTTGCGGTTTTTTTGGACCAACGCGGAGACGTTATTGGCGGGGCAAAGCGATTGCGCGTGGTAAGTACGGGAGTACAAAGTACGGGAGTACAGAGATTCCCCAGTTGACTCTCCCCTTACGGGAGGCCTTATCCTGGGAACCACGCGGACTAGAGCCACACCCAGCCAGGTCAGTTCCAGCATGTTCCACATCGGCGAGTTCTCCAAGATCACCGGCCTCACCGTCAAGACCTTGCGGTTCTATCACGACGAGGGGCTGCTCGAGCCGACCCATGTCGACCCCGACTCCGGCTACCGCTATTACGCCGAGAACAAGATCGACGTTGCCCGGGTGATCTCCCAGCTTCGTGCCCTCGACTTCCCCCTCAGCGAAATCAAGGAAATCCTCGCCACCAAGGGAGACGACGCCGACCTCGTCGCGCACCTGGAGCGCCAACGGGCAACCATTCGCGAGCGGATGGCGAACGACAAGGAGATCATGGCATCACTCAACCTCATCATCAAGCAAGAACAGGAGGCGCGGGAGAAAATGAAGCACATGAACTTCGAAGTCGAAGAGAAGCATGTTGCCCCACAACTCGTCGCCACCCTCCGCATACGGGGCAAGTACAGCGACTGCGGCCAGGGCTTCGCCCAGATCGGCAAGACCTACGGGCGCTATCTCAACGGCAAGCCCCTGATGCTCCACTACGACATCGAATACAAGGACCAGGACGCCGACTTCGAAGCCTGCATGCCGATCCGCCAGGGGAGAGCAAAAAACGGTATCGACGTCCGCCAGCTCGAAGGAGGCCGCGCGATCACCCTCCTCCACCAAGGCCCCTACGATACCCTCGGCCGTTCCTACGCCAAAATCCTCGCCCACGCCAAACGGCACGGGTACGAGATCCAACTGCCAACCAGGGAAGTCTACATCAAAGGGCCGGGAATGATCTTTCGGGGGAACCCCGCGAATTATTTGACGGAGATCGAGATGCTGATTGGTTAGAGGTAGGACGATTCGCTCACCGGCAGGCCGCGTGATGAAGCGCGCCCGACAAGGTTTTTTAGCCCTTCTTCAGAGCCAGACGACGTCAGTCCCGGAGCCAGACGTCTCAAAAACAAGATCAGGAGGCAAGGAGGGGAAGACGCGGTCGACCACGTTTTCGCTCTCCGAAAAAAAATCTGGGAACTCCTGTCGATTGTGGGGATCGCCAATCGACCAGAGGGTGTTGGGCGAGAACACCCCAAACCAACCGAGGAGCCAAACGATGCAATTTCTGATGCTGATGATCCCCGCGATTTACCGAGACAATAAGATGTCCCCAGGGTTTGTGCCCGACCTCAAGGAAATCGAAGCGATGGAGCGGTTCAACGAGGAGCTGGGCAAGTCGGTCAAAATCCTTTCGCTCAATGGCCTTCACCCGCTGCAATCGGGCACGCGTGTTTCGTTCGGCAAAGGCAAGCCGGTCGTGACCGATGGCCCCTTCATCGAGGCGAAGGAGGTACTGGGAGGGTTTTGGCACGTGGAGGCCGACTCGAAGGAAGAACTCGTGGAATGGATGCAGCGTTGCCCCGCCCAGGAAGGGGATGTGATCGAGATCCGGCATATTTTTGATTTGGCGGACTTTGGCATCAAGCAATAATGTGAAGTTTTTGAAAGGAGATGTGGGGATGGTGGGAGATGGGGGGATGAGAGTTTGGTATAAGTGAGTTCGAGGACGTTGCTTTTCTATTTGGTCAGGGGTACCTGTCAATTACGACTTAATGGCTACAGTTGGAATGACATTATGGCCGAGCCTCGCGCCAGCTACGACGACTCAATCCGTCGCCTTCAGGAACTTGGTGTCCTTGGACCTCAAGAATTCCCGCCGTTGCCGGACCACCTTCCGCAGCCCGAAGACGACGAACCCTTAGGACTGAGCTTCTTCCGCACATTTCTCGGCGACGATGCCGACCTCAGCAATCTCACACTCCCTCGAACTTTTTTTGGCCGCTCAGAAATTCGGGATATTTCGTTTCAGAACACAGACCTGACGGAATCCAACCTCCGCTGGAACGATTTCATCAACGTGGATTTTAGTGGCGCCGTGCTGGCGAAATCTGATCTCCGTGCCTCAGTTTACACCGGCGTCAGATTTGTCCGGACTGATCTACGCGGCGCTGACATGCGCCGCGCTGACTATGAAGATTGTATCTTCGATGACGCCGTATTGGATGGTGCCATTATGACACGCGCCCAGGCCGCAACGCTGGATTTTTCTGAACGCCAGTTGGCGTCGATCAATTGGTGCGAAGACGATGGACCTGAACCAAGTGGCGGTTAAACGTCACCGGAGCGGCAGTGCTGAAGACTGTGTCTAGAGGGTTCGCTCGGCGAATTGGCGCTTTGTGACCCCAAGGACAATGCTACGTCAATAACCAATCACGAAGGAGAAACGATAAAATGAAACCTGCAAAAAACACAATCTGCCTGTGGTACGACGGCGGCGCCGAAGAGGCGGCACGTTTTTACGCTGAAACTTTCCCTGACTCGTCGGTCGGCGCGGTCCATCGCGCGCCGGGAGACTTTCCGTCGGGGAAGGAAGGGGATGCGCTCACGGTCGAGTTCACCGTGATGGGGATTCCCTGCATCGGGCTCAACGGCGGCGACGCGTTCCAGCAGAGCGAGGCCTTCTCGTTCCAGGTGGCGACCGTCGACCAGGAAGAAACCGACCGCTATTGGAACGCCATCGTCGGCAATGGCGGACAGGAGAGCATGTGCGGGTGGTGCAAGGACAAATGGGGCGTGTCGTGGCAGATCACGCCGATCACCCTGACCGAGGCGTTTACCGGCCCCGACCGCGCGGCGGCCAAGCGGGCGTTCGAGGCGATGATGACGATGGGGAAGATTGATGTGGCGGGGATTGAGGCGGCGCGGCGGGGGTGAAGGTTGCCGCTTCGCCCTCCAGTTGAGCCTGCGCGAACAACCCGTTTCCAGGTAATTCCTGCCCTTCACACAGCATGTAAGCTGGAGCAAGCTATGGCAGTCATATTTGAACTTGTAGCGGATTTTGGTGGAAACCAGCAATCGGCTGAAGATTGTCGTCGTTGGATAGCGGCGAGAATCCGCCCGATATCGATTGACCAATACGAGATTGCAATCCACCCTCCTCGGATTGATGGGTGCCCATATGGTGCTCCGACGCGATTCCAACTCGCGGTTATTCCAGCTCAAGTTAGTTATGGGTATCCCCCTGATGGGACCGGTGGCCG
Organism: uncultured Planctomycetaceae bacterium; assembly: GCA_964650265.1. Classification (GTDB taxonomy): domain Bacteria; phylum Planctomycetota; class Planctomycetia; order Pirellulales; family Lacipirellulaceae; genus CAZYQQ01. The sequence continues at coordinate 6,346 of CAZYQQ010000122.1, forward strand.
CGTTCCACTGAGTGCCTCTCAACTATCGCAACTCGGACACCAACTTTACGAACTATTACACGGGGCTCCTTGCTATGAACTTGCAATGGTGGGTTGGGACGTTGATTATCGGCTTGATATAGATGAACTGAATGCCGGCTACTCCGCCGAATTGCAAGATAGTACGATTTTTGGGCTTGTTGTCAGAACGGATTTGGTTTCACGACTTCCAAAAACTTCCCACTTCGTTCCATTTGATTCCGAACATCTGTGGATACCGTATAGAGGGACGTAATCTCTTTAGCTTTGTGACTTCTGGAAGTGTACGAGATCTGAAAAGCGATGCCCGCAAGCCACAACCGGTCAGTCTTGCGTGCGCCAGAATTAGACACTCGGCCAACGTCTGGCGGAGGTTCCGAGTTCAGGCAGTTGAGTCGCTGGAGCGGACGTTTCGATACCACCTAGCTCACCTTTGGTATAATATAAACTTCCCCACACCAGACCACTGAACTTCAGGAGCCCCAGCATGGCCGACTCGCAGCCACCTGCATCCGGTACCCCCTCGTCGCCAGACGCCGCTCCTTCGCCGGCTGAACTTACCAAGGCACTCAAGGCGTTCAAGAAGCGGCTTAAGCTCACGCAGCTCGATTTCGATTCTCGCATCGGGGCCAGCCCCTTGAGCGGTCATGCGTCGGGCATCGTGGCGATCACGCCGCCGAACCAGTTTCCCCGCGCTGTGTGGGATGCGCTGGTGGAGCAAGGTAAGCTCAAGAAAGCGAGTCAGGGGCAATACGAGTTGGCGTAGGCGCGTGGATCGATGCATCGACGGCTAAGACGCCTTGCGATTCATCCTCCCACATCGCCCGTGGGGCGCACTGGCATAACCAAACGCTAGGGCGCGGGCGGCTTGCCGGAAGTCAGCACGCCACGGCGATGAAAATAAACCTGGCTGGCCGCCATCCGCATCGGCGCCGTAGCGAGCAGGAGATTGAACACGATGTCGCTTTGGAAATGGTCGAATAGAAACCGCAGCAGCCGCTTGGTACGGAAGCGGGGGTAGCTGTTCGCGAACCAGTGGTGGGGGTCTTCGGCTCGCCCATGGAGGAAGTCGGCAACGGCGCTCCCCGCGGCGAGACCATGCTTGAGCGCTGTGTGGATGCCGCCGGCGGTCACCGGCGAGACCATGCCGGCCGCGTCTCCCACCAACAGGGCCCGCTGCGTGGTGACGGGGCGAACGACGCCGCCGCAGGGGATGAGCCCCGCGCGGATCGAATGGGGCGCCACGTCGCGGACGTCGAGCACCGGGGCGATCTTGGCGAGATACTTTTCCATCACCCGTTTCATCGCGTCGGCATCGGGCCGCATCCGCCGCGCGAGGCCGACCTGGGTGACGCCGACACCGGGGACGATCCAGCCGATGTAACCCGGGGCGAGTCGGCGATCGAGGAAGCAGTGGAGGCGGTCGTCGGCGGGGAGGGTGAGTCCCTGGAACTCGTACTCCATACCGAACAGAAATTGGCGATTGATCCCCAGGCCGAAAGTGTGGGCGACTTGGGAGTTGGGGCCGTCGGCCCCGATGAGGTAGCGGGTGGTGAGACGATCGCCCAATTGGAACCCGCCGCGGACTCGGTCTGCCGAGGTGAAGGGGGAATCGAGCTGGACGTCGACACCTGACTCCCGTGCTCGGGTGGCGAGCCAACGCATGACGTTGGGTGTGTCGGTCGCGAGAAAGTAGCTGCCGGGGGCGTCGAGATCGACGTGGCGCATGCTGGGGGCGTAGAGCCGGACGCCGGGGACGACGCGCACGAGCTCCGGGGGCATGAGGTCGAGGAGCGCAACCTGGTCGACCGCCTCTTTCACGATGATGCCGGTGGTGTGGAGCTTCTCGCCCGGGTCGCTTTTGCGCTCGAGGACGCGAACGCGAAGGCCCTGCTGGGCGATGACGCTGGCGGCGGCGAGGCCCGCGAACGAGGCCCCGACGACGGTGCAATCGACGGACGACGAGGAGGAGAATTCAGGCAAGGCAGAAGTCTGGCAGGCTGGAAGCCTACCCCACTAGGAATCTATTAGGGAAGCTCGATCGTGCTCAATTCGAACTCGTATTGCTGCTCGACGATGGCGACGGGGGATTTGTAGACCCAGGTGAGGCTGTCGAGCCCATCGGGGAGGTCGAAGAAGTAGGCGATGCCGACCTCGCGCTCGGTTTGCAGGGTCGTCTCGAATCCGGCGTGTTCGATCGGCTCGCCGTCGGCGCCGACCAGGTAGTTAAGGTTGTTGAAGACCCAGCCGCGATGGGAGGCGAGCGATTCGTTGTCGTCGTCGAGCTTCAGCCGCATGTGGATTTCCCAAATTTCGTTGTTCTTGACGACCTTGTCGAGCGTCACGTGGACCCCACCGACGGTTTGGGTGACGGGTTGCTTGGGCTGGAGATCCTCGAAGCGAAACTCGTGGACCTTGCCTGGGACGAGGGCGACGAGTCCACCACGGAGACGTGCGATCGCCCCGACGGAGCGTGGCGGGAGCTTGAAGGGAATTGAGACCGTGCTGGTGGTGCTCCCCTGCTGGGCTTCGATGTAGAAGACGCGCCCCGGCTGGGGGTTTTCGATCGGCTGATTCTCTTCGTCGAGGGCCTCCAACAGGTCGACGGGGAGAGCCATGGCGATCGGGCGGAGCCGCGGTTCCCAGGCGATCTCCAGATCGACCACGAGCCGCTGGTTCCTGGGATTGCGAAGCCCGCGGGTCGCGCTCACCTCGGTCACCTCGAAACGGAACGGGCCGCTGTAGTCGGCGCGGCCATATCGGTTCGCCGCGCCGGGGGGGCGAGTGGTGAGGCTAAGGAGGTCGTTCCCCGCGAAGTTGTTGGTGCTGAGCTTCGCCTGATCGAGCACCTGATCGACCGCTTCCCAAAAGCTGATGCCATCGGCGGCGAGGACAATTTCAGGGTCGGTGGCTTGCTCTCCCTGCTCGCCGCGGGCGTCGACGATTTTATTGCCCGACTGCTGCTGGAGTTCCTTGAGGACATCGCTGAGTTTCCAGTTGATCGCCTCGAGCTTGATCGTGCCGCCAGCGGTCGCTTCGCGAGCGAGGCGGGCTTCGAGGGTACGGCGGATGGTCGTGAGCCGCTGGAGAACGGCCGGGGGCATGCTGTCGTTCGGTTCAGGGAGGGCCTTCAGGAGCTCGCCGACCTCGATCCCCTCGGCCTCGGCGAGTCCCAGCAAGTTGGTCTCGGCAAGGTCGCGCTCGGCGACCGTGTCGGCATCGAGCTGGGCGACGAGATCGGCAACCTGCTGTTGCCAGTCGTCCTCTTGGGCCATGGCAATGGTGCCGTGGGCCATGCCGAACGACACGACGACGGCCACGACCCACGGGTGGAATTGGAATGCGGCTTTCATCGGTGGAGGCTCCTCTGGAAACTGCGGCAGTTGGGCCCGGTCGGGTCGTCCCAATGGGCCCAATCGCGCCAAGCGTACCCTTGGTCCCCCATCTTAATGGAGCGGAGAGGGTTTGTCTTGCCACATCGTGGCGGCGGTCCGTGGAGGAAAAGATAGAGTTGCCTAAAGGTTGTTGTGCCGCCCCCTTCGAATCCCCCCCTCCGAATCCCTTCGAGAAGCTAGTTCCGATGAATGTGCGAAAATTGCTTCTGACGTGGTCGTTGTTATTGGCTTTCGCCCTGCCGGTGGGGGCTGGAGAGTTCATGTTCCGGGCCAAGGTGGGGGATCGGGAGGTCGAGGGGCAGGCGCTCTATTGGAACTCGACGCAAATGCTGCTCCTGACCCGCGACGGGCGACTCGAGCAGTTCGACCCGCGGCAGGCGACCGGAGGGAAGAAGCTCACTCCGGAGTTCATTCCCTATTCGGCATCCGAAACGCGCCAGCGGCTGCTGGAGGAGTTTGGCAGCGGATTCCGGGTGTCGACGTCAGAACACTATTTCGTAGTCCATGCGACCCAGCAGGATTCGGAGTGGGCCAGCCGCTTCGAGGCCCTCTTCCGGCAGTTCCACAGCTATTTTCGCATCCGCGGGTTTGATCTCGAGTCGCCGCGGGTGCCGCTGGTGGCGGTGATCTTTCCGACCCGCGACGACTACACCGGTTACCTGCGCCGACAAGGGATGACGGTACAGGAATCGATGCTCGGCCACTACGATCCGCGGAGCAACCGGGTGCTGATGTACGACCAGGGGGGCTCGGCCAACGTGGCGGACGAGACACTGGAGACGATCATCCACGAGGCGACCCACCAGACGGCGTACAACGTGGGGCTTCACAGCCGCATGACCGTCACGCCGCGGTGGTTGGTCGAAGGGTTGGCGATGATGTTCGAGGTGCGCGGTGCTGGCGGCACAACGGTGGGCCAGGAGCGGAGCGACCGGGTGCATCGCGGGCGGCTGGAAGACTACCGCGCTCATATCAAGCAGAAGGGGGGCAAGGGGGATATGCGTCGACTGCTTGCGAGCGATGCACCGTTTCAAGAGGAGACGATTGCCGCCTACGCCAACGCCTGGGCACTCTCATTCTTTCTGGCCGAGACGCGGCCGCGCGAATACGAGGCCTACCTCAAACTTACGGCCGCGCGACCACCGTTGGAGGACTACTCGCCGCGCAAGCGATTGGACGACTTCGCGAGCCTGTTTGGCAGCGACCTGGTGCAACTCGAAGCGGAACTGCTCCGCTGGACCGAGCGGCTGTAAAGCTTGCAGCGCCAACACGGCTAGTGATGCATCGCAACAGCGTGTATTCAGGCTGCGGTCAGGCTTGCGCGGCGCATGCGGGCGAGCAGGTACATGATGGCCAGAAAATCGTAGAGCGCGTGGGCAATGCTGACCGACAGGATCTCGCCGGTCCAGAGTGTGATGCTCCCAAGGTAGAGACCGACAATGGTGGCGAACAGAAAATAAGCCGGCGTGGCGGCATGCACGGCGCCGAACAGCAGGCTTGCCGCGATCAGCCCCACCAACGGACTGGTCCACTGAACAAAGAGTGGCTGCAAGGCGCCGCGGAACAGCATCTCCTCGCCAAACCCCGCCGCGAGCGCGATGGCGGCGACCTGCCAGATGTGGCCATGGGCAAACAGGACGCGGAGCAATCCTTTCACCTTCCGCAGGAGTTCGACCACCGGCCGGCGACGACTCCGTACCAGGATTGCCAGCAGCGCCAACAGGGGTAACGTGGCGACCAGCCCTAAACCGAACGCGGCAGCGACGCCTCCCGCTGGCCAAAGAACTTCGGCAAGCGGGAGACCCGCCCCCCAAGCAATCCCCCATCCGACCAGCCCCAGAGCCAGTTCGAAGGCGAAGGCGAACAGGATCAGGGAGCGTGGCGAGCCGCTGGGCATGACAAGTTGGACCCTGGTTGGGGTGGGAGTTGGCCGCTTGACGGCCCTCGGAGGGGGGGACTACATTGTCCGCTTTCGCAGCGGCGAACCACCGCGGGGAGAGGGTGCGCCCTCGGCAGGCGTTGTCCCAGTGACGGGTCGGCGGAGCTGCCGCCAGCACCGCCCCGGGATGCTCTAGAGAACGTCAAAAACGGCTTCAACGCAAGGACAGACTGGTCAATGGCTAAAAAGAAACCCTCCGACGATCAAATGGTCTACTACTTCGGTAAAACGCGTACCGATGGCGATGGCACCATGAAACAAGTGATTGGCGGCAAGGGGGCCAACCTGGCCGAAATGACCTCCATCGGCCTGCCGGTCCCCCCAGGATTCACCATCACCACCATCTGCTGCGACCAATACTACAAGCAGAAGCAGAAGTTCCCCAAGGGGATGATGGAGGAGGTGGAAGACGCCGTCCGCACGCTCGAAAAGGAGACCGGCAAGAAATTCGGCGATAACCGCAATCCCCTGCTCGTCTCGGTCCGCTCGGGTGCCGCCGCGTCGATGCCCGGCATGATGAACACGATTCTCAACCTGGGGCTCAACGACGAATCGGTGGTCGGCCTGGCCAACGCGACGGGGAACGAGCGGTTTGCCTACGACGCCTACCGTCGACTGATCAACATGTACGGCGACGTGGTGATGAACGTCGGCCACGAGTACTACGAAGCGGCCTTCGACAAGATCAAAAAGGCCTACAACGTAAAGCTCGACACCGACGTACCCACCGCAGGTCTCGTCGAACTGGCAGCGGCTTACAAGCAAGTTTACAAAAAGCACACCGGCAAGGATTTTCCCCAGAAGCCGCTCGAGCAGCTTGAACTGGCGATCGAGGCGGTGTTCAAAAGCTGGAACAGCGACAAGGCGATTTCCTACCGCCGCATCGAAGGGATCACCGGCCTCAAGGGGACGGCGGTCAATGTCCAATCGATGGTGTTCGGCAACATGGGTGACGACTCGGGGACCGGTGTCGCCTTCACGCGCAACCCGGCCACCGGGGAGAACAAGTTCTACGGCGAGTTCCTGGTGAACGCGCAGGGCGAGGACGTGGTGGCCGGCATCCGGACCCCCCAACCGGTGAAAGACATGCCGGCGTGGAAGGCCCCCAACGACAAGACGATCGGCAAGAAGGTCCATGCCGAATTGATGGCGATCAAGGACAAACTCGAAAAGCATTACAAGGACGTGCAGGACATCGAGTTTACGATCGAAAAGGGGAAGCTCTACATGCTGCAAACCCGCAACGGCAAGCGGACCGGTCCGGCCGCCGTGCGGATCGCCTGCGAGATGGCGAAGGAAAAACTGATCGACGAGAAGACCGCCCTGATGCGAATTCCGCCGAACGACTTGACGCAGTTGTTGCTCCCCTCCTTCGACCCCGCTGCCAAGAAGAAGGCCACGGCCCTGACGATCGGCCTTCCCGCTTCGCCCGGTGCCGCCTTCGGCAAACTGGCTTTCACCGCCGAGGAAGCGGTCGAACGGGCTCACAATGGGGAAATGGTGCTGCTGGTCCGCAAGGAAACTTCGCCCGAGGATGTCGACGGCATGCACACCGCGGCTGGCATTCTCACCAGCACCGGGGGGATGACGAGCCACGCCGCCGTGGTCGCCCGTGGCTGGGGCAAGTGCTGTGTGGCGGGGGCCGGCGATATCCAGATCGACGAGAAAGCTCGCAAGATCACCGTCGGCGGCAAGACCTTCAAGCACACCGATGTCCTGTCGATCGACGGGGCGACGGGCGAAGTCTTCGCGGGTGAGATGGCGACCGTCGAGCCGAAGCTGTCGGGTGACTTCGAAACCGTGATGAAGTGGGCCGACAAGTACCGCAAGCTGGGGGTCCGCACCAACGCCGACTCCCCCGAGGATAGCATCCGAGCTCGCGGTTTCGGCGCCGAAGGGATCGGTCTCTGCCGCACCGAGCACATGTTCTTCGATCCCGCCCGGATCACCCACATGCGCGAGATGATCCTGGCCGAGGAAGTGCCGGCCCGCGAGGCGGCACTCAAAAAGCTGCTTCCCTATCAGCGGAGCGACTTCGAGGGGATCTTCAAGGCGATGAAGGGATTGCCGGTCACCATCCGGCTGCTCGATCCGCCGCTGCACGAATTCCTGCCCCACGACGCCAAGAGCCAGAAAGAGGTGAGCGACGCCACCGGCATCTCGGTGGCGAAGATCAAGCAACGGGTCTCGCAGCTCCACGAGTTGAACCCGATGCTCGGCCACCGCGGTTGCCGCCTGAGCGTGACCTATCCCGAAATTCTCGTGATGCAGGTGACGGCGATCACCGAGGCGACGATCAACTGCCTCAACAAGAAGATCGACGCCCAACCGGAGATCATGATCCCGCTGGTCGGGACGGTGAAGGAACTCGCCATGCTCCGCCGGATCACCGAGGAAACGATCGAGCAGGTCAAGGCAGCGAAGAAGTTCACGGGCAAGTTGCCGATCCTCATCGGCACGATGATCGAGATCCCTCGTGCGGCCCTGACGGCCGACGAGGTGGCGACCGAGGCCGACTTCTTCAGCTTCGGCACCAACGATTTGACGCAAATGACGTTCGGCTTCAGCCGCGACGACATCAACTCCTTCCTGCCCGACTATCTCGACGCCGAGATTCTCGAAAAGGACCCCTTCCAGTCGCTCGACACGACCGGTGTCGGGCAGCTTGTGTCGATGGCGGTCGAAAAAGGTCGCTCGGTCAACGGTAAGCTCAAGCTCGGCATCTGCGGCGAGCACGGGGGCGACCCGGCGAGCATCCACTTCTGCCATCAGGTGGGCCTCCACTACGTGAGCTGCAGCCCGTTCCGGGTGCCGATTGCCCGGCTCGCGGCGGCCCAGGCGGCGGTGGCCGAGGCGAACGGCAAGAAGTAGCCGTCTGACGCCAAGTTGGCGTGAAGCTGAACAATTAGCGGGTTGGAAGTTGGAAGACAGGCGGGATTCGTCACTCTGTACTTCGTTCCGGCCTCCGGCCCCTGAACTGTTCCTTGGTGGCACCGTTTTCTCGTTTTCGAGGGGGGGGTCGTGCCACGAGTGTGACATTTGTCGGCCTCAAACTCT
>CAZYQQ010000123.1:0-14494 GCA_964650265.1 uncultured Planctomycetaceae bacterium
AATGGAGGAGTCGTAGCACTTTTTTGAAACTCTCGCTATCGGGACAAGTTCTCAGGAGCCAACTCGACTCAATGCCCGCAGGGGTCGATTGGCACCTTCACCATCACGGTCTTCGGGACGCGAACCGTGCGGGTGTAGGGGACCTGCTTCTCGACGACGTGGGGAACCTGGATTTCCTCGGTTTGGGTCACCAGGCGGCAGACCTTCACCTCGTACGGTTCGACCCGTTCTTCGCGAACCATCTTGCAGGTGGTGACGGGGATCTCGCGGACCCGCTCCTCGCAGACCATGCGAGTCACTTGAACGGGGACCTGCTGCTCGACCCGTTCGACCACCTGGCGGCAGGTGGTGTAGGGGACGGTGCGGACATGCTCCTCGGTCACCATGCGTGTCACCTGAATCGGCACCTCGCGGCATTGCTCCTCGGTCACCATCCGCGTGACCTGGACCGGAATTCTTTCGACAACTTGTTCAGGGACCATCTGGGTCACGGGGACCTGGACCGACACGAGGTTGGGCCTCCAGACCCGCTGAACAACTTGCTGCGGCGGAGCCTGAGTTTGCACCCAGGCCAGGCCAGGCCGGGTGGTCTGGACGGCGCCGGTCGCGGGGTTGACTGCCTGGGTCGGCGGCATCCAGCGAAGCTGCGGCCCCGAGGTGGCCCCCGGCTGCACTCCAACCACCTGATCGACGAAGCAGCCCTGATCGACAACCTGCGTGGTGCAGGTCGTCACCGGACGCATCACGGTGCGCACCTGTTCGCGCTCCATCGTTTCGACGACGGGTCGCTGGACGAGAAATCGCTCCTGCCGCACTTGGGTTTCGACCACCGGGCGCTGAACGGTGAAACGCTCCTCGCGCTGATGGGTTTCCACCACGTTCCGCACGCGGTCGAAGCTAGCATCGCGAAATTGGGTCTCGACGACGGGACGCTGGACGACGTAACGCTCCTGGCGAACCGACGTCTCGTGGACTGGCCGCAAAACCGTGTAGCGCCGCTCGCGCTGCTCGGTCTCGAACACCGGCACTTGCTTGGCGACCTGACGCGTCTCGTAGGAGGTCTCGCGGACGGTACGGAAGCAGGTCACCTCTTGTTCTTCGTACACCGTTTGGCATACCAGCCGATAGGCCGCGGTGCAGCCACAATCCTGAGCTTGCGCCGTCGGCACGGGGACCGACGTGACGACCAGCAGGGCACAAAGTGCGTAGCGAATTAGCGAACGGTTCATGAGTATCGTTCCACCCACACAGCGATAACCCGTACAATCGCCACATCCCTGCCGCGCCCACCTTGCCACTTGCGTGGCACTAAAAAGGCGAGATGAAAATATGCTCGGACCATCCTGCCCGGCATCAACTTGATCCACCCGAGGGGCCTGGAGGTTCCCCATTGAGCAAGTGTGCCACGCGATCGGACGCGCGGCAAATCGATTTCCATCGATTCCATTGCTAGCAGGAGAAAAACATTCAAGCCGTTTCACGACTTAAGTCGTGCGCAGTCGCTCAAGTTCTTCTCTATTCTGGGGCGACACTCCGTCGGAGGAAAGCCATAATACCCACCTTGGGTGCTTGCATTTCGGTAGGCCGCGCGGTGCAATCGTTGCAATCGTCAAAGCCTGCCCGCTCCCTGTTTTGCGACCCACACTACCCCGTCAACCTCTGCTTCCTCCCGGCCGCGCGATGTTTCTTGTCCATCAGACGCTCGACACTCCCGCCGCCAATCTGGCACTCGACGAAGTCCTGCTGGAAGGGGTCGCCAGCGGAGCTGGCCCCGCCGCAGGGGTGCTGAGGTTCTGGGAGTTCCCCCGACCCTTCGTGGTCCTGGGGCGCGGTTCGCGCGTGGCCGACGAAGTCGACCTTGGCGATTGCCAGCGGCTGGGGGTCGCCGTCCTCAGACGCATCAGTGGCGGAATGTCGATCGTCACCGGTCCTGGCTGCCTGATGTACGCCGTCGTCGCCCCCAAGCCCCCCGAGGTGGGGAGCCATATCGATCGCCTCCATCGCTACGTCCTCGAACGGATGGCCCGGGCGATCGGCACACTCCACCCGGCGGTCGCCCACGTCGGCACCAGCGATTTGGCCCTCCGCCAACTCGACGGCACATTACAGAAGTTCTCGGGCAATAGCCTCCGCCTCACCGGCGACGCCTTCCTCTACCACGGCACCCTCCTCTACGACTTCGATCTCGGGCTCCTCCCCCTCTGCCTCGAAACCCCACCGCGCGAGCCCGAATATCGAGCGGGCAGGCCCCACGTCGCGTTTGTCACCAATTTTCCCGCCACTTCCGCGCAACTTGCCGACGCCATTGCCGCGGAGTGGCAAGCGCGGGAAAATGGGCTCCAGTGGTCCACCACCCGACTGGACGAACTTTGCCGCGACCGCTACGAGCAGGCCGACTGGAACCTCGAACACTAAAAGTAGGTCCCGCCTGCCGGGCGGGACCTCGCGCACGTGGAGAGTCGAAACCTTACGCCAAGGTCCCGCCCGGCAGGCGGGACCTACCCGATTGTTCCCATGACCCGCTACGATCTGCTCCTCTTGCTCGATCGCTATCTCGACCACTATCCCCACGAAGCGGAAATGGTCGCCCGGGTTCGCGCGCTCGTGGAGTCGCAAGCCGACTGCACGCATCGCGAGTGCTTGCCGGGGCATCTCACCGGCTCGGCGTGGATTGTCTCCTCCGACCGGCAGCGGGTGGCCCTGGTCCATCATCGCAAGCTCCAGCGTTGGCTCCAGCCAGGCGGGCATGCCGATGGTGAGATCGACATCGCTGGGGTCGCCTGGCGCGAGGCGACCGAGGAGACGGGACTCAGAGGGTTGCGGCTGCTGTCGGGAGGGGATGCGCTCGTGCCGCTCGACATCGACGTCCACGTGATTCCGGCGCGATACGACGCGGCGGGCCAGCTCGTGGAGGAGGCTCACGAGCACCACGATCTCCGCTTTTTGTTTGTCGCGCTCGACGACGCACCGATCGTGGCCAGCGACGAATCGCACGCCGCGCGGTGGTTTACGCTCGAGGAGTTGGCGGTGGAAATCGAGGAAGAAAGCGTGCTGCGAATGCTCCGTAAGGCCGCCCAATGGCTTCATTAGCGCCCCCCACCCGTACGGCCGCCGTGGCGTCCAGGCCGCACTTCGATGGCCAGTGGATGGCCAGCGGCGCCCCTACAGTCCCCCCGACCGTCAATTTCCGCGGCTTGTTCGCTCCTTGCCCCTTATTTCCCGGCTGCCCTAGCATTGCAAACCACACCAGATTGCCTATTCTGCTGTTTGGCGCCGGACAGTCCCCCTTGACGGGTAGGCATGAGCGAAATCCTGTTTCGATACGAGCGAGTCGAGCCGACATCGTGGGCCTATTTGTCCGCGCTCTTGATGATTGCGCTGTTCTTCAAGTTCAACCGCGTCTTTAGCGTCCGCAATTTCGACCTCCTCATCCTGCTACTGCTCTCCCCAGGGCTCCTCGCCGTGAAATGGGGGCAGGAGAATCTGGCCCCCGATGAGGGGGATACAGTGGAATACATAGGCTATCTATGGCTCTTTGTCGTGAGCGGGGTGCTGCTCGTCAGAGCCCTTTGGGATTCGTCGATGGTCCGCCGGCCACTGCTCGAGCCCAACATGAACGCCGCGGGCATGAGCTTCCTGGCCGCCGCGCTTTTCATGTTCCTGATGGCCAACGTCATCACGGGCGAGCCCGATGCCACCGATCTCGAGTCGGCCAAGCGGGCCCAGCATCTGAGTCACGCGGAGGCCTCCGGTGTCGAGCAGGAGTCGCTCGACGCCCGTGGTCCGGGGTTCGCCCTGTTCTATCTCCTGCCGGAGATCATCTCCAACCGCTTGATGGGAGATCGCGCCGAGCGGATTGTCGCATCCCCCTCGACTCCCTCCGGCGAGCCCGACGCAGCGCGGGATGAGTCCGAAACCGATCCGCCGGCTGAGTCACCCCCGTCACGCGCGCCGCGGGAGTTCACCAGCGGCGCCATCGTCACCGCCAAGGTCGCGGTGATCATCTCGCAATTCATGATCGTCCTCGGCATGGTCCTCATCGGGCTGTGGCACTTCGAAAACATCACCCTCGGCGTCGCCGCCGCGACCCTCTACCTGCTCCTCCCCTACACGGCCATGTGGACCGGCAGCGGCACGCATGCCCTGCCGGGGGCACTGCTCGTTTGGGCCGTCGTCAACTATCGTCGTCCGATGATGGTGGGGGTCCTGCTGGGACTGCTTGCCTTCGGCACCACCTATTACCCGGTCTTCCTGCTCCCCCTCTGGTTCAGCTTCTACTGGCGGCGAGGGAAATGGCGGCTGCTGATCGGCCTCGGCATTGCCGTGGCCGCGCTGGTGATCACGCAGATTTTCACCACGCTCGACTTCGGCATGTTCCTCGAGCGGATGCTCCAGATGTTCGGCATCCGCTGGCCTCGTCACGACTTCGAAGGGGGAGTATGGCTCTACTGGAACGGCTACTACCGCTACCCCGTGCTAACGGCTTTCGTCATCCTGAGCCTGGCGATGCCCCTCTGGCCGGCGGAAAAAAACCTCGGCACCCTGCTAAGCTGCTCCGCCGCGCTGATGATCGCAGTCCAATTCTGGGACGTCCACTCCAGCGGCGTCGCACTCGCCTGGTATCTGCCGCTGCTATTGTTGATGATCTTCCGGCCCAACTTGGAAGACCGGGTGCCGCAGAACTTCGTACGTGGTTAGCGGGAAGAATAGGACGCGGATTTGCAGGATTTCGCAGGATCAGCAGGATACTCCAGCCGAACGAAAGACGATAAAGGCCACGGATCGCCACGGATTAATCAGATGACCACGGATCAGATGAATTTCTGATCCGTGGTAACCAGTCTAATCAGTGATGTTCCGTGTCCCATCCTTTTCTCTGATCCTGCCAATCCTGCGAAATCCTGCAAATCCGCGTCCTATTCTTCCCACCAATCAACTCACTGATTCAGCGAATACATGAGGACGTTGATCCCCAGCCGCGCCGCGTCCTCTCTGGTATAACCGCGGCACTCGACGGCCTCGTGCTTCTCCAGCGCGCAGCTCAGGTCGAGGGGGGAGAAGACGACCGCCCAGTGGTCGTCGAGCTTGATCCCCTCGAGTTGCGGTTCGATTTGCCGCACTCTCGCCGCGAGCGGGCGGTCGCGGGCTTCGGGCTGGGGGTCGCGGATGCTGACGAGGTGGAGGTCGTAGCCGCCGAAGGCGGGGGTCAGCAGCGGGTCGTTGGCGGGAATTCTTTGGAGCGGCTGGTTGGGGAAGATCAGCGACAGTTCCTGCTGCATCGCCTTGGTAAAGGCCTCGCTGGCGCAGATCGAGTCGACGAGCAGCATCCCACCATTCTGGAAATACTCCTGCAAGTTCTTCCGCTCGGCTGGCGTGAAGCGGAATTCGTGCCGGCCATGCATGAAGACCAGATGGTGGCGGAAGAGTTCCTTTCCGCCGGCGCTAATCAGCCGATCGTCGGTGCCGATCCGCAGCTTGATCTCTCCTTGTGAAGCGGTGCGAAGCAAGTTGGCCAGCGCCCCTGGCGCGTCGTCGCATCCTCCGCCGTGGCGCAATTTGGCGATTTCGATCACACCGCGTCCTTGGACCCGCTGCCCCTCGTCTGCGAAGACCTCGACGAAGCTTTGCTCTTTCCCCTTCGGCTCGCGATTAGTCGCGTAGGCCAGGACGTTGATTCCGACGGTGTTGGCATCGGCGATTTGGGTCTGGATTGATGGTGGAAAGGCGGCCACTTGCTCAGGCCGATTGAGTTCCCAGAAACAGGAGAGATCGGCCTCGCTGTAAACAATCGAGGTCCGGCAGCCATACTCAATCCCCCACAGCTTGCCGATGTAGGGGGACTCGGGCCGGGTAAGTTCCTCGCTCCGCCAGATTGGATGACTGGGGCTCAATTGGCGCAGTTCGTACTCTGGCTCGGGAAACATCTTGGCGATCAACTCGCGAAAGCCTTTGTCGAAGCCGCTCGAGTCGCGGCAACAGCCTTCGGCGAAGATAAATCCCCCGCGGTCGACGTAGTCGCGGAGTTTCTTGGCGAAGGGGACCAGTTCTGGGCTTTGGCTTCCTGAGATGTAGAGCACAGGAGCTTGCAGCAGGTCTTCCACCGTCGCCGGGCCGGGCTTCAAGGTCTGCCAGGTCATCGGCAAGTCCCACTTTTGCTCGGCATAGTGGGTCATGTTGGCCGCGTCGTGGCGGTGGTGGTTCCAGTCGTCTGCCTTGCCATGTTCGAGTTTGCCCATCAGCACGGGCCAGCGACCCTTCGACAGAAAGAGCAGCGCCATCGCTGTGCTGACGTGGGTGTTCGCCTCGCCCACCGCGTCGCTCTTCCAATGGTGCGACAGGGGGTCCTGTTGATTGACCAGGTACTCGGCCCCTTCGCGATACCAATCGCTCTGGCCAATCTTTCGTTGGGCCGAGAGTCGTCCCACCCGTTCGAGACCGTAGAGATAATAGTAATGCCAAATATTGCCGAGTTCGAAAACGCCCGGGTTCCTGGTGACCGAGAAATGCCTGCCGAGCCATTGGAGCCCCTCTTCCAGATCGGGATCGGCCTGGTGGGGTTGGCAACAAGCGACTTGCCCATCGCGGACGACGGCGTCCCCCTCGCTCATCGCCAGATTGGTGATCACCAGGGCCCCGATCCCAGCGGAGGTCATACTCCCGCTGGGGGGGTGGCCGTCGTAGTTCCAGCTTCCGTCGGCATTTTGAAAGCGCCGCCAATAAGCGTTCGCCAGCTTCCAGACATCAGGATTCACCGGCACTCCCACCATCCGCGCCTCGTGCAGCGCAAGCAGGGCAAATTGGGAGTTGCTCTTGTCGCTCCCCGCCCCCGGGTAGGACCAACCTCCCGAGTGAGGGCCATTTTTCGCCTGGGTTTGTTCGAGCCACTTCACGTTGCGGGCAATCAGCAGCCGATCGCGCTGGGGTTCGGCGGTTGCCAGCACCATGGTCTGCAACGCCACCGAATAGGTCTTCTCGTACTTGCCCGCACGGATGAAGGTCAGCGCCCGCTGGATCACCGGATCCCCCACATCGACCCCCGCGTTGAGGAGGGCCAGCGTACAAAGGCAGGTCACCCCGCCCGGGCTGCCGGCGAACTCGTCCCAAGTGCCGCGGTCCCCTTGCTCCTTTTTCAAGTACTCGCGTCCCCGCTCGATGGCGGCAAGGACATCACCGGCGTTGATTCCTTCCTGCCCGTTTGCTGGAGAGAGCATCGCCATGAGGAGCGTGGCAACGAGGACGAGGGGCAGTCCGAAGTAGCGAGCGGTCATGACGAGTTTCCTTTTCCCTAAGCTATTTCGTTAGGTGGCCCCGATTCGATTTCCCCCCAGGCATGACACCCTCGGGACGTCGGGACCTCCTTCTATCCTACGCCACACATGGTACGGGAGCGATGAGGACGATCGCACCGTCAATTGTCCGGCCCCTCCCCCAACTATAGAATAGGGCGGCCACGGCCCTCCCCTGATGGGGTATGGCCAGCCGCGTAGGATGGGTCAAGCGGGCGCTCCAAAATTTGGACCCTTTAACGGCTCAAATCGCCCGCGCCGACCCATCGGATGGAGTGAAAACCGCTCGTTCGATGGGTCGGCGCGAGCGGTGAAGCGTGAGAGTAAGCCGACGTCAGTTCGTGCTCGCTTGACCCATCCTACTCGTTTTGACAGTCTTGAGGCGACGGAAGGACGGCAATTTGAGCGAGAAACCACGCAACCTGGGGGACATTCTGCAGGAGTTTCGCCAGCATCGGATGGTGATGCAGCAGGAACTGCAAAAGATCATCGTCGGCCAGGACCTGGTGATCGAGCAGTTGTTCGCCGCGATCTTCACCCGGGGCCACTGCCTGCTCGAAGGGGTGCCGGGGCTCGCCAAGACCCTCATGGTGAGCACCCTCTCGCGGATTCTCGACCTCGAGTTCAAGCGAATCCAGTTCACCCCCGACCTGATGCCTTCGGACATCACGGGGACCAACGTCCTGGAAGAAGACGACCAGGGGCGCCGCTCGTTCCGCTTCGTCGAGGGGCCGATCTTCACCAACATCCTGCTGGCCGACGAGATCAACCGCACCCCCCCCAAGACCCAGGCCGCCCTGCTGCAAGCGATGCAGGAGCGGGAGGTCACCGTCGGGCAGACCACCTATACCCTCCCCGATCCCTTCTTCACCATCGCCACCCAGAACCCGATCGAGCAGGAAGGGACCTACCCCCTCCCCGAGGCGCAGCTCGACCGGTTCATGTTCAACATCAAAATCGACTACCCCAGCCGGGCCGAGGAGGAGCGGATCCTCGCTTCCACCACGCGGGGGGAAAAGCCGGAGGTCAACAAGGTCCTCTCCTCCCGGGCGATCCTCAACCTGCAAAAGCTGGTCGGGTCGGTGGCCGTGAGCGAGTATGTCATCAAGTATGTCGCATCGCTGGTGCGAGCAACCCGGCCAGGAGACGAAACGGCCCCTCCGTTCGTCAAGGAACTGGTCGAGTGGGGGGCCGGGCCGCGTGCCGGGCAGTTCCTGATCCACGGCGGCAAGGCCCTGGCGGCGATGGATGGCCGCTTTAGCGTGGCGATCGAGGATGTGCAAAAGGTGGCGATCCCCGTGCTCCGCCACCGGGTGAGCACCAACTTCCAGGCCCAGGCCGAGGGGATGTCGAACGAGGACGTGGTGAACCGGCTGGTGGCGGAGATTCCGACGCCGGAGGTGCCGAAATTCGCGCAAGCGAAGGGTTAGCCTCGTGCTCTTAGCGCAAAAACAATGCTCAACTATTCCAGGAATTGACGAAACATGCCCGATTACAACCGCGAAGATCTCAAACAATTGCTTACGGCTGCCGAACTGAAGCTCGTCCAGTCGAGCCAACAACCGGCGCTCTCGAACCTGTCGGAAGCAAAGCTGAAAAAGCAAATCGACCTCACACGGAAGGCTCGGGACAAGTGGCGCGATCAAGCGACACGGCAACGACGAGAAGTGCAACGCGCTCAGGGCTCGCGGGTTACGGATGCTGCCGCTCGGAGTGCCGACAAGAACAAGATTCTGACCAAGGCACTCAACGCTCTGCAAAAGCAATTAGACAAGATCGAGGCTGGAACCGCGGAGCCGGGGACCAAGACACCGACACAGAAAGCGCCGGGCAAGAAGAAGCGTGTCAAGCAGCATCGGGAGTCGCGAGCAGAGGTTCGTGCGTCGCTCGAAGAGAAGCGAGCGAAACTGGCGATGGAGAGCACTCCCAAGAAGAAAGCGGCCCAAAAGGGGACTGCATCCAAGGGGACGGTAACCAAGAAGAAGTCGGCCCAGAACAAAGCGATCAAGAAGAAAGCGGTCAAGAAAACACCCACCAAGAAAGTCGCCGCCAAAAAGGCCGCCCCAAAAAAGAAAGTCTCCGCAAAAAAGATCGCCGCAGCGGCCGCAACCAGCTCGAAGCCAACTGCCGCCAAGAAAAAGACGGCCAAAAAGAACAGCCCTGCGAGCACCCAGCTAGCGTCTGGGCAGGCGGAACGTCTGAATCTGAATCCCAATGATCAACGTACCGCCAAAACCAAGGCCAAGGCGGCACGCATCCAGAAGTCGGGCGTCACCACGCGCAGGCAAGCTCACACGTCGGCCCGCGGAAAGCGATCTCAAGGTCGCCGCGACAGCCGTGGCTAAGCCGCGTCCATTGCTCACAACAAAAGCCCACCAGTTGGCCGCACATGGCCACTGTGGTGGGCTCTGGTGTAAAGCACGTGGACCGTCCGCTGATGATTCATCGGCGATCCGGCCCACGGTTTTGTCGATTACCGTGGATAGGGCAATCCGCTCCGGTGGCTAAAGGTCGAGTTTGACTCCCTCAGCGCCGAAGCAGCGGCCGCGTGCTCTGACGAAACGTCGCACCGCTGCTTCGGCATGAACCACTAACTCGATGTTACCAACCGATATAAATCCCACCGCGCGGAGCGGCATAGTACCCACGTCCGTAATAGCCACCATAGTACCGGGGATTGTAGTACGTCGGGCCGTAATAGCTCGGTGGGGCGTAGTAGCTGCCTCGCGGCGCGTAGTAGGTTCGGTATCGTGGCGCTGCGTAGTAAGTGCTCGAGTAGCCGCGCGGCGCAATGTAGACTGCACCTCCACGGCGGCGGGCGTCGGCGGAATCCGCGGCGAACAGACCGGCTAGCGTCACCGCCAGGCAACAGATGGTTAAAATTGCGGCACGTCTCATGATCGTCACTCCTCTTTTTCTGTTCGTCCCAGTCGATACGCCCCAAGGGAAACTCGGCGAATGTGCGATAAAGTGGTCGACGACCCGCTTTGTCGCTTCTTTCGAAGTGGGAGCCGTCGACCAACAAACTCTAGTACATATTGCGTGCCAAACCGCGATTTGATCGCTGGACGTGGCGTTTTTGCCCTTCGCTTCGCTGCGAAATGGCGGAATCCCGAATCGCTACCCCCCGAATGGCCGATGGCCCCGCCATGCCGAATGGTCCCAGCGGCGACATCCTGGTCGATGAGTGCTCCTTCGGCTGGCAACCGGGCGACCGACTCCGGCAGCCCCGCACTCAGCCCCTTCACGCAGGTTCGTCTCGCTCTTCCTCCGCCCGGAAGCCGAGATTCCCATACCGGTGGTAACGGTACGAAACCGATTGCTCGCGGACGTACCACAACAATTCGATGCGGCCATGGGGCGAGACCTCCACGTCGGCCACCCAGTCGAGCGCCGCGGCCGCCGCCTGGCGAACGACCTGGGGCACTCGCGACGGACTGGCATAGCGGACCCGACCGGCATGTTGCTCCTCGATCAGGTGGGCGAGCCGCTGGTCATGCTCTTCGACAAACTCGATCGACGCGGCCCACGACTCCGTTTCGTCGTCGAGCCGCGTGACGAGCCGGTCGAGCTCGTCCGGCAATCCGGGAGGGGAGCTCACCACAACCCGGCAGCCCACGCTTCGCGCCGCGGCGACCCGGGCGAGGATTTCCCAGGGGGTGTCGTCGGCATGGAGACGAACGCGGACCACTTCCACCGGCAAATAGCGCCGCACGTTGTCCTCTCCCAGCAAGCGAAAATGGTCGTGCTCGGTCAAAAACTCGTCGCGGGCCCAGTGGTTGTAGCTGGCGACGGCACGCGCGAGTTCCACCGAGGGGAACCAATCGAGCAAATCGGCAAGCTGTCGATTTCGCGGTCGTGTCGTCGTCGTTTCCCGCTCGTCCTGGGGCTTGGATTGAAACTCCATCAGTTGGGCGACGTAATTAGGTCCCCCCGCCTTGATGCCGGGTCCAACGTTGCTCTTCCCCATCCCGCCAAACGGCTGCCGCAGGACGATCGCCCCGGTGGTCGAGCGATTGATGTAGAGATTCCCCGCGCGAATCCCCTGTCGCCAGACTTCCTGCTCCCGATCGTCGAGACTCTCGAGCCCCGAGGTGAGCCCATAGCCGGTGCGATTGACCAGATCGATCCCTTCGCTCAACGTGCGAATGCACATTACCCCCAACAGCGGGCCGAAGAACTCCGTCAAATGGGTCACCGATTCCGGCTGGACGCTCCACTTCACGCCAGGACTCACGAGGTGAGGGTTCCCGTCGACCCGCAGACGTGGCATCACGGCCCACGACTCACCCGGCTCAAGTTCCTTGAGCCCGCGTTCGAGCGCCCCCGATGGGGGGAGAATCAGCGGCCCCATCTTTGTCGCCAGGTCCCACGCCGAACCAATCCGCAGGCTCTCGACCGCGTCGCACAACACCTCGCGAAAACCCTGGTCGTGATAGACCTCATCCTCGAGCAACAGCAGCGACGTCGCCGAGCACTTCTGTCCCCCATGGCCGAACGCGCTTTGCACCACGTTCTTCACCGCCAGGTCCCGGTCGCTCATCGCGGTGACGATCGTCGCATTCTTGCCCCCCGTTTCGGCGAAGAGCGGCATCGAGGGATTCACTTTGAGCAAATGGGCCGCCGTCGACGTCCCTCCCGTGAAGACCACGGCCTTCACCGCCGGGTTGGTCACCAACACTTGCGCCGTCTCTTCGCCGTACGACGTGACAAACTGTAGCGCACTCTTTGGCACCCCCGCTCGCCAAAAGCACTCGCACAGTTTGTAGCCCACCAGCGCCGTGTCGCTCGCCGGCTTGAACACCACCGTGTTTCCCGCCGCCAGCGACGCGGCGATCCCGCCACAGGGAATCGCCAGCGGAAAATTCCAGGGCGACACCACCACCGCCACCCCGCGCCCCTGGGCATTCATGCCCGCCAGACCATAAAACACCTCCGCCGTCTGCGCATAGAAGCGGCAGAAGTCGATCGCCTCCGACACTTCGGGGTCGCTCTCGGGGATCAGCTTCCCCCCTTCCGCCATCATCACTCCGAGCAGTTCGCCCCGTGCCCGGGCAATCTCTTCGGCCACGGCGTAGAGCAGTTCACTCCGTTCTCGCGGCGGCATCCGCCGCCAGCCGTCGACATCCTCTTCAGCCGTGGCGATTGCTCGGGCTGCATCGTCGGGTGTCGCCCCCAGAAACCTCGCCGCCACTTTTTCCGGGCGCGAGGGATCGACCGAGTCTCCCGTTGGCCGATCGTCCCAGATCATTTCGCCAGCGATCACCAGGGGGACCCGCTCGGTGTCCCGCGATTTATGCTCGGCGATAAGCTCTTCGGCCCAAGTGCCGTTGTGAACGAGACAGAAGTCGGTGTTCGGCTCGTTGACGAAATCGTCGCCGGGGGACTGCTTCGGCCGTGCCGGGTCCTCCTCGGCGCCAGAGTCGAGCGCCCGGTTCTGCTTGCGTCGCGGCTCACTGGAGACAGCCTCCCTCCGCGCGAACGAATCGCGAAACTGCTGCTCCAACCGATTCCAATCCTCCGAGCCGACTTTCACGTTGAACGCATGACGTAGGAAGTTGTCGGGGCCGGTGTTCTCATCGAGACGCCGCACGAGATAGCCGATCGCATTGATAAACTCCTCTTGCCGGCAGGCCGGGGCGTAGAGCAACAAATTCCGCACCAGTTCAAATAATGCCCGTCGCTGATGGTTGGCCATCCCTTCGAGCATCTCGAACTGCACTTGATCGAGCAGCCCCGCGTCGGCGGCCATCACGAGCCCGTAGGCCAGCGTAAACAAATTGTGCGATGCGATCCCCAGCCGCACGGCATCGCGGTTCTCGGGCCGCATCGCGGTGCCGAGCATCCGATGGTAGTTGGCATCGGTGTCGACCTTCTCCTTGTAGGGGGCCTGCGGCCACCCTTCGAGGCTCCCCTCCACCCGCTCCATCTCCATGTTGGCCCCTTTGACCAGCCGGATGGTGATTGGCGCGCCACCATTCGCCACCCGCTGCCGGGCAAACTCACAGAGCGTCTCGAGCACCAGGAACGAGTCGGGTATATAGGCCTGCAGGGCGATCCCCGCCGCCACGTTTTCGAGCCCCTTGCGCGATAGCGTCTGCATGAACACCTCCGCCGTGAGGTGCATGTCGCGATACTCTTCCATGTCGAGATAGACGAACCTTGGGACCTCCGACCCGTCGGCCCGGCGAAACACCCCCCGCATCGCCGCCCGGTAGAGCAGTTCCATCCGATCGCAGAGCACACTCACCGTATGCCGCCGCGCCAGCGCCGAAATCTGCGAGTAGATGGTCGAAATCTTGACGCTAATCACCTCGATCTCCGGCCGCTGGAGCACGGCCAGATACCCTTCGAGCCGCCGTTGGGCATCCTCTTCACCCAGCAGCGACTCACCCAGGTGATTCACATTCATCCGCACCCCCTCGGCCCGCCGGGCGTCGAGGTGCTTTTTCAAATGCTCGGGCTCCGCCGGCAAAATGACGTTGGCCGTCTCCTGCTGCATCTTCTCCTTCACCAGCGGCATCGCCACCCCCGGCAGGTAGGCCCCGAACGACTGAAAGCCCTTGAGCAACGTCCGATCGAGCGGGTTAAAGAACCGCGGCACCCCCTGCACGTCGAGAATATGAATAAACTGATCCGCCGACCGCTGCGCCTCCCGCGACCGAAACGTCTGGTCGGTCATCTGAGTGAGGGTCGCCTTGTCGCGAGGGTTGTGGATCATCCGGTCGAGCTCCGCCTGCTGCCGCCGCTCCGCCGGGGTCTGCAAATCGTGCGACCGCTCCTGGAGCGCCCGGGCGAGCAGAATCGCCCGCTCGACGGGGTCTCCCTCGGCGGGCAGGGAGCCGAGGAGCTTTGAGAGACGGGCGTCAACCTGGTCGCGGGCAGGGGTGGAGGTGGGGGGCATGGTGGTAGCGGGCGGAACGAGGGTGCGAGGGGACGAGTGTGGTGCTCATATTCTCACTTTGGGGAGTGGGTTGTCTATGTACGGGCGGGGGAGAGAGCTAGAATGTCCCGTGCATTACTTGACGTCCTGCGAGGCTCACACCAATGCCATCACCTTTCCCAGGGGTCGACCCATTTGTTTTGGCGCAGGAATGGGACGATTTTCAGACGTCGCTGGTGGTCGCGATGTCGGGCACCCTGAACCGGCTTATCGCGCCTCGCTACGTCGCTCGCGTGGGGGTGAGGGAGTTTTACGACCAAGTTGA
>CAZYQQ010000124.1:0-14310 GCA_964650265.1 uncultured Planctomycetaceae bacterium
ACTACGAAGAGACCCCCTATGTAGCGTACATAGAGCTTTTCGATCATCCACATCAGCGCGATTGCGGGAAGATCGTTCACCGCACGATATCGCTCCATGTTGATATACCAGATTATTATGGTCCAGGTTTGCTTTTGGACTTGGACGAGAATGGGCGAGCCCTGGGGATCGAGATTCTATATCCGATTGATGAAGTGGAGTTGGAAGAGGGACAATGATGTCCGCGTTACAAATGCTGTCAGCTTGTGAAGCCAACCTCAACTCGACAAAATGCGCGGTGGCGGCTACTCATCCACTCTCACGGCGTTCGGATTGTCGAACTGAAAGCCAGCCCGCCCATCTGGATCGTTCACCCAATCGATCGTCGTCCCTTCCAGGTAAAGCGCGCTCGTGGGATCGACTGCAATCGTGACCCCGTAGGAACGATCGACGAAGTCCGACTCAACCAGCTTATCGTCGAGCTTCAAGTCGTAGGAAAACCCCGCCGAATTGTCGTCCCGGATCGAGAGACGAATGTGGCTCGACGGGCTCTCGCTCAGAAACTCCTTGAATTTGACGACAGCCGCCTCGGTCAGTTGCACAACCTGGCGGTTCTCCCCAGGCGTGGCCGGAGCAGAATTGTTGTCCGACGAATTCTGTTCCTCGCTAGGCTTCGACGCTTGTGGTTCCGATGGCCTGCTGCATCCGGCGGCCAGACAAAGTAAGCTGTAGAGAATAACCCGCGAAATAGTCATCGGCGTGGCGCCTAAAAATTGCTTGCGGTCATGAAGCGGTCACAGTGAGGAAGTATAATCGCATCCAGACCTTTGGGCAAAATGCCCCGCATGCTGCCAAGTCGGCGCGTGTGCGCCTTAAGAGCCATCGCCAAAGACCGTCCCATGAAACTCCGAGCCATCCTCGCACTATTCCTGCTGTGTTGTCACAGCGCTGTGGCTGCTGAGCGAAACCACTTCCGCATCCAAATCACCGACACCCAAACCGGGCGCGGTGTCCCCTTCGTCGAGCTCGGCACGACCAGTGGCGAGCGGTTCCATACCGACAGCAATGGCCTCATCGCCATCGACTCACCCGAGCTCATGAACCGCCCCACGTGGTTTAGCGTCGCCAGCCATGGCTACGAGCATCCCAAGGTCATGGGCTTCGCCGGTACGCGGCTGACCCCCACGCCCGGCGGGTTGGCCGAGATCAAGCTCACCCGGGTTAACATCGCCGAGCGGCTCTACCGCATCACCGGGGCCGGCAGCTATCGCGACACCGTGCTGCTCGGCGAACAAGCCCCGATCGACGAGCCGCTGCTCAATGCCGAAATCACCGGGCAAGACTCCGTGCTCGCCACGATCTATCAAGGGGAAATCTTCTGGGTGTGGGGCGACACCGCGCGACTCAGCTTTCCGCTGGGCAACTTCTCCACCTCGGGAGCACGCTCGCTGTTGCCCGACAAGGGGGGACTCGACCCGTCGGTCGGGATCAATCTCCGTTACTTTGTCGATAGCGGCGGCTTCGCCAAGCGGCTCGTCCCGCTCGACCGCCCCGGCCTGGTGTGGACCGACGGACTGCTGGCAATCAATGACAACACGGGCCGCGAGCGGCTCTTCGCCCACTACGTCCGGATGAAGGACATCATGACCCTCGAAGAGACGGGTTACATGGTCTGGGACGACGAGCGACGGGAGTTCGAAGTCATCAAACAACTCCCCCTCGACACGCCCCTCATGGCCGGCTCGCACCCGATTCGCGCCCGTGTCGCGGGCGAGGAGTACTTCTACTTTCCCGGCGTCTATCCACTGCCGGAGGCCTACGCCCACATCCGCGTCCGGGCCGACTGGGAGAGTCTGCTCGATCCCAAGCGGTACGAAGGGTTCACCTGCCTCAAACCCGGTTCCCGTTACGAGAAAGACAATCCGGCACTCGACCGCGACGACGCGGGGGAGCTCGTCTGGGCCTGGAAACGCGACACCGCCGCACTCACCCGGCCGCAGCTCGACGAGCTGATCGCGTCGGGCAGGATCGAGCGGAGTGAATCACCCGTGCGGCTGGTCGACGTCGACAGTGGCGAGCCCCTGACGATGTTCGGCGGCAGCATCCAATGGAACGACTACCGCCAGAAGTGGATTCTCACCACGGTCAATTGCCTCCCCGAGGGGTGGCCGGGGGGAGAGGTCTATTTCGCCGAAGCCAATGCCCCCGAAGGCCCCTGGGTCCACGCCAAGAAGATCGCGACCCACAGTGCGCCCGGAGAGGGGGAAGCGGCGGATGACAACTACGATTTCTACAACCCGGTGCATCACCCCTTCTTCGACCAGGAAGGGGGGCGGGTCATCTACTTCGAGGGGACCCTGTCGACCTACTTTGCCAAAAACCAGCGCGCCGCGCCGCGGTATTCTTACAATCAACTGATGTACCGCGTGGATCTGGCTGATCCCCGGCTTAAACTTCCCGAGCCACCACCAGCCATGACGAGTCCCATGCCGCGCCCGGGCACGTAGCGCGTTTTTGGCGATTCTGGAATTGAATGGTGAACGCCGGGTTTGTACCCTTTTGTAAGAGTGCATGTTGTCGTACGCAGATCACGCGAATTAGCCAAGGTGATGCTATGGGACTGACCTTTACCGTCGGCAATCCGATCGAGGTGTTCATCGAGTCGTTCGCGGAACTCGTGAAGAAGACCCTGGCGTCCCACTACGACGGGATCGTTCTCGATTCCGATGAGGAAGCCTTCTACTCAGACGAACTCGGCTGGTCGGGTTGGCAGCTCCTTCAAGACAAGGCGGTCGAGACAGTTGGTGCTGATGCAGTGCCGCATTTTCTCTCCATGGAAGCCTGGGTAGGGTGTTACGTTCCCGCCGAAACACAACCAGGCTCCTTTACCTTCGAAGGAGAGAAGACGGTTTTGGAGGTCGCCTCGCTGCGATCATTGATTGACGAACTTGAGCATCTCGGTAGGGTTCTTGGTTTGCCCACGAGCGACAACGGTTTGAAAGAGTTGGCGGCAAAATACCAAGAGGACGATTTGGTAGACGATGATATGGACATCCAAACCTATGCCCAGTTGCTGATAGCGGCCCACACTGCACAGCTTCGCCGGCAAGTTTTGTGGATCGTGAAGTAAGTCTGGTGGAGTGACGCTATCACAGCGGGATTAGCGAATCGAGTCGAAGGGAGATTCATGTACGACCTGATCGGCGATATTCACGGCCATGCCGATGAACTGGAGCAGCTCCTCGAACTGCTAGGGTACGAGGAGTCCCAGGGCTCGTATCGCCATCGCGACCGGAAGGTGATCTTCTTGGGTGACTTCATCGATCGGGGACCGCATATTCGGCGGGTGCTTCAGATTGTTCGCCCGATGGTCGAAGGGGGGCACGCCCTGGCCGTCATGGGCAACCACGAACTCAATGCCCTGGCCTACCACACTGACGACCAGGGCGCCCCCGGCGAGCATCTGCGCAGGCATACGGCGAAGAACGAGCAGCAACACAAGGCGACTCTGGACCAGTTGGCCCCGCACGAGCTGCGATCGTACCTGGAGTGGTTTCGAACGCTTCCGATGTGGATCGACCTCGACGGACTGCGAGCAGTCCACGCCTGCTGGGACGAACGAGCGATGAGCCAGATCGCCGCGGCCCAGAAGGAGTACGGGGGAGTCACCACCGAGTTTCTCCACTCGGCATGTCGGGAAGGAGAATCGTTGTTCGTTCCGGTCGAGGTCATCCTCAAGGGCAAGGAAGGCCCGCTACCAGACGGAACGTCGTTCCAGGACAAGGACGGCCATGTTCGTTCCCGGTTTCGGACGCGATGGTACGCAGCCCCGGACGGCCACTCTTACCGCACTTATGCTTTTCGGGCTGATGAGATCGCCTGCGACCTCCCCCTCGATGATGCGGTGATCGCCGCCGCCACACCTTACCCAACAGCGGCCAAGCCGGTCTTCGTCGGTCATTACTGGCTGTCGGCCAGGAGCCCCACTCTGCTGGCCGGCAACGTGGCATGCCTCGACTTCAGCGTCGCCAAGGGTGGGTTCTTGTGCGCCTACCGCTGGAACGGCGAGCAGAGGTTGAGCGAGGAACATTTCGTGTGGGCCGAAAGGGATTCGTGATGGGCGATTACGGCCAGGAATTGGCAAGGCGTAGCAGTTTGTGCGATGCCCCACTGTGCGCTCCGCGCTGTATACCCTACTACTCCCTCTCCTCAGCGATCTCCATACCCTTTGGCAAAACACTCGCGGCGGTAAATGCGCGAAGAATAGGACACGGATTCTCAGGATTTTGCTGGATCGACAGGATCGGATTACCGTTGGAGAATCCTCGCGGCTTGCTGACCCACCTCATAAAACTCCTGACAATCCTGTCCGATCCTGAACATCCGCGTCCTATTCTTCCCACAAACCACGTCTACTCATCAATAAGAGCTGCTGCTTGCTTGCTCCGTGGTTATTCCTTCCTTCACCCCACGGATCCGCTCGCGCACCCGCGGCATCATCGGCAGTTCCGAGTAGAACTTCGCGCTCGGGTCGACTCCGCGGGCCTCGTTGTGGTCGATCATCGCGCGAACATGTTCGACCTCCCCTAACTTAGGCAACACCACGAGCCACACCACCACGGCGCAGGCCGTGACGAGTGCCAGCCGGACTCGCTTGTTGTTAGTTGCCCAGTGTTTTAGCCGCATCGGGGAAGACCTTTTCGAACATCAGCCACGCCATCAAGAGCGTGAGGACGAGGTTGAGGCTTTGACCGCAGACGTAGAGGATCAGCGGTTTGCCTCCCGCCATTTGTTTGGAGAGTTCCCGGAAATTCGATTCGAGTCCGATGCTCACGAACGCCAGGCAGAAGAACCAGCCGCGGAAGGTGTCGGAGGTGCCGGTGACGGCGGCGGCGACCGCTTCTCCTTCGAGGCCCCGGGTGTTGACCAGGGTGAACAGGATCGACGCCCCGACGAATCCGAGGACGAACTTCGGAAAGCGCCGCCAGACTTCCATCACGCTGGGGCGCGGGCCATTCTCGGCGCGTTCGACGCAGGTCACCCAATAGACGGCCACGCCGAAGGCGACGACTCCGATCAGGATGTTCTGGATCATCTTGATGGTGACGGCGGTCGCCTCGGCCGTGGGCCCAAGCATCGACCCGGCGGCGGCGACGGCGCCGGTGGAGTCGATGGTGCCGCCGATCCACGCACCCCCGACGACCTCGCTGAGGCCCATCGTTTTGATGATGGGGGGCATGACGACCATCATCAGCACGGTGAACCCGAGCGACAGGCCGATGGCGAGCGAGAGTTCCTCCTTCTTCGCTTTGCAGGCGGCGGCCGTGGCGATGGCGGCCGAGACGCCGCAGACACTCATGTCGGCGCTGATCACCATGTTGAGCGACCGCGACGGAACCTTGAGCACGTACTGGCCGAAGAGGTAAGTCGTGATGAGGACGATTGGCGTGACGACCCAGGCGATGAAGATGCCCGGCTTGCCGAGAGCGAGGAGCTGGTTGAGCAGGATCGCCGCCCCCAACAGGACCAACCCCGTCTTGATGTAGAGCTCGGTCCGCAGGGCGGGGCGCATCCACCCGGGCGTGCCGATGGTGTTGCTGATGGCGAGGCCGACGGCGAGGGCCCAGAGGGCGTATTCCAGATTGTAATGCTTGATGACTTTCTGCCCGGCGAGGACGAAGGCGAGCATCGCGAGCAGAAACAGCAGGGCGAACGCGACGGGGAAGTTCCCCATCCGTCCGCCGATCACGGCTTGGGCGATGCCGAACAACAGGAGCGAGAGGATGAACACCCCCGCAATCGACGGCACCAGGCTTTTGCCCTGTTTGTCCCCCAAGGCGGCGAGGGGATTGTTGTCCCACGAGCCGAGCTTGCCGAACCACGCGGCGAGCGGGTTGGGGGCCATCTGCTTGAGGATGCCCGCCATTTCCTTCTCGATCCCCTCGCGAAACTCGGCCCGGGTGACCCCTTCGGGGGGTGATTCGTCGAGTCGGGCGGTAAGCCGGGCATGCTCGGCGAGGAGGGGGGAATTATCGGCGGGGAGGGAGAACCACGTGGCGGCAAGCAGGCCGAGCAGAAGGGTCGCACCGAGGAGAATGGCCCACCAGTCCTCGCTGGCGAGCCAACTCGGGGGGCGTTCGTCACCGGTGGGGGAATCCGCGACATCGGAGCGCGGCTCGTTCATGTCATGGCCTCAAGCAAGGGAGCGGGGGGGATTCGGTCGCTCGGAACGGGCCGCGCGTGCCCTCGAGCTGCTCACAAGATAGCGAGTTTCGGCGAGAAAAGTGACCCGAGCTTTTTGTCGCACCAGTGAAGCGCACGGGCATGGTGCAACGATGGCGTCTGCGGCTTATACTACAATCGAGCCTCACGTTCAGGGGACTCGCGTTTGGGCGACTCTATCCTTTTCGCGCGGAGGGAAAGCAGTGATGAAGGGCTTTATTCGTTTCGCCGTTCTGTTGGTGGTCGTTGTCATGGGGGGCTCGGTCGGCCGGGCCGACGAGCCGGGGGGACAGGTGCTCTACTTGCGGACGGAATACCAGCCGTACGAAGACTCGTTCGCCGATCACAAGATCCTGACGTTCCGCCTCTGCCGCGAAGTGGCCCGCCAGGCGCTACTGCAAGCCGCCCGCGAGCATCTCTATCTGCCGACGCGCGACGAGTCGCTCGGCCAGCGTCCTCCCGAGGGGGCGGAGGTTGTTGAACTCGTGCTCTTCGAGCGAAGTCGTACCGACACCGGAAAATGTACGATGCGGCTGTGCAAAGTCGGCCCCGATCACGATCTGGCCAGCGCCGAGGAGGTGTGGTCGAAGGAATATAAACTGACGTTTGGCAATGCGCGTCTGCATGTCGAGTTTGTTCACGACATCCGGTCGAACATCGCGACCGACATGGTCGAAGCCCTCAAGCTGGCTGGGCTCCGACCAGGGAAGGGGCCAGCGGGCCCACCGGAACAGGTCCCCGATCAGGTGGAGAACCTACTGGCCGAGCCGAATTTCATCGCGCAGTACGAAGCGATTCGCATCGCCCACGAAGCGGTGGCGAGCGGCGGTGCGTCCCCAGAGTGGTATGCCGTGCTCGCTCGCGGCTATGCCCACCTCGGCTTGCTCTCGACCCATCACTGGTCGAGCGAGGTCGATGTCTTCCTGGCCCGATCGTGGACCTATGCCGAGCAGTATGTGATGCTCGTCGACGATCCGGCCCAGCGCGAGACCTTGCGCGCCTATGCCTATGGCGTTGGCGGGCACTTTGGTCGTGCCGGGAGTCTGCTCAAGCGGCTCGAGCCGAAAGCAGGGGAACCTGCGGCCGAGGTCCCCGAGTGGGCGATACCTCTCCGCCCTTACGTCGATTGCGATCGCACCAGGCTCTACGAGCTCGCCACCGCCGAGGAGAACTATAGCCCGTGGGCCCATTACCTGTGGTTCGAGCAGACAGCCAGCTACCGCGACCCGCAATGGTCGCATCATGCGGCGATGGAGGTGCTCGAAAAGAACCCGCTGGCGCTGGGGATTTTTGCTCATCTGGCGAGAAACGACTATCAGCTAGGGACGACGCGATTCGGCGGCTATCAGGCTTCCCGCGTGTTCGGAGGGAGGGGGCCGATGCGTGTGGGGCAGGTCGCCGCGCTCCCCAAGCCGCTGGCGGAACAATTGACGCGCGATGTGCTGATTCAAGGAGTGCGCCAGAACAAGTTCAACGACCCGAATCCCAACGACCCATTCCTCTCGATTCCCACGTACGTGGCGGGTCAGTTGCGAAAGCTTGCCGCGGCGGAGCCGCATCACCCCTGCTCGTGGGACATTCTGGCGACGTTTCTCGAGGAAGAGCAGTTCGTCGAGATCGCCAACTTCCTCAAGGTCTCGCAGAACGCCACCGAGAGTTCCGACGAGGAGTTGGTCGATGGCGTGTTGCCCCTGATCGAAGGGCATCGCTACGTCCCCTACATCGAATCGTACCGGCACAATTTGCGGACCGATCTCCGCGCGGCGGCTCCCCTTGTGGCAAAGCTCAAGGTGTGCGATCCGAAGCAGGAGATGCGCGCCATGTGGCTGCGACTCGGCAAGGTGCCGATGCCCGACGGCAAGACATTCCGCGATCACTCGGGTGCCCACTCGAACCGGCAGTTCACGTTTCACGACATGCTCGAGTATTTTCACTCGTATCAGTTCGAACCCGATCGCTACTGGGCCGAGTTCAGCGGACAGTTTTCGGCCGTGGCCCCCAAGTCGGAGTTGGCAACCCGGTTTGCCATTCGGAGCATGGAGGCGACTCCCGAGCGGCTTGCCAAATGGGAAGCGAGCTTGCGCGAGGACGCGCGGAGCTACTCGCTGCTTGGCGACAGATACTTGAATCGAAATCAGGTGGAGGAAGCGATGCGCTGCTACCAGGCATCGACGGCCGCCAATCCGACGATCGATGCGGCGAACGGGCTGGCGAGCTGTTACTATCGTCGCGGCGACTTGGAGCGCTGGGAAGAAGCTTTGATGGCCTTTCTCGACACCGAGAGCCTGGGGCTGGAACATGCCCGCATCCACGACACGCTGGCGTGGGGCCTCGTGAATCGTGGCGAGTGGGGTCGCGCCGAGGAGCACGCCATCGAGTCGGCGAGCACCTATTCGGCCTGGGGGCTCAAGACCGGTTCGCGCGTCATGGAGGGACTCTCGAAGTGGAAGCAGTCGGAGCAGATGGCGCAAGCATGTTCCGAGTCGTATCCGTCGACGAGCGGCGACGAATGGTACTACTGGTGCCAGCGCAACGGTCGCGGCGATCTCGAAGCGGCACGCGCGGTGGCCTTGCGCTGGGTGAATCAACCTCATGCGACCTGGCAAGCTTTGACGGGTGTGGCCGTCTTCTATCAATTGGAAGGGGATCCCCAGCGCGCGGCCGAATTCTTCGAGCGGGCGGCGGAACAGCGGCCAACCTATGGCGCCCTCCTTGCGCTCGCCCTGTTGGCCAGCAAGGAAGGGAACCGCCAGGCGATGGAGACCTATCTCGGCAAGAAAGAGTCGCTGGTGAAAGAGGCCGATCCGGAGTCGAAGGATCCCGTCACCCCTAGTGGGCTGGCGCTCATCAACCTGATGCGGACCGAAGAGTTCGACCGGGAACAGTTCGACCGGTTGGAACTGATGCTCCATGAACTCCCCAGCGATAATCGCAGCATGGTCTCGCTCATCCTCTACTTCATGGGGGAATATGCCGCGGCGCACGACGAATCCGACCTCGCCATCACCTGCTGGAGGCGATCGATCGGCATTTCCAACTTCGATCCCGACTTCGCCACCCTCGCCGGCTTTGCCCTCGCGGAGCGACTTGGGACCGCCCGCGAGGAAGACGACATTTATGGCGTCGACGACGTGTGGCCCTCGCTCGAGGCCATCCGCGAGGCGACCTTGAAGACATTCCGGGCCAAGGAGGAGGCCGCATCGCAACCAGGAAGTTGACATCGAGCACCCCGGGCCCATCGGTCACACAATTCTTCTCCACATCCTTTGACTTCTCTCCTCACCGCTCTTACGAATCTGGAACAACGATCATGCCATCCGCTTTCTCATTTCGCACACTGGTCCTCCTGACCGCGATCGCCTTGGCCGCTCAGGCGCGCGCGGCGGAACCCGATTTCAAGGAATTGCTCGCCAAGGTGCCGGCAACCCCGAATGTGCTTGTCATGCTCAACCCCGAGAAGATCTTTGCGAGCGAGGTCGCGACCCAAGGGGGATGGCGGCAACAATATGGCGCGACTTTTGCCGACACTCCCCTGCTGATGCCCCCGTCGGCCGAGCAGTTCTTGCTGGCGGCCGATCTCGATCTGGCCTATCTCCGCCCGCGCTGGCAAACGGCCATCATGCGTTTGAATTCCGACCCGACGAAGGAGCAGATCGCTCGCCAGATTGGCGGCCAGGCCGACGTGGTGGCGGGGCTCGACGCGGTCGTGGCGCCGCACGGCGGGTTGATCGTTCGCTTCGGCCCCCACTTGTTCGGTTTGCGGCAACCGGGGGATCGCCAGGCTGTTAGCCGCTGGATTCGCGAATCCGCCACCACGCCCCCGCTGTCTCCCTACTTGCAAGCCGCCGCCGATGTCCCCGACCGTGTCGGAACCGAAATCATCATGGCGATCGACCTGACCGACGCCCTGCAGCCGGCAAGGGTGAAGCAGGCAATGAGCGAATCGAAAGTGTTGCGCGATAATTCGGTCGAACGGCAGGCGGCGACCGACACGCTGACAAGCATTCGCGGCGTGACGATTGGCGCGCGAGTGACGACGCGTGTCTACGGTGTCTTGAAAGTCGATTTCGACCGCGAAACAACTTCCCTGGCCAAAGTCGCCAAACCGCTGCTGCTCGAGACCTTGGGGAAGGCGGGGGCGATGATCGACGAGTTCGAGAATTGGAACGTCGAAGTCACTCCCAAGCGGATCACACTCGAAGGGGAGCTGACCGCGAGCGGGCTGCGCAGGCTGTTCAGCTTTTTGGAGCTCGACGCCACGGCCGTCCAAGGGCAAGCACAAGCCGCCACGCCGCCGCAGGGAGAAACCGACCCCGATGTCTACAAGTCGCTGCAATACTTTCAGTCGATCCAGCGCCTGCTGCACGATCTGAAACGCGAGCGAGGAGGTGCGTCGTCCTACGGATCGATAGCCGTCTGGTTCGACAAGTACGCCCGCCGCATCGACCGGCTGCCGATCCTCAACGTCGACAAGGACCTGGTCGACTACGGTCAGCGGACGGTGGCCCAGTTGCGAGACTGTGTCGAAGCGATTCGTGGCGTGGGCATTGCTTCCGGCGCGCGATCGGCCCAGGTGACCTCCGGAAGCTATGGTAGTGAATATGGCGACGCTTACGGCTCGTACCCACTATTTGGTGGCAGCCCCGGCAACGTCGCCGCCGATCAGGTTGGCGAGGTGGAACAGCAGCGACGTGCCATCCGGGCACAGGAACGTGGCCAAAGTTCGATGGACGTACGGTCGATTATTCGCGAAATCGAAGACAACACGTCGAAAATCCGGCGCCAAATGACCGAGCGCTATCAACGGGAGTTCAGTGATACGCCGCGTTAGCGGTGGATCAGCAATTTCGGGCGGAAACCCAGCCCCTTCCGATCGCTCAACAATTCGGTTAGCCGCAGATTCCGGCGGGGTGACCCCGTGGCGGGGGCGAGCGGCGGGGCATCGATAAATCCGTGAAGGAGAGACGATTTGGCGACAGTTAGCTGGCCCTGCGGCGGGCGGGCTGCTAATCTAAAGGGAGTTGTCGACCAGCTTGCAATTTGTCGTGGGTCTTCCCACCTCGCCGAGCGGCGACGATCGGAACGGGCTCGGGGTGCTGGCGCCCCTCGGTGTTCCCACCTTTGCGACATCACTTCTACCGGGCAGACCACACACCAATTCCTCACCCGCTCTCTCTGTCTCACCCCGCGTGTGAGAGACCGGCCCCAGACGAATTCCGTCCTTACCTGAGTGGACAATTTATCCATGCCGACCTTGATCGAATCCAACATGATCCGCCACGCTTGTTTGCTGCTTGTCTCGCTTAGCTGTCTTATCGTTTCGCCCGCGCTGGCGGTCGACCCGATTACGCCTGGCGCGTGGACCCTGGCGGTGCTGCCCGACACGCAGATCTATGCCCAAACCTACCCGCAACACTTCAACGCCCAGACGCAGTTCCTGGTCGACCAGCGCGACGCGCTGAATATCAAGATGGTGCTGCACGAGGGGGACATCACGAATAACAACAACGTCCCCCAATGGAATAATGCGAAGGCTTCGATGTCGAAGCTCGACGGCGTCATTCCCTACATCATGGCGCCGGGCAACCACGACTACGGCCCAGGTGGAAATGCAGCGGATCGCACCACCTTTTACCACAATCCCGAGTACTTCGGCCCCACCACCCCTTACGCGACTCAGCCTTCGATGGGGGGCTTCTTCGAAGCAGGCAAGACCGACAATGCCTGGAGCACCTTCACCGCCGGTGGGCAGGAGTGGCTAGCGCTGGCACTGGAGTTCGGACCGCGCGACGCGGTGGTCGACTGGGCAAACGACGTGGTCGCCGCGAATCCCGACAAACTGGTGATGATGGTCACCCACGCCTACATGTACTACGACGAGACAATCTACGACTGGGCGACCAAGGGATCGAGCCAGAATTGGAATCCTCACTCCTACGGCGTGGCCAATGGTCCTGGGGGAGTCAACGACGGTCAGGAACTGTGGGACAAGCTCGTGAGCAAGCACGAGAACTTCCGCCTGGTGTTCAACGGGCACGTGCTGAGCGATGGTACCGGCTATCGTGCCACCTTGGGTGACCATGGCAACGTGGTCCATCAGATGCTCGCCAACTACCAGATGAAGACTCAAGGGGGGATGGGGGACATGCGTCTGCTCGAATTCCTGCCCGATGGCGAAACGGTCAATGTCCGTACCTATTCGCCCGTCCTCGGTCGCTATGACACGGCGTCCGATCAGCAGTTCACCTTGAATCTCAACCAGCTTCCCCCTCCCCCGCCGATTCTTTATCACGCCGCGGCCGGAAATCTCGTCACAACGGCGGCAACCGACCCCGCGGGGGACAACAACACCATCTACGGACCGCTATCGGTCACCGGGACGGGCACTCCGGCCGTGGAACTGAGCGGCAATCTGAATCGAGGGGATTACCAGGTACGTATCGGGGGCAATACTCCCAAGTACACCGATGGCATCATGCTCGCCTCGATCACGCAACACAGCCGCCCCGACTTCGGCAACGGGCGGGCGACCGTCGAGGTGGGACGCAATTCGTTCGGCGACGGAAACCTCGCCCTCTCGATCACGCAAGCGGGTGTCTCCGGTGTCAAGGAAATCAACTACAACACCTCGGTAGCCTGGTTCTCCTTCGAAGGGGGATGGAAAGGTGCCCACGTCAATGCCAATGGCACGCTGGCAGCCGGCGCGTTCAACGACGTGAATCAGGCACAAGTCAGTCGCGCCAACACTGGCCGCTACACGGTGAACCTTGGCGCCAACGCCCAAAACGAGGGACTGCTGTTTGTCATCGGCAACAACAACGCCGACATCGTCGTTCAAACCGGCCTCCTCTCGGGAGGGTCGGCCTGGGACGTGCGCGTTCAAACCAACAACGCCGATTTTGGCGCGACTGGGATCGATCGTGACTGGAGCTTCCTCTATCTCCCCTACGACGCCGAGAATATGGTCGGCGGTCTCTACGATGGGCTCGCCAACACCCACGTTTCCTCCGCGGGAGATTTCACGATGACCCGCCTCGCCACGGGGCGATACGAGTTGACCATCGCCGGTGAGTCTCCCGATACAGGCATGCTGATCACCTCGATCACCCATCAGACCACTCAAGGTCCCACGACCGCCCCCGACGACAACATTCTGGCTTACGAGCCTGGGCCGAATGGCACCTTTCTGATCAACAGCTACGACTTGCCGACTCTCAATCTACAGGACACCAAGTTCTCGTGGGCGTTTGTCGGCTTCGAGGACAAGCTGTCCCTCGAGCCCCTCGCCCCCGAACCCCAACTCCGGGCCCATGTCGATCGTGCCACGGGGCTGCTCACGCTGACCAATAACGGCGGCGTCGAACTGGCCATCAAGTCGATCACCATCACGTCGAACGCCGGAGCCTTGTTGCCCCACCAGTGGAAGTCGGTGGCCGACAACTACGACCCCACGCCCGGCGATGGTTCGGTCGACAGCGACGGGGAATGGACCATTCTTTTCTCGACCCCATTCCAACTCAAGGAAGCCGAAGAGGTTGCCGGCGACGGCGGACTCCTCGCCGTCGATCAGGTGGTCGATCTGGGCGAACTCTGGACCAAATCGCGCTACGAGGATCTCAAGCTCCGGGTGGAGCTTGTCGGTGGCGAAATCCTCCAGTTCGACGCCAACTTCCTCGGCGGACCGAGCGGCGGAGCTTTTTCCCGCAGCGACCTCAATGCCGATGGAGTTGTCGATGTCGACGACTGGGCTCTCTTCTTCCCGAATCTGCTCACCAACGTCAGCCACCTCTCCCCCGTCGAGCGGGCCCTGGCGGGCGACCTCGATGGCGACGGCGAGATGGATGTCGACGACTTCATCATCTTCAAGAACGATTACGAACTCGCCCAAGGGGCCGGGTCGTTCGAAGCGATGCTGTCGCAAGTCCCCGAGCCGACATCGATGGCCTTAATCGCGGGCCTCGCCATGGTGGGATGGGGAATCCGCCGTAGTCGCAGCCGATCCGAAAAGTAGGTCCCGCTTGCCGAGCGGAACCTGGCGCTAAGGGCTAAGCGCGACGATGGGACAATCGCGGTAGGGATGGCCCTTTCGGGCCACCCCCCGCACAGATC
>CAZYQQ010000125.1:0-14296 GCA_964650265.1 uncultured Planctomycetaceae bacterium
TCTTTGGCAACTCGAACCCACCACGCTGCCTGGGCTGCGACCCCAGGCTGCGGTTGTGCGCTCGGGCAAATGTGCCCAAGCTACGTTCCCTCATCCCTGGCCCCTGATCCCTGTCTTGGCGTCACACCCCCAAAACTCGAAATGGGTGTCATCGTCATACTTGGCCGAGCTTGGAGTTGCTCAATATCGATTTCGACAACCAAAGTCTGGGGGAGCAAAAGTTAAAAGCGAAACATTTTTTCACCATGGCCTCGCGAACATCCCCTGATTTCCAGAGGGATCGCTCAGCGAGACGTCGAAAAAAGAGGTGACTTTTTCGACGAAAATCGAGTTTGTCGAAAAAAGAAAAAAGTCCCGGACCTCTGTCACACTTAACGGCGCGTTCACGACCAAAAAGTGCCACGAGTGCCACGGTTGATGGGAAAAGTCCCTTGATTTGTAGGCTCTCGGGGCAAAGCATGTCACACTCGTGGCGTCACACCTACCTGGCACAAAGTTGGTGCCAGGGGATGCGGTTAGCGAATCGCCTCACGACGGAGACCGTCGTGGTGCTTTCACTCCTCACGACGGAGACCATCGTGCTATTATCTTGCGGCCTACACGACGGAGACCGTCGTGCTACTATCTTCCAACTTCCAACGATTATCCCTAGAGAGTTCCTTAGCTTCGTTCCCAGCCGAAACCCAAGAGTTCATTCCACGCCTCGGCCACCGCGGCGGGATTCGCTTCGAGCCGGACGACGGCCACCACCACCAGCACGGCCGCCACGACCAATAGCGCCAAGCCGGGAGGATGAGGGCGGACCGTCGTGCCGCGGAGGCCTCCTTTGAGTTGACGAGTGAGTTTGCGCCACCCTTCGAGATTCTGATGGGGGCCACTCGACACGAGCGACGTGTTGCGCCAGAGGGAGAAGCTATCGACGTAAAGTTGCACGCCGAGTCGCGGCAGGACGAGCGTGTCGCCGGCCCAGCGGTGGGTCGAATCGACTTTGCCCGCGGCTTCGCTCAGGGCGGGGCGCAGCTCGTCGGGAGTCGTGTTGTAGATCACCAGCCGCGGTCGTGCCACCAGCCCCCCGAGGGCGAGGGTGAGCAGATAGAGCAGGAGCAGGATCACCCAGATGTAGTTGAGGAACTGCCCGGTGGCCATTTCGGGGCGGAACAGCTCGATCGGCCCCACGAACATCATGCCCAATAGGCCGATGCCGAGCGCCACGATGTCGCTCGCTCCCGAGACGACGAGCGGCCGGGGGCGAAGATTGACGAGCCCCACGACAGCCAGGTAAGCGGCCAGCGGAAGTGCGGCGATGGCAAAACGGAGAGGGTCCACGTGGGATGTCGACTCACAAGGAGGAATGGGAACAAACAAGGGGGAGAGTCTATCTTACCATCACTTCCGCTCGCGTGCGGCCTTGATTTCCGCCTCGAGCTTTTGTCGCGAATCGAGGGCCCGTTCGCGTTCGCGGTGCCCCTTGAGCCACGAGGCGAAGGCGTCGACCACCCCCAGCATGACCAGCCAGCCGCAGAGCACCACGAGCACCAGCATATAGACCGCGTAGACCAGCGGCGTGCCGGGAATCAGTGTGTGAACCATGAGCAGCATGCCGAGCAACCCGATGGTGCCGGTCGCCTGCATGCGGCGCAGGTACTTGGCCCGCGAGGCCCGTCGGTCGCGGTGGGTCGCCTCGCCATCGGCATCTTCCTCGCGCCAGGTCCGGCGATGGGCGTCGAGCATGATCCCGGCGACCACCAGCAAGGCAAAGCCAACATAGGTAAGAATGCTCATGGCAGATTCCGTGGGCCGATCATTCCACCTTGACTCGCTTGAGCCATTCGAGCACCACCCAGCCCACCTTGGCAACCGATTCCCCCGAGCAATTCGCCGGAATGTCCTGCTCGGTGTGCCAGAAGCTCCCCGGCTCCCCAAAGCTCACATCGGGGTACATCGCGTCGATGAGATTGCAGGTCGGGATCTTGCCGATGTCGCGCAGCATCACGTGGTCGTCGGTGATCGGGCTCTTGGTCAATCGGGGAACAAACTCCTCGATGCGCAATTCGGCGGCAATCTGCCACAACTGCTGGACCAGCGGGCGCGTGTCGCGCCAGTTGACGCTGTTCTGCTCTTGCCGAATTTCGAGTTGGGCATCCCCCACCATGTCGACCAGCACTCCCCAATGATATTTCACCGCTTTCGAACCGCTCCGGCGATACTCGCGGGCAAAATGCTGGCTCCCCAGGCAGTATTCGCCAAGCTGGCCGCGGGTGTCGTCGTAGACATAGTCCTCGGCGTCGAACAAGACAAAGTCGATGCCGACCGTGGGCTCAAACGTTTTCAAATGGTGGGTCAGTTCCATCAGCAGGGCGACACCGCTCGCCCCGTCGTTGGCGCCAATGAACACGCCGGTTCGCCGCTTGCGTGGGTCGGGGTCGTAATCGGGAAGGGGCCGCGTGTCGTAGTGGGCACAAACCAGCACCCGATCGCGCCGCTCCGGGTGCCACTCGATGATCAAGTTCGCCCCCTCGACATTCCCGCGACCTTGCAAACTGCGGACTTGGAACGGCTGCTCGGTGACCTTGGCCCCCGCCTTGGTGAAATAGTCGACCAGAAACGCCCGCTGCTCGCGCATCCCCGCGCTGCCGGTGTAGCGCGGGCCGATGTTGGCGATTTTCGACAGGTAGCCCATCGCCCGGTCGGCATCGAGGGGATTGGTCGTGCGGCTGTTGGCCACTAGCCGGGTCGGGGGGGCGTTCGGCACGAGCCCCCCCGGGTCCCTATCCGTCGCAGAGGCCTGGGAAGAACCTGTGGTCGCAGGGGGACTGGGGGAGGAGGCCGGTTCGCGCGCCTGCTGGGCGGTGCCACAACCCGCAGCGATTCCCAGGCAGGCAGCGACCACCAGCAACCGTTGCCACGAACCAGGCGGCATGCAGCGATAGACAGGTCTGTTCATCGCCGCATTCTACGCCAAGCTGGGGATGCTGGCGAGGCGAAACGGGGCCCTCTTCAGCAAGTGATCGGTGCTGGAGAAGCAGGGGGAGTCACTTCTTGGCCTTGACGTCAATGATTTTCCCCGTGCCCTTCGTCTCCCCCTTGGCCTCGGTGACAGCGCTTGACGAGACCACGGGCTCACCGAGCCGCTCCTTCAGAATTCTGGACAGGACCTTGCTGTTGGCCCGCGTCGAGAGGACACGTCCCTCGCGATCGACCAGAATCGCTCGCGGGATCATCGTGATGCCATACTCCACGGCGAGCGGGTGCTGCCCTGGCTGCTCACCCTCGCGGGGGGTGTGAAACAGGTTGCGCCACGGAAGCTTGCGCTGACCAACGAAGTCGGTTACTTCCTGTTTGTTGGCGTCGAGGTTCACCCCCACGACGTCGAAGCCCTTTTCGTGATAGCTCTTGTAGAGGGTTTCGATCTCTCCCATTTCGGCAATACAGGGGGGGCACCAGGTCGCCCAAAAATCGATCAGCACCACCTTGCCCCGATACGATTGCCACTCGAGCGACTGGCCATCGATCGTGGTGCCAACGATTTCGATCGGCTTGCCGACAAGCTCCAATCGCCTTGCGACCCCTTCGATCATCGGCACCTCCTTGGCGACCCGGGGAGCCTTGCTGGCAGCAATGTGAGGGATCAACTCGCGCAGCAGGGCGGCGGCCCGCGGTGCGTCGTCGGTTTCGGCCACCGACTCGGCGAACCGAATGAGGACTCGCACGCGCGACCAGGGGGCATCCTCCACCAGCAGGTGGCTCTTCAGTTCGGCGATGACCTGGTCGCGATCGGCGGGGCCGAGTTCCTTCCACTTGGCAAATCTGCGCTCCAGCCGAATGTTGCCGAGCAGTTCGCCCACTTCGCCGGCTTCGTTCTTGGCCCCTTCTTCCACAAAGCGGTCGAAACGGGTCGCCGCGTCGATATCACCCAGTTTCATCAAGGCCGCAATCGACTCGAGCTTGGCTGTGGCCGCTTCGAATCGCACCGACTCCTCGGCCTCGGCACTCTCGAGAATGTGATTGGCCGCGTGCTCGCGGGCTTCGAACATCCTGCGGGCGTCGGTCACCGACTTGGGCTGCATCCGCTCGCGCGCGGTGCGTATGAAGTCGAGCAGCTCGTCGGGCGACCCGGTAGGGACAGCGTAGGGATCGTTGGTGGCGGCCTCGGGAGTTCCCCCCTTATCGACGGGAGGATGCGAGTGACCTTCGTGAGCGCACACGGGCCGTGCCACCAAGGGCCACACGACACTGGCGCACGCCAATGTCCCAAGTAGCAGGCTCGCGCCACTCCGACTGTTACGCATATTCCAGTGCCTTCAAGCCCTGCGCTGGTGCCTCGAGTTGTCGGATGGCAACTGGGTACGACCGGGCGATAGGGAAGAATCGCTCTCCTCAAGCCGTCCGCAATGGCTTAACGCGAGCAATTAGGGGTGGGATTGGCAGGCCGCCATGCCTGAAGGTGTGATCGATAGCGAAGCACCCGCCATTATGGCGATCCGGTAGTCGATTGCAAGCAACTCCGGGGCCAAAAAGCGCGTATGCTAGCTTGGAAGTGCATCGGCGGAGTGGCTGCGGCGGTCACTTGACCTTGTGGAAAGCCGCAATGATTTGCCATGCCTCCTCGGGGGTCTCGGCATAGCTGATCAGGTCGAGGTGGTCGTCGGCAATCACCCCTTCGTCAGCCAGGCGCTGAAAGTCAATCACCGAATTCCAGTACTTCCGCCCGTAGAGAATGATGGGGATCACCTGCATCCGTCCCGTCTGCCGCAAGCAGAGGGTGTTGAAGAGTTCGTCGAGTGTGCCGAATCCGCCGGGAAAGACCACCAGTGCCTTGGCCCGCAGGATGAAGTGAAACTTGCGCATCGCGAAATAGTGGAACTGGAAGCAGAGCTCGGGCGTGATAAAGGGATTCGGCTCCTGCTCGTGGGGAAGCTCGATATTGAGGCCGATGTTCTTGGCCCCCACGTCGTAGGCACCGCGGTTGCCGGCTTCCATGATTCCGGGTCCCCCCCCCGTCGCCACAACGAACTCGCACTTCCCTTCCGACTGGCAACTGGTGGAGACAATCCGGGCGAACTCCCGGGCGTGGTCGTAGTAGAAGCTTTTCTCGAGTTGCTTTTCACAACGGAAGACGGCCCGCTGGAGTCGCTCGTCGCCAGGACTCGCGGCCAGTTCCTCCTTGGCCTTGGCAAGTCGCAGTTCGGCCTCTTGCTTCGGAATGATCTGCGTTCCGCCAAACACCACCACCGTCCCCTCGATCTGGTGTTCCTGCAATAGTTGCTCGGTCTTCTGGAGTTCGAGCTGCATCCGTAGCGGCCGTTGCTCGGGCCGCTTGAGGAAGGCAATGTCGTACTCCGCCAGCTTGTAGCTGGGGGACTTGAGAATCGCCTGACGATTCAGCTCCACCCCCTCCGACAAATGGTCGCGGCGGGCATCGAGGGTGAATTCGTGGGGATCGGTTGCTTTGGATGGATTCATCGTTGCCTGGAAGCTAGTGGGATTTCGCTCAATTTCGGACGCTCAAGTGTAGGTCGTAATTCCTGCCTGGCCGCACGAGCCGCAAAACCGGGCATTCTAGCAGATACCACCCAGCCGATTCGGGCAACGCCAGTTTCACCCCCTGGGGGGGTAGGGGGCAAAAGTGGGTGGCAAGCGAAGTCCCTCGATTAGCTCAAAACGACCGATTCTCCCAGCGGCGGGATGTGGACATTCCATCCGCGCTCGCTGCGCAATGTGTCGGCCAGAGCCGCCGCGCTGGCCGGTTCGCCGTGGGTCAGGAAGGTTCGTTTGGGGGCTGGCAGCGGCGCGAGCCAGCGGAGCAGTTCGGTGCGGTCGGCGTGGCCGCTCAGCCCGGGCACCTTTTCGATGGCCGCGCGCACCGGGACATCGCTCCCGTGAATTCGCACAAAGCGGGCTCCCTCCTCCAACTGGCGTCCCCGCGTCCCCTCGGCCATGAAGCCCCCCAGGATCACGGTGCTGCGTTTGTCCGGGAGTCGCTGCTTGAGGTGGTGCAGTATCCGCCCACTGGTCATCATCCCGCTGGAGGAGATGATCACCGCGGGGCCCTTGACCCGGTTGAGCTGCTTCGACTCGTCGACGCTCCGGCAGAGGATCACGTTGTCGCCATCGAGCATCGGAGTGTCGCCGCACAGGTCGGCCTCCGTGAGGTCATGGTCGATGGCATGCTCGCGATAGATGTCGGTGGCGTGACTCGCCATCGGGCTGTCGATGTAAACCGGCATTTCGGGAATCTTCCCCTGACACCGCAGCACCTGCATCAAATAGACAAGCTGCTGAGCCCGCCCCACGGCAAACGCGGCCATCAGCGCCACCCCTCCCCGTGCGATGCTGCGATTCAAGACGTCGGCCATCGCGTCGAGCAGGTCCCCCTCGGGATGATCGCGATCGCCGTAGGTGCACTCGCACACCAGATAATCGCACGGCGTGGGGGGGGTGGGATCGTGATAGAGTGGCCCGTTGTACCGGCCCACGTCACCCGAAAACAAAATCCGCAGTGGCGGGTCCTGGTTCCGCACCTCCACCTCGATCATGTTGGAGCCCAACAGGTGCCCCGCGTCGTGCATCCGCGCCCAGATCGGGCCAGCAACTTGAGTCCACTGTTCGCGGGGGATTTCGCGGAACAGCTTGATCGTCTTCAGCGCATCGCGGCCGTCGTACAGCGGCAGCGCCGGTTTGTGTTTCGAGTACCCTTCGCGGTTGGCGTACTCGGCGTCCGACTCCTGGATCTTCGCCGAGTCGAGCAGAATCAGTTCCGCCAGCTTCGCCGTGGCGGGCGTGCACAAAATACGGTGCTGGTAACCTTCCTTCACGATCCGGGGCAAATACCCCACGTGGTCGAGGTGGGCATGCGTCAGGATCACGCTATCGAGCTCGCGGACATTGAACGGCGTCGGCCGCCAGTTGAGTTCACGTAGCGACTTGAGTCCCTGGAACAACCCGCAATCCACCAGCACGCTCTTGTCATCGGCTTCGAGCAGGTACTTCGACCCGGTGACCGTCTGGGCAGCCCCGTGAAAGGTAAGTCGCGTCATGTTAGTCCTGAAATAAGGTTTCGCGTCAATTGGTTGCCCCAGGCTCGCTGTTCCTAGGGTCCTGCCCCCGCCCCACGACGTCAAGCACCACTTCCGAGCCAACCACTCGATCCGCGTCCTATTCTTACCACCCTTCCCTTCCTCCGACCTCTGGCCTCCGACCTCTGCT
The DNA here is from genome assembly GCA_964650265.1 of uncultured Planctomycetaceae bacterium. Taxonomy (GTDB): domain Bacteria; phylum Planctomycetota; class Planctomycetia; order Pirellulales; family Lacipirellulaceae; genus CAZYQQ01. Next base: position 7,207 of record CAZYQQ010000125.1, read on the forward strand.
CTCCTACAGCCACGGAGTCGCCAGCGCCACCAGCACCGCCAGCACCCCCATCCCCAACTCGATCAGCGGGTACTTGATCGAAATTTTCTCACGACAGTCGTAGCAACGTCCCCGGAGGAGCAGCCAACCAACGACTGGCAGGTTGTGCCACGGCCGGATCTCGTGCTTGCAGTTGGGGCAGTGCGACCCGGGCCAGACGATGCTTTCCCCCCGTGGCACCCGGTAGAGGACCACGTTGAGGAAGCTCCCCAGGCATGCTCCCACAAACGCGACAAACACCATCGCCGTCCACCAGAGGGGCGTGGGGAGGGTCGTTGCGGCGAGTAAGGAGAGATCGGGCATCGCGCGTCAGATGATCCCCGCCAGCGGTCCGCCATTCGCCCCAAGCTGCTCGATCCGCCGCACCACTTCGGGGTCCTCCTCCAGGACTGGCGCATGATGGGGCTTCACCCGGGCGTCGATCACCAGCGGCCCGCGGCAACCCCAATGTTTATGTTCGACAAACGCACCCACCCCGTCGACATCGGTCGCCGGATTGGCTCGGGTGAAGGTCACCCAAGCAAAATTGCCGACCGACTCGGCCACCACTGGCGGATCGTCGACCACCAGGATCAGGCGAAACTCGGCCAGTGCTCCCGACTTTTCGAGTTCCTCGCAAAACTGGCGCAACTCTCGGGTCGAACGCCCTTGTGCGTCGGCGATCACCGCCTCACGCCGCGCCGGGTCGAACTCCGGCTGTGGCAACCGTGGCCCTCGGACGGCGACCACGCCCGGCATGACGACCACCGGTATGTCGTACCCCTCGGGGAGCCGGGTCTCGCCAGCGACCGAGGTCGCTAGTTCAAACTTGGGCGGTCCCACGGCGGCGATCACGAGCTTCGACCCGGCGTTGAGACCGCTGCCAGAATAATCGAGCGTGTCGATGGTCGTCTCGGTGTGAAAGTGCAGGTCGCGCCGCCAGTCGGCCCGGCGGAGCATGTGCGAGAAGAATCTCTCGACATCGTGAAGATCAAGATCCGGGTCGTCTTGATGCGCGGCGATCCACAAAAACTTGGCCAGCGACAACTGCCCCTGCCCCAGGATGGCGCATGCCTGGGTCAGCAGTTCCTGCGGCCGCGTCGTTTCATAAAACGGCATGTACCGCTCGCTGCCAATCGCCAGCAGCAGCGGGTGGACCCCTGCCGCGTCGACGGCATGGACACCATGGACGCCGGGGAGAACTGTCGGAATCAGCGGCCCGGTGAGGTCGTGGATCAACTGGCCGAACATCGTATCTTCTTGCGGCGGCCGACCCACCACCGTGAAGGGCCAGATCGCCCCACGGCGGTGGTAAACCTGCTCGACCTTGAGGACCGGGAATGGATGGGCCAGCGAGTAATAGCCGAGATGATCTCCAAACGGCCCCTCGGGCTTCATCGCGCCGGGGATCACCGTCCCGCAAATGGCGAAGTCGGCATCGGCGTGGACCGGAAGTCCCCCAGGTCGCTTTACCATGCGAATTCGGCGACCGGCGAGCGCCCCGGCAAACCCGAGTTCGCTCATTCCCTCGGGGAGTGGCATTACGGCGGCCAGGTTCATCGCTGGGGGGCCGCCGACAAAAATGTTCACGCGAAACGGCTCCCCCCGCTCCATCGCCAGCCGCTGGTGGACGCCAATTGAACGATGAATCTGGTAGTGCAGGCCGATCTCCTCGTCGGGCGTATAGTCGTTCCCGCCAAGCTGGATGCGATACATCCCCAGGTTCGAGTTTTTTAATCCCGGCGACCGCGGGTCCTCGGTGTAAACCTGCGGCAACGTGACGAACGGCCCCCCATCGTGCGGCCAGCTTACCAGTTGGGGCAATTCGCTCACCCGGCACGAGTGCTCCATCACGGGGCCGGTCCGGACATACCTCGGCAGCATGTGGAACGCGGTGGGCGAGGCTCCCGCATACTTGAACGGCGAGCGAGCCGCGAGCGTGGGATCGATCTTCAGCTCGATGAGTTGCTGCACGCGGCGGTAGGTGTGGCGAAACAGAAACCGTGCCCGCTCCAAGGTCCCGAACAGGTTGCATACCATCGGGAACCGAGTCCCTTTGATCCGGGTGAGCAGGAGCGCCGGTCCCCCGGCGGCGTAGACCCGTCGCTGGAGCGCGGCTGCCTCGAGGTGGGGGTCGATCTCCGCTTCGACGCGCACCAAATGCCCATGCCGCTCGAGATCGTCGACAGCAGCTTGCAGACTGGGATGGGGCATAGGACAAAAGTTACCGCGGAAGTAGGAGAATCAGCGGTGGTGGGTGGCGACGCGCCGCCGCACGCGAAAGCCGTCGCGGCCATGATAACTCATCAGGAGTGCCCCATTGGCGCCGCACGCGGCGAACAGGTTCTCGGCGAGCGCCTCTTCGCCCGGCCAGGGATAGCAGTAGACGAGGTCGAAATCGTCCGGCTCGAGTTCGATCTCGTCGTAGACGCTCGCGGAATCGGTGCGGACCCAATTGAAATCACCCGACATATCGAACAGGTGCTCGTAGCGCTCGGGGACAAAGCTCCCGGCGACAAACTCGGCCTCGATCTCAAAATCCTCGGCCAGGGCCCGCGACTCGTCGATCAGTTCCGGTTCGATCTCGATCCCCACGGCGTCGAACCCCAACTCCGCCGCCAGACAGGTCACGACCCCCAGCCCGCAGCCCCACTCCAGAAAGCGATGCCCCGGGGCGAGGTCGCGTCGCTGAATTTCCACCAGGGCGTGGTAAACGGTCGCAAAGTCGCTCGGCACGAAGGCGGCGACCGGTTCGTCCCGATGGTCGAACTGGAACCGCTCGATCCGCCGGTCCGCCTCGTCGAGCAGTTCCACGATCCGCCGCGGGAGGGGGATCACCGGGGGATCGAAATCGAGTGTCTTGAGTTGGGCCGGCATCGCGCGCGAGGTTGCGAGGAGATCGAAGGGAAGGGTACGCTGTAGCAGACCGGCCAAAAAGGCACGGTCAGGCGATTATGACTCAGACGCGACCCATTAGCCCAGTGGCCTACCATCCCCTGTAGGCCCGAACCCTGGCCCCAAATCCAGGACCCGAACTCAGGCCCCAAACCAAGACAACGAGGAATTCGATGGCAGAACCCATCTCGGTCGGACTCATCGGCTACAAATTCATGGGCAAGGCCCATTCCAATGCCTATCTCACCGTGAATCGCTTCTTCGATTGCACCCGGCCCCCCTTGATGCGGGCGGTCTGCGGCCGCGACGAGCAGGCGGTGGCCGAGTTCGCCCGGCGGTGGGGTTGGGAAGGGCACGAAGCCTCGTGGGAAGAACTGGTCCGCCGCTCCGACATCGATCTGGTCGACATCGGCACCCCCGGGTACCTGCACGCCCCGATGGCGATTGCCGCAGCCGAGAATGGCAAGCATGTCTTTTGCGAAAAGCCTTTGGCCAACAATCTGGCCGATTGCCGCCAGATGCTCGCCGCCGTCCGCAAGGCGGGTGTCGACCACATGGTCAATTTCAACTATCGCCGCTGCCCCGCGGTGGGCCTGATGAAGCGGATGATCGAGCAGGGGGAAATCGGCGACGTCCGCCACGTCCGCTGCGTCTACCTGCAAGACTGGCTGGTCGATCCAGCATTCCCAATGAACTGGCGTCTCAGGAAAGAGACGGCCGGCAGCGGTTCCTTAGGGGATCTGGGGGCCCATTCAGTCGACCTCGCGCGGTATCTGGTCGGCGAGATCACCCAGGTGGTCGGCCAGCAGACGACCTTCATCAAGGAGCGCCCGGCGGAGGGGACCAGCTCCGGCATCAGCGCGACGGCAGGGGAGGGAACCGAGGAGGTGACGGTCGACGACGCGACGATGTTCCTGGCGAAGTTTGCCGACGGGGCCCTCGGCTCGTTCGAGGCCACCCGGTTCGCCCCCGGCCGCAAGAACTACAACCGCATCGAAATCAACGGCAGTCGCGGGTCGCTCGTCTGGTGCTTCGAGGAGATGAACACCCTCGAGTACTACTCGACGGCCGACATCAGCCACTCCCGCGGCTTCCGCCGCATCATGGCGACCGAGGGGGAACACCCCTACGCCGGCAACTGGTGGCCGCCCGGGCACATTCTCGGCTACGAGCACGCCTTCGTCCACGCGGTGTACGACCTGCTGGAAGACATCGCCGCCGCTCGCCCCAGCGCCCCCAGCTTCCTCGACGGGGCCCGCTGCGTGGCGGTGCTGGAAGCGGTGGAGCGGTCGATTGTGGAGGGGAAATGGGCGGAGGTGGAGAGCGTGGAGTAAAATACACCGTAGGATGGGTCAAGCGAGCGAAGAAAATGTCGGCAGTAGAAATCACATCATCGCTCGCGCCGACCCATCAAATGCGAGGCCTCAAGTGATGCGTCGGCGCGGGGGGCCGGAATCGCGAGTGAGGCGAGGTTTGTTGACGCCCACTGAGTGCCGTTGAATGAAGAACCCTGAAATCTATCGCGAGATTGGGGCGTTACTCCAGCCGATGACCGACCACTATGCGCGGCGGGCTAAAGTCGCTCCCCACTTCGACGAGGCCTTGCAAGGTGTGATGTCTGGCGACCCGGTCGTCACCGACCGGGGCCTGCGAGAACTCTACAAGACGCATCAACTCGGCACACTCCACCGGGAGCAGGTGCTCTACTGTTTAAAGCTACTGAACGGCCACGAGCCGGACGGTTCGACCGACCGAACGGTGGAGGCCGAAAGCGAGTCGAAGCAAGCCCGATCGATCCGCAGACGAAAAAAAGCCGCCATTCAGCGCCGCTGGGGAATCGCCGCGGGAGCGATCTCCCTCGGAGGGGTGGCCCTGCTCAAGCAAGGCGATGTGTGGAGTGATGTGCGTTTCCTTGGATTAGGAACCCTGCTGCTCTTGCTTTTTCTGAATGAGTTGCGATCCTGGTGGCGAGAACAGACCTAGAGCCCCACAACGATACACCTGTTATAATAGAACCATGGCCACCGTTGACACCACCTTCACGACTCCCGTCGAATTCATGGTCGATGTCCCCGCCCCCGCATCGACACTAGAGGGGTTCACCGCGTGGACTTACTCCGACACTTTTCCTAAGCAGGGCCGTGTCACTTTCATCGACGGGAGGCTGCTCATCGACATGAGCCCGGAACGATATGAGTCGCACCTGAAGATCAAGGAAGTCGTCAGTCGAGTATTAGGCGTGATCGTCGCTAGCGCCAACTTAGGAGAGTTTTACCCCGATGGTGCTCGGGTGAAGCACACGCCCACGGCAATCTCCAACGAACCCGACGCCATGTTCGCCACCTGGGAAACGCTCAAAACGGGCCGCCTCGCCCCACCCGCCCATCGCGACCCGGAGCTCTACATCGACTTGGTCGGCGTCCCCGACTGGATTTGCGAAGTGGTGAGCGACTCGTCGGAGGAAAAGGACACGCAGCTTCTCAGGGCGAAATACTTTGCGGCGGGTATCCCCGAATACTGGTTGATCGACGCACGCGGGGCGGCCATCGACTTCCAGATACTCATCCCCGGCACGAACGTTTATGAGGCAACGAAGCAAGATGAGGCGTGGCAATGGTCGCCCACTTTCAGCCGTTGGTTTGAGCTCACGCGGCACGAGAATGAAATCGGGCGGTGGACGTACGAGTTGAAATCCAGAGCCTGACAGGGCGCCTCCATGCAATGCACCCACCCAGGCTGTGAATCCGAGGCCACGCGATTCTATCTCTTCGATGAGGGCACGTACGACTGGCGGTGCGATGCCCATTTGTTCGCCACGGCTTGGATCGAAGGCGATCCACCCAGCGCTGCTGATCTTCCCCGCCAAATCAGGCCCGTCCCGTGGGCAAATGTCGATCCGCTCCCGAGCCGCGGCGACGAAGCGATGCTTTACGAATGTGGCTTTTTGCTCATCAGCCATTGGGACGGGGAAGAGCAGGTGCCGGGACTTTTGTTAGTTCCCGACGCGGGCGTCCCATTCCACCGGGAGTCGCGTGACAAGTTGCAATTTGTCCTGAATCGAGCACTTTCTTTGTTCTTCTGTGCCCTCTCCGATTTACAGAGCCACCTTATCGACAGAGAATAATTCTCATCATGTTGGCGAACACAAGATAGAGACGAGTAAAGGGGACTTTCTACTTTTTGCCATTTTCGCTCCGCCATTCAAACTACTGTGACGGCGAAAAGTTGAATGTCCCCTTTACGGACCACTTGTCTTTTACCGTCCGCGAAATGGGGACTTTCAGCTTTTCCCGGTCGCGTTGAAACACAGGCTGAGGTATCTTGCGGGAAAACCAGAAAGTACCCATTTCGCTGGCCCACAACAAACGCCATGACCGAAAACCCCTATAAGAGCACTGAAACCGAAGCCCCACCCCCACCCGGCAAGCGGCCCCTTTTCACCCCGGCGGGCGTGATCCTCGGCCTCGTGGCGATTGTGATTACGGTCGCCATGTTGATGCCGACACAGAGAGGATCTCGCCCGGCGGCCTATCGCAACCAGTGTCTCAACAACACCAAACAGATCCTCCTTGCGCTATTGAACTACGAAGCCGAACATGGCACTCTTCCCCCCGCCTACACCGTCGACGACCAGGGTAATCGCCTCCATAGCTGGCGGGCCCTCATCCTCCCCTACATCGAAGGGAACACGACACACAAGCTGATCGACTACACCAAACCGTGGGACGACCCGGCGAATGCCAAGGCCCGCGAGGTGGTGATGGAAGAGTACCTCTGCCCCAGCATGCCACAGGACGACGAGCACCTCACGACTTATTTGGCCATCGTCGGTCCCGAATGTGTTTTCACCGGCCCCGAGGGCCGATCGCTCGCCGACATCCCCGGCGGCCTCTCTGGCACCATTGCCATCATCGACGCCCCCCATGAAAAGGCCGTCCACTGGATGTCTCCTCACGACATTACGATGGATGAGGTTCTTGCCATCAACGAAAAGACCGACACGCAGCATCATGGCGTCTTCGTCGCCGGTTACCTCGACGGCCGCGCCGAAGGAGTCGAGGTGACGATCGACCGCGACGTGTTGCGTGCCTTGCTCACGGTCGCCCACGACATGCCGGAAACCGAGTAAAGGGGACTTTCTACTTTTTGCCATTTTCGCTCCGCCATTCAAACTACT
>CAZYQQ010000126.1:0-14214 GCA_964650265.1 uncultured Planctomycetaceae bacterium
TCACGGCGAGCCCCATCGCGCCACAGGCGAACAAGGCGACCCGCCCCGCTGGGTCGGCGGCAAGTCGCGACCCTTGGCGGCCCAGGTCAAGCCAGCGAGCCACCAATAGCACGGCCATCAGGGAAACGATGGCGGCGTGCCGACCGATGCGATTCGCAATCCACTCGGGGGCTTTGCTAAACGGCGAGAGATGGTGAGCAAGGCGATCGAAGACATAGATCTGAGCTGCCTCCGCGGAGACTTCGGCCGGTTCCCCCAGGCTTAGCCAGAGGGCGGGAAGCACCCCTACCAAGCCGACGATTCCCCCCAATAGCAGCGCTGGCAGCATCTGGCGGAAGGGGGCCTCGCCCCTGCCTCCACACCACCAGATCCAAAGATGGATCAGCACCGACCATCCCCCCACCAAGGCATGCCAGGCGGTCGCGATCCCGAGGTGGATCCAGACCCAATTCCAGTTGCCCACCACCAGGGCCCGCAGCGCCAGCAAGACGAACACGTAGGCCAGGCATTTCGCCTCGAACCCCCCGATCATCCATTCTCCGGCAAAGTTGCCCTCGTTGATGCCGGTCACGATGATGGCCCCCCCCAGCACGGCGAACATCGGGCGGGGGACGATCGTCCAGCTTAGGCGCCACCATCCCCAGGCGAGGGCGAGCCAGGTCGCCAATCGGCCTCCCCAGGCAATCGTCTCGACAGACAAAAACGTTGTGAGCCATGCAAATGCCACCACGAACGTCACATGCGCGTCGCGGGAAGCGAGGAAGAAATCCCGCGGACAAAAATCGGGGTCGACGGCGTGCTTTAGCCGACATAGATAGTGGGGCTCGTTGACCCCCGGCACCGGATCGCCCCCCGCCACGAAAAAGAGGCCAAAGACGAGTGCGATTTCCCACCCGGCGCGCCACCGGTGGGGGCGGGAAGGTGCAGGACTGGATGCGGAGTGAGGCAACGGGAACCACCTGACTGGAGAGGTTTTTCGCAGGAAGACTGGTCGATCTTTCCTATCTTCTCTTGTGCTGAAGGACCAATTGGGGGTACACGACCTGGGCGTTTCCTCCCACGTTCTTCACAAACGCAAGGTAGGATTTTATAGGGAATTCGGCCCGAACCGCATTCCCCCATTGAACGTAGCGAAACATAGAAAGCAAGCGAACCTTGAGTCATGAAGGCGGCTCCCGCGGTCGGCCCCAACGGGCAGACGCTCCCAGAAGTCGCTCCATTCCCAACATGGCTCCCCTCGGGGGGCCGAAAGGTACCCTATCGTGGCTGACTTTGAATTTGAAGAGGACGACTTCGACGGCGAAGCGACGCTCGACCGCATTGACATTCTGGTCGGGCATTTGCTCGAGGAGACCATTCGCGACGAGGAGTTCCACGAACTCGAGTCGATGCTGGTAGCGAGCGAAGACGCCCGCAAGAAATATGTCGGCCTGATGCACCTGCATTTCGACCTGATGGCCCACTTCCAGCCGTCGCTCTCGCCGGTGAAGCCAAGGTCACCGGTGCTCGGATTCCTGTCCGAATCGTTGGCTTCCAATCCAGGGCTGCCAGGGAACATTCCCTCCTAACGGGCGTTGCGGCGGAGAGCGGCTTGCTAATTGGAGAGCTCGGCGATTGCCCGGAAGTCCCCCTTGAGCGAGTGGTAGAGTTGCTGGTAGAGGGGCCACCGCGTGTCGTAGACCTTGCGCTGGGGGGCGCGCGGCTTCGACTCGTCGCGGATCGCGACCGCCCTACGGCACGCCTCCTGGATATGACGATACTCGCCTCCTCCCACGGCAGCCAACAGGGCAACCCCCATTGAGGGGCCCTCGTCGCTCGCCATGGTGACCACCCGCTTGCCGAAGATGTCGGCCTGCATTTGCCGCCAGAACTCGCTCTTGGCCCCGCCACCGGTGGTACGGACTTCGCGTCCTTTGATGCCGAGTTGGTCCATAATGCCGAGGCAATCGCGGAGCGAGTAGGTCACCCCTTCGAGCACGCTCCGCGTGAGATGCCCCCGCGTGTGGCTTAGGGTAAGCCCGACAAAGGCCCCTCGTGCGAAGGGGTCGGCGTGGGGCGTTCGCTCGCCAGACAGATAGGGGAGGAAGAACAAGCCATCGGCCCCCGCCGGTACGGCGGCCGCCTCGTCGATATACCGCCGGTAGACCTCGGCCGGCTTCTGAGCGCCATCGGCAAGTTTCCCTTGCTCAATCGTCTCCACCAACCACTCGAGCGACCCGGCTGCCGAGAGGGTGACCCCCATCATGTGCCATTTGCCGTCGACGGCATGGCAAAAGGTGTGCAGCCGCCCCGCCGGATCGATCTCGGGGGTGTCGCTATGGGCGAACACGACCCCACTGGTGCCGAGGGAGGTCGAAATGATCCCTTGTTTGACGATCCCATTGCCAATGGCCCCCGCCGCGCAGTCCCCCGCGCCACCGACCACAACACAATCGGTCGATAGCCCCAGGGCTTCGGCGGCCCACGTGGTCAGCTTGCCGGTCACTTCGTGCGATTCGTAGACCTTGGCCAACAGCGTAGGGTCGAGCTCCAGCCGCTCGAGCAGCTTTTTCGACCAGATGCGTTTCTTCACGTCGAGGAGGAGCATCCCGCTCGCGTCGCTCACTTCGGTGGCGTACTCCCCTGTCAGGCGGCGGCGGATTTCGTCCTTGGGAAGGAGCACCTTGGCGAGCCGCTCGAAGTTTTTGGGTTCGTTATTGCGTAGCCAGAGGACTTTGGGGGCCGTAAACCCCGTGAGTGCCGGGTTGGCCACCATGCCGATCAACTTCTTGCGTCCGCCGGCGCGGCGCTCGATTTCGTCGCACTCGGCGGCGGTCCGCTGGTCGTTCCACAGGATCGCGGGGCGGATGACCTTGTCGTGGCGGTCGAGGAAGACCGACCCGTGCATTTGTCCCGAGAGGCCGATCCCTTTGACATCGTGTCGCTTGAGCTTTGCCTGCTGGACAACTTTGCGGATCGTTTCGACGGTGGCTCGCCACCAGTCGTCGGGGTCCTGTTCGCTCCAGAGGGGTTTCGGGTGGTGGCACGGATAGCTGGCCGACGCGCTCGCAAGCACCTTGCCACTCGGGTCGATGACGATCGCCTTGGTTCCCGAGGTGCCGATGTCCACGCCCAGGTAAATTGCCATGGTGTCAGCTCTTGGAGACAGGAAGCGAACAAATTACGACTACGACTCGAGCGATCGCTTTTCGGGCCGATAGAAGAGGGCGATCGGCAGCATGATGGCGGCTGTCGCGCCGAACACTAGGTTGCGCGGCAGGTGCTGGAACTCGAGCAGGGCGATCACCGCTTTGAACAGCACTCCCCCCAGCAGAATGCCGATGAAGTTGCACTGATTCATGACGGCGATCATCCGCCCCTTGTCTTCGGGTGGCGGCAACACCTGCAATGAGACCTGAATCGGCACAATGAACATGCCGGTGAAAAACCCGAGGGAGAGTAGCACAGGAATGCTCCCCCAGTAACCTAACAAATGTTGCTTGGGCCCCCCCGGCAAAGCCAGCAGGACAAGACAAACGAACATGCCTGCCGCACCGACAGCGACCACACGGGGATTGATGCTTCGCTTCGACAGATATCCCCCTAAGAGACAGCCCACAGGGATGCCGACAGCCATCATGGCCGACAGCAGGCTGGTCAGCCCGTCGCTAACCCCAAGCTGTGTTTTACCCAGGGCGTTGACACTGAGCTGAACAACGCTGCCTAGGAGCCAAAAGGTGCTGGTGACCATCAGCGCGAACAGCAATTGGCGGTTGCCCAAAATCAGGCGGATCATTTGCCCTGGGATGAACAGGTCCTCCGCATGAAACTTGTTGTCGGGAGCTGCCGGCGGCACCCGCCACACAAGCAGCGATGTGGCCGTCCCCACAATCGCGATAAGCACGCACACGGCCGAGGCCTTCCAGGCTCCCGAGACATCGCCGCCGAGCACTTGGAGTAGCACACCCGCCAGAACGGTACCGAAAATAATCGCCACGAAAGTGAACATCAGGAAGATGCCGTTCGCGGCCGGCAAATCCCACGGTTTGACTTTCTCGGGCAGGATGCCGAACTTTGGCGGACCAAAAAACGCGCTCTGGGCTCCCATGAGAAACAAAATGGCGAACATCCCGGTAAGCCCGATCGTGTCGTAGAAATAGAAGCCGATCATGCCGAGCACCATGATCACGATCTCGGCGATCTTGGAGTTAACGATCAGGCTGCGCTTGCTAAAGCGGTCGGCGAGCCAACCGGCGAAGCCCGAAAAGATGACGAAGGCCAGGGCGAACACGACGGTCGCCTCTCCTTGGCGATCGACCTTGGGGGCATCCGCTACGATTGCGACTGCCGCCACCGGAGTGGCCAGCAGCAGAATCAGTTGCTTGAACAGGTTGTCATTGAAAGCCCCCAGGAATTGCGTGACCGCCATTCCCCAAAAGCCTTTGTCGGAGAGGAGCCGACTCGACGACGATTGGTCGCGATCGGGTCCCACGGTTTGGGGGGCAACGTAGGGGTTAGGTTCGGCGCTGTCAGATGTCGCGGCTGGTTCGCTCATGGCGGCGATTATCGACGCGCCCCACCGATCGCCGCAAGGTCAGAACCTCCCATTTCACCCGGGGTCCTTATTCTTCCACGCTGTCCTTCCTCTCACCGGGCCTGCGTTTTTTCCACTGCGCGAGTTCCACCTCCTCGAGCGGCGAGTCGTCTCGGGCAAAGAAAAACAGGTGTTGCCACGGCAAATCGTCAAATTGCCCCACGAGTTTCAGCCCGTTGGCCTGGTACTCATTCATCACCTGCGGCTGGCTCATTTTGTGGAGCCGCTTGATCGGCACTTCGGCATCCTCGGCTCGGTACTCGGCCAGGGCGATGCGTCCTTCGGGGGCGAGACTCTTGCGAATCTCCCCCAGCATCTGCTCGGGATGCGAAAACTCGTGGTACACGTCGACAATCAGCACCAGGTCGAGCTTCCCCTCGGGCAATTGGGGCGACACGACCGTGCCAAGCTGCGGCTCGATGTTAGGGACGCCGCGGCTCTCGGCGCGCTCGACTAAGAGGTCGAGCATCTCCTGCTGGATATCGACCGCCCAGACGGTCCCTTTGGGCCCGACCTCCTTGGCAAGTTGCAATGTGTAGAATCCGTTTCCGCAGCCGAGATCGCAAACCGTTTGGCCGGGTTTGATCTGGAGCGCCTTGAGCAGCCTGCTGCATTCCTCTTCGCGCTCGCGCGACTCGCGCACCAGCCATGGGGCTCCCGCGTAATGCATCGTGCGAGCGATTCGCCGCCCCATGTAATCGATGGGGGAGGGAGGAATCTTCTCCTTGTCGGCCGCTTGGAATTGCGATTCCGCGGTGGCCGCCGGGGCTTGGGCGAACACCTCCCGTGGCGGTTGAGCGACCGACAGGGCGAGGGAGAGCGAGACCCAAACGAGGAACTTCGGCATGTGCGGCCTTTCACAACGACATTTCACAAGGGTTTCAGGCACCCGAGTGGAGCCATCTCCACGGAGGTCTTATCCCCCATGATGACGCGGCGACGCCGAGATTGCCATGGATGCGGGCCTCCCGAGAATCGGCACCGGTTTTTTGGCCAGCCTCAGAAGGCCACCCGCCACGGCTCGCAGTTCGAGCCGGAAAAGACCGGACGGGTCGGTACCGGGAAGAATCGCGGCGGCGGGAGCGCCACGGGCTCGGCAAAGGGGACTTCGAAACACGGGACTTCGACAGCGGGCAAGGCTGCCACGGCCACGGGCTCCTCGACGACCATATCCTGGACCACTGGCAGGGGGACCGCTGCTGTCAGGGGCATGGGCTTGGGAGGAGGAATCGACTCCTCATGCTGAACGCCACGTACCACTCCCGCTACGCTGTGCGTCGCCCGGGCGAGGTCGGTCACCAGATCCTCGCCTGGTCGAGGTGGCCGCCCGTCATGTTCCATCGGGCCGACAACGCATCCGGCGCTGGTGAGCGTGGAGCACACCACCACGACCGCCATCAATCCACGTCGTTTGGCATGGAGACTTCGCGACATGAGAAAAGGCCATGATAAGGAGGAGAGACGAGGGGGGAGGGCGATCCGTTGGGAACGGTCCCCATTCCCTCCATCGGCGCCAATTCGGCGCCAACTTTGCATTTCTGCCGTAAAATTTTTCCAGGGCCCCCCAGTTTGTGCTGCGATAGCACCGCTGGCAGAAATTGGCCGTGTGCGATTTTCGCAGATCGGCTACACGCGGTTTGGCTTCGATTGCGATAAGAGTTTTTGGAGAGAGTTGACGCACTCCCCGATACGTCGGGTCGGAGGTCACTCACATGTCCGTTGCGAGCCGAAGTGCCTTGGGCTTGTTTTTCAGCAGCCTCTTTCTGCTGGCGATCGCTCTCCAAACCGAGGCCGCCGAGCCTGAGTCGCAGCACGACGAACGAGACTCCGCCGGGTCGTCTCCCGATTCCCAGCAGTTCAAGGCCTTAGTCGCCAAACTCGACCATCGGCTCTTCGACGAGCGCGAAGCGGCGACGATGGCGCTCCAACAGGCCGGCATGGCAGCCGTCCCGCACCTCACGGCCGCGCTTGAGGGGAAGTCGTTCGAAGCGGCCGATCGCTCGGTGGGCATTCTCCAGCAGTTTGCCCGCTCCGACGATCGCCCGCTCCAACTCGCCGCGCTCTCTTCGTTGGTCGAGGCCCGCGAGTTTGCTCGTTCGCGGCGCCAGGCGGAACAGGAACTCACCCGACTTCACGAGCGGATGTGTACTGAAGCGTTTGCCCAGTGGGGAGCAAAGCTCGAGGTCTGCCACCATTGCCCCACCGCCGCGGGACGGCAAACCCGCGTCGTGCTGACCATCCACCCCGAAAAGTGGACCGGCAATCGCGAGAGTTTTCGCACTCTCCATTCGCTGCGCCGCCTCGACATTCTCAAGATCGATGCCCCGATGGTCGACGACCAGATTGCCCATGAGTTGGCGGGAATCAAATCGCTCCGCACACTCGAACTCATCAACACGCAGGCCTCGATCGACCTGGTCGATCAGCTTCGCTGCCAACAGTCGCTGCTGACAGTCCGCATTCGCAGTCGTACCTACTTGGGGGTCACGTTCTGGCAGTCGGGATCGCTCGAAGTCATGCGGATCGATCCGGCAAGCCCCGCCCGGCAAGCGGGGATCGAGCCGGGAGACTTTGTCACGTCGCTCGCGGGCGTGCCGCTCGAGACTTTCGAAACCTTGACGGCCCATCTGGCTCAGCGCCAACCGGGGGATGAGGTCGAAATCGGCCTCATCCGCGGCGGCGAGTCCCTGACAGTCGTGGCCAAGCTCGCCGCCAAGGATTGGTCGACCGAGTAGCCAGCTCACTCCCCGCGCCGGATCATCGCCGACAGTTCTTCCCACCCGCGGGTATTGGCCACATCGGCGGCTGTGAGCCCAGCGCGCCGCGCTTGGAGAATCCCATACCGCAGGACGTTCATCCCCTGCGTGCTATGGGCGTCGCTATTGACGACGATCGGAATGCCGAGCTGCCTGGCCCGGGCGCAATAGACGTCGTCGAGGTCGAGCCGCGCCGGATTGGCGTTGAGCTCCAGCAGCTTGCCATGTTCGGCGGCTCCCTGAAAGACCGCTTCCATATCGACCGCGTAGGCTTCGCGGCGATTGATAAGCCGCCCCGTGGGATGGGCCAGCATCGAGACCCACGGATTGGCCAGCGCACCGAGAATTCGGTCGGTGATTTGTTCGCGGCTCTGCTTCTGGCCGTAGTGCAAGCTGGCAATCACCCAGTCGGCCTCCAACAGCACCTGGTCGTCGAGGTCCATCCCCCCCCGCTCGAGAATGTCGCACTCGATTCCCTTGAGGATGCGAAACCCTTCGAGCCGCTCGTTGAGGCGGTCGATTTCCTTCCACTCGCCTCGCAACCGATCGGCATCGAGCCCGCGGGCCATGCTCACTCGCTTCGAATGATCGGTGATGGCGATGTAGCGGAACCCCCGCGTCTGGGCCTCGGCGACCATCTCTTCGAGCGTGTTCTTGCCGTCGGTGTGGGTGGTGTGCATGTGGAGATCGGCCACCAGGTCACTCAGCTCGACAAGCCGCGGTAAGTCCTCCGCGCGGTGGTAGGCAAACTCTCCGCGGTTCTCGCGCAGTTCGGGGGGAAAACAGGGGAGGTCGAGCGCGGCATAGACTTCCTCCTCGGTCTTGCCGGCGAGGTAGGTCTCGGTTCCGTCCTTCTCAACACGAAACACGCCCCACTCGCTCACCTTGAGGCCCTGCTCCTTGGCCTTCCCGCGCAGTTCGACGTTGTGATCCTTCGATCCGGTGAAGTATTGCAGTGCCGCGCCATACGACTCGGTCGGCACGACCCGCAGGTCGACCTGGAGTCCATTATCGAGACGGACCGACATTTTCGTGTCACCGCGGGCCAGAATTTCCGCCAGAGCGTCGTATTCGGCCAGCCGATCCATGACCGCCGCGGCATCGTCGGCGTCGACCAACAGATCGATGTCACCCACCGTATCACGGCCACGGCGATAGCTGCCGGCCGGCGAAATCTGCCGTACTGCGGGCAATTCGCCGAGATGGGCCACCAAGGAATGAACGACCTCGTCGGCATCGGCCCAGCGCATCCGTTCGGTTGCCTTCGATGCGAGGTCGATTCCCGCGAGAAGTGCTTCTTCGGTCTTGGCGCCAAAACCCTTCAGCCCGCGAACCCGGTGATCGAGACAGGCCTGACGAAGATCCTCGAGCGACTCGATCCCGAGTTGCTCGTGCAGCATCGCGGCTTTCTTTGGTCCCATGCCGGGAACTCGCATCAGGGCGAGCACCCCGCGCGGGATTTGGGCCTCGAGCTCTTCGAGTTGGGGGAGTTTTCCCGTGGTGAGCAAGGTATGGATCTTGAGCGCCAGGTCCTCGCCAATCCCATCGATCTGCCGGACATCGTCGCCCCGTTCGACCATCTCGGCCAGCGGCTCCCCCAGATCGCGGAGTCGCCTGGCCGCATTGCGGTAGGCGCGTACTCGGAAGGGGTTGGCCCCTTGGAACTCGAGCAGTTCCCCCAGCTTGTCGAAAGCAGCAGCGATCTCGCGGTTTTCCATGATCGTGGCTCGGGTGGGAATCAGGCGGGGCCGCTTCTATCCGGGGAGTGGTTCGACGGGATCGCCGGTCGCTATCGAATCGGTGCTTCCCAAGTCGACGAGCCGCGTGTTGATCGCGACCCGGTAGTGGTGATCGAACAGCCGCGCGGGGGACCATGAGGGGAGCGACGCTCGACGGTGCTCGGCGAATTCCTTCTGAAAGCGATGAGTGATCTCGCCAGTCAGCGCATCGCGGGTCGGGACGACGCATCGTTGGCAGATCCGTTCGGCGCTCCAAATCGTTGCACCGATGGCGAACTTCTGGCTTGGACTGGCAACGAGTCGATCTTCCCAGAACGGCTCCTCGGCGTCGATCTCCAGGTTCGCCCGCAACCGGAGCCGTAGTTCCTCGATTGTCAGGCCGGGAAACCATGTGGCGATTTCGCCGAGCGTGCCGGTTGAAATCAACGTTGGTCCTGGGGCTTCCAGGTCGTCGGGAAAGCCGGTCGTCGTGTTCTCCTCCAGTGTCAACTCCGCGCCCAGCCGGTCGGAGAACCAACGGGCAATCGCCTCCCGGTCTTCGAAGAGGGACAACGTGGCCCGATCGCCCGTGAGCGTGTCGTGAAGCGTCACATGCCCGTTGCCGAGCGCATAAGTGGTCCGCACCGGGTGGATGCGAGCCGTCCGCTTGCTATTCATCACCTTACCATCGCTGTCGACCAGGCGAAATCGGCGATCGCCGAACAGGGCCCCCGAGGGGCGTACTGGGCAGACCGTGAGAGAGATGCCGTCGAGAGACTTGATCGGATAAACCGTGATGCGGTGAAGCCGTGGCACGTGTGACAATGTCCTCGCTGTTAGCTGTCGGTCAACCACGCCACGAGGTTGTTGCAATCCTCCAACGTTTCGACTGCCAAGTCGGGGCCAGCAGCCCGCAGTTCGTCGATGGGGGTGAAGCCTGTCGGCACCGCCACGGCGAAGGCACCAATCGACCGGGCACAGGTGATGTCGTGAACCGTATCGCCGATCACGGCCATTCTCTCCGGAGCGCCATTGACTGGGCCGGCATGCTCGCGGGCGGCCACGACTGCCGCGGCGGCGATGTCCGAGCGGTCGGTGTGCTCGTCGCCATATCCTCCGAAGGGGAAGTGGTGCCACAGGTTATAGTGGGAGAGTTTGGCCTTGGCTCCCGCGACGACGTTTCCCGTGAGCAGTCCGACATGGACGTTGCCCACCGACTGAAGCTGCGAGATCAAGGTCGTCACCCCCGGCAGCACGCGACCATCGAACTTCGGCAAGACCTGGGCAAGCCGCGCAACGTAGGCATCGCGAAACGTGTGCCAGGTTGCGAGCGTTGCCGGGACGTCGTGCGCGCGGAACAGGTCGAACGCAATGGCCCGATCGCTCCGCCCGGCGAAGGAGACATTGCCGGCAAGCTCCTCGACTCCCCACAGTTCGTGAAACACCTCGGCAAACGCCTGCTGCCCGGCACCGCCGGTGGCGACCAAAGTCCCGTCGATATCAAAAAAACAGACTCGCATCGCCCCATTGTAGGAAGGGGGCTAACACGGGGCGAGGTGGGGGTTAACGCAACAAGCCAAGCCCGCGAGCCTTGCGTTCTTGGTTGAGCAGCAACAGGGCTTCAGGGGCTTTTCGCACGAGATTCACAAGCTGCGTCGTGCTGACCTTAAGCCATTCGGCTCCCCGACCAACGTCGAAGTCATGGCCCGCCAGCGTATCGAGGGCCTCGGCAAGAAGTGCCGGGAAGTCGTCGTGATCGGGATTGATGGCGATCTTTCCTCCATGCGTTCGCTGCTGCCACAATTCGCTAGGGGTGGTCCGAGGCGATGTCCGCACCGCGAGCGCCAGCCGCACACGCAAGCGGTAGAGCGCCACCTGCCGATTTGCTTCCTGACTGCGGCGCTCGTTGGCTTCCGCCGTGACGCCAGTCGGCATGTGGGTGAGAATCACCGCGGTTTCCACTTTGTTGCGATGTTGTCCCCCTGGGCCTGAGCGCCGCGTTGTGCGCTGCAAGCACTCCGCTAGCAATTGCTCGATGGCTAAACTGGCGGGGTGAGAGTGCATCGGGCTGTCACGGCGGAACGAGGGTGGAGCTATTATCGCTGCTCGACCAGCATGGCCTCAAGCTCAACCCGCGACAATCAGCCCAACGGGCTAAACGACCGCCGACATTTCCAAGGCAGGTTCCGCGACCTTCAGGGGTGCCACTGGCGAGGGTTCCCGCTGGCCATCCACCCGTACGCAATCGGGAGCCATCGGGTCGACGGTGAAGGTTTTCACGTACTCGTAACCCTTGGGAGGGGCCGGAGCCACGAAGGGCAAGCGTCGTGCCACCCGCAGGGCGAATTCCTTGGTCGCCGCGCCAAGGCCCGCTGTCTCGGTGCTGGTGAACCCCGATCCAAACAGTTTGCGGAAGTGGCGATTCGCCAGAAAGACATTGTTGCGCCGCGCCGCCGACCGCGTCATATGCTCGGTGGAGAGGGAGACGTTGAGGCCGCTGGTGTTGACCACGCGATGGGGCGTGTGCTGCGGCCAGGTAATCATCTGCCCCGGCTGGAGATCGACTACCGTGGCCAGCTTGTCGAAGTCAGGACGGAAGTCGAGTTCCTCCGAATTTTCACCACACAGGACCCCTTCGACCGTCTCGGGGGAGACAATGCCCGACTCGAGTGGGTAGGCCCACACCCGCTTCGTCCCACGGATGTGCCACAGCATGTTGACCGGGCAGTCGAGATGGTAGTAGACGATCGCCTGGGGCGACGAAATCAGCAAATTGGCCGAGCGGTTGTAGGTTGAGAGCCCGGGGCAGATCGACTCCATTTGGCTATACAACTCGTTGACCAGGTCCTCATAGTCGGTGTGGTGATCCATCACCCGGCGGAGATTCAACCAGAGCTTACCCTGGCGGACGCACTCGAACAGTTCCTCCGCCGAGAGGTCGCCACTTCTCCCTTCGCGCCACTCCTCGCGCCGAGCCGGATCGGATCCCATGGTGTTGATTCCCAGGTCCTGCGCCGGGTGGCACGCGAGTGTTTCGATGAGTCCCTCATCGCCGAACAGATCGAATTCCGCCAGGCGATGATTCGCCACGAGGATGGCGCGATTGAGCGAGGCGATTTGTTCGTCGGACCAATCCTTGAGTAGTCGTGTGCTGGCCATGATGGCGATGTTCCTCGGCAATCCAGGGACGCGGGCAAAACGGGGGACTAAGTGAACGTCGTAGCAAGTCTAGTTCACGCCGCGAACCATACCCCGCTGGCAGAGTCGATACGACCCGCGCAATCGGCCTCCCCGGCGCCCGAGCCTATTCGGCCAACAGAGCAGCCGCTTCGAGGGCGAAATAGGTGAGCACCCCATCGGCCCCGGCCCGCTTGAAGGCAGTCAGGCTCTCGAGCATCGCCTTGCGGCGGTCGAGCCAACCGTGATCGGCCGCCCCGGCGATCATGGCGTACTCGCCACTCACCTGGTAGGCGAAGGTCGGGGCGCCAAAGGCTTGCTTCACGCGATAGACAATATCGAGATAGGGCATGCCCGGCTTGACCATCACCATATCGGCCCCTTCGGCCAGGTCGAGCGCCACCTCGCGCAGCGCCTCGTCGCCGTTGGCGGGGTCCATTTGATAGGTCCGCTTGTCGCCACTCCCCAGATTGGCCGCCGAGCCGACCGCGTCGCGAAACGGACCATAGAAAGCCGATGCGTACTTGGCGGCGTAGGCCATGATCGTCACGTGAGTGAAGCCGCGCTCGTCGAGGCCGCGGCGAATCGCCCCCACGCGGCCATCCATCATGTCCGAAGGGGCAATGATATCGCACCCGGCGTGGGCCTGGACAATCGCCTGCTGGACGAGCGCCTCGACCGTTTCGTCGTTCACAACGTAGCCATCCCGGACGAGCCCATCCTGGCCATGGCTCGAATAGGGATCGAGCGCCACGTCGGCCATCACCCCGATCCGGTCGCCATGGGTCTGTTTGATCGCCCGGATCGCACGGCAGACCAGATTGTCGGGATTGGCCGCCTCGGCCGCGTCTTCGCTTTTGAGCTGGGGCGGGGTCGCGGGAAAGAGGGCAACCGCTGGGATGCCGACTTCAATGGCCTGGGCGACCAGCGCGACAACCTTGTCAATCGAGTGCCGTGAGACCCCTGGGAGCGACGTGATCGGCTCGCTCCCCTCCCGGTCGTGGACGAACAGCGGCCAGATAAGATCGCTCGCCGCCAGCCGCGACTCCGCGACCATCCGCCGCGACCAGTCGGTGCGCCGCAAACGGCGGAGGCGAACAGCGGGAAACTGTCCGGCACCAGAGGAAGACGCGCTGAATTCCGGCATGCCAGTCGAACCGTGGGGCGAGGGGGGCAACTGGGCTCCATTATCCTTCGCCCAATGTCTAAAATCTAGGCTAGGAAAGTGGGCCACCCACACGTTGCCGCACTTCGAAATCCCCTTCCACCCGTCTGTTCGCCATGCGTCCGAAACTCACTGTTGGTCCCTTTGAATTCTATTCGACCGGCATCCGCGTCGTCGGACGGCCGGAGATGGAGAATTGGAAAGGGCCGATGGATTTCGCCCTCTGGTGCCAACGGGCCGGGCCATGGTGGATTGGCGACCTCATCAACTCGGGCGAAGAGGGCTTCGGCGAGGCTTTTTCCCAAATGTGCGAAGGAATCGTCTCGACCGAGATGCTCAGCCGCTATGCGTCGGTGGCCAGGCGGGTCCCGTTTCAAAACCGGCACCCCAACCTCTCCTGGTCGGCCCACGCGGCCGTGGCACGGCTCGATTTGCCCGCCCAACGACGCCTGCTGGCGATGGCCGACCGGGAAGGATGGACCAGCGAGGAGCTGCGCGTCAAGGCGCGGGAACTCAAGCAGCAGTCGGGTTGAATCGAGGCGACGCTCCTCTGGTAAGTCGTGTTGGTGCGTTTAAGTGTGCCGCACTCCCTTCCCCCCTGCGAATCGAGGATCGACCAAAGCCTTTTTTGGCTTTTTGGCCGAAACTCGATTTTTGGGCCAAAAAGTCGGGACTTTTTGTCCCTTGCCGCTGGCGAATTCCAGTAAATCAAGTCTTCCCTGGCACGGGTCAGGCCAAAAAGTCCCTCTCTTTTCGCCCCTTTTCTGGGTCTTTTTGGGCCTTTTTGACGTACATTCCGCACATCTCCAATTCAATTTCCGCGAA
>CAZYQQ010000127.1:0-13377 GCA_964650265.1 uncultured Planctomycetaceae bacterium
GCCCCCCACTCGTCGCCACGGTCGACGGCGGCCTGCACCGCCGCAAACTGGTCCTTTCGCGCCCCGCGGGCCGCGTCGGTTTCTCGTTGCCAGGTGCGACGCAGGTCGACCCCCGCCGCAAGCGAGACCGACAGCCGATGGGCGAAGTCGCTGAGGTCCTTCGAGGAGAGTCGCGGGGAAAATAGCATGGGCGTAACGCTTGGGTGAGGAATCTCGCTCTATCGGGCAATGCCCTGGGGACGCGGCAGCGACCGGGAGTTAGCTGGCTCGGCCCCACTCCATAAACCCCGGCGGGCCTGTTTGGCGTCGTCGAGGGCCTTACGTAGCCGCCGTCTCATGGTCTCACTCTGGGGATAATTGGGGCGCGTTTCCGCCAGCCCCTCGCGTACCAACTCTTCGTTGAGCAGGCGATCTCCATGCCAAACATAGGCCAGCAGCCGCCCATATTGGTCGAGTCGCTCCTTGTCGAAGGTCAAATCGACCCGATTGCCGGCCTCCTCGATAAAGGCCTTGGTGTAGGCCGAGGCCTCGGGCCCCCACGGCTCGACAGGACTCTGCTCGTCGACTGTCTCGGGGGTGTCGATCCCTTGGAGCCGTACGCGGGTCCCATCCTTGAGCTTGAGCGTGTCGCCATCGACGACACGCTCGACCACATAGGTCCCCTCGTTTCCCGCGGGAGGCTTCGGCGGCGTACTCCCCTCGCCCCACCACCATCGCGTGGCAACCACCAGGATCACCAGCAGCACCCACCCCCAACCGCGCGTGACGGGGCGCGAGTAGCGTGGGCGACTTGAATCGGAAGGGAAGGAAGGTTTGCGAGCCATGTCCCGGGGTGCTCGCTAATTGTCGCTGAAATCGAGGCGCGGAGAAGTGAGCCGTCCCAAAGGATCGCGGACGAACTTCCGACGGCAGTCGCTGCAAAGATCGAAGCGGGCTTGCTGATAGATGTCGGCATCCAGTTGCGAGTCGTCCCCTTCGCATTCCTGTTCGAGGATTTCCTCGATCTCCTGGAGATAGTCGCGATCGTCCTCCCCTTCGATCGATTCGGCATCGACAGCGGCAAAGACCTCCATGCGGACCACGTAGCGCACTTCGCCCTCCAGATCGATAATCCGTTTACAACAATCGCATACAACCTGGATCATGGTGGCAGGTTCCTAGGTTCCTTCGTCCAGCGGACGCGCTCACACAATGTTTCGCGTCCTCGTCGTTTTGCTACCGCCTACGCTTTATGGTAATGCGTACTGGGTCGCAACGGCAAGACAAAGCTTAGACTCCCCAGCCGGCCAGCCCCAGGGCAAATTGAGGGCCAAACGCCCCCACCCGCGCGAACGTCGACGGCGTGGGCCGTGTCGAAACAGGGGAATACCGTGTCGGATTGGCTGTCCGCGGCCCGCTGGATCGCCCATGGAGGACCGGCCAGGCAAGGCCAAAGTCAGCCCGAGTTGGCTGGCGTGGCGCACGACGAGCGCGTAGAATAAGGGGAAAAGGCAACTTTGGCCCCTTGCCGGCGTGCCACGTCCCAGGTTGCCTGCCAATCCCCCCATCCGGGCTTTTGCGCGGCCGTGACCCAGCCGACATCCACAAGTGAGGGCGATGCCTGCGGCCACTTTCGTCGAAAGTGGCGTTCCGCCGGGATCGTCGTCGCTCTTGGTGCTGCGTTAAGATTTCAGCGCGCGGCATTTCGTCACGGGTTCGTTCCCACGACTGGCATCATCTCGGTCGACAAGTGGAAGGCGAATTTCCCCCTGGATTTTTCTGGCTTGAGGTCAATGCGTAGATTGCGAGGGTTTGTATGTCCGAAGTTGCGAGTGGCGCCCTGAATTCAAGTGTGCTCGTCCTAAATCGCCAGTACATGGCGGTTCACGTGGTCGACGTCCGTCGAGCGTTCGGCTTGTTGATTCGCGAATTGGCGGAGGTCATCCACATCGAGGATGGCCAGTATGCCAACTACGACTTCGCCTCCTGGCGCGAAGTCAGCGAGCTGAAGGCCGAATTCAAGGAGCCGCACGAGGACTGGATCCGTAGCGTCAACTTCGAAATTCAGGTCCCCCGGGTGTTACGGCTGCTCTACTACGACCGCGTCCCCAAGCAGCGGGTGCGGCTCAACCGCCGCAACCTGTTTGCCCGCGATGGCAACCGGTGCCAGTATTGTGGGCTGTCGTTCGTCACCAGCGAATTGAGCATCGACCACGTGGTGCCAAGCTGCCGCGGTGGCGAAACAACTTGGGAAAATGTCGTGTGCGCTTGCGTGAAGTGCAACGTTCGTAAGGGTGGGCGAACTCCCCAAGAAGCGGGGATGAAGCTCTACCGGACCCCGGTCCGGCCGAAGCGAAGTCCGCTGCTGGCCATCAAACTGGGAAATCCCAAGTACGCCAGTTGGAAGACATTTCTCAACGCGGCGTATTGGTCGGTCGACCTCAAGTAGGGTCGGCAAACTGGCGGAGGTAGAATCTGCACGAGCACCGGCGGCCGCAAGGCCGCCGATGCCCATGCGATAATGCCTATGCGCCAATGCCCATGCGTAGGATGTTCAGCTTTCGGCCAGTGGTTCCTTTTTCTCGGTAATGACCTCGCACTGCGGGGCCATTTCCGCGTTTTGCTGGATGTAATCCTTCCACTCGTCGGGGACATTATCCTCGTGGTAAATCGCCTCGACGGGGCATTCCGGGACGCATGCCTCGCAGTCGATGCACTCGTCCGGGTGGATGTAGAGCATCTTTTCGGCCTCGTAGAAGCACTCGACGGGGCAAACCACCACGCAATCGGTGTATTTGCACCCAAAACAAGGCTGGCAAACGACATGCGTCATTGGAATCGAATCTCCTGGCAAGCCGGCCGTGCCGGCGATTGAGGGTTGCAAGCGCGAGAACATCGACGGGGGGGGAAATCCACCTGATCCGGCATCGCGGCAAAACGTTACAGGAAAACCAGTTGCGACGGGGGGGTGGTGCCCAAAACTCCCCCAATCGTAGTAAGAGCAATTCGGCCATGTCAAGCGACCTGCCCCAGGGCGGATTCCGCCGCAGAGGCTCACCAGATAAGGACTTAAGTCGTCTGGCAAAGCGGAGTTTCGCCTTGCCTCACTCTCGTCCCCTACCTAGAATCGACAGAGGGCCAGAGAGTGACGCTGAGGCAGTGACCTTGGTCCGCCGTGCCCCTGGCGGTGGACCGAGAGGAGTCTTGCCTGCCAGGGTTTGCGCCGCTGCGTACGCGCACGGAGTGAGCTATTGGGGCAAACAATCAACTTATTGGTAGACCAAAGTGGCACTCGCTGAAATCGATCGTAATCTGCTCAACCGCTTGCTGGCGAACAAACCCCAAGCATGGGAAGACTTCGTCGACCGGTTCATGGGTCTCGTGGTCCATGTGGTGAACTACACGGCGCAAAGCCGCTCGATGCGGCTCACCAACCCGGACCGCGAAGACCTGGTGGCCGACGTGTTTCTCGCCATTCTCGAAAACGACAAGGGAGTGCTCCGGCACTTCCGTTGTGAAAGTTCCTTGGCGACCTACCTCACCGTGGTGGCGCGCCGAGTGGTTATCCGGCGGCTGCTCAACATGCCGGTCTCGACAACCCTCGAAGGAAACGATGTCGCGGCCGAGGGATCGGATGAGGAGCGGCTGGCCGATCGCGAGGAGATCGAGCGATTGCTCGCGACCCTGCATGGCCACGAAGCCGATGTCGTCAGGCTCTATCATCTCGAGGGCAAAAGTTACGGCGAGATCAGCAGCTCGACCGGCATCCCCGAGAACAGCATCGGGCCGACCTTGAGCCGCGCCCGTGCTCGCCTGCGTCGACGTGCCGGAATGACCGGCACCGACTGATCGCGCGAGCGGCGGCCATTCTCCAACGACGTTCCCGCGATTTCTGCTACGCCGAACCTTGCGCGACTCGATTGCGCTTATGGGGCCATCGAGATGCCGCCGGGGGGGAGCCGCGAAACCATGGGAGCGGTCCCCACGGGAGCCACCGCTGGCGGTTGCGACAGCGTTGTCGTTGCCGCGGCCGGGAAGCTGGGAGGCGTAGCGAACACCGGGGGACTCGCCGGAGCAAGAGGCACATGCGACGTGGGGAATGGCGTGCCGGGAATGGTGGTTCCCAGGTCGACACGAGCGTACCCGTCGAGGGCCGGCATCGACCACAACTGGGCCGGATCGCCCGCTGGAGTGTTCACGGCCAGGGTCCCGATATCGATGGCCAATGCCATGTCGGCCTTGGGAACTCGGAGGGTGACGCGCCGAGGAAGGGAAACCATCGCCACCGGATCGTAGACAAAGTTTTCCGCAATCGCACTCGCGACCGGGGCGGAAGCCGAATCGTAGAGGTGCTGCTCGAGCACCCAGGCGCGATCCTTGTCGACCACGACGACCCGGGTCATCGGACCGCTGGGAGTCGAGATGGCACACCGCAGTTCGAGCGAGCCATCGGTGCGTGGGAAGGGGCCTTCGTAGCTGGCGTTGGGATTCAGCTCCACGAGCCCCAAGGCGTCGCCAATCCAATTGGGATCGACCGGCAACATCTGTGGGGCCGCGCTATTGGCAAACTGATCGTGCCGGCAAAAGTAGAGCGCGGGGGGCTCGTTGCGGCGGACCCAGAACCAGAAAAGTTCGGGATTGCTGCCGAGATCGATTTCGGGGCCCGTAACGGCGGTTCCCGCTTGCAGCCGAAACTTAAGCGGTCGTTCGAGCGCGATATTCCCGTGCATCAGCGGCAGCGCCGTGAGCCCGGGTACGCTGAACCGTGCGTTGTAGGTGACGTACGACTGGACTCGCGAGGTGTTTTGATTGACGGCTTCGACGATTTGCGGGACCGTGGCCCCCGGTTGCAACACGACGGGAGCCTGGGGGCCGCGCGGCGCGAGCAAGTTGCCCCCGCGCCAACTGCAGCCCGAGAGGCACAACCCCATCAGCAACCATGCGATCGCAATCGTTCGAAGGTTAGGCGAGGAACATCCCACACAGAATTCCTAAGGGGCGTCGGCGTAGAGCAAATGGACGAGTTCCTGTTGAATCTCCGCGGCCCGTTCGGGGGCAACCTCGACCACCCGAATCGTGTACTCCGTGGCCCGTGCCGGGCAAAGCAAGTGGAGTTCGGTAGCCGAAGTCGCCCGATTGTCGGTCGCCGTGTCGTTGAAGCGGAAGACCCGCTTGCGGACCAGGAGCAAGGCAAGAATATAGGTCGCATCTTCCTGGCCCGACTGGATCGACCAGCGATCGAACAGCTCCAGAGCAATCTCGTTGGGGGCCATCTTGTGACCTGTCCCGGACGACTCCGGAAGAGTGGCACGCCACCAGCCGACCGCGTTAGCGGGAGGTCCCGGCCAGGCACTTGCCGCAAAGTCGCGGCGGATCACCTGGCCCGCGTCTTCCACCAATAGCGAGTAGTAGACCTCGCCAGGTCGGAATTCCCGATCGGTGGCGGCGCAGCGGCGTGTGGCGCGTTGGATTTCGAAATCGATCACCAGCGAGTGGTCCTCGGCGTCGACGGACTCGGGGGGGGAACAGCAGTGCGGGACCGTAGTAGAACCTGCAAGTCGATGCAAGGCCGCTCGCGATGCTAGCTGCGGCGGATCGCGCCGAAGGCCGCAAACGTGGAATTCTTATGCAACAGGTCAACCTCGTTGAAACCAACCTGGCGAAGGAGATCGAGTTGGTAGGTGACCGGGCGGGGAGAATCCTCTCGATCGATGTAGGCAAAGACCTCCGACTGGTAGTCGGCGCCACCGATTTCAGTGAGATAGTTGGCGTACCGTTGCCACATGAGCTGGTCGACCTCCGGCGCTTCATGCACGACAAGGTCGGTGATCCAGACGCTCCCCCCCGGCGCCAGCAGGGTGTAAAGCTTGCGGAAGACGTGGTGCCAGTCGGCATCGTCGCGCAGATGATGAAGGACTGCCGCGGCGAGGATCACATCGAACCCCCCCGCCGGGAGCGGAAGGGCCCGAAAGTCCCCCACGTGAGGGGTGATCGCTCCGCTATTGACCTCTCCCACCCGCTGGCATGCCCGTTCCACCATGGCGGAACTAAGGTCAAGCAGGTCGGCGGCAAAATTGTCGCCGTAGGCTTCGCGAAGCTTGAGCGTGTTGTTTCCCGCCCCACACCCGACGTCGAGCACCCGCCTGATGGGCTTCGTCGCCGCCACGGCCGCCTGGGTGATAAGGTCCATCGACAGCGCCGCATCAATGGTGGAGACCTGCCCGGTCTCGAGTCGGCTGAATCGGTCGACATCATTATCGAAACGCGACCGGATTTCGTCGATGCTCGATTTGTTGTGGAGTGGAAGACTCATGGGAAGGCATGTTTTATGGGTTCGGTAACGAGAAGTTCCGGCGACACCACGACCAAGATATCGGCCGGTACGGGAATGATCGCCGGCGGGTCGATCGAATGCTAGGAAGCGAAGGGAACACGCATAAAGGCCACCTCCGCGGCAGAAACGGCGTAACCCCGGTCCAGGTAAGCCTTTGTGCTTGCCAATGGCTGCTTTTGCCGATAGGGTTAACTGGAGGGTAATCCTGCACCGATGCCCGTGGGCCTCTCCCAACTTCCTTTTCCCCGATTTTCCGCCGCCAGTACCGTACCCAGGCCCCCTATGTCGCATCTTGTGGCAAATGACGATGCCAGCCTGGCCGCGATGGGGGGGAACTCGTTGGATTTTTTCGTTCCTGCGCTCCCCAATCCCCCCACCTCACCGATCGACGTCCGCACGCCCCCGGAAAGGGACCAGGTATTGATCGACCCGTGGGCATTCATCCGCAGCTCCCCCCCGTGGCTGTTGAGTGCGGTAGTCCACATGATCGTGGTGATTGTCTTGGGGCTGTGGCTGACCGGGGGGCAGCAGGGGGACGGGATGGTCAGCTTGGAGGGGAGCTTCGACGAGTCGCTCGACAATCTAGACGTCGAGATGTCGGCTGCTCTCGACATGCCGCAGGTCACGCTCGACTCGGTCATCATCGAGACCGAAATGCTTGCCGAACTCAGCGAACCGATCGATGCGGCAGAGATCGTCCCGGTGCTACCCGACGCCTCGTCGTTGGCGATGCTCAATCTCTCGGGTTCGATTGGCAACTCGCTGCTGGGGCGTGAGAGTGGTACCCGGGAGGGATTGCTGGCCGATCAGGGGGGAACCCAAAAGACTGAAGACGCGGTGATCGAGGGCCTGCGATGGCTCGTACGCAACCAGAACAGCCAAGGTTATTGGAGTCTCAAGGGGCCCTATCGGAATGGCTCGAGCAGCGAAAACCGCGAGGCGGCCACGGCGATGGCGCTACTCACCTTCCAGGGACATGGCCATGTTCACAACGGGCCACGCAATGA
The DNA here is from genome assembly GCA_964650265.1 of uncultured Planctomycetaceae bacterium. Lineage (GTDB taxonomy): Bacteria > Planctomycetota > Planctomycetia > Pirellulales > Lacipirellulaceae > CAZYQQ01. Next base: position 7,321 of record CAZYQQ010000127.1, read on the forward strand.
TCCTTTCAATGAAGCGACCCGGCAGGGATGGCGCTGGCTCCTCAAGCAGCAGCACGACGACGGTCACTTTTTCGTCTCCGAAGCCCGCGATGGCAAACTCTACACTCACGCCCAGTGTACGATCGCCATTTGCGAGCTCTATGCCATGACGCGCGATCCGGATTTGCGGCGTCCGGCCCAGCGGGCGATCGACTACTGTGTCGCCATCCAAACGCGCGAGGGAGGATGGCGCTACGATCCGGGGACGGGGAGCGACCTGTCGGTCACGGGGTGGTTTGCGATGGCGCTGCAAAGCGCCCGGATGGCGGGGCTCGAAGTGCCCAGCTCGACGTTCGACCGGCTGAGCAAGTACCTCGATTCGGTTCAGAAGGAGTATGGCAGCCAGTATTCCTATCGCCCGAACGAAGGGGCCAAGCTCTCGATGACGGCCGAGGGACTCCTTTGCCGGCAGTATCTGGGCTGGGAGCGCGACGATCAGCGGCTGCTCGACGGGACGGGACTCCTCGTCCAGAACCTGCCAAGCTGGGACGATCAGAACGTCTACTACTGGTATTACGCCACCCAGGTTTGCCATCACATGGGGGGGGATCTGTGGGAAAAGTGGAATCTCGCCATGCGCGAGATGCTCCCCAAGCACCAGCAAAAGAGAGGCCGTGAGCGGGGGAGTTGGGATCCCGATCGCGACCGCTGGGGCGCGGCGGGAGGTCGGCTCTACACGACCTGCCTGTCGATTTACGTGCTCGAAGTCTACTACCGCCACCTCCCCCTCTACGGCGGTGCAGGCCATTGAGATCTCGGTTCCGCGATCATCCTAATGATGATCTGGCTCGGTGTGGGGACGAGGGGTCGTCGCCGAAACCTCTTGGACAGAGCGTTTGTCGGACGGCTGACTTGGTTCCTTCGTGCCCGGCTTGGGGACCGTCCATTCGTTGAGCACATAGATTTCGACGCGCGAGTTTTCGCGTTGCCAGTCATGGCCGAGATCATCCACCAGCGGTTCAAAGCTGGCCGACTGGCTCAATCGCATCCGTTCCGGCTCGACACCCTGTTTCATGAAGAATTGCATCACGGCCTGCGCGCGAGCGAAGCCAAGTTCCCAGTGATTTTGATAGGGGCTGTCGGGTGAGAGTGGGCGACGGCTGGAGTGCGCCCTGATCTCCATGCGATTCGACTTGCCCAGCATGGGGCGCACGGCGTCCAGAAGCAGGCGAGACGCTTCCTCGTCGAGTGCTGTCGTATCGCCCGCGAACAAGACCGTCACGGCGGGGGGAAGGCGGTCCCCTTCTTGAAGGACTTGCATGCGATAGCCGCGAACCCAGAATGACTCCTCCTGCGAACCGGTCGCCCCCATGTCTTTGGGGTGAGGGGAAAGTGGCGATTGAGGGCGTCCGGGAACCTCGATCCCGGACTTGGGAGTCATCACGTCGGAGGGGGTTTCTTGAATTGGCGACGATTCGTCGGAGGCGGTGCCCCAAGGATCGGCAAAATAGCCGGCCACGGCCGATTTCACTTCAGGCTTTTGGCTCGTGAGCCACATCACCAGGAAGAACGCCATCATCGCGGTCACAAAGTCCGCATAGGCAACTTTCCATGCACCACCACCAGCAGCCATAGTTCACCACGCGAGGAATGGGATTGATTATGCGGCCACGCCTTCGACATCCTTGAACCAGGAGTCGAGTTCTTCGCGGTCGGGGCGGAATTCGCTCTCGACATTGCGTCGTGCCAGTTCGATGGCCACCTTGGGGGGCATGTTCTTGGCGAACGCGCTAAGGGCGGTGGCCACGGTGCGGAAAAAGGCCGCCTCGGAGTGGCCCAGTAGTTCGAGACGGGTCGCCAGGGGAGCGGCGAACCCGTAGGAAAGCAAGATCCCCAGGAAGGTTCCCACCAGGGCGGCACCAACCTTGTGGCCGATTTCCGCCGGGGGGCCGTCGATATGCGACATCGTGATGACAATGCCCAGCACCGCCGCGACAATGCCGAACCCAGGGAGGGCGTCGGCCGTCTTTTGGAGTGCCGTCACCGGAAGATGGTGTTCCCCTTCCATGATCCGAATCTCGGCGGCAAGCAACTCCTCGAGTTGCTCGGGAGTGGTGGTCGCTTCGACCATCGGCGCGAGCCCGCCGCAAATGAAATTGAGCAGGTGGTGATTGCCAGCCACCCGTGGATAGCGGTTGAAGACCGAGCTCTCGTGCGGGTCGGCGAGGTGGGGTTCCAACGCCAGGAGTCCGTCGCGCCGGGCGAGGCGAAACAGGTCGTACAGGCACTTGAAGGTTTCCTGGTAGGCCTGCACACCAAAGGGGGACCCTTTGATCGTCGCCAGCATTCCCTTCACCATGTCGACCAGCACTTTCTTGGGGGCGCTGACGATCAGGGCGCCCAGTGCGGCCCCGCCAATGGTGACGAGTTCCGAAACGTGAATCAACGCGCCAACGTGCCCCCCCGCCATGGTGAAACCACCCAGCACGGCCCCGATGACGACAATACAACCGACGATGACAATCATGATTTTTCCTAGCTCGTGCCACGAATCCTTGGCGGCCATCATGGCGCGCCGCGCCCATCGGCATTCATGGATCGAGTAAACATAGCTCGCCCTGGCGACATGGGGCGCGCCATGGCCCCAAACGACAAGGCCCTCCACTGGGCTTCCGAGTCGCGGAGCCCGTGCGACTGCCCGAACCATCCAGATCCGCGGAATCGTTACAACGAGCAGAATACGCCCCGCGGAAAGTCGCCACGCCAGCAAAAAAAGAGCGAGCTGGGCGCGGGAAACTTCCCACACCCAGGTCGCTCGAGTTGGCGTTGTCGCGGCAGGTCGCGGGACCAGGCGCCCCGTTATCGGGAGGTCACTTGCTCCGCGTATTGAAAATCATCATGTGGAGCCCCGTGTTGGTGTCGAGCAGATAGCTGCCAGTCGGAGTGAGATACCGTTCGATCACCTCGAAGGGGGGCAAGGCCTCGGGGTCGAGCAAGTCGAGAATCCCCCCGGCATTGGGGGCCCCTTCGCGTGCCTGGCCGAAGAATTCTTGGACTCCGTCGTCGCTCGCCAACTCGTAGATGTGGCGCATCATCACCGTGGGGTTGTCGAAGGCAAAGTACGCGAGTTCACGCCCTTGGGTGAGCCGCTCCACACGGCGCTGGACTTCCTGGTAGCTCTCGGAGTCGGCGAGCCGAGGGGACTTGCCGGCGTGGGCGGCGAGCATCTGCTCGATCACCGAGGTCGACATGGAGATAATCAGCGTATCGTCGAGCAAGCAGAATCCAGGGTTGATAGGCTGCTGTTCCGGGGGAAGATCGCCACCAAACCGGGGCGTGATGGCATAGTAGGTCACCCCTTCCACTTCGCGAGTCTCGATCTGCTCCTCGAATCGTTCCAAAATCGTCTCAAGGGCCTTCTGGGTGACTTGGGGATCCTCCATAGTCATCGCCGCTGTCATCATCCCCCCCTGGGGCCGGCGTGGCTGATCGAAGCCTTGGACAAGCACCAGTCGGCCAGCAAGGTTGTTGATGAATTCCGCTTCGAAGTCGATGCCAAGTGCGGCGGAGGGGCCATTCTCGATTCCTTCTCGCACCGAGCCCTCATAGCGGAACTGATCGATCAATTGCGTCAGCCGTTCGAAGACCCCCGGGGCATCGAGATAGAACGTCGAGTACCGCGAAACATTGTCGGGCACGTAGTCGGGGGGGGTGATGTCCCCTTGCTTGAAGCGTAGGAGCGTCAGCACACCCGAGCGGGGATTGTCGAGGAGCAGGTGGAGATGGATCAGCGTGTCCCACTGGTCGGTGGCAAGGCTAACCGTTCCCCCCACTCCCATCACGGCATCGAGCCCCAGGCTCGGTAACATCGCCAGCCCCACCGAAACGCCCGCGTTGCCGCGGCCCAGATTGCGGACCAGGCCGATGGGATCGGCGTAAAAGACGATTTGCGGTGGTTCTTCGAGTTGCGTGCTGCATTCACGCAGGATCGTCACGAATTGAGATTTTTCGGCGAGTGACTTTTCACCGGGCAAAGGATCCCCCGTTTTGCCGTCGTCGGCAGGCTCCCCCGCCAGTGGCTGCCGCCCCGCCCAGCGGTCGAGAACCTGTTGCAGCAAGGTTTCATCGTTGCTGGCCAGCAGGCAGGCCTCCTTGAGAATGTAGCCGATGGAGTTGGCCCGATTGTCCCCGCGCCGCACCATGACAAGCGTCTCCCCTTCCAGCGGGGTCTCTTCGACGACCATTCCTTCGGCTTCCCACCGCTCGTGGAGCCGATCGAGCAAAAAGTCGGCATCTTCCTGCTCGCCATCGAAGTCGGCCAACAGCAGGAAGCCTGGCCGGGATGTCCCCCGGGCGACGACGGCAACCGCAATTTCCCCCTTGGGCAAGCGCGAAAAATCTTGCCAGTCGATGCCGGCCTCCTCGCTCACGTTGTTCTGAAACTCGGTCTCGGCGAAATTCCAAACCTCGTCAACCAGCGGCCGGATCTCCGGGTCGCTCAGCATCTGCCCTCCCCCGGTCTGCTGGAATCGCTCGAAAACCTCCCTCCCATGGGCCACTCGTAGCAGAGCTAGGGTTTCTGCCGGGAAGAGCCGCATCGCCGAGGGGCGAGTCGACTCCTGAGCCGATACTAGGGAAACAGGGAGAACCGCAGCCAAGAGGAGCGCCAGCACGCAGGTCATTCGCAAAGTTTTCACAACAACTCCTGTCCACCCGCTCGATGGCGGGGTTCAGTGAAATAGGTTAATTTTTGGTTTGGGCCGGAGTCGGGCTATACTTGAGTTCGCCCCAGCCCCCCTCAACATACATGTTCGAGGTACTCTAAAGTACCCATTCCGGGCGATTTCGGTTTCCCGGTATTAGGAGAATTCGATGATGTTTCGCCTGACGACGATTGGCTTGTCCGTGGCACTTTGCCTGGTCTGGGGCTCGTTGGCCGATGCCCAGCAGGTAGGGACCGGATCGGGGGGATTCGGCGGAGGCATGGGTTCGGGGCTCGGTGGCGGCCGATTATCGGGTGGAGGATTCGGCACAGGGGGTGTGAGTGGCTCACGCGGCATGGCCAGCCAAGGGGGAGGAATGGGGGGGATGGGCGGCCTTGGCGGCGGGATGGGCCAAGGCATGGGGATGGGATCAGGAATGGGAATGGGGGGGATGGGAGGGGGACAAATGGGCTTTGGGTCGACCGGCAACCAAGGCTTCATTGGCCGTGATGCGGCCGACGTGCAGGCAATGTTTCAATCGATGGGAATGGGGACCGGCCAAGCGGCGGGAGGCCAGGGAGCCAACCGCGGCGGGAGCCGTGGAGCGCAAGGGAATCGGGGTCGGGAAGACCAAGGGAGCGCGTCTCAGACACGGGCCCCCATTCGCGTTCGCGTCCAGGTGGCGTTCGACTACCCTGCCCCATCCGATGTGGCAAGCCCGGTTGCCTTTGAACCAACTCAATACGACCGGATCCTAGCCGATCGCAAGGTCGAGAACTTTGCCATAACTCAAGAGGGAGCACGCATCGTCCTCAGCGGCATCGCAGCCGATGCTAGCGAGCGTTTGCTGATGGAAAAGCTGGTGTCGCTTGAGCCGGGGGTAGGGCAGATTGAGAACCAAATGACCTTGGCTGAAGAGATCGCCGCACCGATTCTCCAGGACTCAGCAGAGTAACCGAAGTTTGCATCGGTCCCGGCTGATAGTGAGGAATCTCCGCCCGCGGAATGTCGCCGGGTGCCACGGGTCCAGGGGGGATCGCTCCCAGTTCTGGCGAGAGCGTCGTTTGAGGAGTCGCCGCCGGGGGCTGCTGTGCCTTCTGGGTCGGGGCAGGAGCCGCGGGCGTTGTGGAACCCCGGGTGTGAATTGACCCCGCACGCGACCCCGAGAGGTGACGCTCGAAACCCCGCGGCAGGGAAATGGTGGTCGCTTCGACAGGCGGCGCGGGGGTCTCGGTGGTCATGGACGTTCGCACGACTTCGCCCGACGACCCGTTGGCGACGGCTGGCTGGACCGGGTTGGCAGCCGGCGCGGGAGCCGCTCCCGCTTTGGCAATGGAGGTCGGGGAACGGCCAGGGAGCCGATGGCGAGTTTGAT
>CAZYQQ010000128.1:0-13349 GCA_964650265.1 uncultured Planctomycetaceae bacterium
CAGAATGAGGGAACGCCGAATGGGCCGAAGGGTGGGATTTCGCCTAAAGTGCAGAGAAAAAGAGATCGTGGAAAAAAGTTCCATACAAGCTAAAATCCGATTGACAACGGGTCGTTCATAGATGTCAAGCGAGCGCAATAGACCCTTGCCCCGCTCGCAAACGCCAACCGCTCGCGCTGACGCATCGTCTTGGGCTAAAGTATAACCACAGAGCGAAAAGGAGGAGACGGAGGAAGGCCAAACGAGCAGGGTTGGAGTCGTAGCGAACCCCTGTGCGATTTGTAGAAGCTGACCATCGGAACTCGTACCACCCCGCCAAAAACATCTCCGTCGCTCTGTGTCTCCGTGTTTTCTAATCTTTCGAAGAGTGTGTATGATGGTCTCATGCCCGAACCACTCGCCACCGAAGCCGATTTTGTCCTCGCCGGCTACCAGACTGGCTACTACGCCATCGACGACGTGATTGCGTGGGCCGACCGCTGGATTCTTGCACTCGAGGAGCCGCCGACGGAGCTGCTTGATGTTTCGATGGGGCGCGGACTGTATCCACGAGAGCTGATCAAACTGTTGCGGTCGCTGGGCAACAGAGACGAGCGAGTGATCATTGCTGCCGAACTCGGCATGATCGGTGCTCGGCTTCGTGAGGGTGAGATCGAAGTCATCGAGGCAAGCAACCTTTTATGGCCCCTGCACGATCATCCTGACGCCACCCGCGACGAAATCTTTACCGTTTACTGTGTCGCGGACGACATCCACTATGCCTTGAACGAAGGCGTCGGCAACTTGAAGGACATTGAATCGCGCCTTCACCAGTTCCTGACGCCCTATACCGATCAACTGAGATCGCATGGGCACCTCCCTACGTAAAGAGCCCGCAGGGAGGTACCCGATAGAATTGCCGCTCTTCTCAGGCGATCGTCTCACACCGCGCAAGTTCGCATAGCGGGTGCGTGGCCACAAACTCAGCAATAAGCTGCTTCATCTCGTCAACTGACTCCCCGTAGAAGTAGAGGGCAGTTTCCTCAGGCCCCTCCCAGTAGCCAAGCATCTCGCCACGATCGCCAAGGAGATTAATCAACCGATCGACGACGTCGTTGATGTCGGACGCTTTGTAGACTTCATCCGGTAGGTCTGTCCCGTTCAGATAGATAGCGAGTCCTTCAAGAACTCCGAAGGGAACTTCTTTGCGTTCTCCGTCGACTTCATACTCCAGAGCGGAACCCTTGGGGGCACCCAGTCCTTCGAGAGTCGTACAGATAAGGGAAATCGCTTGTTCGAGATCGTAGAGGTCGACATCGATTCCGCAGTACACGATCTCACCAGACTTCGCCTGCAGCGTGCCACCTCCCGTGACCTCGGCCACGTCGGTACCTTCCAGTGTCTCCTGCAGCGGATCTTCAAATCGCTCGCCACGATCAATGGGCCTAATCCGCGCATTGATTCGAGCGTAAGCAAGGATCGGGTCTTCTTTACTCATTGCGATGGTCCTTTCGCCGCTCTCACACGACACCCCGTAAAGCTGTTCAGCTTATCCACGATACCCCGTACCAAATCAAAACACAATCGGCTTCCCCATCCTGAGCGCCGCTTGGGTAATGGGTAAGTTCTGCCATTTGCATTTGAATAATCGCACCATTGCCGCAAGTAAGATTGCGTAACGACAAAGGCATGCCTGCTCATAACAATTTCAATAGACACGGGCATCGAGTCCCATGCAGATTATTCCACCTGTCCACGCAAGATTTCGAACCGATTCGATGGAGCATCGGGCGAAAGAAAGTCGGGAATCGTACTTTCGGTGCGCCGCGGCCGGCTGAGAAACTCAACTGGCCACTCGGTGATTCGCTCTTTCTTCACATGCTCGTACTCACCAGAACTTGGCTCGTTGATGTACTCGCGCTGCAAGACCAGAGCTAATGGCTCTTCCGCACCAGGGACCTCCTGCGAGCACGCAAGCGCTTCCTCATAACTGCCGAAGGCATAGTAGTAGTCGCTTCCATCCGCCTCGTCGGGAGCTCCCCGCTCGGGGTGGCACCAGACGCGGTACTCGAGCACCTCGTCCCACACGAAGCCGCCCCCAGCGAACGAGGAGGCCGGATAGGTGCCCACAAGGTTTGCATCGATTACATCGGGGTAGTTCATGCTGACTGTTGCTCCACACTCGCGAGCTTCAACGCAATCTGGCAGGGAGTAAGCGCTATCGGGGAGTTAGTGAGGTCAGAATTTGACATCCTCATGATAACGACAGCTATCGAGCACCCGCCACTCGCCTCCCTCCTGGTGAAACCAGAGTGTCAGACGGTATCGCCACTGATCCCACGTGCATTCGCGAATCATCACATCGGCATCCACGCCCGCAAAGTCAGGATAGAAATTGAACAGCCCAACGCGGAACTCTCCATAAGCCTGACTTATCGGAAACGTTGTATCACTCGCCGGGTCTCCGAGTTCTTCCAAAACCGACGTCGCCGTTTTGCCATGATACTTGACAACCGGGTACGAGGGATCCGGCAGTGGCTTTAGCCACATTCCAATCGCCGCACTGACCAGGCAGACGGCCAGCGTGGCAATGAGCAGTGATCTAACAGAGTATTTCATGGGTCTGTTCATGATTGATCGTGGTGAGTTGGAAGTTGGAAGTGAATTCTACAGGCTGACCATTAGAACCCGCGCCACCCTGCCAATAACATCTCCGTGCCTCTGTGTCTCCGTGTTAGAGCATATCCTCTACGATCAAATGAATTCAACACTGAGGCACGGAGGCCAATCGGCGGGTTTCGAATCGTATCGATCCCCATGCCATCCATAAGAGCTGACCATCAGAATTCGCGCCGTTCCGCCAAAAACACCTCCGCGTCTCTGTTCCTCTGTGTTTTTCATATGAAGCGCGAGCTACCGCCTAAGCGTCGCCTTCGTATGCGGCCGATAATGAGTCCGAAAAGCCCACCGGTCGCTCCTCCCACAAACCCAATTCCCATGACGGCTCCAAGCAATCCGTTGCCCGAGACCGTGGCATCAGGATCGACAGCCAGAAGTTTTGCAACTTGCGACTGAAACGACGCGTATCCGAGTCCCATTCCTATTAGGGCTCCCAGGAGCGCAAAGGCGACTATATACCCCGTCGTCGACCCTCCTGAGGATTCTCTTCGTGTACGCCCCGTATCGTCCACTGGTGACGTGTAAGGATTATGTTTATCCATTGTCGGGCCCCATTAACATCTCCGCTCCGTGTTCCACAAAACCACTAAAGGGTGGCTGGGGTCAGGTTGCCACATTGGCTCTACCACTACCGATCACGTAACGGCAACCTGCCCCCAGTTTGCCACAGGAAATCATTGACGCAAGGCTCGCTGGGGGCAGGCTGCGGCGACGTCAATTGAGAGTGGAAAGCCACTGGCGCAACCTGACCCCAGCCACCCAAATCTCATTAACCCACATCTCGTTACTTCTCTCCACCCAGCTCGTGTGACAGCGCCTCGATCGCCCGCAGCCAGAGCATTCGCACTGCCGCCGAGGATCGCCCCATCCGCTGCGCCACCTCGTCGTGCGACAGCTCCTCGATGTTCCGCAGCAAAATCACCTCGCGATAATCATCGGGCAGGCGTTCGAGCACTTCCGCCAGCTTCGCACGCTGTTCGAGCGACGCAGCCGCCGCGCTCGGCGAGGGGTCGCGCGCCGCGAGGAGCGTGTCGAGCCTCATCGTCGATTGGGTGAGGGACTGGTCGATCGACATCTCGCGGGTGAGCGACCGCTTCTGTGTCCCCTCGAAGTGGCGGACGTGATGGGCCAGTTGGTGGGCGAGGATCTTTCGCAGCCATGCCATCCGCTGCGCCGGGTCGGTCGCTTGCAGGTGGTCCCAACCTTGCCATGCTTCCAGCAAGGTTTGCTGGACGACATCCGACGGGTCGAACTTGGCCGCGAACCGCTGGTGGACCTCATGCCGGGCGAGGAGCCGGAGCCACGCCTCGTGCTTCAATAGCCAGCGGGTGCGTTCGCCGTCGGGGAGGGTGGTTGGTGGAAGCATGGATTGGGGTGGGGCCTGGCAGGCTGGAAGCCTACCCTACGGTGGTGGAGGTTGCTGTCGTTGGGAAGGCCGTGGTGGCTGGGTCGTCGGGTTTGGTCACGGCGGTGTCGATGCGGCGTGGTCGCACTTTTTTCCAAATCCAGCGGGCCGCCGTCCCCACGACGATCGACAGTATCATCAGCCACGACGTCAGATATCCGCCGGGTAACAGCACTTCGTACCAGGCCGACCAGTCGTAGCGTTCTTCGGGCAACATCGGCATCATTCGAGCTTGCGAAACAAGACCCGCCGTGGCGATCAGCAAGCTTACGACCAGGGCCGTCACCAGCCACACTACCGCGCGGCGCCACTGGCCCACCGCGAGCCATCGCACCAGCAGTCCCACGGCCAACAGGGGCGGGGTGGCGAGGAAGGCAACGGTTAGCCGGTTGGCGAACGTGCCGAATTCGTAGTCGGATGTCGGCTCGATCATGGCGGCCATGAGAACGACAGCCGTCACCACCGGCAACCATAGCATGGTCTTTAGACCGAACCGGCGACGGGCGATCATCCAGCCCACCAGCCCGACAGGCAGGATGACCAGGGTCAGGGCAAACAGCCCGCTCCAGGCGAAGAAGGTGAGCACCCGCGGCCACGACTCCTCGATGCCCGTTTGCCAGGGTAGATCACGGAGCACGCGCGGGTCGTGGTCGAGTCCCGACGTAACGGCTAGGACGGGAATAATGCCGCGCGTGCCGACCCCCTCGCCGCGCGCAAACGTCGCTTGCCGGCAATCTCCCACGAACTCGTAGGCGTAGTAGACGAGTGGTGCCTGTTCGACCGGCGCCCCGAGCAGCGAGACGATGTTGGGCATGAGGTAGACCCCCGGCCCGTCGCCGCGCGGGATCGGACCCGGGCTGGTCCACACGGTGTCGCCCGTGGCCGCGTCGATTCCGAACACCCGATTGTCGGAACCGGGAGTCGCCACCACCAGCAAGGGCGATTTGCCCTCGCCCCGCGGCTGGGTCTCGAGCAGTTCGAAGTAGCTTGCATCCCCGAACTTGCGCGACCAGATCGGTTTGTCGGGCTCTCGGGGATCGATCACTTCGATTGTCGTCAGTTGCCAGCTAACAAGTTCGTCGCTGCCGTCGCCATCGATGTCGCACGCGGCGGGGGGCATGTACTGCGACTGTAGCGGCAGTGAGCGCCCGATCGGCTCTCCCTCGCCATCGACCACCAAGAGCCGTGCTTCTCCCGTCATCGCGGGAAGCAGGATCGCGACACCTTCGCGCCCCGCCGCGCCGCGCAGCCGTACCGGATGGAGCAGCTCCCCCTTGTGGGCATGCGAGTGGCCGTGAAACTGCGTAAAGCGGAACTCGGTGGGATGAGTCGACCTCAATTTGCCATCGGCGCCATTGAGTGTGGTGACGGCAATCTTGAGCTGCTGGTCGGCACTCTCCGGCGAAGCGGCCACGGGTTCGACGACCACCACCTCCGCCACTCCATCCCCCTCGAAATCGCACACGGTGGGGGAGGTCCAGTTTTGCAGCGACTGATGGCCCAGCCCGTCGTCGATTCGAGCGTGATTCCACAAAGTTCTTCCACTCGTGCCATCTAGCGCGCGGAGTTCGAGCAAGTCGTTGGACGTGATCGCCGGAACCAGGAGGTCGAGCGTGCCGTCGCCATCGAGGTCGGCGGTCACCATCTGGAGATCGACCTGCTGGAAGCCAAAGGGAGGCTGGCCGCCAGGCGAAAGTCCATGGGGAGGACTCAGGGGAGCGGCCCACTCGAGTCTGCCCGACCGGCCAGAGACGACGAACAGCCAAAGCTGGACATCGGAGGTCGCGAAGCTTTGACGATTGGGATAGCCATAGTCGCACGCCGCCAGCCACAGCACCTCCGGCGAGCCATCGCCATCGAGATCGCGCGACGTGAGCGAAAGAGTCGCACTGATCATCCTCGCCGTCACTTCGCTGGCCGTCCAAAGCCGGCGCCCTGTTTTTCCCGAGATCGCGTGCAGTAAGGGGCTAGGGTACGCGCCGGTCGATTGCTCGCAGACTACTAGGTCGACAATCCCGTCACCGTCGAAGTCGCTTTCGGAAGTCGCGCTGCGATGGTCGGCCCCAGGGGCTCCCGCCGCGCGGACGATGAGCTCGCTCGTCGCGCGGATGGCGCGCGACTGCCAAAGTTGTTTGCCGGTGGCGCCGCTGGTGACGACCAAGGTCCCATCCCCCCAGCTTCGCACCAGGTCGATCACGCCATCGCCATCGAGATCGGCCACCGGATCCCCCAGCGCGCCGAGTCGTCGCCAGGGGGCGCGTCCCACGCCCCGCACGGCATGGAGCTTTCCTCCCACGTCGGGTTGCGAGGGAGAATTCGCCGCAAACACGAGCAGGTCCTCCACCTGATCCCCATCGAGGTCGACGGGTGTGAGGGAATTGATCCCGCTGGCCGTGTGCAAGACCTCTCCGGTGCCGGCCGACACAAGACAGACTCTCGATTGCCGTGAGTTCGGATGGGCGTCGAGCAGTCGCACCATGAGCTGGGGCCAGCCGTCGCGACCCGATTGCCACCACCCGAGCGGCAGAATATGGAACTCGCTGAAATCGCCATTTTTTGTCTGGAGATTTCGGTGAGTGGTCCAAAGTGTTTCCCCCGTCTCCCCCGACAGGGCATCGACATAGATGTCGGGCCCCATGCCGCTCAAGGTCGCCGCAAACACTTCGCGCGTCCCGTCGCCATCGATGTCGGGGCCGACCGTGAAATGATCGACCTGCGTATCCATGTTCACCAGCTTGCGCGTCCAAAGGGGTTCTCCCGTGGCTCCTGTCAGCACGGCGAGCTCACCCCACGGGGCCACGCGGGGATTCGTGAGCCCCACTCCTGCATTGGGATGCGACTGGCCATCGGGGACCAGCACCTCGCACTTGCCGTCGCTGTCCAGATCGGCCACCACCGGCCATGCGGGGGCCTCGACCGACCAGTCGCGCTGCACAGGCCAGATTGCCTCCAGCGGCCGCGACCAAAGGACGTTGCGACGCGCGTGCGACCACGCGGTCAGCTTGGGACTATAGGTACCCGGCGAGGTAGGATGGAAGATCTGCTCGAGCCATACCAGGTCGTCCACCCCATCGCCGTCGAGATCCCCCCAAGCCACTTGCTGCCCGGGTCGCGACCCGAGGGGAATCGGCCCCTCGCTCGCCTCGCCAGTCACCGGATCGAGCAGCACGAGATTCGCGCCCGACACAATCGCGAGGTGTTTTGCTCCTTGAGTCAGACGCGGGCTGTCGGGCAGCCACACGTGCGCACCAGTCCGTTCCGCCTGCGAGCCGTGGCGCAAATAGTGCCGCCCAATCTGCATGCGCCCGCCACCAATGCTTCTCCGTCCCCCTTCGATCTCCGGAAACCATCGCATCGCGTAGGGAGCTTGGACTCCCTGCGGCAGCGCGAACAGTTCACCCGCGAGTTCGTGACTCCAAATCGTCTCCCCCGACTTCCCCGAGATCGCTTCAACCCAGCGACGACCGACATACTGATTCTGCTCGACCTTGGCCTCGGGACCGATATCGACCATCGTCGCCACCAGGTCGTCGACCCCATCGCCGTCGAGGTCCCCTACTACCAGCGGCTCGTGGACCACCGCGCTTCGCAACAGTCGTAACCCGTTGTCTACTTTACTCTTGAGATCCTCCCCCCGCCCGGCGAACCAGAGGACCTTGTCCATCTTTCCCGAGATGGCCATCACCCACGCCTGATGCCGCCCGGCGCAGACGATGTCCCTGACGCCATCTCCGTCGACATCCACACCGGACCTTAGCACCCAGGGCCGCAAGTCGTAGTTACCGATTCCAGAGACTTCGGTCACCATCGACGCGGGCCAGGGCCAGGTGAAACCAGGGGCCGAGTTCAGCGCCGGGTTGGTCGCGGGCAACAGCGATAGTTGCTGGCGGAAGTCGGGCCCTTCGTACTTACGCAGGCTCACCCCTTCGCGGGTCCAAGTGAGCAGCCCGTTCTCGGCCCCCCTCGTCTGGGACGATACGTCCACTGGCGCGAAGCTCCGCTCGATCGCTTCGGGTGCGAACAACAGTTCGTTCCCCAAGCCGACGGTGTAACGTGTGTCGCGGTGGCCCCGTTCGAGCAGAACGTCGAACGTCTGGCTCAGCAGCCCCTCGCCCGAGGCGCGCAAGTGGTAGTCGCCACTCGGCAGGCTCACCCGGTTTTGCATCGGCAAGGTTTCGACATGCAGCACCTCCCCTTGCTGGTCGATGAACTCGGCGACCAACGGGGGATCGACCGCGCCCAAGACAATTCCCGACTGGTTCCACGCCTTGTAGGCCGAGCCTCCGAACACCCCCAGCAGCGTGACGGCCAGCGTCACCGCCGCGGCAATGCCAATCTGACTGACATTTCGCCGGTGTTTTTTGATCCAGCGGACCACTTGTTCGTGGCGTGGCGGGCGGCGGGCCCTGATCGGTCGCCCTTCGAGAAACGCACGCAGGTCCTGCCCCAGTTCCTCTGCCGAGGCGTAGCGACCCGCCGGATCCTTGGCCAGGCACTTCATGACGATCGTTTCGAGATCGCGCGGCACCTCGGGATTGAGCGAGCGAATCGGCTGCGGCACTCCTTCGGTGATCTCGTGAATCACTTGATGGGGAGTTTCGCCAGCAAACGCGGGCACCCCGGTCAAGAGTTCGTAAAGCGTGGCCCCCAGACTAAACAGATCGCTCCGATGGTCGACCCCGCGCGAAGTCGAGGCCGCCTGCTCGGGGCTCATGTAGCGCGGCGTCCCCAGCAGCATTCCGGTGAGGCTGAGGGTCACCCCACCAAGTTGCAACGCGAGACCAAAGTCGGTGAGCCAGAGCCGCCCGTCGGCATCGAGCAGCAGGTTCGACGGTTTCACGTCGCGATGGACCACGCCGCGCTGGTGGGCGTGGGCGAGTGCCTCGGCCGCTTGGAGTCCCCAGCGGGCGACTTCGGCGTCGTCGATGGGATTGGCTGCGCGCACGGGCTGCGACCCCGTGCTACTTTTCGATGGCGTCCGCGATGCGAGCACTTCGGCCAGATTGCGCCCCTCGATGAACTGCATCGCGTAGTAGTTCACCCCCCCTTCGGTGCCGACCGCGAAGATCGGGACAATGTTCGTGTGATGGAGTCGCGCGACCGTCTCCGCCTCGCGCTGAAACCGGCCGATCGCCTCGGCGTCCGAGACCCCCGCGAACCGCAGCACCTTGAGCGCGACTTTTCGCCCAAGGGAGACCTGCGTCGCCTCGTAGACCGCCCCCATTCCCCCTTCTCCCACCTGGCGGATCAGGCGAAAGTCGCCGAGCTGGTGGGCCGACAGCGGGGCGGCGTCGACGCTCCGCAGGAACTCGACCCCTTCGAGACAGGCCTTGAGCTGGGGGGCCAGGTGGGGATGGGCCGCCAGCAATTCGTCGCGCGACGGGGCCTCCCCGCGTTTGAGGGCCTCCAGGTAATCGTCGAGAATCCGCACGACTTCAAACGCCGACCCGCTGGCGTCGTCACCCGGCGCAAAGGGGCCCTCCGGCAACGGCAGGCCGTCACGAGGTTCATCGGGAAGAGGGGCGCTCGGCATGGCGGCTCCATTATACTCCCCCCCGCCCAAAACGCCGGGGCGGCGGGAGAGTCGCTCCAGGTTCACGGGCTCCCCCCGCCGGGGAGCCCTCTGAAGAGAGAGGGCCGCATGCTGGAGCCGGCGCAACGGAAAACCTAGGGAAAAACCCTAGGCTACGATCAGTTTGGCCCTTGGCCAAAGTAGCGCCGTTGGCCGAAGGCTAACCTCACCGTAGCCTAGGGTCTTTCCCTAGGTCCCCTGCTTGTTCAGCTTGAAATCGTGGACGTTCGTGCCGCCGGCGGTGATCGTCGCCTTGAGCTTGGTGTTGTCGTTGTAGTTGGTGTGGAGGTACTGCTCGGTCGGCGTCCCCCCCATCACCTTGTCGTAGGGGCCACTCGGGCGATTGGCATAGACCTTGACCGCCATGTCGACCGCGGGAAGCGCGATCGTGTACTTGCCCGCCGTGATTTCGGCCTGGTAGCCTGGCATTTCGGGATTGGTGGGAGCGAAGGCGATCGAACCCGATTCGAGGGGCTGCCCCTCGTAAGTCACCGTGCCGGTCACCGCGTAGGTCTTGGGGCCCGACCCGCCACATCCGGTGGCGACAAGTAGGCCGGCAGCCAACAGGAGAAGCTTCGCGCGCACACCAGACTCCTTTGGGAAGACCTTGGACCTACAAGTCGGACGTGACCACTTCGCCCCCGTTGCGACTCCCGGTCGCGCGGTAAACCACCGCGTCGACCCCATCCGAGATCGTCGTCACCGAGCCGTCGGCATAGCCGAAGTTGACAATCCCTGGGTGGTGGCTTCGCGCGGTGATGAAGATATTCGCACCGGCTGCGCGGCATTTCTTCACATCGACCGGCACTTGTGAGTTGCACCAGGGATGAACATCCAGATCAGCGGGATTGTAGTAATTCGGAGTCTTCTGCGTGGTGAATAGCACGGAGCCGTGAGAGGCGTTGTAATAGCGTCCCTTGATGTCGTTTTCCGCGACATCTTCGACCAGCACCAACTCGGAAACCAGCGCCGTGTTCGACTGGCCATCGGTGATCTTCGCCAGGCGCACCTGCGAACCGCCATAGAGCAAGCCATTGACCTCAAGGCTCGCCTGAGGGGAAGCGCTCGGGAATCTGCCGAACTTGCTATCGAATGGCTCGAGCCGATCCATGAAACCACTCGCCGCGCAGCCAACGATGTTGCCCGAGAAACCTTGCGAGTTGTATTCGCTCCCACCAGGGTTGTGGGTCGTCAGCTTCGGCGCAATCCGGTCGCTGGGGCAGAGGAAGACTTCCACTGGAGTAAGACACTCGGGGAAAAAGAGTGCCCGTTGCCGGGTCGTGCGAGCCCACAGGTCCCAGCGATCGTACAGCGCCTGCTGCTCGACATAGGGAAGCACCTCGTGGAAGAAGCTCGCGCTGGAGTAGATTTCGTTGTTGGGATCACCTGCGGGATAGATTCCGTAGGGAGGGGCACTCCGCTCAGGTTCGTCGATCGGGCTCATCGAACCCATCGGCAGTCGCTTCTTCGACGACTCGAAGTTGAGCATCCCTAGCGTGACCTGCTTCATCCGCGCCTGGCAGGTCGAGCGCCGGGCCGCCTCGCGCGCCGATTGGACCGCCGGCAGTAAGAGCGCGACCAACACCCCGATGATGGCGATGACGACCAAGAGTTCGACCAAGGTGAAGCCACGCCGCCCGTAACTCGATGAACGACTCATGATGAAGCTGGATTCCGAAGGATGGTTACCTAGCGGCCCGTCGCAGATCACTAGGGATATGCCGCTATATTGTGCCCCACGAGCGCCAAACTGCCTAGACTAACGCTGGGGAGAATCTCCCAGCCGCCGCACCTGTCGCTCGGAGACACCCATTCAACCCCGGTGAGGGGCCATCCGCCTCTGTCGCCAAGCGATTCGGCTCGTTTATTGTTTCACTATATCTTATTTCCTCCCGGTGACCACACGAGGGGAACCCCTGCTCCCCGATAGGTTGATTCGCCCCGCCGTGGCAGGAAACGCCGGTTCCACCTTGACTTTTTCGGCAAAACTCGCAGCATGGCAGCTTCTCGAGGCCTTCCGCCCCCATCCACTCAAGGGGCCGGCAGGACCACTTGCTTGCATTTGGCGACCTGGTCTGTCACAGTCGGGGGCAAGTCACAGTCGGGAGGAGTCGCCCCGTTTTTCGACCCCAACTCTTGCTTGCCCATTGGAAACGACCTCCCCAACCAGCCCCCGACCGGTCGATGGCCCCCTCCCCAAGCGAGGGATGCCTCTCCACACCAAGATTCTCATCGGACTGGTTGTGGGAGCCCTGCTCGGGCTCGCCGCGAACATGCTCGCGCAGACCACGGGGGCCGAAGTCGGCAACGATGTCGATCGGCAAGCCACGCAAGACGACCCGCCCACCTTCGCCGAACGGGCGTTGGCCGACGAGAACGGAAACGGCCTGGCCGACTGGCTCGACACCACGGTCTATTGGGTCGAGCCGATCGGCAAGATCTTCCTGCGGCTGATGTTCATGGTGGTGCTGCCACTGGTCGTTTCGGCGCTGTCGCTCGCCATCGTGGGGATCGGCGACCTTTCGAAGCTCGGGCGAATGGGGCTGCGGACTCTCGCCTTCACCCTGCTGCTGTCGGGGACGGCGGTGCTGATCGGCATCACCCTGGTCAATGTCGTGCGACCTGGCGACACCCTTACACCGCAGCTTCGCGATCGCATCATTTCGGACCATGCTGAGACAACCCAAGGCAAGATCGCCCAGGCGGAACAGGTGAAGCCACTCCGCGACATCCTGGTCGACCTGCTCCCCGAGAACCCGCTGCAAGAGATGGTCGGCGCCCTCGATGGCAGCAGCAAGGGGGGCGGCATGCTCGCCGTGATGGTCTTCGCGCTGCTGTTGGGGGCGGCGATCACCGTCAACACGGAGGCCTGTGCCGGGTTGATCGCCTGGCTGGAGGGGCTCAATACGATCGCGATGACGATTATCGGTTGGGCGATGAAACTGGCCCCCTACGGCGCCGGCGCGCTGGTCTTCGCCGTCACGGCCAACCTTGGCTTCGCCATCCTGGGGACCCTGGCCTGGTTCGTCGGCACCTGCCTCGCCGGGCTTGCCCTCCACATGGTCGGCACCTACTCGATCGTCCTGATGCTGTTCGGCCGCACGAGCCCCATCAAGTTTTTTCGCAACTCCCGCGAGGCGGTCCTCGTCGCGTTCGGCACCAGCAGCTCGAACGCCACCCTGCCGACGGCAATCAAGGTGGCGATCCACAATCTGAAACTCCCCCCACGGGTCGCCAACTTCGTCCTCACCGTCGGCGCCACCGGCAACCAGAACGGGACCGCGCTGTTCGAGGGGTTCGTCGTGCTGTTCCTGGCCCAGGTGATGGGAATCGATCTCAACCTGGGGCAACAGTTCACGGTCGTGTTGATGAGTGTCCTCGCCGGCATCGGCACCGCAGGGGTGCCAGGGGGATCGATCCCGCTGGTGATCGTCGTCATGCAATCGGTCGGCATCCCAGCCGAAGCAATCGGCATCATCATCGGCATCGACCGCCTGCTCGACATGTGCCGGACGACCGTCAACGTGGCGGGAGATTTGGTGGTCGCGCAGTGCGTGGCGGCGGGGGAGGAGGAGGGGTCGGAAGTGGGAGGTGGGAGGTCGGAGGTCGGAGGTCAGGGGTCGGACTGAGTACTGGGTACTCAATCCAATCTGCCCCTGCCCCCCGACACCTGCCCCCCGACACCTGCCACCTGACCCCTGCCACCTGACCCCC
>CAZYQQ010000129.1:0-12357 GCA_964650265.1 uncultured Planctomycetaceae bacterium
GGTCCCCATCTGCCGGATGGGACCTTAAAGTGAGTACAGACCTTCCACGCAGTACGCGGTCCGATTCGCCGGTGTGGCCATACGTTCACGTTTCTCCAAGTCTACCGGATTGGGTGGACAATTCCCAGCGCAAAGTTCCGAAAAAGTGGGAAATCGCGTGGGGAAAGGGGGTTTTTGGGGTGCGCGAAGGTTGTGTGGCTCGGATTGGCAGGCACAAGTTTGAGTGTCTGCGTTTGCGTTGCCATCTGTCCCCGAGGTGAGGAAAACTGGCGGTGGGGGGGATCAATTTGATAAATTTAGCGGATGGTGAAGGTTGAGTGTCTGGGTTTGGCTCCCCGTGCAGCACCGCGTTCGGCCGGGATAACCACACGCCGTCCCGTGCCCCCCTCGGTCGGCTTGTCGCTACCGTTCGAAAACGCGGTAGGTCCGTGTGGTCACCTCATTGATCCAAGCGCGGTACTCGACCCATGAAATCTTACCTTGATTGGGGGGCCAGGGGTCGAGAACCAGTAAATGGGTTCCGCTGCCGGATGGATTGTTATCACTCACGACGGCAGACACGACAACCATATGGCCGGGAGAGAGACGCCCTGCGGCGTATTCGGAGCTTCTCCAAAGCATGTCGAGCGGCTGGCTCTACGTCAGGCCGATCCTTCCCGCGGCAGGTGGGGCCGCCCCCGACCCATAACTCCCCACCCTGTTCCATGATCGTAAGTCGATTGCCGGGTGGGATGAATCGAGAAGTCTCCATGGCAAAGCTTCCTCAGAATGGCGTCGGGACGCAGATGCCAGCTTGCCCATGCGAGGGGGGAGTCGCCGTGCATGTCCTTGGCATCGACGAGGGCACCCGCGTCGAGCAGGAGCTGGATCGCGTGCTCACTGCCGAAGGCGGCCGCGCGGTGGAGGGGTGTTTCGGCCTTGGTGCGGCAATCCCTCATGAACGCGCCCGTTTCGGTGTCGGGCCAGGTCATCGAGTTCGGGTTGGCCCCGCTGGCCAGGAGGATCTCGACGATGAAGTCGTAGTGAGGACGATTCGCCTTCGTGAGGGCCGAGTGGAGCGGCGTTTCCCCCGTGTCGGACTGGGGATAGTCGACGTCGGCCCCCCGTTCAACGAGGAACTGAACGAGCTGCCAGTGGCCATGGAAGGCGGCTGCGTTGAGGCCGAGATTCTCGCCGAGCGACTCGATCCGTTCGCCGCACCCGAGAAGGAAACGTACCGCGCTCACATCGCCGTAGTAAGCGCACCATTGCAAGAGGTTTACGCCCCGCTCGTCCTTGAAGCTCGCGGGATGGCCGTCGGACACCCAGTCGAACACGAGGTCGGTCCGCCCGTCGCGGATTCGCTGCATTACATTGGCAGTGGCGATCACGTTCGTCTCCCATCGGCGCGTGCTACGGCGCCCTATCAGTCCGTGCCGCTAATGGTAAACAAGCCAAACGACGAACACCACTACAGCCATATAAGCGATCGGGGTCAACCAACCCCAAAGGTAGCGAGTCAGCGCCCCTGGTATGTAGCGCTCGCAGCGAATGCTGATCAAGGCGATGAGTGGCAGCAAGGCAATCAGCCCCACCGCGGCAATTGTCGCTCGACCCGTGGGGAACTGCTCCGGCATCACATCGAATACCGTCACGACGACTCCGAGGACCGCTATCGCCACTATGCCAACCAGGCAGATGCGAACCATGAGCCAGGCGTGAAGGCGGAACAGTTTGTCGTTGTCGGTATTGGGCATTTTTAACAGGAAGCGACCTCGCTTGTCGTGACTTCGACTTGACGGCCAAGACGATGAAGGTACTTGGTCAGTTTGTCGGCGGTCATTTTTGATATCTTGCCGCTCAAGAGTTCGCTCACGCGCGGCTGCGGAACATCGAGCAGACGCTCCAAGTCGCGGCGCGATAAGCCGCGCTCTTCAACCACCCGCATGATCTCCATGTGCATCGCCGTTTTCATGCGCAGCACGGCGGCCTCGTCTGGCGAGAATCCGAGATCCTCGAAGATGTTGTCGGTCGTGACGTGGGCTGGCTTGCGGCTGGTCCTGGGCATTCTATTTTTTCTCCTCTCGAAGTCGCCTACGGACTTCCTTCAGTCGGCGCTCGGCAATTTGCAGATCATTGCTGCTAGTCTTTGCTGACTTCTTCACGAAACTATGCAGCATATAAATTGTGTCACCCACCTTGCTCAGATAGATGATCCGATACCAGCCGCGGTCATCTCGTTGCCGAAGCTCAAACACACCCGGTCCAACCGACTTCATCGGCTTAAAATCCAACGGCCGCTGGCCGCGTTGTAGCCTGAAAATGTCGGCACCAAACTCAGCACGAATCTCCTTGGGAAAGCTCCGCAGCACATCGAGGCTATCTCCTTCCCAAACTACTATCGCCGTGTCTGGTTGCTCGTCGTCAGCCATTAGCCCCTCGTTATACTAAATATTGTATATTCTTTTTGGCTTCCTGTCAACTGCGAAATTATGACGCCTAGTTCTAGACCATCCCACTTCTCTGCATTGACGTCGGCACGGGAACGACGAGCGTATGGCGGACCGCGTCCGCGCTGCTGACGACTTGGAAAGTCGTCCCACAATCAATCCACTGTTGCCTTCGTCGCCCCTGTCGAAATTCCGCCGTCGACCAGGAGGGTCTGGCCTGTGATGTAGGCGCTGGCTTCGGAGGCGAGGAAGACCACCGCGCCGTCGAGGTCGCCGGGGAGGCCGGGGCGACGCATCGGGATGCGATCGACGAGGTAGTCGACCCAGGCCTGGTTTTCGTAGAGGACCTTGTTTTGCTCGGTGCGGAACCAGCCGGGGGCGAGGCAGTTGACCGTGAGGCCGGCGGGGCCCCAGTCGTCGGCGAGGCTCATCGTCATTTGTTTGACCCCGCCGCGGCTGGCGCAGTAGGGGGTGAGGCCGGCGTAGCCGAAGACCGACGTGACCGAGCCGATGTTGATGATCCGCCCGTAGCCCCGTTCGATCATGGCGGGGGCGATCCCCTGGGCGACGAAGAAGGTGCCGCGGAGATTGGTATCGAGGACCTTGTTCCAGTCGTCCCACGTGACGTCGAGGGCCCGCTTACGGACGTTGCAGCCGGCGTTGTTGACGAGGATATCGACCTGCCCCAAGGCGCCCTTCGCCCGGTCGCAGAACTCCGAGATGCTTTGCTGCTCGACAAGGTCGAGCGCCATGGGGACGATCCGTCGGCCGAGCCGCTCGATGTCGCGGCAGAAGGGCTCGAGCGACTCGACAGTTCGGCTGGTGACGATCAGGTCGGCGCCGGCTTTGGCCAGCGCGGTCGCCATCTGCTGGCCGAGACCGCGGCTAGCGCCGGTGACGATGGCGACTCGGTTGGTAAGGTCGAAGGTCATAGTTGGGAGTTGGAAGTTGGGAGTTGGAAGAAAGACGATGGGACACGGATTTTCGCGGATGAATCAGATTACCACGGATCAGAAGTTGGAACTGGGCCTAGGAACTCAATCACTGGCTTTCCATGAGCCGTGTTGGCGCTAGCCACGGTTTGTTGCAGGAACCGTGGCTAGCGCCAACACGGCTGATCTCTTCCAACTTCCAACTTCCAACTCCTTCACGGTTTCACCACCACCTTCATCAACCCCGGCTCGCGGGCGTGGAGGCGGGCGAACCACTGGGGGGCTTCTTCCAGGGGGACGACAGCGCTCAGGAGTGGGGCGACGTCGACTTCGCCCGATGCCATCAGTTCGATCGCCCGTGGGTAGTCTCCTTGCGAGGCACAGGAGCCGTAGAGCGTGAGCTCGCGGGTGACGACGGCTTGCAGCGGGAGTTCGACCTTGGGGCTGAGGTTGCCGACCAGGGTGAGGGCCCCTCCCTTGCGGGTGGCGGCGATGCAGGTTGCGATCGTGTCGGTATGGCCGACGACTTCGAAGGCGGCGTCGACACCGTGACCGGCGATTTCCTGGAGGGCTTCGGCGCTTCCCTCGGTGTTGCTGTTGATGGCGTGAGTGGCCCCCATCGTTTGGGCGAGGTCAAGCCGCTGCTGGTCGATGTCGACGGCGATGATCGGGTCGGCACCGACGGAGCGGAGGACCTGGACGACGAGGAGACCGATCATGCCGGTGCCGACAACCAACGTTCGGTCGCCTGATCGAACTCCCGAACGGACGACGGCGTGGACCGCCACCGAGACCGCCTCGATCAGGGCCGCGTGCTCCATCGGCAAACTCTCGGGGAGCGCATAGACGATATGTTCGGGGACGGCAACCAGTTCGGCGAAGGCCCCGTGGCGACGGTACTCGCCACACGAGACACCAAGGACCTGACGGTTGTCGCAGAGGTTCACTTCGCCCCGGCGGCAGAAGGCACACGTGCCGCAGTAGATGGTCGAATCGAAGGTCACCCGGTCGCCGGGGGCGAACTGGGTGACTGCCTCGCCGACGCGCTCGACCACGCCCGCCGCCTCGTGCCCCATGACGATCGGGGGGATTCGCCTGCCGGTGCTGCCGTCGTAGCCATGGACATCGCTGCCACAGATGCCACAGGCGGCGACACGAACGAGAACGGCATGATCGTCGATCTCGGGCTCGGGGAAGTCGACCAGTTCGAGCTGGTTGTACTCGCGGAGGAGAAGCGCCTTCATCGTGGGTTCCTTACCCGCTAGTCCTACTTGTCGAAACCGATCCCAGTGGCCTTCACGCGGACGCGGCACAACAGGCCGTTGCTGGTCATGTAGAGGGTGCGGCCATCGTCGCCGAAGGCACAGTTGGCAATTCGCTCGCCGGTGCGGATCGTGCCGAGGTGTTTTCCTTCGGGAGTAATCACCATCACGCCGCCGGGTCCGGTGGCGAAGAGATTCCCCTGGGCGTCGACTTTCATACCGTCGGCGGAGCCGGGATATTTTTTGGACCGCTCGGTGGCATCGTGCAGAATCTTCCCCTCGCCAATGCCGCCATCCTCTTGGAGGGGATAGGCCATCCAAATCATCTTCTCGCCCCACGACTGGGCGACGTAGAGAATCTTCTCGTCGGGCGAAAGGGCGATGCCATTGGGGGCGCGAAGTTCCTTGGTGAGCAGGGTCACTTTGCCGTCGGGATCGGCGCGGAAGACTCCTTGGAAGTCGAGATCGCGGCTCGGGTCGTCGAACGCCCCATGTTCACGACCATAGGGGGGATCGGTGAAGTAGACCGAACCGGACGAATGACAGATGAGGTCGTTGGGACTGTTGAAGTGCTTTCCTTCGTACCCGCCGGCGACCGTGGCGTAGCGGGCCGCGGGCTGAGTCACCGGAGCGAGCATCCGCGCGACGCGCATGTCGCCATGCTGGCAGAGCAAGAGTTTCCCTTCGCGATCGAGCGCGAGGCCGTTGGAGCCCAACTCCCCACCGCGTGGTTTCGCACCTGTGTGACCGGAGGGGCGGAGGTATTCGCTCAGTCCCTCCCCTTCCTTCCATTTGTAAACAACGTTCTGCGGGACGTCGGAGAAGATAAGGAAACCCCCCTCCCCTATCCACAGCGGCCCTTCACTCCAGTCGAAACCTCGGGCCAGGATTTCAATTTTGGCATTGGTATCGATCAACTGGTCGAATGCCGGATCGAGCTGTTCGAACTCGCCGATCGTTTCGATGGGGTCGACGGCATGGGGGGACTGGCCTTGGGACTCCATAGGGGTAACTCCTCCTAAGACGAGGGCCGCAAGGCAGGCCGCGGGCGCAAAATGGGCTCGATGCATAACGTGGATCCCCGGGCGTATCGAGGGTGACATAATAGGTGGGAGGGTGCGTACCAAGTGCCGGCTGACGACCGCGGAGGGGGCCGACCTGTTTTTAAGTGTATTCGAGCGGCGCAGCCGTTCATACACCCGGCACCAAAGCCACCATCGTCAGGGTGGCGGCCATCCCCACCACCCCCATCAGTGCGGTCATCGCGGCCCAGGTTTTCATCCCCTCATTGGCGTTGAGTCCCCCCATGCGGCAGAAAAGCCAAAAACCGCTATCGTTCATCCAGCTCGAAATCATCGCCCCCGAGCCGATGGCGCTGCAGAGATAGACCGGGTGGAACCCGAGGGACTCGCCGCTCCCGGCCAGGCCACTGTAAAGGGCCGCCATGATGCCGGCGGTCGTCTGCATCGCCACCGTGGTGGAGCCCTGGCTCGATTTGAGGAGCATGGCAATGACGAACGCCAGCCAGAGCACGCCCCAACCCGTCGCCGTGTCGCCTGGGAAACTGTCGCGGATGGCCTCCCCTACCCCGGCGATCCGCAACGATGCGCCAAAAGCTCCCCCGGCAGCGGTGATCAGGATAATCATGCCGGCGCTGGTGAGGGCCTCCTCCACCATCTGCGACACCTCACTGCGGCGAGGCCATTTGTGGAAGACGTAGACCGACATCGCGGCGAATGCGGAGACGAGCATCGCCACATTCTTGTCCGCAAACAGGAGGAGCCATTCGCCATAGGCCGCGAAGGTCTCGGGCGAAGTACTTTTCCACGACGGTGCGATAAGTGGGTTGCTGGCAATCATCACCACGGGGAGCACGATCGGCAACAGCGACCAGCCGAGCCGAGGCAAAGCCATGGTCTCCTGATCCCCCGGCAGTTCCTCCTCGATCACGGGAGGAGTCTCCAAAACCAACCGCCGGTCGATCCACCCTGCATACCACAAGCCGGCGATTGTCATCGGAAGGCTCACCACGAGTCCCACGAGCATCACCAGGCCGACGTCGACATTCATCATCTCCGCCACGACCAGGGGCCCTGGTGTGGGAGGGACCATCGTATGAGTGACTGCCCCTCCGGCACCGATGGCGAGCAAATACTTGACGTAGCTGTGCCGCGTGCGAACGAACATCGACCGGGCGAGCGGAAAGAGCAGATAGAACACGGTATCGAAAAAAACCGGCACCGCCAATACGAAGCCACTCGCCGCGAGCGCCGAACCGCCTCGTTTATGGCCGCAGA
Source organism: uncultured Planctomycetaceae bacterium (assembly GCA_964650265.1). Classification (GTDB taxonomy): domain Bacteria; phylum Planctomycetota; class Planctomycetia; order Pirellulales; family Lacipirellulaceae; genus CAZYQQ01. The sequence goes on from CAZYQQ010000129.1 coordinate 6,921, forward strand.
CAGCGAGCGCCGCGTTGACCACCCTGTCGGCCGCGCCGGAGGCGACGAGGGCTCCTCCCACCACGGCGGCCAGCGCAATGGTGATGCCAATCTTTCCCACGGTCTCCCCCAACGCGACCGCGACGCGCTCGACTTTGTCGTCGATGTCTCCCACGGCAAGGCAACTGACGGCAATCGCCGCGAGCAACAGGCCGAAGAAGGCATTGAGGCGAAGCCAGAGAATGGTCACCAAGACAATCGCCACACCGATGGCGAGGCTGAACAGCGGATGGGTGACGAATTCAAGCAGGCTATCGTACATGATGGGTTGTGCCAGGGAGGTGAAACTCGACTCACGTGGGAGGAGGGCCTCAGCATTGCACGCTAGCATACACCAGAGGGGGCGAAGTTAATATTGCGATTGGGCCCTCGGTTGGATAATAAAGGCACCCCGATCTATTCGTCGCCTGGGAGCCGCGACGTGGTGCTGACAAAAGAAGAGACGACTTCGTACTGGGTGGCGATCAACGACCTCAAGGGCTTCAAGCTGCGCGCCTGGACTGTCGAGGAGGAGTTTGGCGACGAGACGGCTGAAGCCGAGGCGATCGTGCCGTTTCAGTATCGGGCTAAAGGGCCTTGGCGGAACTAGTCGCTGCCGGGTTGCCAGAGGCTTCCCTTAGTTCCGGCGGCCATCAGCTTCCCCTCCCCGAGCGCGACGACCTCGTAGCACCAACCGTCGATCCCGGGCGCGAGCTTCGTCTCCTCCAACGTCTCCGCGTGTACCACGCGGACGCTCCCGTCGTCGCACCCCACGGCAACTCGCGGCGGGCCATCCCCTTCAATCCAGCAAACCGAAAGCGGCACCGCGTCGAGCCGGGCGAAACGGATCATCCGGCCAATGGTGGGTTGCCAGAACCTTACCGCTCGGTCTTCGCCTACCGTGGCGACCCAAGGGGGTCCACCTGGGTTGTCGGGGCGAACGGCGAGATCGTTGATCGCACCGGTCGAGTGATCGAGCCGGCGGCGCATCGTCCCCGTGGCCCGGTCCCACACGCGAAGCGACTGGTCCTGGCCCGCGGAGAGGACGAGGTCTCCCTGCTGGAGAAAGGCGACGGCAAGGATGTGTCGCGAATGGCCGACGAGTTCCCGTGTCACTTCGAGTGGATCGGCCCGCCAGACACTTACCTGGTGTGAGGCGTCTCCCGTGACGAGCTGCTCGCCCCGCTCGTCCCAGGCCACCGAGTAGATGACATCGTCGCCGCGGTCGGCTGCGGCGAGAATGTTGCCCGCAGGCCACGCGCGGAGTTCGATGCGGCCGAACTCGGCGGGATCTCCCCCAACGATGGCGACGACCTTCCCATCGGGCCGAAACGCGACATCGTGAATCGCCTTGATCGTCGCGGGCCACTCGTCAACCCAGTCGTTTGACCTGGCGTCGACCACCACCAACCCCCGCTGCGAACCGACGAGCAGCCGATCGGTCGCTGCGTCGTAGGCGAGCGCCGTGATGGGTGGCTCGGCCGCGCTAAGCGCGCCGGCCAAGTGCAGGAGCGCAAGGAGCGCAATCGATAATGACAGATGCCGACTACGACCTTTCGTGCTTTCGTGCTTTCGTGATCCTCTTATCATGCGATCCCTATCCGACCATCATAGTTCCGGAGTCAATTCCGACGCGGTACGCCAACTGTTTTTACAAAGATCACGAAAACGCGAAAGCACCAAATGTTTGGTGACTCAGGGTTGGTGGCTCCGGCCTGTCAGCCGACCAGTTCATCGATCACCTTCCCGCCGGTGGTGAGAGGGACGGGGCGGCCGTCGCTGGTATGGAGGAGCATCTCGGGGTCGATCCCGAGCAGCGTGTAGATCGTCGCGGCGAGGTCGGTCGGGGTGACTGGGCGATCGGCCGGGCTCTCCGCCGTCGCATCACTCGCACCGATCACTTGCCCGCCGGGGACACTTCCACCGGCCAGCAGCACACTGAACACTCGCGGCCAATGGTCGCGACCCGCGTCGGTGTTGAGCTTCGGGGTGCGGCCGAACTCTCCCATGACGAGGACCAGCGTATCATCCAAGAGCTGCCGGTCGCGGAGGTCTTCCACCAGCGACGCCAGCGCGTTATCGAGCGACGGGACGAGCCCCACGGGAACTTGCGCCCCTGTGTAGCCCTCCTTGAGCTGGGTCACGAGGTTCTGGTGCGTGTCCCATCCGGTGTTGTTGACGGTAACGAACGGCACGCCCCGCTCGACCAGCCGCCGCGCGAGGAGACAGCTTTGGCCAATGTTGCGCATGCCGTAGCGATTGCGTACAGCAGGGGGTTCGCTCGCCAGATCGAACGCCGCCCGGGCCTCGGGTGAGGTGACGAGGCGATAGGCTCCCTCGAACGCCGCGTCCTCGGGAAGCACTTCGCCCGCTTGGAGTCCGCGATCGAACTCTTCGAGTTGACGTAGGTATTCCCGCCGCCGGGCGAGGCGGAGGCTCGTCATGCCGGCGAAGGGTTCGAGATTCTCGACGTTGAACTCTGGTTTCGAGGGATCCCCTCCCACCTCGAAGGGGCGAGTACTTCGCGGGAGGAAGCCGTGGCTGGTAAGGACTCCGCCGCCGACGCGGAAGTTGGGAATGGCGACGTGTGGCGGGAGTTCGCTGTTCGTTCCGTTGATCTGAGTCGCCACCGCGCCAAAGGTGGGATAGCTGAGCGCCGGGGTCGAGGTGTACCCCGTGAGCAGATAATGGGTGCCAAAGTTGTGCTCCCCCTGACTGGAGGTGACCGAACGGACGATGGCCAGCTCGTTCATCAGTGCCGCCGAACGCGGCAGGAGTTCGCTGATGGCGACACCAGGAATCGACGTGGGGATCGCACCGAAGGGCCCGCGGACTTCACGCGACGCCTCCGGCTTGGGGTCGAAGGTTTCGAGGTGGCTAGGCCCCCCGTCGAGCCAGATGAGGATGCAGTTCCTTGTTTTGCGCGGGGTCGCCACTTCGCGGGCCATCGCCTGCTGGCGCAGGAGTGCGGGCAGGCCAAGCCCCAGCGCGGAAAGCCCCCCGATGCGCATCCAATCGCGACGGGTCACGCCGTCGCACCGCCGGTAACCAATCGATCGCATGGCATTCGCCTTTTTAGTGATTCGACAAGAACTCGCTCGAGTTGAGGAGACTCCAGACAAAGTCTTCCAGATTCTCCGCGAGCGTCTCCGAGGACAATCGCTCCCGCCACCACGCCAGTTCCTGCTCTTCAGGATAGCGGGAAAGGGCCGCGAGGTAGAACTCCGTGACGATCTTTTCTGGTGACTGCTGTTCTGCCACGAGCCGGGCGAGTCGCCCCCGCTCGTCGCGCAGTCGCTGGTTGAGGTAGTCGCCATTCAGCAGGTAGAGCCGTTCGGCAAGCCCCAGCTCACCCCCCTCCCCCCCCGCACCCGCTTCGGTGCAACCCGACAGCCGGTCGCAACGCCCCAGCACGTCGAGGGGGGATGATTTTACCAGGGGATCCACGAGGCCGATCGCCTGGGTCCCTGACGCGTGGCCCGGATACACTTCGGCGATTTGGGTGACTTGCGAGATGGCATCGGCCGCCACCTCGGCTTCCAAGGGTCGCCGGGTTGCGTGCGTATAAAAGCGATTGGGGGGCATGTCGCTAGAAGCTTCCACGCGCTGGTACGCCTCCGACATCGCGATCAGTCGGAGCACCGGCCGCAGGCGATATCCCTCGTCGACGAAATGATCCTCGAGCCGTGTGAGCAGTTCGGGATGGCTGGGAGGATTGGTCGCGCGGAGATCGTCGACCGGTTCCACGAGTCCTCGTCCCATCATCGCCTGCCACAATCGGCCCACAATCGCACGGCGAAAGTAGGGATTGGCCTTGCTCGTGAGCCAATCGGCGAGCGCCGCGCGGACGTCTTCCTCGCCGTCCAGTTGCCGACCCCCTGGAACTTGCGCCACCGCCGGGTTGCCGGTACGCGGATTCGTGACTTGGGCGAGCGGATTGAGTTTGACCACCTGCCCCCGTTCGAGCGGGGCGAATACTGCGGCGAGGCCGTGATAGTCCTCCTGCGTCCAGCGATCAAGCGGGTGGCTGTGACAATTGGCACACCGCAAGCGGACTCCCATCAAGGTCTCACTTACTAACTCCGCTTCAAGCCGCGCGTCGCCGGCGAGCCGATGGAACCCGGCGGGTCCCACCTCGCGAGTGTCCCCCACACTTTCGACAAGCGCCCGGGCGGTCGCGTCCCAGGGGGCATCGTCGCGAATGCGCTGTTCGAGCCAGGCGAACATCGCCTCCGCCGTCTCGCGATCCCCACCCGGCATGCGGAGGCGAAGCCACTTGGCCAAGCGATATCGCCAAAAGAGGACGAACTCGTCGGAGGCGAGTAGCTCGTCGATTTTGGCCTCGCGCTTCGTTTTACTCGCATCGGCGAGAAAGGTTTCGATTTCGTCGAGCGTGGGGAGCCGACCCACGAGGTCGAGGGTGACGCGGCGGAGAAATGTCGTGTCGTCGCACTGCTGGGCGGCGGGAAGATTGAGCTCCGCGAGCACTTGGGTGATTTCTTCGTCGATCCAGTTGGCGACGGGTCCCGACGAGAACTCCCCGTCGCGCGGATAGGGGGCAGTCACCTCGACCACCTGCGTGTGGTCGAGAAACTTGACGACCAGCGTGTGCCGGCCGGGCTGAGTGACACTCCCCTGCCCCGACTCGTTGATGGCAACCGACGCCTCGTCGCTCGAGGAATAGAGCGCGAGCTCCGTTACGTCACACGTCGATCCGTCGTCGAACGACGCCGTCACTTGAAGTGTTATTGGCGCGGGGAGCTGCGCGACGATTGCTTTCGCAGGGGTGACCTCCATCCGAGTGAGCCGACGCGAACGGAGCCGACGCGCCCCCTCGGCGATCCAGCGTTCCAATAGCTTCGCCTCGGGGCCATCGTATTCGAACCGCATCTCTCCCCCATGAGGGAGGAGCCCCGCCGGCTTGGCGATTACCAGGCTGTTCCCCGGGTTAGCGAGATTGACCCGGCGCCCCTGGAGTTCGTAGACCAGCGCGCGGTAGTCGTGGTCGGCGTCGCCGCCGAAGAGGGAGAGCTTGAACCCGCCGCGGCCAGCCGCTCCGCCATGGCAGGCGGCGGCGTTGCAGCCGAATCGGGACAGGACCGGCATCACCTCGGTATCGAAGTCGACGGAGGGGGAGTCCTCGGCATGCGCCCATCCCGTCCCGATCGCCACCAGGACGACCAGGATGCGGATGAGCGAGTTTGTCAAAAGCGTAGGCACCTTAAAGACTCGATAAGTTGTCGTCGCAGTGCGGCACTTCGCAACAAGGAAGAACCAGCACTCTACTATCTTCACCGCTACCGGAATTGACCGCTAGTTGAATAAACACCCCACGGGAGACTTTGGTGGCAGGAAATTATCGTAGGACGACGGTCTCCGTCGTCGGCCCTGCTCTCCAGGCCAGCCCCACAGCACTTCC
>CAZYQQ010000129.1:12457-13059 GCA_964650265.1 uncultured Planctomycetaceae bacterium
CCCGACCGAGACGGTCGGGCCACCATCGTAGGACGACGGTCTCCGTCGTCGGCCCCGCTCACCAGGCTAGCCCCACAGCACTTCCCCCCGACCGAGACGGTCGGGCCACCATCGTAGGACGACGGTCTCCGTCGTCGGCCCGCTCTCCAGGCCAGCCCCACAGCACTTCCCCCCAACCGAGACGGTCGGGCCACCATCGTAGGACGACGGTCTCCGTCGTCGGCCCTGCTCACCAGGCCAGCCCCACAGCACTTCCCCCCGACCGAGACGGTCGGGCTACGATGGGACGCCCTCCGTTGCTGCAAAAACGGAGAGTTCCATGCGCAATTCGGCGATTGGCTCCGCCGCAGCATGGTAAAAGCAGGGCGATATGGTGGCAGGTCCTCCCACGCGGGTTTGCAAAAAAGCGAGAAAACTTTGCGCGGTGTTTGGTTGCCGGGGTGGGAGCGGGGGTTTAGTCTGAAGTGAGACCGTGGGAAAGTCTCTTCGATTTTGGGGGTGGCTTTTTCCTTTGTTTGTACCTCGGCTTCTTCTGCTCTACTCCTGGAGGAATGGCTAATGAGAGTCTTATCACTTACGGTTGCGGCCATGGTGGCCGTGGC
>CAZYQQ010000130.1:0-1430 GCA_964650265.1 uncultured Planctomycetaceae bacterium
TTCGCCCCACCAACAACGTCTCCGTGTCTCTGCGCCCCACCCCTCACTAACGTGAGGGGCTCGCTGGAACCTTTCGCCCCACCAACAATATCTCTGCGTCTCCGCGTTATTTTCCTTCTCTCTTCCTCCGTGTCGCTTGTGGTTAACAACAAAAAAACACCTCGCCACGCCACTGGCGCGCGAGGTGTTTGGAAGCGGAGTTTTTCCTGTCGCCGCAAGGCTTAACGCTTGCGGCGAAGCTTGACGACTCCCAGTAGGGTCACGGCGCCCACAATCAGGCCAATCGTGGCTGGCTCGGGGACGACCGCCTGAATCAGGATGGCTGTTACGACCGGGTTATAAGCGGGGCGATCGGGATCCACCCCCCAGGTGAAGACCAGATTGCCATCCAGGCCGACTGGCACTTGCGAGAAGAACAAATCTTCATCGCCATCGAGGAATCGGTCCCCTCGAGACAGCGTCGTCTGCAGAATGCCATTCACATCGAGCGTGTGCGACTCGCCCGCACCGGCAGCGGCCGAGTGCTTGCTGTAGTAGTAGACGTTGTAGACCAGGTCGGGATCGAGTCCATGCACGGTGATGACGGGGGGAGTGTCGATACTTGCGTCCCACCAGAAATTGATACTCTCGTCGCGGCGGAAGATGCTATCCCCTCGGCCAGCCAGATTGGCGGGCGTGGGGCTGTTGTGGCCCGCTGGCCACTCAGCAAGGTTCGATGCGCCATCCCAGTTGTGGCCTTGCCAGCCAGAGGTCGTGAGCGTTAGCCCCGGCACAAGGTTCCCCAGCGAGTCAATCATGTCGGCTGGGTTGGCCGTAGAGGAATTGTTGTTGTTTGCAGGGTTGGTATAGAGGTTGAACTCGTTCTTATCGGCGGGATTCCAGCCGTCGGTGAAGTTGAGTTGCAGCCACTGCCCGTGATTCAATTGGGCCGATGCCGATTGGGGTAAGCTGCTTAACAGGGCACAGCACGCGCCCATGGCGACAACTCTCGCCCAGCGCATGGTGTGCAGGAAACCGATCTTGCTCATGAGACCCTCCCAGAAAAGTTGTCGATACAGTGATGCCGGAAAACAGCGCCGCTTGCTCTTCTCCTTGCCGTCTCGAGTGCAGCCGAACTGGTACGGGCGGCAAGGATGTCGTCCTCTCGCGGCGATCGAAAAGGGACGATCGGCGCGGACCTCAGGCTGGTCTTCTCTCCACTCAGCAACGGATTCTAAGCCAGTGACGGGGAGCTTGCCAAGAGTTTTCTGCGTGAAATTGAGAAAAATCTGGCCGGTTCGTAGTGGGGCAGGGATCAGGGGCCGGGGGCCAGGGGAAGTAGCATGGGCACATTTGCCCGTGCGCACAGCCGTAGACCGGACAGCTTGAGGGGGGATGAATTGCCAAAGATCCAGTAGGTTCCATCTGCCGGATGGACCCTTGAAGCAAAG
>CAZYQQ010000130.1:1530-12805 GCA_964650265.1 uncultured Planctomycetaceae bacterium
TCAACGTTTCCACCAAGGTCCCGCTCGGCAAGCGGGACCTACTTTGCCCGGGCAGTGTGAGGGGGGATGAATTGCCAAAGATCCAGTAGGTTCCATCTGCCGGATGGAACCTTGAAGCAAAGTCAACGTTTCCACCAAGGTCCCGCTCGGCAAGCGGGACCTACTTTGCCCGGGCAGCTTGAGGGGGTTTGAATTGCCAAAGATCCAGTAGGTTCCATCTGCCGGATGGACCCTTGAAGTAAAGTCAACGTTTCCACCAAGGTCCCGCTCGGCAAGCGGGACCTACTTTGGTCCCGCTCGGCAAGCGGGACCTACTTCGAGGGACAAACGCGAATCGATGCGGGGTGGTGCCCGATTTCGACCACGAAATTCGCAAAAAAGTCGAAAAACGTGCCAGACAAGCTATTTTTCGCGGCTGAAAAAGTTGTGTGGCTCTTTTCGCCGGGGTATACTCGGAAGCTGATTTTTCCGCTTTTTTGCTCTCTTTCTTGCTGGAAAGGAAAGTCACATGGGGGGTGGGGCAGGTGGCAGATCCGTGCGCCGTGGCGGCGCGCGGGGGGCGTGGGTCATGGCGCTGCTGCTGGCGACTCCCCTCTCCCCGGCGCGGGGCGAAGAACTCGTGTATCACCGCGTGTTTGTGACGGGAAATACCTACAACGTCAACTCCGGCGCATTCTCAGGTCCGAACGCACGTCGGTTCGCGGACATGGAATGCACCTGGGCGGCCTATGACGCCGGTTGGATTATTGACTGGGATTTCAACAACCCGGTCTACACCGCCTTCCTGTCACACCGCAACGAGCCGATACAAAATGCTCGCGACCGCCTCAACCTGCAAGGACCGATCATCAACACACAGTTCCAGACCGTGTGGTCCAACCCGGCGACCTACCTGTCGACACCGCCAATGGCGCCTTGGGCCGTGACGGAGTTCGGCGGCGGTCCTTCTCTGGATACCGTGTGGACGGGATCGAACCTCGAAGGAGGTCAGGCCAACGACTGTAACGGTTGGACGGACCCCTTTGCCGCGGGTGATCACGGGTCCGTTTTCTCCGCATCCATGGGCGATGTCAGTAGTGGCTGCCAGGGCAGCGGCCAATTCCTCTGCTTCGGCCCCGCGGGTGTGCTTCCGTGTGGCTCGACGCAGATCAATCCTCGCGTGCCGGGGGACGAGGGGCAGGAGTACGTGTTTCAGGACGCGGCGACGGGGCGGTGGTACAGCCTGCCGGCGGTGAGCCGGCTCGACTTCACGGCGGAGGGGTCGGCCCACTTCGCCCTGGCGCAGTTGCCGTTTGGCTACTACGCCGACTACGAGGTGATCGTCGAGGGGGAATCGCTCGGCACGTTCGCGGCGAACGAGACGATCAACTTCGTCGCCCTCACCGGGGCCGCGGTCGAGAGTTTCTCCCTCCATGCCAATGTCGATGGGGGCAACGGCGGCGGCGACGAGTATCTGAAATACGCGATCCGTCTCCAGTTCACCGCCCCCACGGCGTCGTTTGCGGTCGTGGGAGCCGACCCCCCGGTCGACCCGCCGCCGGGAGACTACAACGGCGACGGCGAGGTGACCGCCGCCGACTACGTCGTCTGGCGCAACACCCTCGGCTCGACGACCGACTTGGCCGCCGACGGCAACCACGATGGCGTGGTCGATGCAGAGGACTACCTGTTTTGGAAGGACAAGTTCGGTAGCTCCTCGGTAGCCGCCACGGCACCCGACTCGACGCCGGTGCCAGAACCGGCAGCCGCGGGGCTGGCGTTGGCTGGGATTCTGGCTGTGGTTGGTTGGCGTTTGGGAGTTGGGAGATAAGATCGGAGAACGGGCTCGTTTGCCCGTTCGAATTCTCGGGAGGGTGGCTGGGGTCAAGTTGCCGAGGACGCTCGTCGTTGCTGATCGACGTGGCGGCAACTTGCCCCCAGTTGAAGCCCAAAGAGCCCAGTTGAAGCCCAAAGCATCTGGGGGCAGGTTGCGGCGAAGTCCATAGCACGTGGAGAGCCATTGGCGCAACCTGACCCCAGCCACCCAGCGGCTCTGGTTGGTTGGCGTTTGGGAGTTGGGAGATAAGATCGGAGAACGGGCTCGTTTGCCCGTTCGAATTCTCGGGAGGGTGGCTGGGGTCAAGTTGCCGAGGACGCTCGTCGTTGCTGATCGACGTGGCGGCAACTTGCCCCCAGTTGAAGCCCAAAGAGCCCAGTTGAAGCCCAAAGCATCTGGGGGCAGGTTGCGGCGAAGTCCATAGCACGTGGAGAGCCATTGGCGCAACCTGACCCCAGCCACCCAGCCACCCAGCCACCCAGCCACCCAGCCACCCAGCCACCCAGCCACCTAGCCACCTAGCCACCCAGCGGCGGCCGGCCGGGCACTTTTTGTGGCGGTTGGGGCAGCAGCGCGGTTGAAATAGCTCGGCGGCGGCTGTCGCGAAGTCATTTACGACGGGGTCCAGACGGGCAGCTCTGCCAATCCGCCCCCAAGAAACAGGTGGTGCCACAATTGAGTCGAGATCACCCCGGCCAACCCCATGTCGAGCGAAAAGCGTCGCAACGATTGGCGCCGCTTGCTGAATTGCATGTCGCGCGCCAAACGTACGCCGCCCGGATCGAAGTAGCCGGCCGCCCGTAGCGATTCTGGACTAAGGAGCTGGTCGACCCAGGCGGGCCGTTGGGGTCCCAGGAATACGCTGCCCAGATTTGCGCGAAACATGGTCTTACTTCGGCGGGCAATGGCGGGGGGCAGCACTTGGGCGGCCACCTGTCGAAGCAGCCATTTATCGGTCCAGCCGCGCAGCTTGTACTCCGGCGCGATTTGCGAACAAAACTCGACCACGTCTTCATCGAGAAACGGATAGCGGCCTTCGGTCGAGGCTTGGCGCACGGCGCGATCTCCTTTGGCGTGCAGCAGCAGGCCGGGGAGCATGACTTTGAACGCGGCATACAGCGACTGATTGAGCGGATGCCAGCGGCGAATCCGCTCGGAAGTGAGCGGCAGATCCTCGACTGCAGAATAGCCTTCGAGTCGCTCCCACATTTCGCGGGAATAGAGCGTCTCGCGGCTCTGGGCCATGATCTCCCAGGCCATTTGCTGTGCGAATCGCACCCCGTGGGCCGCGCAAAACGGGGGCCGATGCGCGTCGCCGCCGCCAATAATCCAGGACATGGCCGCGTGTCTTACGAATCGCTGGATGGGAGCGCCCGAGGAATTGAGCAGCTTGGGCCGGCGATTCCACTTGAACCAGGCATAGCCGGCAAGCAGCTCGTCGGCCCCTTCGCCGGTCAGCGCGATCTTGTTTCCCATGGCGCGATTGGCATCGGCCAACAGCAGCATGCAGGCCGCGGAGGTGTCGAGCACCGGGCCTTCGCCGGCGGCGATCAGCCGCGGAAAGGCGGAGGCGATGTCGGCCTCGGTGGCGTTGACGATCGTGATCGGGGAGCCGAGGATCTCGGCCGACTGCTGGGCTTTGCTTCGTTCGTCGGTCGGCCCGGAGTTGTCGAGTCCGATCGTGAAACTCGGCACCGCTTCGCCGCGCTCCTGCGAGCTCAAAGCGAGGATGACGGTCGAGTCGAGCCCGCCGCTGATGTAGCAGCCGATTGGCACTTCGCCGACGAGACGGCGACGAACCGCGCCCCGCAAGCGCGTGTGTAGCTCGGAGGCGGCCTGGTTGGGGTTGCCGAACCGCTGCTCCGCTCCGCGATCGGGAAAGTCGAGGTCCCAATATTGATGGAGCGACAACGAGCCATCTTGGACACGGGCATAGTGGCCGGGGGGCAGCATCCGAATCTGGTCGAAGCAGGTGCGGTCGGTCGGCATGCAGAAGAAATTGAAGAAGTAGTCGATGCCGCGCACGTCAGGGGCCGCGTCGATCATGCCCGAGGCCAGAAGTCCCTTCACCTCCGATGCCCAGAGCAGCCAGCCGTCTTGCCGGGCGTAATAGAGTGGGCCGATGCCGGCGCGGTCGCGCCCAAGCAAGAGCCTCCGCTCGTTCCGGTCCCATAATGCCACCGAGAATTGGCCGCGGGCTTTGTGGAAAACACGTTCGCCAAGTTCTTCGTAGAGGTGAACCCAGGCCTCGGTGTCGCAGTGGGTGGCAAACCGGTGTCCGCGTTTCGCAAGGTCGGCGCGCAGCTCCGGATACTCGTACAACTCCCCCTCGAACGTCACCCAGATGTCGCCCGTTTCGTTGGCAATCGGCTGCCGACCGTGTGCGACGTCGATAATCGCCAGTCGCCGTGCGGCCAGTGCGACGCCGGGTTCGATGTGTACGTGCTCATCGTCCGGCCCGCGATGGGCGATCGCGCGCGCCATGTTCACCAGTCGCGATTCTGGAAACATGCGTTGACCTGTCAGGTCGACGGCCCCTGCAACTCCGCACATAGCTTCCTTCCAAACGGCACGATTGGCTGAACATTCTCCGCTGCGGCCCTAAGCATGCCGGCGTTTCGGTCGAGACGCGGGACGGGAATGCGAGAAAAATATAGTGTACTATAATGCGAGATCTCCTGCAGGGGACATTTTCTACGGCAGCGGCAGGCAATGCGGTCGGCTTCGGCGGTCGTGGTTGCGAAGATGAGCCGAAATGGCCTGCCTGCTGCGCGTGGTGCGGTTGCTCGACGCCCGACTCCGCCAAGCAATGGCGCCACGCAGACTTCCAACGAGAAGGGAAGTGCATCCACGCTCCCCGCTATCGTGCAGCTCGCCGCCCACAGCTACTCAACCACCCGCGTCTCCACCACCTCGGCGTCGATAATCTCGTCGCGGCGGTGAGGGCCTTGGACTTTTTCGACGTGGCTCCAGAACTGCCCCTGCACCTGCGCCGTGCGGACCTCGACGTGCCGCTGGGCCCAGTTGCGGAGTCGCCATTTGATGAGGCCGCGGGCCGGGGGGATGAGCAGGATCAGGCCGACCACATCGGTGAGGATGCCGGGGAACACGAGCAGCAGACCGGCCACCAGAATCAACACCTGGTCGAACAGTTCGCTCGCCGGGAGTTGACCGCGGGCGAGGCGTCGCTGAATGCGGAGGAGAGCCTTGGTCCCTTGCCACCGCGCCAGGGCGATGCCGACGACCCCGGTCAGAATGACCAGGGCGAGGGTCGGCCAAACACCGATCCACCCCCCGAGCAGGTAGAGCAGGCAGAGCTCGACCACGGGGACGACCGTGAACAACAAAAACAGGAACGCGAGCAGCATAGGGGCATTGTACGGAGATCGCCGTGCAAAAGGTACGCCCCGCGATGCGGCCGCACGGGTGGGATTGTAGCGATTGGGCGGCAGGGCCGATTGCCACGGGCACTTGGCGAGAGTGGTTCCCGCTGGTCGGAGTGGCTCGGGGCGGAGTAGAATGGGGGGAGTTCCCGTCATCAGGCCCTTCGCGGCCTCCCACCCTCGCGAGATGAAGTGCGGTAAATCGATGTCCGTGCCGTCAACCGTCGCCCAGCTTCGCAGTGGTTTGCCACTGGTTGTGTTGCGCTTGCTATTTTTGATGGTGGCGATCGCGCTGGGGGTGCAGATGGTGCGATCGAATCTGTTCGAGAGCACGAATCAGTTGTTGCCGTGGCTGGCGTTCCTGGCGGTGATGGTGGGTGCCGGTTTGGTGCTAGCAGCGGATGTCTTCATCCGCCGCAAGAAGCTCGACGTCATCACGGCAGTCTACTTCGGGGCGGTCATCGGGCTGTTCTTGAGTTATGTCCTCCAGCTTGGGCTCACGCCGCTGATGGAGGGGCTGCGGTCCGACGTGGCCGATTGGGTCAATCTGGCGATCGCCGCCATCACCTGTTACACGGCCATCAGTGTGCTGCTGCAAACGCGCGACGATTTTCGCTTCATTATTCCCTATGTTGAATTCGCCAAGGAGATGAAGGGGCTCAAGCCGCTGATCCTCGACACGAGTGTCGTGATCGATGGCCGGATCGCCGACCTGGTGGAGACCCGGGCGGTCGACAATCCGCTGGTGATGCCGCAATTCGTGATCGCCGAGCTGCAGGGGATTGCCGATTCGAGCGACAAGCTGCGTCGCGGACGGGGACGCCGCGGGCTCGATATCCTTGCCCGACTGCAGAGCGACCCGAAGGTGGAAATTCAAATCTTCGATCGCGAGCTGCCCGAATTCGCGGGGCAGTCGGTCGACCAGAAGCTGGTGCTGCTCGCACGCCACCTCGACGGCAAGGTGGTGACCAACGACTACAACCTCAACAAGGTGGCCAAGCTGCATAACGTGGGTGTGGTCAACCTGAACGACATCGCCAATTCGCTCAAGCCGATCTTCCTGCCCGGCGAGCGGCTGCAAGTGCGGCTGGTGAAGCCAGGGGAAGAGACTCATCAGGGGGTAGGGTATCTCGACGACGGGACGATGGTGGTGATCGAAGGGGGACGCCCCCACGTGGGCGAGCAGATCAGCGCCGAAGTGACCAGCGTCTTGCAGACCAGTGCCGGACGGATGGTGTTCGGGCGGTTCGAGTCGCTGGTCGGCAAGGGTGGGGGAGAGGCCAAGGGACGGGCCGAGAGCGCTTGAGTCGGCCCCAAGTCCCCGCCCCCCGGTTTTCTTTCACCCACCACGCTTCGTCCACGACATGCCCGAGTCTCCACCGCTGTCGGCCACGGTGCTCATCACGACCAAGGACCGCAAGCAGGTGGTCGTTCGGGCGATCGATTCGGTGCTCCGCCAAACGATCGCGGTCGAGCTGCTGGTGGTCGACGACGGCTCGAGCGATGGGACAGCCGAGCTGGTGGCCGAGCGCTATCCCCAGGCGAAGCTTGTCCGCAACCCGACACCGCTTGGGATCATTGCCGGCCGGAATGCCGCCGCGCGGCTGGCCACCGGCGACATCCTGTTCACCCTCGACGACGATGCCGAGTTTCGCACCACCGATGTGGTCGAAAGCGTGCTCGGCGATTTTGCCCATCCCCGCGTGGGGGTCGTCTCGATTCCCTACGACAATCATCATCCCGACGGACGGATCGATCGCTATCCGGCCCTCCCCGGGCGCGAGTCGGAGGATTTTCTCTGCACGTTTCCCTATCCTGGGGGATCGAATGCAATGCGGCGCGCGTGGTTCTTGGAGTTGGGGGGATATAGTGGCGCCGATCGGCAGGCCGAGGAACCGAGCTTCGCGATCAAATTGCTCGACCATGGCTATGTGATCCGGGCAAGCTCCACTGCCACCGTCGACCACTACCCCGAATATGGCGACCGCGATCATGGGGCCATTATCTACGCCGGGGCTCGGAATGGTGTGCGGTTCGCCTGGAAGTACGTTCCGTGGCGGCATCTGCCGGGGGCGCTGGCGACGACGGCCCTCAGCCGCTGGCGGGCTGCATGCCGGCGGGGACATGGCATGGTGGGATTGAAGGGGACCCTCCGCGGGATGGCGGAAGGGTTCGCCGAACTCGCCACGCGGCAGGCTGTGTCGCCGCGGACCTACCGGTTGATGCGGCGGCTCACCCGGCAGCCGCTACGGTGGTCGGAGGTGGAGCCGCAGTTGCCCCCCGCGCGCGAGCTGGCGCAACGTTAGCAGCGGCAAGGTGTTGCGCCGCGGAGCGGCCCCCAGGTAGTGTCAAAATAGGGGGGACATCGGGTATGATATCCAGTCTGGCACAGCCCTGCGCGGCCCCGATTGCCGCGCGATTCATGTCTTGAAAAGTGAGGATGACCATGCGAACTCTAACCCGCCATTGTCTGGCAGCCACCATGGGGGTGGTGCTCTTGATGAATCCCGCTTGGGGTGCCGAAAAAGTGACGATCGAGTCGCTGCTGGAGGAAATGACGAGCCGCGAGACGCTGGCGCGGTTTCCCTCGCCCGCCTACGACTGCAAGCAGGCCTCGAGCTACGATCGCAACTCGGTGACCCCCGACGACCACAACGCATGGATGGCGAACGGCGATCGCAGCCAGTTTGTGCGGATCGAAGAGAAGAATGGCAAGAAAGAATATGTGATGATGGACGAGGAGGGGCCCGGCTGCCTGGTGCGGTTCTGGGCGACCTGGCATGGTCCCTCCGGCCAGCCTTTCTCCAATGGCACGCTTCGCATCTACCTCGATGGCTCCGACAAGCCGGCGATCGAGGGCCCGATCGAATCGATTCTCGATAAAGGGGGACTCACCGGCGCGCCACTGTCGCAGGGAGTCTCGCCCGAGACGAACTATGCCCAGCGGGGGCACAATCTCTACTTGCCGATTCCCTACGCCACGCATTGCAAGGTGACCTACTCGACCGACGTCGAAATGAAGCAGGGAGCGCCCCGTGGGAGCGAGGCGCTGTATTATCAAATCAACTTCCGCACCTACGAACCGGGGACCGAGGTCGAGTCGTTCAGCATGGAACGCCTCGCCGCGGCGAAGGAGACGCTCGACAGGACGCAGGAAAAGCTGAAGCGGAAGTCGCTCGATTTGGGTGATGAGCCGAAGGTTTCGACCCCATCGGTAACCATTGCCGCGGGTAAGGAGTCAGAAGCGGTGGTGCTCGAAGGCCCGGGGGCGATTCGCGGGCTGAAGCTCAAGCTGGCCGCCAAGGACCTGCCTCAAGCGCTGCGTTCGACGGTGCTGAAAATCGAGTTCGATGGCAAGGAATGCGTGTGGGCCCCAGTCGGCGACTTTTTTGGCATCGGCTATCAGGTCCGTGAGTACAACACCTGGTACACCCAGGTGACGAAGGATGGCGAGCTGTCGTGCGCATGGGTCATGCCGTACGAGAAACAGGCGAAGATCACGCTCGTGAACCTGGGAGATCAGGATGTCGAAGTGGTGAAGGGGGAGGCCCACACCGGCGACTGGAAATGGGACGACCGCTCGCTGCATTTTTGCAGCACCTGGCACGAACTTCGCCACGCCGACACGCGCAAGGGCTCGGGTCGACCGGGGGATGGCTCCTACGATGTCAACTACGTCACCGTGAAGGGGCAAGGAGTCTATGTGGGGGACACGCTGACCATCTTCAACGGGGCCGCCAATTGGTGGGGCGAGGGAGACGAGAAGATCTACGTCGATGGCGAGGACTTCCCGTCGCACTTCGGCACGGGCACCGAGGATTATTATGGCTATGCGTGGTGCCTCCCCGCGGCCTTCTCGGCTCCCTTCCATGCCCAACCCGAAGGGGATGGCAACTTGAGGGGGGGCTTCAGCGTCAATAGCCGCTACCGCGCGCTCGACGCGATTCCCTTCGACGAGTCGATCAAGTTCGACATGGAACTCTGGCACTGGGGGGCCACCAAGATGAACTTCGCTCCGACGACGTTCTTTTACGCTCGCCCGGGCGCGAGCACCAACATCGAACCGCTCCCCGAAGCGGCGGCCCAGCCGGTGACCACGTCGCGTGCCGAGCTTGGGACGATCTACGTGGAGCAGGGAGCGATCGAGGGAGAGAAAATGAAGGTCGCCAGTCGGACCGGCGGCTCCCTCAGCGAGCAGATCGGCGGTGGCTGGGGCTGGAGCAACGAGGCGCAGCTTTGGTGGCAGAATGCCGAGATCGGCGACGAGCTGGTGCTAGAGTTCCCCGCCGAGCAGGCTGGCAAATACAAGGTCGTGGCCAACTTCACCAAGGCCAACGACTACGCCGACATCGAAGTCTGGGTCAACGACAAGAAGGTCGAGGGCCGGTTCGATCGTTACAACGAGAGCGTCGCGTCGAGCAAGGTCGAACTCGGCACCCACGACCTCAAGCAGGGAGCCAACCAGCTCAAAATCCGCATCGCCGGCAAGAACCAGAAGGCGCTTCCCCGCCACATGGTAGGGATCGACTATCTGAAGCTGGAAGCGGCTAAATAGACCCTGTGCGACAGTTTGAGAGGTTCCAAACCGCCGGCGACTCGCGAGTCGCCGGCGGTTTTCGTAGGACGATCGAGGGTGCGATCCAATCGATCCTGCCAATTCCGCCAATTGCCAGCAGGGGCTGGCCGCAGGGAGAAAGTCAGCCACATCGTTCGACAGCCCCGCGACCGGGGGGTTATAATTACGAATCCCGCTTGATGTCGCTGGTACTGCGTTTATCCGATGTTGGGTGGACATTCTTCCGGAACATTCCCCTCGCTCCCCCCACCGTTTTTTCCGAGACCATGCGCCGCACTTCGCTTGCTGAACTCTCGCCCTGCCTCGTGAAGGCCGCCGCATGGATGTTGCCAGCCGGCGGTGTGTTGATGCTCACGTTCCTTCTGACGATCGTCGGTCGATCCGCGCATGCGGAGATGTTCCGCAGCTATCACATCGGCAACTCGCTGAGTGTGGATATGGGAGCCGAGTGGATCGGGATTCGAGCAGTACCGGGTTACGACTCGGCCGATTCGGGGTTTCACATTCGCTGCGCCGAGAGTCTCAGCTACATGGTGGAGCATCCCGGAGAGACGTGCGTCACCGACGATGACTACCCAGACTACTACACAGCCGCCCTACCGGCGTATCACTGGAACGCAATCACGCTGCAGCCTTACTCTGGCAAGACTGGTGGAGAGGAACTCGCGGCAGCCGCTACCCTCATCGACATTGCGAAACAGAATCCCGCGAACGCGAACAGCCAATATTACATTTTGGCGACATGGCCCGCGGCCAGCACCGCCGGTGGGCAGGTCTCGATCGATTTCGCTGACAAGTGGCTCGCCGAGTCGGAGGAGTACAGTCGCGACACGACCATGCTCCACGAGCGTGGCTGGTACGAGTGGTACGTCGACGAGATACGCTCCGACTTGTCCGACACGAGTATCCACATGATACCAGTGGGAGACGTCGTGCTGGCGCTCGATGCAAAGTTTCGCGATGGGGCCTATCCAGGTATCGACGATGCCTCCGCGCTTTATCGCGACGGGCGGCACTTCAACAATATCGGAAGAATGGTAGCTCATCTGACAGCTTGGTCGACCATGCATCGAGTCTCACCACTCGAACTCCATTGGCAGGCGGGCTCCGGAGCCACTTCACCTGGCACGCATGGCCGCGACCTCCCCCGTACCGAGGCCCTTTCCTTACTTATCCGCGAGACCATTTGGGAAGTCCTCACCGAGCACCAATACGCCGGAGTGGTCGAGCCAGGAGTGATCCCCGGCGACTTCAACCGCGACGGGGTGGTCGATGCGGCCGACTACACTGTCTGGCGCAACTCGGTGGGCCAGGAGGGGGAAGGGCTGGCGGCCGATGGCATCCGCAATGGGATCGTCGACGAGTGGGATTATCTCCTCTGGAAGCAGAACTACGGACGGACCACCCTGCCGGCCGGGCTCGTCGCCCCGGTCGCCGTCCCCGAGCCCGGCGGGCTGGTGCTGGCCGTGGGGGGCCTGCTGGTGGCGGGGCTCTGGCGGC
>CAZYQQ010000131.1:0-12779 GCA_964650265.1 uncultured Planctomycetaceae bacterium
GAAAATTGCGGCCGCTTCTCAGGACACTGTGGCGGAACAAAAAATTCACAGGCTCAGAGGGAAGCCTGCTCGGAAAGACGCGGCTCACACTTCGAGCGTGAGTGCTTCGACCCCCATCGTGTGGGGGACCACCGGTGCGGGGAACTTGCCATCGTGGTGGAAGCAGCGATTCGGCCCGTAGCGGCGGGCTTCGACCAGCGACTCTTCGACGTTCGTGACGATTTGCTGCACGGGTAGGCCGGTGGCGCTGTCGGCCACACTGCACGAGGCCGTGAGCCGATAAGACTCTCCCGCGCAAACGAACCTGGTGGCGGCCACCTGCTGCCGGAGCCGTTCGCACCGCTGGATGGCCGATACCTCGTCGTCCCCCGTAAGGAGCATCAGCAGCCGCCCCTCGTCGATGGCGGTCAGTTGCCCTTCGTCCAGAAGTTGTTCGACCACTTGAAGCAATCCCTCCAGCAGCCTTGGATAGACCGAGATGGGGGTTCCATCGGCAAGTTGGTTGTCGAACGAAACACCCGCTAATTGCAGTCGAACTCCCGGTTCGATCGAGGCGAGTTGCCGGGCAGCTTCGCCGAGCAGGTGCTCGCGGTCGACAGCGTGGCGCGAAGCTTCGGGAAGGGCGATGTCGTCGGTCGCTGGCAACCGGCTCTCGGCAGCACGGTTTTCGACCGCCACGGCCTGCTTGTCGAGTTGGTCGGTCGTGGTCATCAATCCCTGCTGAAGTTCGGCCGCGTCGTCGCTCGTGAGGAGCTGGTCGATAGTCGAGTTAGCCCGTTCGACGGCTTCCGCTTGCTCGAGGATCGATGTCGCCAGTTCCGCTCGGCGGGGGGTCGCTTGAGCCTCGTCCGCGAGCCGGCTGACCGCGTGATTGGCCCCTTCGACATAGTCCTGGTTAGCCTGACGCAGTTCGTCGGCGCATTGGTCGAGCGATTCTCGGCTGGTGTCGGCCTGACGAAGTCCCTCGTGGACCTTGGAGAGCTTTGTCCGGAACGCGGCCAATCCGGCGAGCACATCCTCGGTGGCGTCGACCGAAAGGGGTTCCGGGGAAGCGACGGCCGGTTCTGGCTCGCGCCGTTCCGCGGCCTGGGGGGAAGGGGGCACCTTCGGGGCTGCATTGGTAAGGAGTTCGTCAAGCTCGAAGGAGTCGGTCTCGGGTTCGCGGCGAACGATACCCGGCAAGATGCCGATGGTGGCTCCCAGGACATAGCCAATGCAGAGATTGGCGGCCGCGACGACAGCAAAAAACATCAGCATGTGCGACACCCCACAGCCCTGCCCCTCGGCGCGGCAACGGCTGCCAGCGGGTGGGGACGGGCCGACCTGATCGGAAACAGGCGGAATTGCCTTTCCCAAGAGTAGGTCATGGCCCGCTGGCCTCGGACCTTGTGCCCGGCACGAGGGGGGTGGCAACCTGGCGGGGGCGCGGATGTAGCGGTTGAGCGGGTCGTTGGGCCGCGGCCGAAGGTTAGCGCGGGGCCGCCGAGCCCTGCATTTGCCGCAGCGCGGCCAGGAACTCGGGGGAGACGCGGTCGAGGTGAATCACCTCGCTCGCCCCACCCGGCTCGCGGGGACGGATGATGCAGACGACCTCCCCTTCGGCTGCCCGGGTGGCGATCTCTTCCAAGGCGGCACGCTCGGGCACGGCCAGGGCTCCAAGATTTGGCGTGGCTGCCGGAGGTGGAGTTGTGGGATAGCCGGGTGCCGCTCCGAATGATGCCGGGGGGATCGTGCCGTCGGAGGTCGTGTCGAGGGGGCTTTCGGGTGTTTGCCCTCGCACAACCGCGTTGGGGTCGTTCATCAAGGGCAACGTTGTCGGGCGGCGTTCGGCGATTGGAGGCGAGAGGGCTTGCGCACGATCCTGTTGGTAGATACGCGAAAGCCCTAGCCGATCGAGTTCTTGCTGGATCGAGGGAATCGCGGCGTAGAGTCCTTCGTCGAGCTGAGGGTCGGCGGCAAAGCAGACGCCGACGAGTTCCCCCTGGCTGTTGAAGAGTCCTCCCCCACTGCGCCCTTCGACCGGGGCCCCGGAGGTTTCGAGGTTGGAGGGACCGTGGTAGCGCTGAATGGCTGTGACTCGCGACGAGCGAACCGTGGGGTCGGCCCCCCGGTCGCAGCCGACGCTCCAGGCTGCATCGTTCACGCGGTCGACTGGTTGAGAAGCCACCCGGGCAACGGTGACGGGAGTTGGGGACCTGAAGCTCACGAGACCGATATCGCGATCGAGGTCGAAGCTCCGCAGCGTACCCTGAACGCGCTGGGCGACTTGGACCCCACTTGCGGTGGGCTCGAAGATTTCGATGGTGATCGTTCCCTTCTCGGATTCGCCGCGGAAGAGATGGCCGCAGGTGATCACTAGCGCCTCCCCCTGGACGGTGTCGATAATCGTACCGGTGCCAAACGAGTGGCCCGTGGCGTCTTCGACCTTGATGCGGACGCTGCTGCGTAGCAGACGCTGCTCGAAGTCGCTCGGGTCGACATAGGCTGCCTTGGGAGGAGTCGCGGGGAGACTCCCCGCGCTGAGGGGAACGATTCCGCTTGCCCGCAGGGCCGCCGGGGAGGGGGGAATTGACAGTGACTCATCGAGCGAGGGACGGGTGTCGGGCGATTGGCCGCGAGGCTGAACTTCCCTTGTTTCTTTCACCAACTGGACACCGGCCGCTTGCATCAGATGGCGAAGCTCGTCGTAGCTGGCCGGGCCTTGGAGCCGTTGGAATTCGCGGCCATTGGCGACCATCACCAGGCAAGGAACCCGCGTGACGCCAAACTGCTGCGCCAGTTTTTGTTGTTGAACGACGTCGACTACCCGGACCGGATATCCCTCGGCCTGGAGCCGCTCGATGGTGGGCTTGAGTTGCTGGCAGGGGCCGCAATGGGCCGAGGTGAAGTCGAGCAACACGGTCTGGGCCAGCGAATTGCCGGCGAGGCCGATGGCAAGCAGGAGTCCCGTGGCGAGGACGAGGCGACTTGGGGCGATCGGTGGGTGGATCATCGGTTCCCTCCTTTGATCCGGTGAAGTGGGCAGGCCATCAGCAGTCGGACCCGCCGCGGGAAAGAGGATCGCTCGCCCACTTGTCGCGGCCATGGGACCGCACAGTTCACAAGATGCCCGCTCCTTCCTGGAGCCGGCACCTTAGGGAGACTGCACGTTGACCGTGTCGATGTGGTGGTGAACCCAAACTGGCCCGGTGGGAGGCTTGCACATGGCAGGCGAACACATCCTTGTGTCCAACCAAGGCCTCGTTTGCCGGGGCCGTTTCCAGGTGCGAGCCACGATTGGCTACGGATGGTTGCTCGCGCTGGGTGTCGAAGGGGGACTCCGACGGCGAGCGGCGGCATAGTCGCCAACTTCGCCGATCGTCGCAAGACCAACATTGGCTTTGAAAACGATTGGCCCACGGGTGCTAGCGTCACCATTGGGACCCCCCGCGAACCGGTTGCCGCTGGGAGGAGTCCTGCGGGAGGCGTCCTGGTGGTTCAGGCGGATGGGGCTCTTCTTGCATCCCAAGAATTGTGAGGTCCCCAGTCCCATGGGGGGCCACTCCGGGTCGTCACTGTGGGGTGTGCGGGTTACAATCGCCGGCTCCTCGTTCCCCTTCCGACCTTCGAGCTGCGTATTTTGCAAAACACCTCAACTATGTCCACTCGTCGTCTGTTGGTCACTTCTGCCCTGCCGTATGCCAATGGGCCGATCCACATCGGGCACCTGGTGGAATATCTGCAAACCGACATTTGGGTCAGGTTTCAAAAGCTCCAAGGCAACCGCGCCATCTACGTCTGTGCCGACGACACCCACGGCACAGCGATCATGATTTCGGCCAAGAAGGGGGGAGTGACCGAAGAGGAGTTCATTGCCCGGGTGAGCGAAGAGCACCAGCGCGACTTCGCCGATTTTGGCATTGCGTTCGACAACTACGGCAGCACGCACAGCGACGAGAACCGTGTGCTCTGCGAGGAGATTTGGAAAGAGATCGTCGATGCGGGGCTCACCGTCGAGCGTGATGTCCAGCAGCCTTACGATCCGGTCGAGGAGACCTTTTTGGCCGATCGTTTGATCCGTGGGACCTGCCCCAACTGCGGCGCCGCCGAGCAGTATGGTGACCACTGCGAGAAATGCCTGACGAATTATCAGCCGACCGACCTGATCGACGCCCGCAGCACCCTGTCGGGTGCGACCCCCGAACTGCGATCGGCTCCCCACAAGTTTGTACAGCTCGAAAAACTCCGCGGCTTTCTCGAAACGTGGGTCGAAACGAGCGACGCCTTGCAACCCGAAATCGCCAACTACCTGAAGGGGCATTTCCTCCAGGCGACCGATGCCGACGGAAAAATTCTGCCGCTGCGCGACTGGGACGTGACCCGTCCTTACAGGTACTTTGGGTTCGAGATACCCGATTTCCCCAAAAACTATTGGTATGTGTGGTTCGACGCCCCCATTGGCTACATGGCGAGCACCAGGCAATGGTGCGACCGCACGGGGGAGAAGTTCGACGATTGGTGGCGCTCGGACCAGTGCGAGATCCACCACTTCATCGGCAAGGACATTACCTATTTCCACACGCTCTTCTGGCCAGGGATGCTCAAGACGGCCGGTTATTCGCTGCCGACCAAGGTCCACATCCATGGATTTCTCACCGTCGATGGCGAGAAGATGAGCAAGAGCAAGGGGACCTTTGTCGCCGCGCGGACCTATCTCAATCACCTCGATCCTAGTTACCTGCGCTATTTTTACGCCTCGAAACTCTCGAGCAAGGTCGACGATCTCGATCTTTCGCTCGACGAGTTCATCGCGAAGGTCAACACCGACCTGGTCAACAAGGTCGTCAACCTGGCGAGCCGGACGGCGAAGTTCGTCGAGTCGATGGGTCTCGCCAAGACGTATCCCGACGACGGAGGTCTGTTCGCTGCCGGTATGGCGGTGGCCGACGAGATCGCCGAGGCCTACGAGTCGTGCGACTACAGCCGTGCCATGCGGCTCATCCTCCAACTGGCCGACGCGGCGAATCCCTACGTCGAGAATGCCAAGCCATGGGAGCTGCGCAAAGACCCCGCGCGGCAGGAAGAGCTGCAGCAAGTCTGCACCGTGGCGCTCAACCTGTTCCGCCAGATTGCCATTTACCTCGCACCCGTTCTGCCGCGACTCGCCGAGCAGACGGGCGAGCTCTTGAACGATCCGATTACGAGCTGGCGTCAGGCAAAACAGCCGCTGGTGGGGACGCCAGTGGCGAAGTTCCAGCACATGCTCCAACGTATTGACGAAAAGAAGGTTTCTCAAATGATTGAAGAGAGTAAGACCGAAGCCGAACAAAACGGTATTTCCGAGACCGACACCAGCGACCGTTGGAACGATCCCGGCGAGCCGCTCGCCGCCGAGCCGCTCGCCCCCGAGTGCTCGTTCGACGACTTCACCAAGGTCGACCTCCGGGTCGCCCGGGTCGTGTCGGCGGAGCCGGTTGCTGAATCGAACAAGCTATTGAAGCTGCGGCTCAGTCTCGGCGGTGGCAACTACCGTCAGGTGTTTGCCGGCATCCAGCAGGCCTACGAGGCGGAGAAACTGGTGGGGCGGATGGTGATTTTCGTCGCCAACCTTGCGCCGCGAAAGATGAAGTTTGGCGTGAGCGAAGGGATGGTCGTTGCGAGCGGTCCTGGCGGAAAAGAAGTCTTCGTCCTCTCCCCCGACGAGGGGGCAAAGGTGGGAGAGCGGATTCACTAAACCACGACCGTCAGAATGATGACCCATCGCGTTGAAATTCGTTACTGCACCCAGTGCCGCTGGATGCTGCGGGCCGCGTGGATGGCGCAGGAGCTGCTCACGACGTTCGAGCAGGAGCTGACTGAGGTCGCCCTGCAGCCGGGGACAGGGGGGGGTGTTCGAGATTCGAGCCGATGGCGAGCTCGTCTGGACATGCGAGCGGGACGGGGGCTTTCCCGACATCAAGCTGCTGAAGCAGCGGGTACGCGACGCGATCGCTCCCGAGAAATCGCTCGGGCATAGCGAAGCTGCTGCGCAAAGCGGAGAAAATCGCCCACCGGAATCGACGTAACCGACCCGTGCCACCCGGTATTTAAGCAGTAAGGGGGGAGGCGTCTGCAAGCCACTCGCCGGGGGCTCGATTCTTTCAGGGGCAAAGGTGATGCGTAATACCGCTTGGTTGATTGCCTCAGCACTTTGTGTTGCCATTTTCGTTCCGCCGGTGTGCGCCGATGAGGGGGCAGCGACTGCTCCAGCCGAAAAGTCGGCAGAAAGCAAGTCGGTTGTGGCCACAGTCGACTGCACGCTCCCCTCCGAGCGGCGTCATATCCGCCAGTTTGTCTACGACGGCGATGAGTCGACCTATTACAAGTCGGCAGAGAAAATCACGGCCGATACATCGTTTACGTTCAAGCTCGACGAAGCCGTCGACATCAAGTCGGTCGCCGTTCTCACCGGGAATGACGAGGGTGAAGATCTGCTTCCAGCGGGTGTGCTCGAAGTGGCCGGGGTCGATGGTGAGTTCCGCGAAGTTGCCAAATTTGCCGATGGCAAGGCCTCGGCCGAGTCTCTGGGCGAGGTGAAAACGCTTCGCATTCGCCCCGAGGCCGCAAAGGAAGGGGAAGAGAATCCGCTGGTGATCCGCGAGATCACCATCGACTCGGACCCCGCGGTGGCCAAGTACGAATACCCGGTCGAATTCTTTGTGGTCGTCGAAGATGCCGAGGACCTCGAAAAATGGGCCGACGCTTGTGCCCGGCTCTGCGAGCGGCAATACACCATGATCAACCGCGAATTGGCCAGCGAGGGCTTCAGGCCGGCGACCGCGATCACGATGCGGCTGACCAAGGAATATCAGGGGGTCGCGGCCGCTTCGGGAAGGGGGATTATCGGCTCGGTGGAATACTTCCGCCGCCATCAGGACGACATGGGAGCGATGGTTCACGAAACGGCCCACGTGGTGCAGTCGTATCGCAGCCGTCGCAACCCGGGTTGGCTGGTCGAAGGAGTGGCCGATTACATTCGGTTTGTCGTCTACGAGCCCGAGAACATTGGTGGCTTCAATCCGCGCCGCGCGCGGCACGACCAAAGCTATCGCACGTCGGCCCGTTTTTTATCCTACGTGACCGACAAGTACGACAAGGAAATCGTCAAGAAGCTCAACAAGGCGATGCGCGAAGGGGAGTATCGCGAAGAGCTTTGGCAGGAATACACGGGCAAGTCGCTCGCCGACCTTGGCGCCGAATGGTACGACTCTATCAACGCCCCCCAGCAGCCCGCCCCGGCTGCCGAGTCGTAGCTGAGGCGCCCTCTTTCATTTTCCCCTCACGTAGCGTGTGCCCCCGAGCCTCCAACCGCCATTGCGGGCTTGCGGGCATGGGCTCCGCCTGGGGAAGTCTGATGTTTCGGTTTAGCCGTCGATTGATATTAGCCATCTCATACGTATGCACTAGTCGACCGCATATTCCTTGAGTTCCTCGAGCGAGGCGAACTCGAGCGACGAAATGTGACACGACCGCAAGACCACGGGTGGGGCATAGCCAGCGTCGTAGGCCTCCTTCCAGCGGGCGGCGCACAGGCACCAGCGATCCCCCGGTACGAGACCAGGAAAATCGTACTGCGGCATCGGGGTCGAGAGGTCGTTCCCCCGCTCGCGGCTGAACTCGAGGAACTCGGCCGTCATCTCGGCACAGACGGTATGGACTCCGTCGTCTCCCATGCCGGTGCGGCAATAGCCATCGCGATAGAACCCGGTCATCGGGTCGGTGCAGCAAGGGGCGAGGGGTTCGCCGAGGACATTCTTGGGGGTGGTCATGGATAGATTCCACATGGGGAGTCGAAAGGGGGTCGAAATTGGCTTGGACACCCAAGGGACGTGGAGTTACTTGGGGGTTACTTGAGAGTCGATGCCAGAGAAGATGTCGCGGGGTCGCTCGGGATGTGCCCGTCGCGGCGGGTGCCGTGATCGGTGGAGAGGAGTTCGATAAAGCGGCGCATTTTGAGCGTGATCGGCCACATAAACCCGGCACCGGCAGCACCACCCAACAGCAAACTCCCCGTGATGAGCTTAAAGCCCCAGTCGTTGGAATCGGACGACCAAATTAGCGCCACGGTGCCGATCGTGGGGATGGCGAAGGCGAGGACTTGCATCAGATCGAGTCGGCGGCGGGTGGCTCCAAGTTCCTTACCCGCGGCATCGCGAAATCCAATTGTCCGTGGCCACATGCGGATGTAGAGTCCGCGTGTGGCCACGTAATGAACGCCGCACAAAGAGTAGGCTACCGCGATCATACCGGAAATGGCAAACGAAGTGAGAAAGTGGATGTAAACCCATGGCGACACCGGCGGGGACAACATGTGGAGCGCGAAGGGAAAGATGATCCCACCGGGGAGCCAACCCAACGCCGCGATCACGATCAGCCAGACGGGGAGCGAGAGGGATCGGCGACGGGACCATACGAGTCGCGCTTCGTCGACCGGACTTGTGCCGCAAAGCTCCTTCCACACCCGCGCCAGGGGGACCAGCAGTGCGGTGCCGGCCACCACGGCCGCGGGATAGGCGATGGCATTGTAGATGAGCACCAGCCGTTCGAACCACATGTGCTGCTCGGGGGTGAGCCGACCGACGATTTCCCCCAGGTTGTACCAGATGTTGAATACGCTGCCGAAAAACTGCGGCAACAGCGCGAGATAGATGACCCACCGGACCGGGTTGGCCTTGATCTTCTTTAGCAGTGGACTTGGCGTGCGAGTCATCCGTTCGTGGCGGCGCAACTGCCGGCAACCGTCGAGCGCGGCGGCGAGCTCCGCCCCGCTGGCGTAGCGGTCTTCCGCCCGGGGTTCGAGGCACCGCGCGATGATGTAACTAAAAGCCTTGCGGGCATCGCCGGGCCCTTCGATGACCGGCGGGGCAGCGATGGAGCGAACCGCCGCCAGGCGTTCGATATTCTTAAGGGGGTTGTCGCTCCGCGGGGGCGAGGCGAGCGGAAACTCCCCCGTCAAGAGTTCGTGAAGCACGATGCCGAGCGAGTAGATATCGGATTTTTCGTCGACCGCTTCGGCCGTGGTCGCGGTCGAGGGATGAAAGGCGTCGAGATGTTCGGGGGACATGTAGGCCAAGGTCCCACCGAATCGGTCTCCCACCTCGGTTGTGTTGTCGAGCGCTTGGAAGGAAATGTTGAAGTCTGCCAGCAGCGGGCGACCATAGCGGTTGACCAGCACATTGGCCGGTTTGATGTCGCGATGGAGGACACCGCGCTGATGGGCGAAATCGACCGCCTCGGCAATGCGGGCACCAATCCAACAGGTTGCCTCGAGCTGGTCCATCTTGGCCAGCTCCTGGCGGTCGTGGAGTGCCGAGGAATTGAAGGTGTCGGCAAGTTGAGAACGTGTGTCGACACTCGTCAGCACGTCGAGCCCCGTCCAATCGCCACGGTCCCGGCGAATCGCTGCCAGGTCGTGGATTACGGCATCGAGTGGGGCGCCGGGGACCAGTTGCATGCACAGCAGACGCAACGCGCCGGTCGAGTCGACCGACTCGGAGAAGACCTGGACGATGTGGTCGTGTTCCAGGCGGGACATGGTCCGCGCTTCGCTGCCCGTGTTGGCGGCCACCTTGAGTGCCACCTGGCGATCGAGCGAGATCTGCCGCGCCAGATAGACCACCCCAAACGCACCACGACCCAGCACCCCCTCGACTTCGAAATCGTCGATTCGGTCTCCCTTGGCAAGGACCTTGCCCACGTCGGGTAGCCCCATTGCGCCAATGTGCGTCCCATCGACCGAAGGGAAATCCACGGGGCGGGCGAGCGGGGGGAGCCGTCGGGGGAGGCTCGGCGCGGGGATCGTGACCTCGTCGGACCCCCGCTGCGACTCGGCTTCGAGCCCCCCTGGCGTGTCGCTGGCAAGCTTCACGTCGCTTGGCGAAGAGTCGGAATGGGAACCGTCGGAAGGCATCGTCGGCCTGGGGAGCGTGAAAGGGGTACCTCTATCATACGGAAAAACACCCAACGCCACAGAGCCTTGCCTCGCCAAACCCCGCAGGGGGGACACAGACTTCACGCGACGAACTACAATGGCGGGCACTTCGGAAACGCTCCCTTATCCTCGCCAGGAGTCGCCATGCTCAGCCGCAGACACTTTTTAGGGACGATCCCCCTGTCGGCAGTGGCCATGGCGCCGCTTCGCATGAGTGCCGAAGAGGTCAACAGTCAGCCTGCCGATGCGTCGCTCCTCGCGGGGCCCCCAGTGGTGCAGCATCCGCGGCGTCATGGCTTTACCGTGAGCGTGGCCGTTTCGCGGCTCGCCACCACCTGGGTCGAGTGGGGCATGACCCCCGACAAGCTGATCCACACTTCGGTGCCGTCGTGGTGCGGGCTGATCGACGCCAGTGACCGCTCGCTGGTGGTTCAGGTCGAGTCTCCGGAGCCGTTGCCACCCGGCAAGCCCATTTACTATCGGGTCGTCGCTCAGGGGCTCACGTATCGCGACGCCTACACCCTCGAACGTCAGACGCCCGAAGTGGGCGAGACGATCGAACTGCGACTTCCGTCGCCACGTGCCCAGAAGCTGACCATCGCCGTGGTGAACGATACTCACGAGAACCGCGACACGCTGACCAAATTGCACGCCATGCTCGAGGAAGTCGAGCCCGATCTCTTGGTGTGGAATGGGGATACCTGCAATGACTTTGACGACCGTGACGAGCCATCGCGAATCACCCTGGCCCCGCTCGGCCCACAGCCAGTGGGGTGGGCGAGTCGCTGGCCGCTGGTGTTCGTGCCGGGAAACCATGATGTTCGTGGCTCACGGGCGCGTGAGCTCGCGCGGTGCCTGCCCGCAGCCCCTGGCAACCAGCAGCTTCCCTACAGCCGGGTGCAGCGATGGGGGCCGCTGGCGATGGCGACCCTCGATACGGGCGAGGATAAGCCCGACGCCCATTGGGTTTTTGCCGGGACAGCCGCTTACGAGCCCTATCGCCAGAAGCAGGCCAAGTGGCTGGCGACCGCCCTGGCCCGCGAGCGGATTGCCAAGGCGCCCCATCTGGTCGCCATGTGTCATATCCCACTCCGCGGCATCCCGGGCGAAGCGGTCGGTTTGGAACTCGATCACAACAATGGGGGGCCGAGTTGCGGGCATGGCAAACAACTATGGATGCCAACCCTGGCGCAGAGCAGGTGCCAGATGATTGTCAGTGGGCATCGCCACGCCCACCGGGTCGACGATCCCAATGCCGACGAACCAGTGATGCAGGTGGTGGGGGGAGGGCCCCACCCCAGCTACGCGACTCTCACTCTGCTGGAAGCGAGTGCCGAGCGGCTCATCATGCGGATGACCGATCTGGCGGGAATGGAGCTTCACAGCCGCGAATTGGGCCCCACGAAGGCGTAACGGCGCCGGTGGGACGTTGACTCCCGCTCGCTACCTGGGGCAGAATTGGTGCGGATGGTCAGGCAAAGTCACTCAGTGAGGACCCGAGCGTGGCGAAAAAGAAAGTTGCTGGACCGAATGAAGGCGAGGCCGCATCGCGGACACGGTCGGCTCCCAAAAAGCTGACGGCCAAGCCGGCCACGGTGGATCGCCCCTTGTCGAGCGTTGAGATCGGGAACACCGCAGGTGACGTCTGGCAGGCGCTTGCCACCCACGGGCCGCAGACCCTGGCGAGTCTCAAGAAGCAGGTCCCCCTTCCGGCGGATATTGTGGTTGCCGCCGTGGGGTGGCTCGCCCGCGAAGGGAAACTGAGTTTTCGCTCCAGCGGCCGCTCGGTGTTGGTGGAGCTAAGGGAGGAGGGTTGAGTCGGTTGGGAGAGATATCCGAACGGGTTGCCGGCTAGGGAGGGAGAAAGTCGCTTGGCGGGGGGAAAGTCCCCGGCGACCCGCGAAAGGTTTTCCGTGGTCCAGACGAAGACGATCACTCGATCGGCGTGGAAAAACGCAACCACACTAGCGAACCACCCTTGCGACAATTGGGGTCCTCGGTATATTAACCGATTCGCACGAGTTCGCCACTCGTCGGCTAGCGTAGCTCAATTGGCAGAGCAGCGGTTTTGTAAACCGCAGGTTGTGGGTTCAAGTCCCTCCGCTAGCTCCTGACGCTCGTGGCTAGTGCGGCAGGCGTGGACCAATGGCACCGCGCGGCAGCAACTGGCGGCAGCGAGCCGAACCAGGGGGATCAACTGGCCTCGGAGCCTCTCCCAATGGTTTTTGGCGGTCGAGCAGCGAGTGCCCTGCATGCGTGACATCGGCCCTACCAGAGAAGTCCTTTGCGAGAGCAGGTCATCATGGCCCAACTTGCGGGGGCAAATCCTTGTCGGCCTGGTGGCAACCCAATCCGGGTGGCGAGTCAAGCCGACAGGAACACCAGTGACGAGCAATCGTCCCCCCACGGAAGTTGCAGGTTTCGCCGGTCGCCTCCCCAGGAGTGACCAGGGCAGGCCAGGTAAACTGAAGTGCAGCGGGGGGTTACCGAAGCGGTCAAACGGGTCAGACTGTAAATCTGATGGCCTCGGCCTTCGTAGGTTCGAATCCTACACCCCCCACTCAGTGCGGATGGATGCACGCTGAGGACCGCCGAGTGCGGCAACGCGTTGAAGGATGCAAAGGCGTTTAAGGATGCAAAGGCGAAAGCCGGAGCAACGTGAGGAGGAAAGAGCGAAAACGAGGGCGAGGTGGATTGGACGCCGCAAGCGGAGTTCGGTTGGCGGCGGCTGTGAGCCCCCTGGTTGGTGCTTGAGTGCGGGTGTAGCTCAATGGTAGAGCAATAGCCTTCCAAGCTAAAGACGAGGGTTCGATTCCCTTCACCCGCTTTG
>CAZYQQ010000132.1:0-12612 GCA_964650265.1 uncultured Planctomycetaceae bacterium
CTGTTTCTAGTTGCGCGTGACGTTTTCCGACAGGTTGATCAGCAGTGTCGCCAACTGGGTGAAGGTGGCATGCTCGGCCACGGGGATCGATTCGTCGCGTGGCGATTCGCCGGCTGTCACCAGTTTTTCCGCCTGTTCGGGGTGCTCGGCATAGCGGGCCCGCTCGGTTTCGAGACAACGGGCGAGGACCAAAAGTTCTTCAAGGGCCGGCTCGCGCGACAGGCATTCGACAAACGCCCAGCGGAGCCGCTCCTCGTCGCGCTCGTCGTGCCGCCACATCCGCTCCGCCAGATGCCGCGCCGCCTCGACAAACTGCACGTCGTTCAGCATCACCAGCGCCTGCAGCGGCGTCGTGGTGGTCGATCGCAACACCGAGCACGTTTCGCGGGTGGGGGCGTCGAAGGCCGCCATGTTGGGAGGGGGGACCGTCCGCTTCCAGTAGGTGTAAAGCGAACGCCGGTAGAGCTTTTCGCCATGGTCCTGCACGAACGTTTGCGCCGAGGCGGGAGAACTGCCGTAATGGCTGATTTCGCGCCACAGGTCACCCGGCGTGTAGGGGTTGACGCTCGGACCTCCAATGAGGGGCACCAACAGGCCACTTTGCTTGAGCGCCACGTCGCGGACCAATTCCGCGGGAAGCCGGAACCGCGGCCCCCGGGCGAGGAGCCGGTTGTCGGGATCGCGCTCTAACTGCTCGGGAGTCGTGTTGGAACTCTGACGATAGGTGCTCGAGAGGACCATCTGCCGCACGGCGTGTTTCACGTCCCAGTCGTGGTCGACAAAGTCGGTCGCCAGCCAGTCGAGCAGCTCGGGGTGCGAAGGAAATTCTCCCTGCAAGCCGAGGTCAGCCGGCGTCGCCACCAGCCCGCGACCGAAAAACACCTGCCACAGGCGATTCACGGCGACCCGGGCCGTGAGCGGATGATCGCCAGAGGTGATCCACTCGGCGAGGCCGAGACGGTTGGGGGTGTAGTCACCCTCGTTGGGCAGAAACGCGGGTAGCGCGGGGGTTACCTCTTCGGCTGGCTGGCTGTAATCGCCCCGCGTGAGGATACGTGTCTTCCGCGGCTGTTCGGCCTCGGCCATGATCATCGTCGAAAACTCTTGCGTCAGCACGGCGAGTCGCTCGCGGGCGTTGGCCAGATCGGTTCGCAGCCGCGCGAGGGCCGGTGCGTGGCGGACGAAGTGCTGCTCGATCGCTTGCCGCTCGTCGGGAGTGCGCTCACTGGCCGGCGTATCGAGCGCGGCCAGCACGGCCGGGGGAAATGGAGTGCCGTCGTCGGTCCCCTCGATCGCCTGCACTTCGAACTTCCGCGCAATCAGCCCCCAGCCGTATCCAAAATGGACCGACGCGGTGAGGTAGCGATTCTCATGGGGGTCGATCGGCTGCGCGAACGTCAAGGTGAGCCACTCCGGCTCGGGCCCCCCTCCGCGTGGCGACCAGCCATTGGTCCGCGTCGTGTCGAGGGCGTTCTCGGGGCGGAAGTTTCCTAGCCACGAACTGGCCGTGATCCCTCGGGCATGAATCTCCTGATGGAGGTTCACCTGGTCGCTGGGGACCCGGTCGCCACTGACCGACACGGTCGTCACCATGAAGGTATTGGCCGGAGCCTGCTCGGTGGCGGGATCGACCTTGTCGGAGACCGAATCGCCCGGGTCGACCTGTTTCACGGCCCCCTCGGGAATGTTCCCTCCCCCCATGATCTGTTCGGGACTGTCGGGATCGGGATGAAACACCAGCCGCAGCCCCGCGATCGGCCCGGCGGAGGGGGGGACTTCGAGCACCACGTCGTAGGCCAGCAGCCCCGGCTTCGAAGTGACGCGCAAATAGCGATCTTCTTCAACATGATACCCTTCGCCCGTGTTGGGGGTGCTCGCCTTGAGCATCTTGAGGGGCACCATCGACAGCTTCCGACCGCGCGCGGCCAGCGACCGCTGGCTCTCGGCTTCCCACTCGGCAAGCTGCTGGGGGTCGATCTTGTGCAACTCGGCTTCCAGTGCGGCAATCCGCTCGCGAAGTGCCGGCTCTTCGCCTGTCTGGAGCACGGTTTTGGCGCTAAAGTAGGGACGCGAATTGACTCCGGCGTCCCCATCGAGCCCCGCGTCGCTGATCGTGTTGAAGTAGGCGTAGAGCTGATAGTAGTCGCGCTGCGTCGTCGGGTCGTACTTGTGGTCGTGGCATTGGGCACACGCCAACGTGAGACCCAGTACCGCCTCGCCGAGGGTCTTCACCCGGTCGGCGTTGTAGTTCACGATGTTCTCTTCGGGGATGGTCCCCCCTTCGTGGGTGTTCATGTTGTTGCGCTGGAAGCCGGAAGCAATCTTCTGCGCCGGGGTCGACTCGGGAAGGAGATCGCCGGCGAGTTGCTCGACGAGAAACTGGTCGTACGGCATGTTGGTGTTGTAGGCGCTAATCACCCAGTCGCGCCACAGCCACATGTGCCGGCCCCCATCGATCGAGTAGCCGTTGGTGTCGGCGTAGCGGGCCGCGTCGAGCCATTCGAGCGCCATCCGCTCGCCAAAGTGGGGACTGGCGAGCAAGCGGTCGACCAGCCTCTCGTAGGCATCGGGAGCGGGGTCCGCAACAAACTGCTCCACTTCGTCGGCGCTCGGCGGCAGGCCTGTGAGGTCGAGAGTGAGCCGGCGGATGAGAGTCGCACGATCGGCCTCCGCGCTCGGCACGAGTCCTTCCTCGTCGAGACGTGCCGCGACGAACCGATCGATGGCGCCACGGCTCCAACCTTCGCCCGCATCGGGTGGCGTCGATCGCGCCGGGGGGACAAAGGCCCAGTGCTGCTTGTACTCGGCCCCCGAGGCAATCCAGTCGATCAGCAGCTTCCGCTCTGCCTCGCTGATTTCCTTCATCTTGGCGGCAGGGGGGGGCATCACCAAGTCGGGGTCGTGGCTCGCCACCCGGGCAATCAGCTCACTCGCCTCGGGGTCTTCGGGATTGAGGATCCCGCGTTCCACCAGATCGCCCGCCACGTCGAGCCGCAAATCGGCCTGCCGGGTGGTCGCGTCGGGGCCGTGGCATTTGAAGCAGCGATCGGACAGCAGGGGCCGAATGTCGCGGCCAAAGTCGACCTCACCGGCGCGGCCCACCAACGGGAGCGCCAGCGTGAAGAGGAATACGCCAACCCGGCATCGCCAACCGTAGTCCGCCTGCATACGGAAACTCTCACTAACACGAGTGGGTGGATCGAGCATCGCTTCGTAGGTGCCCCTTCATCTATATCCGGTGTACCCTTCATGATAACGGATATTTTGGGGGAGGACCGGGGAATTGAGGGAGAAGGAGATTTCTACAAGTGCTGTTAAGCTGGCCCCAGGCTATCGGCCTCGGATAGTCGTGCCGAGGGGGCATGTTTCATATGAATCACACGAACATGAGAATGTCGCCATCAGTTTC
The DNA here is from genome assembly GCA_964650265.1 of uncultured Planctomycetaceae bacterium. Taxonomy (GTDB): domain Bacteria; phylum Planctomycetota; class Planctomycetia; order Pirellulales; family Lacipirellulaceae; genus CAZYQQ01. Next base: position 3,410 of record CAZYQQ010000132.1, read on the forward strand.
GGTTTGCCGCCACTTGCTCCCGCGAGTCTCCACCGCCATGTCTTCCAACCAACTTGTTCGCGATGGCTTCAGCGTCGAGCGAAACGTCGTCGACAAGCGAACCCTCGACCAAATAATCGCCGCCGTGGAGCGGCTTCCTACCTCTCCGGGATCGGTAAATGTCCGCGGCCTGCTCGGGCGAGTTCCCAAGACGTGTGCGCTACTCGAGTGCCCGCGGGTGAGGGAATTGGTGGCCGACGTGCTCGGTCCGACGGCCGTCGTGGTGCGGAGTTTGCTCTTCGACAAGGTGACGGGGGCCAACTGGAACGTCCCCTGGCACCAGGACCAGATCATTGCGGTCGCCGAGCGCCACGATGTCCCCGGGTTCGCCGCTTGGAGTCTGAAGGAAGGAGTCCCCCACGTTCGTCCTCCGGCCGAAGTGCTCGCCCGGATGCTCACGCTGCGGTTTCATCTCGACCGGTGCGATCTCGACAACGGCCCCCTTAAAGTGTTGCCGGGGAGCCACCGCGAAGGGTTCCTCTCGAGCGATGCGGTCGCGGCGTGGGTGGCGCGCCGGGAGTTCGTGGTCTGCACTGTAGAGCCAGGGGACCTCGTCGTCATGCGACCGCTATTGCTGCATGCCTCCGATCGCGCCATCCAGGCGACACATCGGCGTGTCGTCCATTTCGATCTCGCGTCAGGCTCCCTCCCCGGAGGACTCGAGTGGCACTGCGAACGCCGACTTGCGGGTGGAGACCGCTCCTTGTGAGCCACTGAAACCGAATAGACCCGTCACGGATGTCATTTCCGCACCAATGCACTTACTGCGAGGCGCAAGGATTTCAACACAAGGCACGGAGACACGGAGATCAACGAGCGGGTTTTGCATCGAATCGTCCCCTTCATTCTTTCAATAACTCAGGCGTCAGGGCTTGCTCCGCCCCGCCTATAACATCTCCGTGTCTCTGCGTCTCCGTGTTTATTATCCACTTCAGCCAACTTCAGATGGCTGAGGTGTTACGCAACATGTTCACTACGGGGCGCAAGAGAACAGGGGACGGGAGGCCTACCCCCACGTATAGCCCTTCTGTTGCCGAAATCCCTTCACCCGGATCGTTCCGTCACCGTCGATCTCCATCAGCGAGTAGCCATTCTCCTTGGGCCCCGGGCCCTCGATCATGGCGACGAGGGTGCAGTAGGGGATGCCACCGATCTTTTTGAGGTCGTTCTTGTGGCTATGCCCCTGAAACACGGCGAGGACCCGTCCCGAGGCTTCGAGCAGCTTGCGCACCTCGGCGTTGTTCTTCACGCCATAGTCGTTGCTCACATCGAGCCGCTGGTGGGCGAAGACGATGGTCGGCTTGTCACTCTCCTTGAGGTCCGCCGCCAGCCACTCGAGTTGTTCAGAGGGAATATTGGCGTCGTTCCATTTCGAGTTCTTGCGGCCATACGGCTTTCCATCGCTGCGAAAGCAGGAGTCGAGCACCACAAAGTGAATCCCCTCGCAATCGAACGCATAGTAGGATCGCTGCTGTTCGACCTCGTCGAGAAACTCCTCCTTCTTGAGCATATCGACACAGTGGTTCCCCAGCACGTAGTGCCGATCCTTGGCAATTGTTGAAAACTCGCGATTGATCCGCTTGAGGTAACTTCGCTCGACCTCCACCGAGTCGGCCGCGTCGATAAAATCACCCAGCTCCACGAGGAAGGCCGGTCGCTGCCGTTTAAACTCCTCCCCCGCCTCGGCGAGCTTCGTCAAGGTATGGCGGTAGTGTCGAGTGTTGGCTGTCGGTTTGTCGGCATAGTGGAGGTCGGTGACCAGCCCCACGCGGAGGGGAGTGGCCTTTTCGTCCGCCAGCAATCGGCTCGGCCAGGCCGCGGTCGCCGCAAGCACGAGCGTTCCCTGTTGGAGAAACGCGCGGCGCGGCTTGCGGCTGGCATCATCCGCCCCCTTTGTGCTTGTTCGTTCGTCCATCGCAAGACTGCTTTCTGTTTACGCCGTGTGGCTGTTTCAGAGACCTTAACGGGCCAGGGGCGGACTTATGCGAGCCCGCTCGAACGCCATTCTAAGGGGAGGTGAGGCCGGCGGGAAGGAATTCTGTTGCATTTATCCCTTGCCGGGATTACATAAGAGTCAGGCGGACCCTGACCAGGGGCCACAACGGCCCGTCCTCCCACCTCATGCCCCACCTGGAACAGATGAAATGCGCAAACGACTCTGCTCGTATCCGGCAGTTCTGTGTTGTCTTACCTCGGCCCTGGTCACCATCGCCGGCTCACCGGTGTCGGGGCAAATCGTGATTAACGAGCTGGTGGTCAACCAGCGCAACTACGCGGGGAATATTTTTCCCGATACCCGTGAGTTTATCGAACTCTACAACGCCGGGACCCAACCAGTCAATTTGCAGGATTGGACTCTTCGCAATTGGGATCTGGCGAGTGGAACCCAAGGCTTTGTCGACACGCTTCCCAACCATGTGCTCAACCCTGGTAGCTTCTTTGTCATGGGACATGCGGACGTGCCCGGGGTCGACATGATCCTTGGCGGAGGCGACTTGTGGGCGGACGACGTGGCCCAAGTCCTCGAACTTCGCGACAATACGATGGCCACCATCGACGCGGTGGCCTTTGAAACCCATCGCACGGGAGTCGCCAACGCGACCGCCCAGCAGCAGGCTCAGATTGGCAATGGTTACCAGGGCCGAATCTTTTCGTTCGACAACGCCTCCCCGAATGTCATCCATTCGTGGGGTCGCTACCTGGACGGAGTCGACACCGATCGGAATGGCCTCGACTTTGGACACTTGCCGTTGACTCCTGGCGCCTCGAACAATCTTCCGATTGCGGACGTGTATCGACTCCCCAACGTTGATCAGCGAGCAGTGGGAAGCGACGTGACGGAGTTTTTTGCGTCGTTCATTATGCCCCAGGTGATCGATCCGCAGCAGGTTAGCACCTTCAACCCACGCCAGATTCCTCGCTCTCCCCAAGGCGGGAACGCCATCGTCGCATGGGACCCGGCGGGCGGAGGAAACACGATTTACTCGAAGGAGCTCGTGTCGAACTTCGACATTTACGCCTTCATCGACACCACACCACTAAACGTCCCTCTCACTGGCCAGCAATACGAACAATGGGTCTACGGCATCGGCACCTCGGATGGGCGGTTCGCGATTGCCGATCCCCTCAATAACATCAGTGGTCAGTCCAACACCGAGAACGCCAGCAGCGGGCTCGGCTGGTTCTACGAGCGCTATCAGAACGGTGCGACCATTTCGACGAAACTCCTGTTAGTCGACTTCGGCGAGGGGGGAAACAGCGATCCCTCCTCGACCGATTGGAAGATCATTCAAACGATCGACGTGACGGGGATGGCCGCCGACTGGTATCGCTTGGGTATCGACTACGATCCAGAAACGGGTGACGTCGTGGCACGCTTCGGCGACACGACCTACGAGTTCGAAACGGTGACCGACATGCTGGGCACCTTCTATGTCGGTTGGCGAGAGACCGTCACCCCGCAAGGTCCCCATCTGGCCCGGCTCAATGTGCCGATCTTCGACTTCGTCCCCGAGACCGGCGATTACAACGGCGATGGACTGGTCGACACCAACGACTATCTCAAGTGGAAAGCCGATTACGGCACGACTGTCGCCGCCGCCGGATCGGGCGCCGATGGGAATGGCGACGGCATAGTCGACGCGGCCGACTACCTGGTGTGGCGCAACAACTTCTCGTCGAGCGATCCGCTACTCGCGGCGGGACCCACAACGGTCCCCGAGCCCTCGACCATCGCCGTCGCCCTGCTGGCCGGCCTGGCCGGGTGGGGACTGCGACGGGTTTACACCAGCGACGCCCGCCGCGCCAGCGTGTGACGATAGAGCTCGTCGTACCGCCGGGCGCTCGCGTTCCAACTCCAGTCCTGCTGCATTCCCGTCATCACGATCCGACGCCATTCGTCGGGATTGCTGTAGGAGGCTAGCACCCGCTCGATGGTCGAAGCGATCGCCTCGACCGTGTAATCGACAAAGCTGAACCCATTGGCTGTCGTATTGAACAGCGCCTCGTGCGAGGCGTTCTCGATCGTGTCGGCCAGCCCTCCCGTTGCGCGGACCAGCGGCACCGCCCCGTAGCGGAGCGAGTACATCTGGTTGAGCCCGCATGGCTCGTAGCGGCTCGGCATGACAAAGATGTCTCCCCCCGCTTCCATCCGATGCGCCAGCGGGTTGGAGAACTCGAGCCGCACCGCGAGCTGTTGGGGAAACCGCGCGGCAAGCTCCGCGAGCAAGCGGTGGTACCGCGGGTCGCCGGTTCCCAGAATCGCCCACTGGGAATTGTCCCGCGCGGCGTAGCTTTCCAAGAGCGGCGCAATGAGGTCGAACCCCTTCTGGTCGGCCAGCCGGCTCACGGCGACAAACAGCGGCAGATCGGCCCGCTCGGGCAGTCCCAGCTCCCGCTGCAGCGCGGCCTTGCAGGCCGCCTTGCCGGTAGTGAACGTTTCGACGTCGTAGTTCTGCGCGATGTGGGGATCGGTTGCCGGATTCCACTCGCGGTAGTCGACCCCGTTGAGCACCCCGAACAAGTCCTCCGACCGGTGGCGCAACAGCCCATCGAGCCCATACCCCTGCTCGGGAGTTTGAATCTCCTGGGCGTAACGGGGACTCACCGTGCTGAGGACGTCGGCAAACGCGAGACCTGTCTTGAGGAAGTTGAGCTGACCGTAGAACTCCATCTGCTGCCAGTTGAAATACTTCCAGTCGAGCCCCGTCAGCTCCATGTCCCAGTGCCAGAAGTTCCCCTGGTAGGCCAGATTGTGAATCGTTAAGAGCGTGGCGATCTGGTCCAGCGCGACGTGGGGACTCGACTGGGTTTGCAAATAGATCGGCACGAGCCCGGCCGGCCAGTCGTGGCAGTGGACCAGCTCTGTCTCGGGAGCCACCTGCTCGATCACTTCGAGCACGGCCCGCGAGAAGAAGACGAATCGCTCGCAATTGTCCTTGTAGTCCTCGCCATCCTCGAAGTAGAGCGAGGGGCGGTTATAGTAATCGTGCTGTTCGATCAGGTAGACCGGCACGTCGGAATCGGGCAGGTGGCTCTTCAGCAGTCCGCCATGGACCGGGGTGCCGGCAATCTCGACCTCGATCTCCACGTCGAGGTCTTCAAGGGGTTGGCCACTCTCGTAGGCCTGGCGAAAGGCCGGCATCACGAGCAGCGGACGGTGGCCGAGTTTCGCCAGCTCGACCGGCAGGGCCCCGCAAACGTCACCAAGCCCCCCTGTCTTGCAGAAGGGGACCGCTTCGGTGGTGGCAAACAGGATATTCACGCGTGGTGTTCCCAGGGGATAAGATCAGAGGCTGTCCTGCTTTCTACCATCGGCAAACCTTCCCCACGCCGTCAAGTCGCCCACCGGCGGCCCCCTAAATGGCCTGCCCCGCGGACCGCACAACCCGCGATGGCGTTACAGTCCCGCCGGGAACCTGGGCCAGGGCCCCCGGCGCGCTTATACTTTGGTCAACGACGTCCACCGCTATGGCCGTTAATTCCCATAGATTCAGCCCCTTCCGACCCAAGGTTTGCCAGTCGTGCCGCTCGAGATCGTCCACTATCCCCATCCCGTCCTCCGCTACGAGTCGAAGCCGATTCAGCGTGTCGACAAGCAGCTTCACGCCTGGGTGGCCGAAATGTTCGACCTTATGTACGACCACGAGGGGGTGGGGCTCGCCGCCAATCAGGTGAACCTCCCCTACCGTTTATTCGTGATGAATCCCTCTGGCGATTCCCAGAAACCCGAGGAAGAGATGGTCGTGATCAACCCGATCCTCTCGCGCGGCAAGGGGCAGCAGGTCCGCGAGGAAGGCTGCCTCAGCCTGCCAGGCGTTCACGCCGAAGTGACTCGCAACAAGTTCATTCACCTCGAGGCCTACGACCTCGCGGGAAACCTTATTTCGCTCGATCTCGAAGACTTCCCTGCCCGGGTCGTCCAGCACGAGACCGACCATCTCGATGGGCGGCTGTTCATCGACCGGCTCGCTCCGAGCGTGCTGGCGACGTTGCGCGATCAGGTGGAAGATTTTGAAATCGCCTACGACAGCCGCGTTGCCACCGGCGAAGCCCCCGATTTCGACCAGGCGATGGCGGTGCTGGCGGAACTCGAATCGCAGCGGGCCTGACCACACATGGCGGACGAAGCCCACGGAATAGACCACACACTGCGCCTCGTCATGATGGGGACCGGGCCCTTTGCCGTCCCCACCCTTCGCGCGCTGGTTTCCAGCGGGCATGAAGTGCTCGAGGTCGTCTCGCGCCCGGCGCGGGTCCGTGGCAAGGAGCCCCTCCCTCCGATGCACCAGGTGGCGCACGAACTGGGGCTTACCCTTTGGACCCCCGAGAGCATCAACCTGCCGGAGTCGATCGAGAAACTCGAAACCCTGAATGCCGACCTGCTGGTGGTGTGCGACTATGGCGAGATCCTTCGCCCTGGGGCCCTCGCCGCCGCGCGCCTCGGGGGGATCAACCTCCACGGTTCGCTCCTCCCCAAGTACCGCGGCGCCGCCCCGGTGCAGTGGGCCGTCCTCAACGGCGATACGGAAGCCGGCGTGAGCGTCATCCACATGACCCCAGGGCTCGACGCCGGGCCGATCCTCGCCCAAAAGTCGCTCGCCATCGATCCCGACGAAACAGCGGGCGAACTCGAAGTCCGGCTCGCCCCCCTCGGGGCGGTGGCCGTGCTCGAAGTGGTCGACCAGCTCGCCACCGATTCGGCCAGCCCGCTGCCACAGCAGTCGACCGCCGTCACCAAGGCCCCCCGCCTCACCAAACAACAGGGCTGGCTCGATTGGTCGCTCCCCGCCCGGCACCTCAAGTGCCGCGTCAGGGGGCTCCACCCTTGGCCGCGGGCCTATTCCTACTGGCAGGTGGCGGACCGCCCCCCGCTGCGGGTCAACATCGACCGGGTGGCCCACGCCGACCTGCCAACTGGGGACTCGCGACCCGGTGAGCCCTTGGCTGCGGAGGGGAGGCTGGTGGTGGCCACCGGCGCGGGGGCCCTCGAAATCCTGGAAATCCAGCCCGCCGGAAAACGGGTCATGACCGGGGCCGAGTTCCTCCGCGGCTATCAGGGGGGACGTTTCGTCCCCGGAGAAGAGGCAATTGGCTGACAAGGCAATCGGCTGAAGTCCCAGTGGCGTAACCTTTTGGGCACACTGCGGGTAGAATAGGGGACTGTGGACCCGGGCAATTCGCCCGGCGCCAGCGATCATCAAGCGAGCCCAGCGAGTGAAAAACGGGATGAGCAACTTCTCCGCGACGTGTCGGCGAGCCGCGTTGGTTTTGGCGGTGGTGGGATGGCTGACGACCAGCGCTCCGACGACAGCCGCCACGGCCACCCCCCGCCCCGCCATTGGCGACAAGGTCGAGGGGGCCCGCTTCAACGACATTCGCTATCTCCCCCGCTCGCTCGACGAGCTGGTCGCCACCGAGGGGCCTCACCCCACCAAGGCCGTCGTGCTGGTCTTCACCAACACGACCTGTCCGATCGTCCAGCGCTACCTGCCGCGACTCAAGGAGATGAACGCCGAGTTCGGTCCTCGTGGTATCCAGTTCGCCAGCGTCAATGTGAGTCCCACCGAGTCGCTCATAGACGTGGCGACCCAGGGGGTCGAGTTCGACATCCCCTTCCCCTGCGTCCAGGATATCGACGGCAGCACCGTGGCTGCTTGCGGTGTTGGCCGGACCCCCGAGGTCGTGGTCCTCGACGCCGACCTCAAGCTCCGCTATCGCGGCCGCATCGACGACCAGTATCGCGTCACCGGCATGCGACCCAAGGCGACCCAAACGCCGCTGCGCGACGCGATCGAGGCGATTCTCGCCGGCCAGGAAATCCAGGTCACCGAAACCACCGTCGATGGCTGCGTCATTACGCCCCCCCTAAAGGCCTCGGCCACCGACCGCGAGCTCACCTTCCACGAGCATGTCCGCCCCCTCATCGCGCAGCATTGTCAGTATTGCCATCAACCCGGCACGACGGCCCCCTTCTCGCTCATCAGCTACGACGACGTCGCCGGCAACGCCGAAATGATCGCCGAAGTGGTCGACCAGCAGCGGATGCCCCCCTGGTACGCCAGCCCCAAGCATGGCGAGTTCCTCAACGCCCGCACGCTTAGCCGCGAGGACCGCGAAACCATCGTCGGGTGGGTCCGCGCCGGCATGCCCCTGGGCGATCCCGCCACCGAGCAGCCGGAGGTGGTGAACTCGGCGAGCGAAATGTCGGATCCCGATCCCGAGTGGGGGGGCCAGCGGTGGTGGATCGGCAAACCCGATCTGATTCTCACCATCCCTGGCGAGTACGAAATTCCCGCCGACGGGTTCGTCGACTACAAATACGCCGTTCTCCCCCAACTCTTCCTCCGCGACACATGGCTGCTGGCCGCCGAAATCCAGCCCGACAACCCCCGCATCGTCCATCACGCCAACCTCGGCTTTTTAAAGATCGGGGCCGACCCGCGCGAGGCGAAACTCATCACCGGCTACGTCCCTGGCGTGGGGCCGATGGTGCTGTCGGATGGCATCGCCTCTCGGATTCCCGCTGGCTCGGCGGTCGGATTGCAAATTCACCTCACGACGACCGGCAAGCCGGAGAAGACCCGGCTGCGAGTCGGTTTCCGCTTCCCGCGTGAGCAGGTCGACAAGGAACTCCACTACTTGCAGCTCTCCAACACGCGATTCGCCATCCCCCCCTACGCTTCGCATCATCCCGTCTCGCGGACCAAGGGAGTCGACGAGGATGTGACCGTGTATGGTTTTTTCGCCCACATGCACTTGCGAGGCAAGGACACCACATTCATCGCGCGGCCGCCGCAACGCCCCGCCGAGACGATGCTGATGATTCCCAACTACAACTTCGACTGGCAACTCCCCTACCACGTGGCACAGGGGGGAAGGAAGTATCCCGCGGGCACCGATTTCGAATGCCTGAGCCACTTCGACAACTCGCAGTTCAACCCCTTCAACCCCGACCCCTCGGCCACCGTCCGCGACGGCCAGCAGACGATCCAGGAGATGATGTACGGCTACCTCTTCTACACCAAGGACGCCGAAGAGCTCAATCTGACCATCAATCCGCGCACGGGGGCGGTCAAGTCGCGCGGTAAGACCGTGGTGGAGTGACGTAGTGATTGGGATACAGCGTTATCAGGTGCGTTCCGCTCCGCTTTACGCATCCCTAC
>CAZYQQ010000133.1:0-12561 GCA_964650265.1 uncultured Planctomycetaceae bacterium
ACACGTTCGTCGAGAAGCCAGTGGCCGTCGATGCCCCCGGCGTGCGGCACGTCCTCGAAACGTGCGAAATGGCCAAGCAAAAGGGTCTGTCGGTCGTTTCCGGCCTTTGCTGGCGATACGACTTCGGCGTGCGAGCCATCATGGACCGCATTCTCAACGAGAAGGCGATTGGCGAGATCATCGCCATCCAGTCGACCTATAACTCGCTGGGGCTCTGGCATCGAGGCGACAAGCCCGAGTGGAGTCGCATGGAGTATCAGCTTAAAAACTGGCTCTATCATACCTGGCTGTCGGGCGACCATATTGCCGAGCAGGCGGTCCACAGTCTCGACAAGACCGCCTGGTTGCTAGGGGATATCCAGCCAACGAGAGTCATTTCCCTGGGGGGGCGACAGCAACGAACCGAGCCGAAGTACGGAAATATCTACGACCACTTTGCCGTGTTCTACGAATATCCGACTGGTCAGCGCGTCTTCTTTAGCTGCCGTCAACAGGACGGGTGCGACACGCTGGTTGATGAGCGCGTCCTCGCCACCGAGGGCCAAGCCAATATTCTCGGTGCCCATCAGTTGTTCGATAAGCAAGGAAACGAGACCTGGCGGTATCAAGGCCCCCAGCCCAATATGTGGCAGCAGGAGCAAACCGAGTTCTTCCAGGCTCTGCGCGAGGGCAAGATCATCAACAATGGCCACTACATGTGCAATAGCACAATGCTCGCCATTATGGGCCGCATGGCTGGCTACACCGGGAAGTCGCTGACCTGGGATGCCTGCTTCAACAGCAACGAGCGTCTTGGCCCCACCGACTATGCCTGGAGCGACGTGCCGGAGCCGCCAGTGGCCATTCCGGGACGGACCAAGCTCGACCAAACCGAGAACCTTGCTGGCTAATTACATCGACCATGCCATTATCTACTCTCCACGTGTGTCCCCCTTGTGGCGACACGCGGCAGCGGTGTTGCGGATCGACGTCCATGCGAACGAACCTAAGAATGCCCTTGATCCTTTGCCTGATGTGCGCATGCGCCAGTGGACTGATCGGACTGGCGTCGCACGCTGCTGGGGAAGAAGCTCTGCAACTACCCCAAGGCATTGTGGCGACCCAACCCGACACCGGACATTACGTGAAGGTGCCTCAGGGGTATATGGTTCCCTACGTCGCCCGCATTCCCGGCAGTGATGTCCGCTACGAAATGATTCCTGTTCCTGGAGGAGTCTACGAATTTCGGCGTGGCGATCGCACCTTGCATGTCGAGATCGAGCCGTTCTGGATCGGTAAGACCGAGGTCACCTGGGCCGAGTACTTCCAATACATGGAACTCAGCACGGCATTCGACAAGTTTGCCGACCTCGGCATCCGGAAAGTCGACTCCACGAACGAGGTCGACGCGATTACGTCCCCCTCGAAACTGTACGAGCCCACGTTCACGTTCGGCTCCGGCGACGATCCGACCCAACCCGCGGTGTCGATGACCCAATACTCGGCCAAGCAGTACACCAAGTGGCTTAGTCTGATGAATGGCGAGTTCCTGCGACTCCCCTCCGAGGCCGAGTGGGAGTATGCGTGCCGCGCCGGGACCAAAACCGAGTATTCCTTTGGAGATGATCCCGACCAACTCGGCGAACACGCCTGGTACGAGGGAAATAGCGACCTCGAGCTTGGACACGTCGCCCAAAAACGGCCCAACGCTTGGGGCCTGTACGACATGCATGGCAATGCGGCCGAGTGGGTGCTCGACGCCTACGATCCTGTCGAAGGCCCACCGGATGGCGCCCGGGTGGGTGTCCGAGAGGCGATTGCCTGGCCCACGGAGTTGTACCCGCGAGTCCTCAAAGGGGGATCGTGGTTGCAGCCTGCTGAGGAGTGCAAAGTGACGAGTCGCCTGGCGACGGATGACGACGAATGGCGGATCAACGACCCGAATACTCCCTTGAGTCCTTGGTGGTTTGCCAGCGACGAAGGGCAGCAGGTCGGCTTTCGCTTGCTTCGGCCCGTCAGCGTGCCTCCTCGCGAAGAGCAAGAACTGTTCTGGCGGGCCGATCTGCCCCGAATCATGGAGCATGCGAACCGGCGGATCGACAAGGAAGGTCGCGGCGAACGTGGCATCGTCGATCCCAACTTACCCCAAGCCATCGAGAAACTTAACCAATAATGAGCGGCACCCTGGACCAACCGATGCACCGACACGATCAGCCCCCTCGGCACCCGATGATGCATGCCGCTCCCCACGACGCGGTCGAGCGAATTCCGTGCCGGGTTTTCCGCCACGCGAATCAGGCCAGCACGGCGGTGGCCCAGCAGATTGCCGCCCTCATCCGCACGCGCGAGGCGGAGGGGCGGCCCTGCGTGCTCGGCCTCGCCACGGGGAGTACGCCGGTTGGTGTCTACAACGCCCTGGTCGAAATGCACCAGCGTGGGGACTTGTCGTTCAAGAACGTCATCACCTTCAACCTCGACGAATACTATCCCATGCAACCGGAGGAGTTGCAAAGCTATGTCCGGTTCATGCGCGAGCATCTGTTCGACCATGTCGACATCTTGCCCGAGAATGTCCACATCCCCGATGGCACTATCGACGAGGGGACAGTGGAGGAGTACTGCCGGCGCTACGAGCAGACGATTCGTCAGGTCGGCGGAATCGACCTTCAGATTCTCGGTATTGGCCGCACCGGGCACATTGGCTTCAACGAGCCCGGTTCGGGTCGCAATAGCGTCACGCGCTTGATCACTCTCGACCGCGTGACCCGCCGTGATGCGGCGAGCGACTTCTTTGGCGAGGAGAATGTCCCCCGCCGGGCGATCACGATGGGGGTCGGAACGATTCTCGACGCCCGGCAGGTGGTGCTGCTCGCCTTTGGCGAGGGGAAAGCGCGGATCGTGGCCGAGGCGATCGAAGGGGCGATCTCCACGTCGGTCGCGGCCAGCTTCCTGCAGGAGCATCCCAACGCCCAGATCTTCATCGACGAGGCGGCCGCCGAGACGCTCACCCGGCGCAAGAGCCCCTGGATCCTTGGCTCGGTGAAGTGGGACGAAACCCTGATCCGCAAGGCGGTGATCTGGCTCGCCCAGCGCGTGAAGAAGCCGATCCTCAAACTGACCGAGGAGGATTACAACGAGGAGGGGCTCCAGGAACTGCTGGCCATCCGCGGCACCGCCTACGAAATCAATCTCGAGGTGTTCCGCGCCCTGCAGTCCACCATCTCGGGTTGGCCGGGTGGCAAACCCCCTCACATCAAGCAGCCGGGCGACCGTCCTCGTTCGCACGAGCATATCTTCCCCAAGCGGGTGCTTATCTTCTCGCCCCATCCCGACGACGACGTGATCTCGATGGGGGGGACCTTGATTCGACTGGTCGATCAGGGGCATGAGGTTCATGTTGCCTATCAAACCTCCGGTAATATCGCCGTCTTCGACGACGACGCCGTTCGTTTCGCCGAGTTCACCGCCGAGTTCAATCGCCACTTCGGTATCGATCCTGGCCGGACCGCGGAACTCGACGAGCACATCGACCAGTTCCTCAAGAACAAGAAGCCCGGCCAGGTCGATAGCACCGAGGTCCAGTTCATCAAGGGGATCATCCGCCGCACCGAAGCCAGAGCCGCAACCCGGGCCTCCGGTGTACCCCCCGAGCAGCTTCACTTCATGGACATGCCGTTCTACGAGACCGGTCGCGTCCGCAAGAAGCCTCTCGGCGAGGAGGACATCCGTTTGACGGTCGACCTCCTCAACAAGGTTCAGCCCCATCAAGTCTACGCCGCTGGCGACCTGTCCGACCCGCACGGCACCCATCGCACCTGCCTGAGCGCGGTGCTCAACGCCTGCATGCGGGTGAAGCAGGAGGCCTGGTATGCCGACTGCGAGGTGTGGCTCTACCGCGGGGCGTGGCAAGAGTGGGGACCTCACCAGGTCGAAATGGCCGTGCCGCTCAGTCCGCAGGAACTGATGCGCAAGCGGGCCGCCATCTTCAAACACGAGTCGCAGAAGGACAAAGCCCTCTTTCCAGGGCCCGACCCGCGCGAGTTCTGGCAACGGGCCGAGGACCGCAATCGCGGCACGGCCGAGTTGTTCGACAAGCTGGGGCTGGCCGAGTACGAGGCGATCGAAGGCTTCGTCCGCTGGAAGGGAGACCTCGAAGCGGTGCTCGCCCTGTAGGTCGCCCCCGCTATTGCGATAGCTTCCCCTCGAATCCCAGTTCGGCAAACTGAACCGTCTTCAACGGATCGATCAGCTTGACCGAGTTGATGGCCGTGTACTCGATGTAGATGAACCGCGCGCCGAGCTGGTCGGGGTTCGTCCGCTCAAGGAGCAGCATCGTGCCGGATGTCATGAAGCCGCGGAAGGGAATCGACTCGTTAAGGTTCGTCGTCAGGATGCCGCGGCGCTGCATGCTGGCGGGCCAGCGGAGGAACAGGTCGCGGTAGGTAAGCGTGGCAGACATGGTGGCGAATCGTTGTTGAGTAAGGTGACATCAGCGGGGGGGATTCTAACACCCCTTGCTATCCGGGGCCAAGCTGACCTGGGGTGGGGTGGTAAGCTGGGCGACTTTCGATGCGGTGGATTGGCGAAGGGGAGAGGTATCAGGTGTCAGAGGCCACGGAGTCTGGCCTCCGACCAACCACCACCACCTTCCTCCTTCTTGGCACCGTTTTCGCGTTTTCGAGGGGGGGGTCGTGCCACGAGTGTGACATTTGTCGGCCTCAAACTCTGTGAATCAGGGGATGTTTTGATCCAGGGGTGTGCCACGTGGCACTGTTTCGTCAAGTTTTGTCGTTTAAGTGTGCCGCGCGGGGGGGCAGGGATGAAGGATGAAGGATCGTAGCATGGGCTCGTTTGCCCGGGCAGCGTGTGGGGTTCGAGTTGCCAAAGAGCCTTCGCTAGATGGTAAAGTGTAACGATGGGACACGGATCGCCGCGGGTTTTCTCGGATGACCACGGATCAGAAGCGCCGGTTGCCGGAAGGATTCCCGCGAGGCGCATTCCGATCCCGAGGATCCTGCCAGATCCTGAAAATCCGCGTTCACTTCTTGGTGGTGATCGTCTTTACTCCGGGGACTCACGTCCCCGGCTCGGATTGATTCCACGTGGTCCGCAAAAGGGGGCATTCACGTGATTTCGAGTCTATGCCGGGCAGTGCCCAATTCCCACCAAGAACTTCCCCAAAAGTCGAAAATCGCGCCAAACAAGCGAATTATCGCCATTGTGGGACGATTTTCCAAATCGTCAGCGCTACCAACCCGCGCCGCGTTCAAGCGGATAGCGAAGGCCGGGCGCGTCCGCGCTTCAGACGATGGAGACCATCGTCCTACAATGCACAATGGAAGGAAGGAGGAGATAGGGGGGATCAGAAAAGTGTGGTTCGTGGGACGATTTTCCAAATCGTCGGCGCTACCAACCCGCGTCGCGTTCAAGCGGATAGCGAAGGCCGGGCGCGTCCGCGCTTCAGACGATGGAGACCATCGTCCTACAATGTACAATGGAAGGAAAAAGGAGATAGGGGGGATGAGGAGGAGATGGGGGGATCAGAAAAGTGTGGCTGAGGGCGCGCGTTTGCCCGAGGTGGCGCTCGGTGGCTGGTGGGGGTGATGGCAACTTGCCCCCAGCTTTACAGGGGAGACTTATGGGGACACGCTTGCAACTTCCTGACGGAGAATATGGGTCAGCACATCGTGCGCGGATGGAAGCGTCGTGAGGGCTGTGGTAACGTGACGCATGTTGGCGTACTCCTGGGAATGATGGTTGTGAAGAAACCTAGTTCAAACCCAACTACGCCCCCTTTTTCAACTCAGTCCATCCACGACTTTTAGGAATAGCTCGGGTATCCAATTGGTAAATCGGCGGGCAGTAAAGGTTGAGCGTCTCCCATTGTTCTGCGACTTGCGCTCTGTATCAACGAATCCCAAGTTTGCCTTGAGACGAGTTCTTTAGACCCATGAGTTCCGCGACGGAAACCTCGCAAACAAATCTTCCGCCGGAGGAGTGCCCAACGTGTAAACAGCGTCGCGAAGCCTACCTCGGAATCGGTTTGAGTGTTTTTATGATCTCTATGTGTTCGTGCGGTACGCTCACCTTCATAGCCATCCCGGCTAGTGTTGTTCTTCAACTGCTTGCCCTACGGAAGTGCAAGGCATGTCGAATCAAACAAAAGTCCTTGCCCAGGTCAAATTAGTCGTTCGAACCCGCATCGATGTTGCCGGGTGCGCCGGAGTACCGGCGCACCCGGGCTTTGGAAAGTGACCCCTTCGGGGTGGCCCTGAGCCGCGCGGCGTTAGTTCCCGGAGCGCGGCGACTCACAAAAAGGAGATCAGGGGATGAGGAGGAGAGAGGGGGAGAGAGGGGGATCAGAAAAGTGTGGCTGGGTGGCGTTCGGTGGCTGGTGGGCGTGATGGGAACTTGGCCCTGGCTTGAGTTGGAGGACATTTGGAACCTACCCCAACGGGGTTGAACTCCAAAGCCCAGGGTCGCGCTAGCGCACCCTGGGGGACGTGAGACATTTCACCCCGATACCCCCAACGGGGTTTTACAAACTCTTGGGCCTGCGCTGCCACATTGGATAACCCGTCGGGGTAATGGCATACTTTTTCACTCGGTTCCCCCGGGTGCGCCGGAGTACCGGCGCACCCGGGCTTTGGAAAGTGACCCCTTCGGGGTGGCCCTGAGCCGCGCGGCGTTAGTTCCCGGTATGCGGCGGGTCACGAAAAGGAGATCAGGGGGATGAGGAGGAGATGGGGGGATCAGAAAAGTGTGGCTGAGGACGCGAGTTGTCTGAGGTGGCGCTCGGTGGCTGGTGGGCGTGATGGGAACTTGGCGCCGGGTTGGGGTGGAAGTACCTGGGGGCAGGTTGCGGCGGCGACGAGAGCCGATGGAAAGTCACTGGCGCAACCTGACCCCAGGCACCCGGCGATTTGGGTTAGAGAGGCGATGGGGGGTGAGCATGGCCGTAAGTCGGGGAATTACTTTTCGGAACTTTCCTGATCTTGACCGATGTTGTATCCGTTGTACAATAATGACAACAGGAGCAAATGTACAATAATGACAACAGGAACAAACGGTCAGGGATGCAAGCTGTTACGACGGTGTGACAAACGTTGAGAGGTGCTACAATGTCTAAGAAATTCGGTGCGTTTTTAAAGAAATCTAGGCTGAACACTGGGTTAAGCCTGCGCGAATTCTGCCTGAAGAATGAACTGGACCCTGGCAACTACAGTCGCCTTGAACGGGGGCTTTATCCCCCGCCACAAAGTGACGAACTTTTAGGCAGATACGCCGCTTCGTTGGGCTTTCCGGAAGGGTCGGACAAATGGCTCGAATTATTCGATCTTGCGGCGGCGGAGCGTGGCAAGATTCCGGAAGACTTGATGAAGGACGACGCGGTGGTGGACAAATTGCCGGTGCTGTTTCGCACTATTAGAGCGAAGCAAGTTTCAGGCGAAGGATTAGACAACCTCGTGGAACGCATTCGTAGGAGCTAGTGCAGGTGAGTTTTCAGGCACCCTACATCTCCAAGGAAGAGCTCCGTACAAGAGCTAGCACATTTCTCGCGGAGCACAACTCCGGCGGGAATGTGCCATTGGACATCGAACGTATAATCGAAGCGAACCTCGGAATGGACATCGTCCCGATGCCGGGTTTGCAGGAATCGTACGATATCGATGGCTTCATCACGCGAGATCTAACCGAAATCCGAGTTGATGAGTATGTGTATCTAAACCGAGAGCACCGCTACCGGTTCACGCTGGCCCACGAACTAGGGCATAAAGTGTTGCATGGTGAATTGTGGCAAAGCTTCGACTTCCATTCCGTGGCGGAATGGAAGGAGGCGGTGACGGCGTCGATTCCTGAAAAGGAATACAGCTACATTGAGTTTCATGCGAACACCTTTGCGGGGCTAATTCTCGTACCGCCGGTGCCGCTTGCGACTAGCTTTGCAGCGGCCATTGAGATGGTGCGAAGCGTCGGCTTAGATCCACGCGACGAGGCAACCGGCGTTCGTGAACATGTGGAAAAGTATATCGGCAAGGAGTTCAAAGTATCGGGCATGGTGGTCCATCGCCGACTTGAGGCGGATCAGCTTTGGAATGAAGTCTGATTTCGAGGCCCGACGATGAGTACGGCAACCTCTTCTAATCAATGCCGCCTCTGTCAGCCGCACTCGACGAAGATACGCCCCGGGTGGTGCGACTTTGGCGCAAGTGGAGACAAGGGGAGAGCGCTTTGGTCGTCGGCCGAGGTGACACGGCTTCGGGAAGACGAGTGCCTCGCGGAGAGTATGCCACTCGCCTCGGCGAGTGTGAGGTGCAGAGGGGGCGTTGCGTCCGTGGACGAAGGGGGGCAGTGGCACCCGGCGGCAATCATTGGCAAGGAGAAGGTACGCTCCTGGCCTCTAGACTATTATCGTATTCGTGGTTGACCATTAAATTGAAAATCGGTTGGACCTCGTCTCTAGCGTCCTTTTCCCAGCCATGTTGGATTAACCTATCCGCTAAACTCAGCACGTCGTGATCGCCAAATATTCTTGAGACCTGTCCGTTACTGCGGAACGCCTCGCCAAGTCTGCGCAATTCAGCTATCGGAAACTCGTCGTAGGTCAGCAGTTTGGCAACGGCCAGATGGGTGTCTTCGTAGCTCTTCGACTGCTCTAGCTGGTCGACGGCTATCATTCGATCTACTTCGTCGGCAAGTTTTATGTCGGGAAAGTGCTCTCGAAAGAATAACGACAGTGCCGGGTAGAAATGGCATTCAGAATCTTTCCTCTCGCGCCACTCAGAACTCAAGTATGCCGCGAGGGCATCTCGTTGCAACTCCGATGCAAAATCCCCGTCGCCACTTACTAAACAAACGTCTTCTCCTTGGGGCACTACGTCTATCAGCCACTCCCAATGGATAGCGTCCCCGATAGAGTTGCCTTTTCCGGGCGGCCGGCCTAATACGGATCTCTCCTTTGCTCGTGCGATCACTTTAACGTCTACGGTTGACGGAACTTGGACGTGAAATAGTTCTCGGATCACCTGATCCGCTTTAGTCGTCTCTGCCACGGCCTCAGCGGTCACCTTCGCCTTCAGCGCGGAAACAAGCTGCTTGAATTGTTGGCGAATTTTCTCCAGTTCGACGATTTCATCTGTTCTTCGCACTAAGTGCGGTCGATGAAGCTCGACTTTGCTATTGCCGAAGGTCGTGATGGATGAAGCGATAGCACCCTCACGATTCCGCGTGAACTCATCGACGACATGCGACGAAATCAACAAAGTTAGCTTTTCTGCCGTCGCAAGCTTTGTTACCTTTCGAATCTCCTCGAGGTCATCCTTAGACATCTGGTAGAAATCTAATAAGACATTCGTATCAATAAAAACTAGCATTTGCTATACTCCGGTTACGGTAATGCTCCGCTTAGATTTGAACCTGATCCGATTTAGACCTGTTGCAATCGAAACAGGTTAATCTGATGTTGTGTTCTTCAGAGCTCCCCCCTTTCGAAACGGGTATGATGTGATCGAATTCCACCTCGTCATCTCGGAGATGGATTCCGCAATGCTGGCACGTATAGTTGTCACGGCGCACGACTCGCATTTTCACCCCAAAGGGAATATAGCGCCCTTCGCGTCGCTGTTCCGAGGTCTCTGTAAATGCGGCTGAGCTGTAAATGACGGGGCAAACGTGTCCAAAAACCGTACACTGTAGTTCATGAATTTCAGAGGGTAGGGTTTCCGGATAGCCGTGTGCGTCGAAAAAGCTAATCTCCTGCTGAAACTGACGTATTTCGGAGTCGGTGAGCTCCTTCGGCTGGCTCTGTAATTCCTCTGCTTTGTCTTCCAAAGTTTCTAGGTATTGCTGGGCAAGACCTTCGCCATGAAGTTCCGCGTATCGCTGCATTAAGGTGGTTCGAAAGAGTTCCACTAACTTGGGGTAATTGGACGCCAGATTACTCTTTCTGATGTCTGTACCGGCGCTGACAGATTCACGCAAGGTTTCCACCCGTTCCCGCTTAGCTTCGTGGGATCGACTGAGCAAGGGGAAGTCCTCAACTAGCCCTCCATAGGGGCAATAGCGAAGTTCCCAGCAAGGCTTACAGACCTTTCGAGCGCGGTCCCAGAAGTGAACGTCTGATTCCTCGTCAGAAATCTGCAACTCAGCGCGTATACCGGGGTGAATTGCGGGATACTTTTTACTCATTGCCGTGCCACCTTAAACGTTATTGTGTACGCATTTCGAGCGTTCCTTGCGATCGAACTTACACCCCCACAAACCTCCCATCCCCCAACTCCCGCGCCCTCCCCAACGACCCCAGCGTCTCCAGCAACTCCGCAATCCGCTCCTTATTCGCCCTGGTAAAGTACTTCGCGAGGTCGGTTTCGTCGGCCGGGGCAGCGTGTTGGGTTAACGCGGCTTGGACGGCGGAGGCTTGTTCGCTCAATGTCTTCGGCCAGGGTTGTTTTTTGATTTTAGCCGGCTTTGCGGTGCCAGGGGTAGGTTGCTCTTCGTCGTCGGCTGTGGTGGTGAGGGTTTGTTGGGTGGTGCCGGTGGGGTTTTGGAAGTCGGGTCGTAAGTAGCGGATGAGGCCGCGCTTCTCCTCCTCGGCCCGCTCGTGGTTGAGGGTGACGAGGCGCTCGAGGGTTTCTTCGTCGGTGAGGTCGACTGGCCAGTCGTAGGCGGCGGCGACGGCTTGGTCGAGATCGTCGTGGATTTGCTTGAGGACCGAGACGAGGCCCCACTCGTGAATCTCCTGCTCCTTTGCGGTCAACGCCTCACCCGAGCGGAGTTTTTCGAGCACATTGTACATGCCGGTCATCGTGAGCTTGGGGTGGAGGTCCTGCTGTCGCTTGCGATGGGCGTCGAGCTGCTCGCCGAGTTCGCGGATGCGCGACTTTTGGGATTCGGTGGCGTCGGGGAATGGGAAGGTCTCAAAGCAGCGAGAGTTGTTATAGCGAGGGCGGCTTTCTAGCGTCCCGCCCTGCGCTAAGGTCCAAGCAATGTGAATCCGGCTTGAAAGTACCCCGAACAGTGCTGCATCTTGAACTGTAAGAGCGATCAGCCCCTGGTCTGGCAACACGTCAGCCCCTAACCACTCAAACATGCGATGCTTTGCTGTCATTGCCGTGGCGACGTAGCGATTTAGGCCGATTAAAGCGAGTCGAAGGTCAGGCCGTGGTTCCGCAAAGACCCACCATCGATCCCGGTATGCTTTACGCTTTGATTGATCGCGTTCCGGCTTGACTCGCTCTATTAATCGCTGGAATATGCGAGGGTAGTTGCGTCGAACCTCTTCGAGTTCGAGGCCGAAAAGGTCTATTGCGAATACGCCCCGAGAGGTGCTTGTTAGGTCTTTTCCATTGCACAGTGGTCTGATTACTTGGGGCTCCTCTTGGAGAATTACTTCGTCGGGATCCACCCAAAATCCGCTGCCCATCAACGTCACACCGCGATATGAAAGGGATTGATTGGCGCGGAGGGTGCGCGCGGCACCGAGGTTAGCTCCGATTGTTAAATTGGAGTTGATCTTCCCTTTGCTACTACTCAACTCGACCACACGGGCCTCGCTCTGCACTCCAGGCGTTTCTGCTGTCACACGGGCCAATTCTCCTTCGTGTTGACCTCCCATCCCAACTGTCATCGAGATGCGTACCGCAGCACCCAGCGCAGCATCGACCCATGGGTGGTCCGAAATTGCGTAGATCACGGACACCACGTGCTCCCCAACGAGATGGGCGTCCAGAACTCTCCGGTTAAACGTTTGTTTCAAGCTGTTCGTTGTAATGAATCCAAACCGGTGAATAGCCTTTCGCTTGGCTAATTGTGCTGCCTTGTGCCACCAATACATTACGAAGTCGCAAGATTCCCCAACTTCGGAATAAGTCTCACGTACGGCCTCTGTATATCCGTCTCCCAAGTCATGGCGCATCTTCGAGGCACCGATGAAAGGCGGATTCCCCACGACAAATTCCGCCGCCGGCCATTTTGCTTTCTCTAGATTCAGATACTTATGTGTAATCACACGTGAGTTTTCATCGGGCACCTCCTCACCTGTCACCGGGTGGCGCTTTGTGGTTCGCCCGTCCCAGTGCGTTACGGGTTTACCATTCGCATCGAGCAGTGGTTGGATACTCGTCCAGTGGATCAGCGCATCCCGGCACTCAATATTCTTGAAATTCTTAATCACCGGCTCCGGCGGCTGGACGTTGCCACGGGTGCGAAAATGCCACTGCAGGTAGCCGATCCAGAGAACCAACTCGGCGATGGCCGCCGCCCGGGGGTTGATCTCGATCCCCAGCAGTTGATGCGGGTCGACCGTGTGGCCACTTTCGAGCAGCATTTGCCGCTCGCTTATCTGGTCGTAGGTGTCGAACACCTCCCCCTCGAGCCGCTTGAGGTGCTCCAAGGTGACGTAGAGGAAGTTGCCCGTGCCGCACGCCGGGTCGAGGACGCGGACTTCGCAGAGCCGGTCGTGGAACTTTTCGAGCTCGCGGGCGGCCCCTTTTTTGTCCCCCTCCTTGGCGAGGGTCACCGCGGCGGCCCGGACCGCGTCCCACTCCTCCCGCAGCGGCTCGACCACCGTGGGGACCACCAGCC